>NZ_JBRYHT010000010.1:0-192405 GCF_053309355.1 Citrobacter freundii complex sp. 2025EL-00176 | reverse complement strand
GTTGGGGTATCGCCAAGCGGTAAGGCTCTGGTTTCTGATACCAGCATTCCGAGGTTCGAATCCTCGTACCCCAGCCAATTTCAAAAGTCGTCCACTTTGTGGGTGCGCCCGTTGGGGTATCGCCAAGCGGTAAGGCTCTGGTTTCTGATACCAGCATTCCGAGGTTCGAATCCTCGTACCCCAGCCATATTAAAAAAGCTCGCTTCGGCGAGCTTTTTGCTTTTCTAACGCCGGATGACGGCAAGCCTTACCCGGCCTACATGACTCGTAGGCCTGATAAGCGTAGCGCCATCAGGCACCACTCGAGCTACAATCCTAACGCATACTTCAATGCCTGACGCTTCAGTACGCCTGCGCGCTCTGCGGCCATTAAACCGAGATTACGCATGATACGCAGCGGCTGCAGGTTGTTACTGAATCCGGCGTAGAACAGATCCATCCCGCTCTGCATTATGAAATTATCAGTCATACGACGGTTCTGATAACGCTTCAGCACCTGCTGACTGGCCCAGGATTCACCGTAGCTGCGCGCATTAACCAGCACGTCAATCAGCGCATCTACATCACGGAAGCCCAGATTAACGCCCTGCCCCGCCAACGGATGAATGGTATGCGCGGCATCACCCACCAGCGCCAGGCCTGGCTGGACATATTGCAGCGCGTGACGACGCGTAAGCGGAAATGCCCCCGCCGCCACAGGCGTAACGTTCCCGAGTCGTGACGGGAAGTGTTTGGCGATCTCCGCCTGCAGTTGCGACCTAGTCAGGCCTTGCAACTGGCGGATACGCGCCGGTGAGTCATACCACACCAGCGAGGCCCAGTTATCAAACAGCGGTAAAAACGCGCGTGGGCCGTCAGGTGTAAATTGTTGCCAGGTGCTGTCGCCGGGTGCGTTCTCGCATTGTACGGTGATCAACATACAGGACTGCGCATATTGCCAGGCATGAATACCAATCCCGGCCATTTTCCGCACTTGGGAATTTGCGCCATCCGCGCCGATCACCAGTTTCGCGCTGATTTTCTCACCGCCAGCCAGTTCAATCTCATGCCGATCGTGATGTTGATGCAGAGAGATCAATGACGTTGGTACGCGCAGCGTGACTTTGGGGTGGGCTTCCAGCGCCTGCCAGAGCGCCTGTTGCAGAACCGTGTTTTCCACCATATAGCCCAGCAAAGGTAACTTAAGCTCGGCGGCATCAAACATGACATGGGCATTTTCCCATTCCCAGGTTTCCAGACGGCGGTATGGATGACTGCGCATACCCTGAACCGTATCCCAGACCCCCAGCCCTTTCAGCAACGACACCGAGGCGGAGCTAATGGCGGAGATTCTGACATCGGGCTGTCCATCAGCCACAAACGGCGCGGGAACGGCATGTTCAATGACCGTTACCGTAAATCCATGCTGCGCCAGTCCAAGCGCCAGCGCGCCGCCGACCATCCCCCCGCCGACAATGGCAATTTCCGTTGGTTGATTTGTCATGTGGTCAATCATCCTGTTACATGTATTGTGTAAGTTTACAGGATTTTTTACCCCTTGAGGCTGACATCCGTCATACTGGTCACAACCGCGCCAAAGCAGTACACTATGCGCCCTGCATTTCAGCCACAATTTCGCAAGAGCAAGTCGATGACCAAAAAACTCCATATTAAAACCTGGGGCTGTCAGATGAACGAATACGATTCATCGAAGATGGCCGATCTGCTGGATGCCACTCATGGGTATCAACTGACCGACGTGGCGGAAGAAGCGGATGTGCTGCTGCTGAATACCTGCTCAATCCGTGAGAAGGCTCAGGAAAAAGTTTTCCATCAGTTGGGCCGCTGGAAGCTGTTAAAAGAGAAAAACCCCAATCTCATCATCGGTGTCGGTGGCTGTGTCGCGTCACAAGAAGGCGATCATATTCGCCAACGCGCCCACTACGTCGATATTATTTTTGGGCCGCAGACTCTGCATCGCCTGCCGGAAATGATCAACAAGGTGCGTGGAAGCACTAGCCGTAGCCCGGTAGTTGATATCAGTTTCCCGGAGATCGAAAAGTTTGACCGCCTGCCGGAACCGCGTGCTGAAGGTCCAAGCGCGTTTGTTTCCATCATGGAAGGCTGTAATAAATATTGTACTTACTGCGTGGTGCCCTACACCCGCGGTGAGGAAGTCAGCCGTCCGGCGGATGACATCCTGTTTGAAATCGCCCAGCTTGCGGCGCAAGGCGTGCGTGAAGTGAACCTACTGGGGCAAAACGTGAACGCCTGGCGCGGTGAGAACTATGACGGCACGACAGGATCTTTTGCAGACCTGCTGCGTCTGGTGGCGGCGATCGACGGCATTGACCGTATCCGCTTCACCACCAGCCATCCGATCGAATTCACCGATGATATCGTTGAAGTTTATCGCGATACGCCGGAGCTGGTAAGCTTCCTGCACCTGCCGGTACAGAGCGGTTCAGATCGCGTACTGAATCTGATGGGACGCACCCATACCGCGCTGGAATACAAAGCGATCATCCGTAAACTGCGCGCAGCGCGTCCGGACATTCAGATTAGCTCGGATTTCATCGTTGGCTTCCCTGGCGAAACCACACAGGATTTCGAGCAGACCATGAAGCTGATTGCTGACGTAAATTTTGACATGAGCTACAGCTTTATCTTCTCTGCGCGTCCTGGCACCCCGGCTGCCGATATGGTTGACGACGTACCGGAAGAAGAGAAAAAACAGCGTCTGTATATCCTGCAGGAGCGTATTAACCAGCAGGCCATGGCCTGGAGCCGTCGTATGGTCGGCACAACCCAGCGCATTCTGGTTGAAGGCACATCGCGTAAGAGCATCATGGAGCTGTCAGGGCGTACCGAAAACAACCGCGTGGTGAACTTTGAAGGCGCTCCGGAAATGGTCGGTAAGTTTGTGGATGTTGAAATTACCGATGTCTGGACGAACTCCCTGCGCGGTAAAGTGGTTCGCACCGAAGACGAAATGGGCCTGCGCATCGCAGAATCTCCTGAGTCGGTCATTGCGCGTACCCGCAAAGAAAACGATCTGGGCGTAGGTATTTACCAGCCTTAATCTTCTGGCCCGTCAGCTCTGGCGGGCCTTGTATTTCCTCCCGCAATCCCCATATTTATTGCAATGCTTGCGCCTTTTCCCTATGGCGTGAATAATTTCCTTAGATGCCGGTAAATGTTCAGCGTCCGGCGAGACATGCTAAAGAGGAACAGTTTGAACATAGACACTCGAGAAATTACCCTTGAACCCGCAGACAACGCCCGTCTGTTGAGCCTTTGCGGTCCATTTGATGACAACATCAAACAGCTGGAACGTCGCCTCGGCATCGAAATTAACCGTCGGGATAACCACTTTAAGCTGACCGGTCGCCCAATTTGCGTCACCGCTGCGGCGGATATTTTACGCAGCCTGTATGTCGATACCGCCCCAATGCGCGGTCAGACGCAGGACATAGAACCTGAGCAAATTCATCTGGCGATTAAAGAAGCGCGTGTGCTTGAGCAAAGCGCGGACAGCGTGCCGGAATTTGGCAAAGCGGTGAATATCAAAACCAAGCGCGGAGTGATTAAACCGCGTACGCCGAACCAGGCGCAGTACATCGCCAATATCCTCGATCACGACATCACCTTCGGCGTTGGCCCTGCGGGTACGGGTAAAACGTATCTCGCGGTTGCCGCCGCGGTCGATGCGCTTGAGCGTCAGGAGATCCGTCGAATTCTGCTGACCCGCCCGGCGGTGGAAGCGGGCGAAAAACTGGGCTTCCTGCCAGGCGATCTGAGTCAGAAAGTCGATCCGTATTTACGACCACTGTATGACGCCCTGTTCGAAATGCTCGGTTTTGAGAAGGTTGAAAAGCTGATCGAGCGTAACGTCATTGAGGTGGCGCCGTTAGCCTATATGCGCGGTCGTACCTTGAACGATGCGTTCATCATTCTTGATGAAAGCCAGAACACCACCATCGAACAGATGAAAATGTTCCTGACCCGTATCGGCTTTAACTCCAAAGCGGTCATCACCGGCGATATCACTCAGATTGACCTGCCGCGTAGCACCAAGTCCGGTCTGCGTCATGCCATTGAGGTGCTGGCCGAAGTCGACGAGATTAGTTTTAATTTCTTCCATAGCGAAGATGTGGTTCGCCACCCGGTAGTCGCCCGTATCGTCACGGCGTATGAAGCCTGGGAAGAAGCAGAACAGAAACGTAAAGCCGAGCTGGCAGCGGAACGCAAGCGCGAAGCTCAGGAGCAGGAGCAAAAATGAGTCAGGTTATTCTCGATTTACAGCTGGCATGTGAAGACGAATCCGGTTTACCCACAGAAAGTCAGTTTCAGGGCTGGCTGGATGCGGTAATCCCGCAGTTTCAGGAAGAGTCTGAAGTGACGATTCGCCTGGTCGATGACGCGGAAAGCCACGAGCTGAACCTGACCTATCGCGGGAAAGATAAATCAACCAACGTGCTCTCTTTCCCGTTTGAAGCCCCTCCGGGCATTGAGATGCCGCTGCTGGGCGATCTGATCATCTGCCGTCAGGTGGTTGAGAAAGAAGCACAGGAGCAAGGTAAGCCGCTTGAGGCCCACTGGGCGCACATGGTGGTGCACGGTAGCCTGCATTTACTCGGCTACGACCATATCGAAGATGATGAAGCGGAAGAAATGGAATCCCTCGAAACAGAGATTATGCTTGCTCTGGGCTATGAGGATCCGTACATTGCCGAGAAGGAATAAGCCGTCGGGCATCTGCCCGGGCTTCCCATGAAGCCATGCGCTGAGTTTACGCGCATTGAGCGACCTATTAACTAACATGAGAACCCATACGACGCCATGAGCGACGACAATTCACACAGTAGTGACACGTTAACCAGCAAAAAGGGATTTTTTTCCCTGTTACTGAGCCAACTTTTCCACGGTGAACCCAAAAACCGCGACGAACTGTTGGAGCTGATCCGTGATTCCGGGCAGAACGACCTTATCGATGAAGATACGCGTGATATGCTCGAAGGGGTGATGGACATTGCGGACCAGCGCGTTCGCGACATCATGATCCCCCGCTCTCAAATGATTACCCTGAAACGCAACCAGACCCTGGATGAATGCCTCGATGTCATTATCGAGTCAGCCCACTCGCGTTTCCCGGTGATCAGCGAAGACAAAGATCACATTGAAGGGATTCTGATGGCCAAAGATCTGCTGCCGTTTATGCGCAGCGATGCCGAAGCCTTCAGCATGGAGAAAGTGTTACGCCAGGCGGTTGTCGTACCGGAAAGCAAGCGGGTTGACCGCATGCTGAAAGAGTTCCGCTCCCAGCGTTATCATATGGCTATCGTCATCGACGAGTTCGGTGGTGTCTCTGGTCTGGTGACCATTGAGGACATCCTTGAACTGATCGTTGGTGAAATCGAAGATGAGTACGACGAAGAAGACGATATTGATTTCCGTCAGCTCAGTCGCCACACCTGGACCATTCGCGCGCTGGCGCCAATTGAGGACTTCAACGAAGCCTTTGGCACCCACTTTAGCGACGAAGAAGTCGATACCATTGGCGGTTTGGTCATGCAGGCCTTTGGTCACCTTCCCGCTCGTGGGGAGACTATCGACATTGATGGTTACCAGTTCAAAGTGGCAATGGCCGACAGCCGTCGTATTATTCAGGTTCATGTCAGAATTCCGGACGACTCACCCCAGCCCAAACTGGACGAATAAACCCGAAACTGGATCTAAGACTACATGGCATTTGCCTCACTAATTGAACGCCAGCGCATTCGCCTGCTGCTGGCGTTATTATTCGGTGCCTGCGGGACGCTGGCTTTCTCTCCGTATGACATCTGGCATGCGGCGATCGTGTCGCTGATGGGCCTGCAGGCTCTCACACTCAACCGCCGCCCGCTTCAGTCAGCCGCTATCGGCTACTTCTGGGGCCTGGGGTTGTTTGGCTCCGGCATTAACTGGGTCTACGTCAGCATCGCGCAGTTTGGCGGTATGCCAGGTCCGGTTAACGTTTTCCTTGTGGTTCTGCTTGCCGCCTACCTTTCACTCTATACCAGTCTGTTTGCTGGCGTGTTGTCACGCCTGTGGCCAAAAACAACCTGGCTACGCGTCGCCATTGCCGCGCCGGTTGTCTGGCAGATAACCGAGTTCCTGCGCGGCTGGGTCCTGACCGGCTTTCCGTGGCTGCAGTTCGGCTACAGCCAGATTGACGGCCCGCTAAAAGGGCTGGCGCCGGTAATGGGCGTTGAGGCGATTAACTTCCTGCTGATGATGGTCAGCGGCCTGCTGGCGCTGGCGCTGGTGACGCGTAACTGGAAACCGCTGATTGCTGGCGTGGTGCTTTTCGCTCTGCCCTTCCCGCTGCGCTATATCCAGTGGTATACGCTTGAGCCGGAAAAAACGACTCAGGTTTCGATGGTCCAGGGTGACATTCCACAGTCACTCAAATGGGATGAGGGTCAGCTACTTAACACGCTGAAAATTTATCTCGACGCCACTCAGCCTGTAATGGGCAAATCACAGCTGATCATCTGGCCGGAGTCCGCTATCCCGGACCTGGAAATTAACCAGCAGCGTTTTTTGAGCATGATGGATGACCTGCTGAAATCGAAAAACAGCACGTTGATTACCGGTATCGTAGACGCGCGGCTGAATAAGCAGAACCGTTACGATACCTACAACACCATCATCACGTTGGGTAAAGACAGTCCGTACAGCTACGACTCCAGTAACCGCTACAACAAAAACCATCTGGTACCGTTTGGCGAGTTTGTCCCGCTGGAATCGATCCTGCGCCCGTTAGCGCCGTTCTTTGACCTGCCGATGTCGTCGTTCAGCCGCGGGCCGTATGTGCAGCCACAGTTGCATGCACACGGCTTTAAGCTGACCGCAGCTATCTGCTACGAAATCATTCTTGGTGAACAGGTGCGTGATAACTTCCGCCCGGATACGGACTATCTGCTCACCATCTCTAACGATGCGTGGTTTGGTAAGTCTATCGGCCCGTGGCAGCACTTCCAGATGGCGCGTATGCGTTCCCTGGAACTGGCGCGCCCGCTACTGCGTAGCACCAACAACGGTATTACGGCGGTAATTGGTCCACAGGGTGAGATTCAGGCGATGATCCCGCAGTTTACCCGCCAGGTTCTGACCACCAGCGTGACGCCAACCACGGGCTTAACCCCGTATGCCCGTACCGGTAACTGGCCGCTATGGCTGCTTACCGCACTGTTGGGCTTTGGCGCGCTGGTAATGAGCCTGCGCCAGCGTCGCCGTTAAATTCACAGGCCGGATAAGGCGGTACGCCGCCATCCGGCAGTTGTGCCGCATTGAGCCTGATGGCGCTACGTTTATCAGGCCTCCCCCTCCTCCAAATAACCATTCTGGCACGTCTATTGCTTTGTTATACAAGACAAACGTTGTTTTGGCTGAATGTGCAACCTGGTCGCACCAAAGTTGAGCTTTGGTAGCACCTGAAAAGTGCAACAACATATTTTTGCCCCCAAATGGTGCGGCGCACTTCGCAAAAATAAACAATAACACAGCAAATTCTTTACATTCATCCAAACTAAATGTTAACAAACATATACAAGACTGCACGTTTAAGTAGCAAACAATAACAACATCACAATGGGTATCAATGCGTCCCTGGCGCAGACGATAAAGGAGTTGGATATGCAATTACGTAAGCTCGCCACTGCCATGCTGGTCATGGGAATGTCCGCCGGTCTGGCGCACGCAGAAGACGCAGCACCAGCGGCAGGCAGCACGCTGGACAAGATCGCCAAAAATGGCGTTATCGTTGTCGGCCACCGTGAATCATCGGTACCTTTTTCTTACTACGATAATCAGCAAAAAGTGGTCGGTTATTCACAGGATTACTCCAACGCCATCGTTGAAGCCGTGAAGAAAAAACTCAACAAGCCTGACCTGCAGGTAAAACTGATCCCGATTACCTCCCAGAACCGTATCCCGCTGCTGCAAAACGGTACCTTCGACTTTGAATGTGGTTCCACCACCAACAACGTCGAGCGTCAAAAACAAGCGGCATTCTCTGACACTATTTTCGTCGTCGGCACCCGTCTGCTGGCGAAAAAAGGCGGCGACGTTAAAGATTTCGCTGACCTGAAAGGCAAAGCTGTGGTCGTGACTTCGGGTACCACTTCAGAAGTGCTGCTGCACAAGCTGAACGAAGAACAAAAAATGGATATGCGCATCATCAGCGCGAAAGACCACGGTGACTCTTTCCGTACTCTGGAAAGCGGCCGCGCCGTTGCCTTTATGATGGATGACGCCCTGCTGGCTGGCGAACGCGCGAAGGCGAAGAAACCAGACAACTGGGAGATCGTCGGTAAGCCGCAGTCTCAGGAAGCCTACGGCTGCATGCTGCGCAAAGATGACCCTGAGTTCAAAAAGCTAATGGACGACACTATCGCCAAGGCGCAGACCTCAGGCGAAGCAGAGAAATGGTTTGATAAGTGGTTTAAAAACCCAATTCCACCGAAGAACCTGAACATGAATTTTGAACTGTCAGACGAGATGAAAGCCCTGTTCAAAGAACCGAATGATAAAGCGCTTAACTAACTAAAATAAATGGGAGGCTTCCCCTCCCTCTCGATTGCTACTCGGCACGGACAGACTATAAGCCTGATGGTCGTTCCCCATCAGGCCTGAAAACCGCAAAACGCTGAATAACAATCTTCGAGGGTAGCGCTGCTACCTTTTTTTTTCTGGAGTAGATTTATGTCTATAGACTGGAACTGGGGCATTTTTTTACAACAAGCCCCGTTCGGCAACACCACCTATCTCGGCTGGCTCTGGAGTGGTTTCCAGGTCACGGTCGCGTTATCCATTACGGCCTGGATTATCGCTTTCCTCATCGGTTCTTTATTCGGCATTTTACGTACTGTTCCCAACCGTTTCCTTGCCGGGATCGGCACGCTGTACGTTGAGCTGTTTCGTAACGTTCCGCTCATTGTCCAATTTTTTACCTGGTATCTGGTCATTCCTGAACTGTTGCCGGAAAACATAGGTATGTGGTTTAAGTCGGAACTGGATCCCAATATTCAGTTCTTCCTTTCATCCATGCTGTGTCTGGGGCTGTTTACCGCTGCGCGCGTCTGCGAGCAGGTTCGCGCTGCTATTCAATCTCTGCCTCGTGGGCAGAAAAACGCTGCACTGGCGATGGGGCTGACGTTGCCGCAGGCTTATCGTTATGTTCTGCTGCCAAACGCTTACCGCGTAATTGTTCCGCCAATGACCTCAGAGATGATGAACCTGGTGAAGAACTCCGCGATCGCTTCTACCATCGGTCTGGTCGATATGGCTGCGCAGGCAGGAAAACTACTGGATTACTCCGCTCATGCCTGGGAATCGTTTACGGCCATTACCCTGGCCTACGTGCTGATTAACGCTGTCATTATGCTGGTGATGAATCTCGTCGAACGCAAGATCCGCCTGCCGGGCAATATGGGAGGCAAATAATGTACGAATTTGACTGGAGTTCTATTGTCCCTTCCCTGCCGTATCTGCTGGATGGGCTGATCATCACGCTGAAAATCACCGTCACGGCAGTCGTCATTGGTATCGTATGGGGAACTATTCTGGCGGTCATGCGCCTGTCCAGCTTCGCCCCGATTGCCTGGTTTGCGAAAGGCTACGTCAACGTATTCCGTTCCATTCCACTGGTGATGGTACTGCTGTGGTTCTACCTGATTGTGCCCGGCTTCCTGCAAAACGTATTGGGTCTGTCGCCAAAAACCGATATTCGCCTGATCTCGGCGATGGTCGCGTTTTCGATGTTTGAAGCCGCGTACTACTCTGAGATTATCCGGGCAGGGATCCAGAGTATTTCTCGCGGGCAGTCCAGCGCTGCGCTGGCACTGGGGATGACCCACTGGCAGTCGATGAAGCTCATTATTCTGCCGCAGGCCTTCCGCGCGATGGTGCCGCTGCTGCTTACCCAGGGCATCGTACTCTTCCAGGATACCTCGCTGGTCTATGTATTAAGTCTGGCAGACTTCTTCCGTACCGCCTCCACCATTGGCGAGCGTGACGGCACGCAGGTTGAAATGATCCTGTTTGCTGGCGCCGTTTATTTTGTATTCAGTCTGAGCGCATCGTTGTTGGTCAGCTATTTGAAGAAAAGGACAGTTTAATGATTACCCTGAAAAATGTTTCTAAATGGTATGGTCACTTTCAGGTGCTGACCGACTGCTCCACGGAAGTGAAAAAAGGCGAAGTGGTCGTGGTTTGCGGTCCTTCAGGTTCCGGTAAATCCACGCTGATCAAAACAGTGAACGGTCTGGAGCCGGTACAACAGGGCGTCATCACGGTTGATGGCACCGTGGTGAACGACAAAAAAACCGATCTGGCCAAACTGCGCTCCCGTGTGGGTATGGTGTTCCAGCACTTTGAACTGTTCCCGCATCTGTCGATTATTGAAAACCTGACGCTGGCGCAGGTAAAAGTGCTTAAACGCGACAAAAAACCAGCCCGCGACAAAGCGCAAAAGTTACTGGAACGTGTCGGTCTGTCTGCGCATGCCGAGAAGTTTCCGGCTCAGCTCTCCGGGGGCCAGCAACAGCGTGTCGCCATCGCCCGGGCGCTGTGCATGGATCCTATCGCCATGCTGTTTGACGAACCAACATCGGCGCTTGATCCTGAAATGATCAACGAAGTGCTGGACGTTATGGTTGAACTGGCCAACGAAGGGATGACCATGATGGTGGTGACCCACGAAATGGGCTTTGCGCGGAAAGTAGCGAACCGGGTAATCTTCATGGATGAAGGGAAAATTGTTGAAGACTCACCGAAAGAAGAGTTCTTCGCCAATCCGAAGTCGGACCGCGCCAAAGACTTCCTCGCCAAAATCCTGCACTAATATTGCTGGCGCGCACCGCTATGTGCGCGCCACTTCACGCTTTATCTCTTCACTTATCGAAACAGGTACAGCCCAGCGTTAACCTTGTCACAAAGTCCCACTTACAAGGAGCAACAATGGCACTTCCTATTCTGTTTGATTGCGATCCGGGTCATGACGACGCTATCGCAATTGTTCTCGCCCTCGCCTCACCTGAACTGGATGTTAAAGCAATCACCTCTTCTGCCGGCAACCAGACCCCCGACAAAACGCTACGTAACGTATTACGCATGTTAACGTTACTCAACCGTACGGATATCCCCGTAGCCGGCGGAGCAGTGAAACCGTTGATGCGCGATCTGATTATTGCCGATAACGTTCACGGAGAAAGTGGCCTTGATGGCCCAGCGCTGCCGGAGCCATCGTTCGCTCCGCAAAACTGCACCGCCGTTGAGCTGATGGCTAACGTGCTGCGCGAAAGCCAGGAACCGGTCACCATTGTCTCTACTGGCCCACAAACCAACGTGGCGCTGTTGCTGAATAGCCACCCGGAACTGCATGCCAAAATCACCCGCATTGTGATCATGGGTGGTGCGATGGGTCTCGGGAACTGGACGCCTGCCGCCGAGTTCAACATTTACGTCGACCCGGAAGCGGCGGAAATCGTCTTCCAGTCGGGCATTCCGGTGGTGATGGCCGGGCTGGACGTTACCCATAAAGCGCAGATTCACGCCGTCGATATCGAGCGTTTCCGCGACATCGGCAATCCAATTTCGACGATCGTGGCTGAACTACTCGACTTCTTCTTTGAATATCATAAAGACGAAAAATGGGGATTCATCGGCGCGCCGCTGCACGACCCATGCACCATTGCCTGGCTGCTAAAACCTGAGCTATTTACCACCGTTGAGCGCTGGGTTGGCGTGGAAACCCAGGGCAAATACACCCAGGGGATGACGGTAGTGGATTACTACTTCCTGAGCGGCAATAAGCCAAATGCAACCGTGATGGTGGACGTGGATCGCCAGGGGTTTGTCGATCTGCTGGCAGAACGTTTAAGGTTTTACGCGTAAAACTGTAGGCCGGATAAGGCGCTTGCGCCGCCATCCGGCCTACAAATGACGTTTGACACGTCTAATCATTACGGCTCAAACGGTCTACGCTGAAACTGGTCATGACCGCATTTCGGACACAGCGGCAGCACGTCCGGGGTGTATACCGCTAAATGAAAGTGGCACTTCTCACAGACCAGATTGCCCAGGCCGACCACCTCGCCGCTGTGATAAACCCCATGATGGCTAAGATCCTGAAAGACTTCGCGCCATTCGAGCTGCGTTTTATCGGTAATATCGGCCAGTTCTTGCCAGATACTCTCTTTGATAACCCGCATAAAGACGCTGTCCGTCTCCTCATCGAGACTCTCTTCATAACTCAACGCAAACTCTTCTAAGTCGCGTCTGACGGCCCGAATGACCTCTTCCACCTCGGTTCGCGTTAACTCCCCGGTCTGCATAACTCGCTGACGCGCCTGCTCCACCAGCGCATCAATATCGCGTTCGCCGTTACGCAGGCGTTCGCTCAGTGAAGCCACCAGTTCACGGTAATATTGAGCAACCTTGTTCATCACTTCACCTCCTGGGTCGTTAACTGTCTATAATAATAGACGTTATTTACGCTACGCTTTGCAAGACTGTCCACAGAGTGTGTAAATTCGTGCAAGAATTATCCTTGCGGGAATTCAACGCTGAATGCGCGAAAGGCTGTTTTGGCGCGGGCGTTTGGGCTATGCTATGCGGATCTGAAACACCACATCTAGAGCTACGTTTGTAGCTGTATTGAAAACAGGACCACTGGCTGCCATGCAAGAGCAATACCGCCCGGAAGAGATAGAATCCAAAGTACAGCTTCACTGGGATGAGAAGCGCACATTTGAAGTTACCGAAGACGAGAGCAAAGAGAAGTATTACTGCCTGTCTATGCTTCCCTATCCTTCTGGTCGACTACACATGGGCCACGTACGTAACTACACCATCGGTGACGTGATCGCCCGCTACCAGCGTATGCTGGGCAAAAACGTACTGCAGCCCATTGGCTGGGATGCGTTCGGTCTGCCTGCGGAAGGTGCTGCGGTTAAAAACAACACCGCTCCGGCACCGTGGACGTACGACAACATCGCCTACATGAAAAACCAGCTCAAAATGCTGGGCTTTGGTTATGACTGGAGCCGTGAGCTGGCGACCTGCACTCCGGAATACTACCGTTGGGAACAGAAGTTCTTCACCGAGCTGTACAAAAAAGGCCTGGTGTATAAGAAAACCTCTGCGGTCAACTGGTGCCCGAACGATCAGACCGTTCTCGCCAACGAGCAGGTTATCGACGGCTGCTGCTGGCGTTGCGATACCAAAGTTGAGCGTAAAGAGATCCCCCAGTGGTTCATTAAAATCACCGCTTACGCTGACGAACTGCTGCGCGATCTGGATAACCTGGATCACTGGCCAGATACCGTTAAGACTATGCAGCGCAACTGGATCGGCCGTTCTGAAGGTGTGGAAATCACCTTCGACGTGAACGGTTACGACAACACGCTGACCGTCTATACCACCCGCCCGGACACCTTTATGGGGGCGACCTACCTGGCCGTTGCCGCAGGTCATCCGCTGGCGCAGAAAGCTGCCGCGAACAACCCTGAACTGGCCGCGTTCATTGACGAATGCCGTAACACCAAGGTTGCTGAAGCCGAAATGGCGACCATGGAGAAGAAAGGCGTCGACACTGGCTTTAAAGCGGTTCATCCGCTGACTGGCGAAGAGATCCCGGTTTGGGCGGCAAACTTTGTCCTGATGGAATACGGCACTGGCGCAGTGATGGCCGTTCCGGGCCACGATCAGCGCGACTACGAATTTGCCACCAAATATGGCCTGACCATCAAGCCAGTCATTCTGACCGCCGAAGGCGCAGAGCCGGATCTGTCGGAACAAGCACTGACCGAAAAAGGCGTGCTGTTTAACTCCGGTGAGTTTGACGGCCTCGACTTCGAAGCAGCCTTCAACGCCATTGCTGACAAGCTGGTCGCAAAAGGCGTGGGTGAGCGTAAAGTTAACTACCGTCTGCGCGACTGGGGCGTTTCCCGTCAGCGTTACTGGGGCGCGCCGATTCCGATGGTGACGCTGGAAGACGGTACTGTGCTGCCAACGCCTGAAGATCAACTGCCGGTTATTCTGCCGGAAGACGTGGTCATGGACGGCATCACCAGCCCGATCAAAGCCGATCCTGAGTGGGCGAAAACCACCATTAACGGCATGCCTGCGCTGCGTGAAACCGACACCTTCGATACCTTTATGGAATCCTCCTGGTACTACGCGCGTTATACCTGCCCGCAGTACAACGAAGGCATGTTGGATCCAGAAGCCGCTAACTACTGGCTGCCAGTTGATATCTACATTGGCGGTATCGAACACGCCATCATGCACCTGCTCTATTTCCGCTTCTTCCATAAGCTGATGCGCGACGCGGGCATGGTAAACTCTGACGAACCGGCTAAACAGCTGCTGTGTCAGGGGATGGTACTGGCCGATGCGTTCTACTACGTGGGCGCCAACGGCGAGCGTAACTGGGTTTCTCCGGTTGATGCCATCGTTGAACGCGACGAAAAAGGTCGTATCGTGAAGGCGAAGGACGCCGAAGGTCATGAACTGGTGTATACCGGCATGAGCAAGATGTCCAAGTCCAAAAACAACGGCATCGACCCGCAGGTGATGGTTGAACGTTACGGTGCGGACACCGTGCGTCTGTTTATGATGTTCGCCTCTCCGGCTGACATGACCCTGGAATGGCAGGAATCCGGCGTTGAAGGAGCTAACCGCTTCCTGAAACGTGTCTGGAAACTGGTTTACGAACATACTTCCAAAGGTGATGTTGCTGCCCTGAACGTTGATGCTCTGAGCGAAGATCAAAAAGCGCTGCGCCGCGACGTGCACAAAACTATCGCTAAAGTCACCGATGATATCGGTCGTCGTCAGACCTTCAACACCGCAATTGCGGCGATTATGGAGCTGATGAACAAGCTGGCGAAAGCGCCGCAGGAAGACGAGCAGGACCGCGCCCTGATGCAGGAAGCGTTGCTGGCCGTTGTGCGTATGCTTAACCCGTTCACCCCACACGTTTGCTTCACCCTGTGGCAGGCGCTGAAAGGCGAAGGCGATATCGATAACGCACCGTGGCCGGTAGCTGACGAAAGCGCTATGGTTGAAGACTCAACGCTGGTTGTCGTTCAGGTTAACGGTAAAGTACGTGGCAAAATCACCGTTCCGGTAAACGCCACCGAAGAACAGGTTCGTGAACGTGCTGGCCAGGAGCATCTGGTAGCAAAATATCTTGATGGCGTTACCGTACGTAAAGTGATTTATGTACCGGGTAAACTCCTCAATCTGGTCGTTGGCTAAGCGCGGGAGGAAGCGTGCGACTTCTGACAACATTGTTGTTATCTCTGGCGGTGCTGGTCACCGCCGGGTGTGGTTGGCACCTGCGTAGTACTACGCAGGTTCCACCCTCAATGCAAACCATGATCCTGAACTCTAGCGATCCGAATGGCCCGTTAAGCCGCGCGGTGCGTAATCAACTGCGTCTGAACGGCGTTACGCTGCTTGAAGATGGTTCAATGCGTAAAGATGTGACGTCCTTACGGCTGGGAGGAGTGAGTCTCTCAAAGGATACGGCGTCGGTATTCCAGAACGGTCAAACGGCTGAATACCAGATGATAATGTCCGTAAGAGCTACCGTGCTGATTCCAGGACACGATATCTACCCCATCAGCGCCAAAGTTTATCGTTCGTTCTTTGATAACTCTCAGGCTGCACTGGCGAAGGATAACGAGCAGGACATGATCATCAAAGAGATGTACGACAAAGCGGCGGAACAGTTGATTCGTAAGCTGCCAAGCGTTCATCTGGCCGATACTCGGTCATCCAGTGCCGATGCTGAGCAAGCAGCGACGCCAGCCGCAGCGCCAGCGTCATCTCCGGCGCGTGTTTCCACCACGCTGGGTAACTGATGCTCAAGCTGTACCCTGAACAACTCCGCGCACAGCTCAATGAAGGGCTGCGCGCGGCGTATTTACTACTGGGCAACGATCCCCTCTTATTGCAGGAAAGCCAGGATGCCATCCGTCTGGCTGCCGCAACGCAAGGATTCGAAGAACACCACGCTTTTACTCTGGACACCAGCACCGACTGGGGAGAAATATTTTCACTCTGCCAGGCGATGAGCTTGTTTGCCAGTCGTCAAACGCTGCTTTTGCAGTTGCCTGAAAATGGCCCTAATGCCGCCATTAACGAACAACTCACATCGCTCGTCACTTTTCTTCATGACGATCTGCTGCTGATTGTTCGCGGCAACAAACTGACTAAGGCGCAGGAAAACGGCGCATGGTATACCGGGCTGGCGAATAACGCGGTTCAGGTTAGCTGCCAGACACCGGAACAAGCACAGCTTCCACGCTGGGTTGCCGCGAGAGCGAAACTTAACAACCTGCAACTGGATGACGCAGCCAATCAGCTATTGTGCTATTGCTATGAAGGTAACCTGTTAGCACTGGCGCAAGCACTTGAACGGTTAGCGTTGCTTTGGCCTGATGGCAAACTCACGCTGCCTCGCGTGGAAAAAGCCGTTAACGATGCCGCGCACTTTACCCCCTTCCACTGGGTGGATGCGCTGCTGATGGGCAAAAGCAAGCGCGCGCTGCACATCCTGCAACAGTTACGCCTTGAAGGCAGCGAGCCGGTTATTTTACTGCGTACGATACAGCGCGAATTGCTGCTGCTGGTCAACTTGAAACGGCAGTCGGCCCATACGCCCTTACGCACGTTGTTTGATAAACATCGTGTGTGGCAAAATCGCCGTGGCATGATGGGTGATGCGCTTAACCGGCTACATCCGGCACAGCTGCGTCAGGCGGTGACGCTGTTAACACGTACGGAAATTACGCTTAAACAAGACTATGGTCAGTCAGTGTGGGCGGAACTTGAGGGACTTTCCCTTTTGCTCTGCCATAAATCGCTGGCCGATGTTTTTATTGATGGTTGATATGAAATCATTGCAGGCTCTGTTCGGCGGCACCTTTGATCCGGTGCATTATGGTCATCTTAAACCGGTTGAAATTCTGGCGAATCTGATTGGCCTTTCCCGGGTCATCATCATGCCCAATAACGTGCCGCCACATCGCGCGCAACCCGAAGCATCCGGCGAACAACGTAAGCGCATGGTTGAACTGGCCATTGCCGATAAGCCGCTGTTTTCTCTGGATGAACGCGAACTCAAACGCGATACCGCCTCCTACACCGCGCAAACGCTACAAGAGTGGCGCGAAGAGCAAGGTCCGGAGGTACCGTTAGCGTTTATTATTGGTCAGGACTCGCTGCTTACTTTTCCGTCCTGGCATGACTACCACACGATTCTGGGTAACACGCATCTCATTGTGTGCCGACGCCCAGGCTATCCCCTCGAAATGGCGCAGGAAAAGCATCAGCAGTGGCTGGAGGATCATCTGACCCATTCGCCGGAAGACCTGCACAACCTGCCCTGCGGGAAAATTTACCTGGCCGAAACACCGTGGTTTAATATCTCCGCCACGCTGATCCGCGAGCGCCTGGAGAAAGGCGAGCCGTGCGACGACTTACTGCCAGGCGCTGTGCTTGACTATATCAATCAACAAGGGCTGTATCGCTAAGCGCCTTACGTAATGCCGCCAGCAGTCGGTTATTCTCTTCCATGCTCCGAACGGCTACCCGATAATAGCGCGTATCCAGCCCCGGATAGTTGGCGCAACTGCGGATCAAAACATGTTGTTCGAGCATGGCGCGTTGCAGATCAACATCCGCCCGATCGCAGCGTAATAAACGATAATTTGCCCGGCCGGGATACACCGTCAGGCCGGACAGTGCTTGCAACTGTTGATCAAACCGCGCGCCCTCTTGCTCCAGCCATTTCCACGTCGCCTGCTGATAGGCGCTATCGCGTAAAATAATCTCGCCAGCAAGGGCAGCAAACGCATTAATTGACCACGGCATTTGTTGGCTACGCATCTGTGCAACGGCGTGTTCGTTACTGTTGACCAGATACCCCAGACGCAATCCCGGTATCGCATAGAATTTCGTCAGTGAGCGCAGCACCCAAATATGTGGATTCCCGTGCAGCAGCGGGATAAATCCCGGTTCACCGGCAATAAAATCAATAAATGCTTCATCAAGGATCAACGCAATCCCAAGCCGCTCACAACGGGCGGCTATCTCGTGCAGCAGGCGGTTATCAGGTAATAACCCGGTGGGATTGTTGGGCGTACAGAGAAACAGGCAGTCCAGCTCTGAGGTTAAGGCATCGAGAATCGCATCAGTAAGCTGCCAGCCATCCTCTTCACGCAGCGCAAATTCATGAATCGTACAGTCCCCCCATTGCAACGCCCGACGATATTCCGCAAATCCGGGCGTGACGATCATCGCATGACGTGGCTTAAGGCCATGCACCAGGGTAAAAATAGACTCGGTCTCACCGTTTCCGGCCAGGATCCACGAGGCCGGAATCTGATGATGATCCGCCAACGCTGTATGCAGCCGAGCGTAATCGACATCCGGGTAACGCTCCGCGCAGTCCAGATTGTCGATAATCGCGCGTTTTAAACTTGCCGGCATACCCAGCGGGTTAATATTCGCGCTAAAATCCAGCAATTGTTCAGGCGAGATACCCAACAATTCGGCGGCTTCTCGGGTATTACCACCATGCGCGCTCTTCAATAAAGACATCGTGCCGCTCCACGTAAAAAAGGGTATTTTAGTGAAAAAACTCTGCGCAATCAGGGCAAACATCATATTTTGTGCGAATAGCTTCACGAGGAAAACATGAGACTCTGGTTAGTACGGCATGGCGAAACCGACGCCAATGTCGCCGGATTATACAGCGGCCACGCCCCCACTGCGCTAACGGAGCGGGGGATCGCACAGGCGCAAACAGTGGGCAAGCTGTTACGTAATCTTCCTGTCGACAACGTGCTTTGCAGCGAACTCGAACGCGCCCGCCATACAACCCGGTTGATCTTAGGCGAGCGCGACCTCCCAGTGCGTATTATGCCTGAGCTGAATGAGATGTTTTTTGGTGACTGGGAAATGCGCCACCATCGCGATTTAGCGCGTGAAGACGCTGAAAATTACGCCTTATGGTGTAACGACTGGCAGAATGCAACGCCAACAAATGGCGAAGGATTTCAGGCATTTTCTCAGCGGGTTGAACGCTTCATTGCCCAACTTGCCGATTACAAAGCGTGTCAAAACCTGCTGGTGGTGAGTCATCAGGGCGTGCTGAGCGTGTTAATCGCCCGCCTGCTGTCCATGCCTGCTGCGGCAATGTGGCATTTCCGCGTCGAACAAGGCTGCTGGAGCGCAATAGATTTATGTGACGATTTTGCGGTTCTGAAAGTGCTTAACAGCCGGGCCGTATGGCAGGACGGGGAGTGAATGCGCTGTTTTTTCTGCGGAAGGGCCTCTCTCCCATTGACACCCCCTGACAGGCTGTTATCCTCCGCAACCTGACTTTTCCCGCCCTTCAGAGCTTTGCAGAAATTGTTTTACAAAAATGGCGATGCATTCTGTGGCGTGGGGTGGGATGATAGCGCACTTCAAAAGCGCTTTCGGAGACATTTGTCCCGATATCGCCTCTGGTTCAGGTATACTAACAGACGTTTTTAACTCTTTTCACCCAGGGGGAACACTTGCAGGGTAAAGCACTCCAGGATTTTGTAATCGACAAAATTGATGACCTGAAAGGTCAAGACATCATCGCCTTAGACGTTCAGGGCAAATCCAGCATCACTGATTGCATGATTATCTGCACCGGTACGTCCAGCCGTCACGTTATGTCCATCGCAGATCACGTTGTTCAGGAGTCCCGCACTGCCGGCCTGCTGCCGCTCGGTGTGGAAGGCGAGAACGTCGCTGACTGGATCGTCGTTGACCTCGGCGATGTGATTGTCCACGTGATGCAGGAAGAAAGCCGTCGCCTGTATGAACTGGAAAAACTCTGGAGTTAATGCGTGAAGCTGCAACTTGTCGCTGTGGGTACGAAAATGCCTGACTGGGTACAAACCGGATTTACCGAATATCTGCGTCGGTTTCCGAAAGATATGCCCTTTGAGCTGATCGAAATCCCGGCAGGAAAACGCGGCAAGAACGCGGACATTAAACGCATTCTCGACAAAGAGGGTGAGCAGATGCTGGCCGCCGCAGGCAAAAACCGCATCGTCACCCTTGATATTCCGGGCAAACCCTGGGACACGCCGCAACTGGCGACCGAACTGGAGCGCTGGAAACTGGACGGTCGCGACGTCAGTCTGCTGATCGGCGGGCCGGAAGGTCTTTCTCCCGCCTGTAAAGCCGCGGCGGAACAAAGCTGGTCACTCTCTGCATTAACCCTTCCCCACCCTCTTGTTCGGGTTCTGGTCGCGGAGAGTCTGTACAGGGCGTGGAGCATTACCACCAACCATCCTTATCACCGTGAGTGATTATTGATTCTTGAGTAGATTAAGCAGCGGATGAAACTACAGAATTCTTTTCGCGACTATTCGGCTGAGTCCGCGCTGTTTGTGCGCCGGGCGCTGGTCGCTTTTTTGGGGATTTTGCTGCTGACCGGCGTGCTGATCGCCAACCTGTATAATCTGCAAATCGTTCGCTTTACTGATTATCAGACCCGTTCGAACGAAAACCGTATTAAACTGGTACCTATTCCTCCCAGTCGCGGCATTATTTATGACCGCAACGGAATTCCGCTTGCCCTTAACCGCACCATTTATCAGATTGAAATGATGCCGGAGAAGGTAGACAACATTCAGGATACGCTCGACGCGCTGCGCAACGTCGTAGATCTGACGGACGACGATATTGCCGCGTTTAAAAAAGAGCGCGCCCGTTCACATCGCTTCACTTCTATTCCGGTAAAAACCAACCTGACGGAAGTTCAGGTCGCACGGTTTGCCGTTAATCAATATCGCTTTCCTGGCGTTGAAGTTAAAGGCTATAAACGCCGCTACTACCCTTATGGTTCTGCGCTGACCCATGTGATTGGCTACGTGTCGAAGATCAACGATAAAGACGTGGACCGCCTGGACAAAGACGGCAAACTGGCTAACTACGCGGCGACGCACGATATCGGTAAGCTCGGTATTGAACGCTATTATGAAGACGTACTGCATGGGCAGACCGGCTATGAAGAAGTTGAAGTCAACAACCGCGGTCGTGTCATTCGTCAGTTGAAAGAGGTCGCGCCGCAGGCCGGGCATGATATTTACCTCACGCTGGATTTGAAGCTCCAGCAGTATATTGAAACGCTGCTGGCGGGTAGCCGCGCCGCCGTGGTGGTCACTGACCCGCGTACCGGTGGCGTTCTGGCGCTGGTTTCCATGCCAAGCTACGACCCGAACCTGTTTGTGGATGGCATCTCCAGTAAAGATTACTCCGGGTTGCTCAATGATCCGAATACCCCCTTGGTTAACCGCGCCACGCAAGGCGTTTATCCTCCGGCGTCGACGGTTAAGCCTTACGTGGCGGTTTCTGCATTAAGCGCAGGCGTCATCACCCGTAATACTGGTCTGTTCGATCCAGGCTGGTGGCAGTTACCAGGCTCTGAGAAGCGTTACCGCGACTGGAAAAAATGGGGGCATGGGCACCTGAACATCACCCGCTCTCTGGAAGAGTCTGCGGATACGTTTTTCTATCAAATCGCCTATGATATGGGGATAGACCGGCTTTCCGAGTGGATGAGCAAGTTTGGCTACGGCCAATATACGGGCATCGATCTTGCCGAAGAGCGTTCCGGAAACATGCCAACCCGTGAATGGAAGCAAAAACGGTTTAAAAAGCCATGGTACCAGGGTGATACCATTCCGGTCGGCATCGGTCAGGGTTACTGGACGGCAACCCCTATCCAGATGAGCAAAGCGCTGATGATCCTTATCAACGACGGTTTGGTAAAAGTCCCGCATCTGCTGATGAGTACGGCAGAAAATGGCAAGCAGGTGCCATGGGTTCAGCCGCACGAACCGCCCGTGGGCGATATTCATTCCGGTTACTGGGAAATCGCCAAAGACGGTATGTACGGTGTCGCTAACCGCCCTAACGGGACTGCACATAAATATTTCGCTGGCGCGCCTTACAAAATTGCGGCGAAATCCGGTACCGCACAGGTCTTTGGCCTGAAAGCCAATGAAACCTATAACGCGCATAAGATCGCCGAACGTTTACGTGACCACAAGTTAATGACGGCCTTCGCACCTTACGATAAACCCCAGGTCGCTGTCGCCATGATCCTTGAAAACGGCGGCGCGGGTCCGGCAGTGGGTACGATTATGCGCCAGATCCTTGACCATATTATGTTGGGCGACAACAACACCAATCTGCCTGCGGAAAACCCAGCGGTTGCAGCAGCTGAGGACCAATAATCGTGACGGATAATCCGAACAAAAAAACATTTTGGGACAAAATCCACATCGATCCCACCATGTTGCTTATTTTGCTGGCTCTGCTGGTCTACAGCTCGCTGGTCATCTGGAGCGCCAGCGGCCAGGATATTGGCATGATGGAGCGTAAGGTCGGCCAGATCGCGATGGGTCTGGTCATCATGGTAGTGATGGCACAAATCCCCCCCAGAGTTTACGAAGGCTGGGCGCCCTATCTCTATATCTTCTGTATCATTCTGTTGGTGGCGGTTGACGCCTTCGGCGCTATTTCTAAAGGTGCCCAGCGCTGGCTGGATTTAGGTATCGTGCGCTTTCAGCCTTCTGAAATCGCCAAGATTGCCGTGCCGCTGATGGTCGCGCGCTTCATCAACCGCGACGTCTGCCCGCCATCGCTAAAAAATACCGCGATTGCGCTGGTGCTGATTTTTATGCCCACGCTGCTGGTTGCTGCTCAGCCTGACCTCGGCACCTCAATTCTGGTTGCCCTTTCTGGTCTGTTTGTCCTGTTCCTTTCCGGTTTGAGCTGGCGCTTAATCGGTGTCGCTGTGGTTTTGGTCGCCGCGTTTATTCCGATACTGTGGTTCTTCCTGATGCATGACTATCAGCGTCAGCGCGTCATGATGTTACTCGACCCGGAAACCGATCCGCTGGGCGCGGGCTATCACATTATTCAGTCTAAAATTGCTATTGGTTCCGGCGGATTACGCGGTAAGGGCTGGCTGCACGGTACGCAGTCGCAGCTTGAGTTTTTACCCGAACGCCACACTGACTTTATCTTCGCCGTCTTAGCGGAAGAGCTGGGTCTGGTGGGGATCTTGATTTTGCTGACGCTGTACATTTTGCTGATTATGCGCGGGTTGTGGATCGCGGCTCGCGCACAAACCACCTTCGGTCGCGTCATGGCGGGTGGTTTAATGTTGATATTATTCGTTTATGTCTTCGTAAATATTGGTATGGTGAGCGGTATTCTCCCTGTGGTTGGGGTTCCACTCCCACTGGTCAGTTACGGAGGCTCGGCACTGATCGTGCTGATGGCCGGGTTCGGGATTGTTATGTCGATCCACACCCATAGAAAAATGTTGTCGAAAAGCGTGTAAGGGGTACGCAATGCGTAAGCAGTGGCTTGGTATCTGCATCGCAGCAGGAATGCTCGCGGCGTGTTCGAATGATGATGGTCAGCAACAGGTTGCTGTCGCACCGCAGCCTGCGGTGTGTAATGGTCCGATTGTTGAAATCAGCGGGGCCGATCCGCGCTTTGAACCCCTGAACCCAACGGCGAATCAGGACTACCAGCGTGATGGTAAGAGCTACAAAATAGTCCAGGATCCCTCCCGCTTTAGCCAGGCCGGGCTTGCCGCTATTTATGATGCGGAGCCTGGAAGCAATTTAACCGCGTCGGGTGAAGCGTTCGACCCAATGCAGTTGACCGCTGCGCATCCGACGCTGCCGGTCCCAAGCTATGCCAGGATCACCAACCTGGCAAACGGCAGGATGATCGTCGTGCGCATCAACGATCGCGGCCCTTATGGCAACGATCGCGTAATTTCACTTTCACGTGCCGCTGCCGATCGACTGAACACGTCTAACAACACCAAAGTGCGTATCGACCCGATCATCGTCGCTCAGGATGGTTCATTATCCGGACCGGGTATGGCCTGTACGACCGTGGCGAAACAAACCTATGCCCTGCCCGCTCGCCCTGATTTAAGCGGTGGTGGCACTATGTCTTCCGCACCGGATGCGGGCCAGCCGCAAAACGACATCCGCCCTATCAGCAATTCCACGCTGAAAAGCGAAGATGCCAGCGGTGCGCCGGTCAACAGCAGTGGTTTCCTCGGCGCGCCGACAACGCTTGCTGCCGGTGTACTTGAGGGCAGTGAACCCACGCCTGCGCCACAGCCTGTAACCGCCGCGCCCGCAGCATCAACTGCCCCGGTAACCGCGCCAGCCACCGTTGCCGCGCCAGCCGCTGCGACCAACGGACGCTATGTCGTTCAGGTCGGTGCCGTTAGCGATCAAACCCGTGCGCAGCAGTATCAAAAGCGCTTAAGTCAGCAGTTTGGCGTCCCTGGACGGGTAGTGCAAAACGGCGCGGTATGGCGTATTCAGATGGGGCCATTCGCCAGCAAAACGGAAGCCACCTCATTACAGCAGCGTCTTCAATCCGAGGCGCAATTACAGTCCTTCATCACCGGCATGTAATAACGTAAACCGGGCATCTGAATTGTCAATTTCCGTAAATGACATTAACAAAGTCACGCGGAAAGTCAGATGCCTGCCCGTTATGCTTTTGCTATAGTAGGGCACTTTTTTTAATTTCATCACGGACGTCGTAGTTCAGACCATGAAGACCACTTTTTCCGCTCGTTTCGTGCAGCGTATGGCGCTCACCGCGGCTCTCTGCGCAGCTACTCTCTCTGCTGCCCATGCCGATGACCTGAATATTAAAACCATGATCCCCGGCGTTCCGCAGATCGATGCGGAGTCGTATATCCTGATTGATTACAACTCAGGTAAAGTTCTGGCAGAACAGAATGCTGACACTCGCCGCGACCCCGCCAGCCTGACCAAAATGATGACCAGCTACGTCATCGGCCAGGCGATGAAAGCCGGGAAGTTCAAAGAAACCGATCTGGTCACCGTCGGCAATGACGCATGGGCTACGGGTAACCCGGTCTTTAAAGGTTCATCGCTGATGTTCCTCAAGCCAGGTATGCAGGTTCCTGTTTCTCAGTTGATCCGTGGGATTAACCTGCAGTCCGGGAACGACGCATGTGTGGCGATGGCTGACTTCGCTGCCGGTAGCCAGGATGCTTTCGTCGGCCTGATGAACAGCTATGTGAACGCGCTAGGTCTGAAAAACACCCACTTCCAGACCGTTCATGGTCTTGATGCTGACGGTCAGTACAGTTCAGCCCGTGATATGGCGATGATTGGCCAGGCGCTGATTCGCGATGTGCCTAATGAGTACTCTATCTATAAAGAAAAAGAGTTCACCTTTAACGGCATTCGTCAGTTAAACCGTAACGGTCTGCTGTGGGATAACAGCCTGAATGTCGACGGTATCAAAACCGGTCACACCGATAAGGCTGGCTATAACCTCGTTGCATCCGCAACCGAAGGCCAGATGCGTCTGATCTCCGCCGTAATGGGTGGCCGTACTTATAAAGGTCGCGAAACCGAAAGCAAAAAACTGCTGACCTGGGGCTTCCGTTTCTTCGAAACCGTGAACCCATTGAAAGTGGGTAAAGAATTTGCCTCAGAACCCGCCTGGTTTGGTAACACCGATCGCGCATCGTTAGGTGTCGATAAGGATGTCTACCTGACCATTCCGCGCGGCCGTATGAAAGATCTGAAAGCAAGTTATGTACTGAACACCACTGAACTGCACGCGCCGCTGCAGAAAAACCAGGTTGTCGGTACCATCAACTTCCAGCTTGATGGCAAAACCATCGAGCAGCGCCCGCTGGTCGTGCTGCAGGAAATCCCGGAAGGCAACTTCTTTGGGAAAATCATTGATTACATTAAATTAATGTTCCATCACTGGTTTGGCTAAAAATCGAACACTTGAAAGTGTGATTTACGTCCCCATATACTAGGTATCCAGATAACTCCCACGCGCTGTGGGAGTTATTATTTTTTGATGTAACGCCGGAGCTGACATGAAAACCAAACTTAACGAACTGCTTGAATTCCCTACTCCATTTACTTACAAAGTAATGGGGCAGGCGTTGCCTGAGCTGGTTGATCAGGTGGTTGAAGTGGTACAGCGCCATGCGCCAGGTGATTACTCTCCGACGGTAAAACCGAGCAGCAAAGGCAACTACCACTCGGTCTCTATCACCATCACTGCTACGCACATTGAGCAGGTTGAAACGCTGTACGAAGAATTAGGTAATATCGATATCGTACGCATGGTGCTGTAAAAACCTGTCGGTTACCCGCTGCATCCCCGCTCGGGTAACCTCTTCCTCCTGTGATATACTTTTCCCCTCTTTAACCTTCTCTACTCTGTGTGAGTATCTACGGAGATGCCGTTTTGTATCAGGATAAAATTCTGGTCCGCCAGCTCGGTCTTCAACTTTACGAGCCAGTCTCTCTGGCCATGCACGAATTTACCGATACCCGCGATGAAAACAGTCATGATGAAATCTGGCTGGTAGAGCATTATCCTGTCTTTACCCAGGGCCAGGCCGGTAAAGCCGAGCACGTACTGATGCCAGGAGATATTCCGGTGATCCAGAGCGATCGTGGCGGCCAGGTGACCTACCATGGGCCAGGCCAACAGGTTATGTATGTGCTATTGAACCTGAAACGCCGCAAACTGGGTGTTCGCGAGCTGGTTACGCTGCTGGAGCAAACTGTCGTCAATACCCTTGCGGAAATTGGCATCGACGCTCACCCGCGAGCCGATGCGCCAGGCGTTTATGTCGGTGAGAAGAAAATCTGCTCTTTGGGGTTACGTATTCGTAAGGGATGTTCATTTCACGGCTTAGCGCTCAACGTGGATATGGACCTGTCGCCTTTCCTGCGTATCAATCCTTGTGGTTATGCCGGAATGGAGATGGCAAAAGTATCGCAATGGGATAGCGCAGCCACGACTGAGAGCATTCGCCCGCGCCTGCTGGCCAACATTCTGGCGCTGTTAGGTAACCCACCGCACGAGTACGTTGCGGACTAAAAATGCGGTCATACTTTGCCACGGCATATGTTGTGGCAAATGGCACAAAACAACAACTATTTTACATTTTGCCAGCCTGTCAGGCTGCTTTCTGGCCCGTTTCAATGATATACTGCGTATCACTAATTCAAAAATAGTTGATAAATGCAACATTCCCTTGAATTGAAACGCTTTCCTTCGTAATTCGCAACTGGAACACGCAAGCTATGAGTAAACCCATTGTGATGGAACGCGGTGTTAAATACCGCGATGCCGATAAGATGGCTCTTATCCCGGTTAAAAATGTGGCAACAGAGCGTGAAGCCCTGCTGCGTAAACCGGAATGGATGAAAATAAAACTGCCAGCGGACTCCACTCGCATCCAGGGCATCAAAGCGGCAATGCGCAAAAACGGCCTGCACTCTGTCTGCGAAGAAGCTTCCTGCCCTAACCTGGCTGAATGTTTCAATCACGGAACCGCAACCTTTATGATCCTCGGCGCAATCTGTACTCGCCGTTGCCCATTCTGTGACGTTGCCCATGGCCGTCCGGTTGCGCCTGATGCCAACGAGCCGTTGAAACTGGCTCAGACGATTGCGGACATGGCGCTGCGCTATGTCGTGATTACTTCCGTTGACCGTGACGATCTGCGTGACGGCGGCGCACAGCACTTTGCTGACTGCATCACCGCTATCCGCGAGAAAAGCCCGTCGATTAAAATCGAAACGCTGGTGCCTGACTTCCGTGGTCGTATGGACCGCGCGTTGGATATCCTCACGGCCACGCCGCCGGACGTATTTAACCATAACCTCGAAAACGTACCGCGTATTTACCGCAATGTACGTCCGGGAGCTGACTACAACTGGTCGCTGAAGCTTCTGGAGCGCTTCAAGGAAGCGCACCCGGAGATCCCGACTAAATCGGGTCTGATGGTAGGTCTGGGTGAAACCAATGCCGAAATCATTGAAGTCATGCGCGATCTGCGCAGTCATGGCGTGACCATGCTGACGCTGGGGCAGTATTTGCAGCCGAGCCGCCATCACCTACCGGTGCAACGCTACGTTAGCCCGGATGAGTTCGACGAGATGAAAGCCGAGGCCATGGCGATGGGCTTTACCCATGCAGCCTGCGGCCCATTTGTTCGTTCTTCATACCACGCTGACATGCAGGCTAAAGGGCTGGAAGTGAAGTAATCGTGTAATACTCACTTACATATCAGCAATAAAAAAACCGGCAAATTGCCGGTTTTTTTTCATGCAGAGCACGCAGTAAGAGCATCATGCTCCTGACATTACTCTTTATGAGAGAGCTTTTCCGCCTGAACGCTACCATCAGCCTCTTTTCTGGCATCGGCATTATCATCGTTCATCGCTTTCTTAAAGCCCTTAATTGCCGTTCCCAGGTCTCCACCCAGTGTACGTAACTTCTTGGTACCAAACAGCAGAACGACCAGTGCGGCAACCACCAGCAGTTTGGTAATACTAATCTCACCCATAGATACCTTCTTAACTTAAACCAGGCTGCATAAAGCGCCATATTAACCTGAGAATATTAACGGCCTTTCGACGCGCGCACACAATAGCAATCTGTAACAAGGTGAATCAAGCCTTGTTTAAAAAAACGTCATAATAATTGCGGTGGCGCAAAGCGCCGGTTATTTAATACGGGAAGTTGGGCCCTGACCTGCTTCACCCGCTCTGCTGAAACCTCGGCCATAATCAGCGCCGGCGTTTCTGCCGCTGCGGCAATGGTCACCCCAAAGGGATCGATAACCCGGCTTTGACCAATGTTCTTATTACCACATTCTCCAGCCGCAATAACATAGCAAGTGGCATCAAGCGCTCTTGCTGCCAACAATGTTGCCCAGTGATGCTCTTTTAGCGCTCCCCGCACCCAGGCGGCGGGTAAAGCGAGAATGTCTGCACCCTGCAGAGCGTGCGCCAACGCCAGCTCAGGGAAACGCAGATCATAACAGGTCATCAACCCTACCTTTAATCCGTCTACGTCCAGCAGCGGCGCTATAGCGTCTCCTGCATCGACATTCCGCGACTCCTGAATCGCAAACGCGTCGTAAAGATGCAATTTTGCATAATGGGCAACCACCCGACCTCCCCGTAACGCCACCAGCATGTTAAATGCCCGGCCAGGCACAGAAGGAACATGAATCGTCAGGATTGTCGTCATCTCATTTTGCGCGCTTTCTCGTAGTAAACGCGTCAGAAACCCACCCTCCAGTAATTGCGCTGACTTCACTGACAGGTCAGGATCAATATCGTTACGGGCCAGCAACGCCTCCGGTAGTACCAATAACGATACTCCCTCTCCTGCGGCCTGAGACATCAATAAGGCGCAGGTTTCTGCATTCTTTTCCCACGAAGGTCCCACGGCAAACTGCCCTGCTGCAACGAACATATTCCCTCCAGAAAAGTTTGTCAGGCTCGCCAACAGTGATTATTCAGCGTTACACTCATCCTATATACAATCAAATAGCAGGATTTAGCAGTGTTACAACTTCTTTTAGCGGTTTTTATCGGTGGTGGTACTGGTAGCGTAGCAAGATGGATGTTAAGCATGCGCTTCAACCCACTGCATCAGGCTATTCCAGTCGGGACGTTGGTGGCAAACCTGGTTGGCGCGTTTATCATTGGTATGGGTCTGGCGTGGTTTAATCGCATGACAAACATCGATCCCATGTGGAAAGTGCTGATTACTACCGGCTTTTGCGGAGGGCTAACAACGTTCTCCACCTTCTCGGCAGAGGTCGTGTTTTTACTCCAGGAAGGACGCTTTGGCTGGGCTATGGTGAATGTGCTGGTTAATTTGCTGGGATCATTTGCGATGACCGCCCTGGCATTCTGGCTGGTTTCTGCCACTCCCGCACATTAGAGCGAAAAAAACCCGCAATTAAGCGGGTTTTGAATGCTTGCTGTCGTATGCTTACAGAGCGATTACGTTTGCAGCAGAAGGGCCTTTGGCACCGTTAGTGATTTCGAACTCTACGCGCTGACCTTCAGCCAGAGTTTTAAAACCATTGGTCTGGATTGCAGAGAAGTGTACGAACACGTCTTTGCTGCCATCTTCCGGAGTAATGAAACCGAATCCTTTGGACTCATTAAACCACTTAACGTTACCTTTAATCTTAGACATCAAAATTACCTTTACATGAAAAATAGACACAAATGCTGTGTCGGGTATCAGTACAACAATTGTGGTGCGCTTTGTCCAGTCGAACTTTATCAAAAAGTGATAAACGTCGCGTTATTTTTCAGTAAGAGTTTCTATCCGTATGTTTTTTAATGATTTATTAACACCTGGCTGACGCTACAGGTAGCCCATCAAAACTGGAAGCGTAACCACGCAAAGTAGACGTTGCCGTTGTTATAGGTTCCTGGAATGTAAGTCATCTGGAACGTTGCCGGACCATAACCGATCGACGCCAGCGGTAACAGCACCGGCACCGGAATGTAGTTCCAGTTATCGCGCGCGGTAAAGCCAGCAGTAAATCCAAGGCCGGTATGGAAGTTTTCATCGGGCAGCGGACGCCAGGTTTTCTCCCAGCCGTACCCGCCAATCGGTTCCCATTTATTATAGGAATCCTTAAAGGCCATAATATAAAGCCCGTGCCAGTTACCTTTATCATCCCAACGGGACTGGCCAAATCCGGCCCCCCAGGGGCGTTCATTGTAGCGATCCGTTTTTTCTTTATCGTAGGCAAAACGGGCATGCCAGGTAATAGCCGGTACATACAGATCATAATGTTCCGGCTGCTGCCAGGTTTCACTGACATTATCTTTAAACGTGGCGAACCAGCCTTTATCTTCAGCAGCTCCCTGAGGAATGAAAGCTAACTGAATAAAAAGAAATGAAAAAATGAGAAAATATCGTTTAGCAACAATCACAACTTAATTACCATCCTGGGAGTTATTAGCAATTGTAGCAAACTCAACCTTAATGTTAACTTAACAAAAATGCACAGAGATAAAATCAGAATATTCTTCAGATAATACTTATAAGATTATTAACCCTCTATTTATTGAGCTTTATCACAGGAATGATTTTCTCTGAATTGCTATTAAATTATTCTTTTCATACATAACAGCAAAATAAAACAACAATCTATTTACATTTCAATATCAAAACACACACACCAGCAATGCGTTTCACAGTTTTTGTCGGGGATATTCTTTTTTAAACCGCGATGCTGAAAAAACAGTCTGGCCATCGGTTGAATCCGTATTTTTATTGATTTCAATCAGCAATAGTTATTGGTTTATTAGGCACATTCTGTCACCACTTTTTACTTTTTTTAGTTTTTTACTTTCTGGGCAGCAATGCGACAGGGGAAACAATGTTGACATTTATTGAACTCCTTATTGGGGTTGTGGTTATTGTGGGTGTGGCACGCTACATCATCAAAGGTTATTCCGCCACCGGTGTACTGTTTGTTGGCGGCCTGGTTTTGCTGATTATCAGTGCGGTAATGGGGCATAAAGTTCTACCTTCCAGCGCAGCAACGACGGGCTATACAGCTACAGACATTGTTGAATACATTAAAATTTTGCTGATGAGCCGCGGTGGCGATCTCGGCATGATGATAATGATGCTGTGTGGTTTTGCCGCCTACATGACGCATATTGGCGCAAACGATATGGTGGTTAAGCTGGCCTCCAAACCGCTGCAATATATCAACTCACCTTATCTGTTAATGATTGCCGCCTATTTTGTCGCCTGTCTGATGTCTCTGGCCGTCTCTTCAGCGACAGGGCTGGGCGTATTGCTGATGGCGACGCTTTTCCCGGTCATGGTTAACGTTGGGATCAGCCGTGGCGCCGCGGCGGCCATATGCGCCTCCCCTGCCGCAATCATTCTTTCACCGACATCTGGTGATGTGGTGCTGGCGGCAAAAGCCGCAGAAATGCCGTTGATTGATTTCGCGTTTAAAACCACACTGCCAATTTCCATTGCCGCCATCATTGCTATGGCGATTGCGCACTTTTTCTGGCAGCGCTACCTTGATAAAAAAGAGAACATTTCTCACGAAATGTTAGACGTGGCAGAAATCACCACTACCGCGCCGTCTTTTTACGCCATCCTGCCGTTTACACCGATCGTAGGCGTCCTGATTTTTGATGGAAAATGGGGTCCACAGCTGCACATTATTACGATTTTGGTCCTGTGCATGCTCATCGCCGCCGTTCTGGAATTTGTCCGTGGATTCAACACTCAGAAGGTGTTTTCAGGTCTGGAAGTCGCTTACCGTGGCATGGCGGACGCCTTTGCTAACGTAGTAATGCTGCTCGTCGCGGCAGGTGTTTTTGCCCAGGGCTTGAGCACTATCGGCTTTATTCAGAGCCTGATATCTATCGCCACCTCGTTTGGCTCAGCGAGTATTATTCTGATGCTGGTGCTGGTGATCCTGACCATGCTGGCAGCCATGACCACGGGTTCCGGTAATGCACCGTTCTATGCTTTCGTTGAGATGATCCCAAAACTGGCACACTCTTCCGGCATTAACCCGGCTTACCTCGCTATCCCGATGCTTCAGGCCTCCAACCTCGGGCGTACCATCTCCCCGGTCTCCGGCGTCGTTGTGGCGGTGGCAGGGATGGCGAAGATTTCGCCGTTCGAAGTCGTGAAACGTACCTCGGTTCCGGTCCTGGTCGGACTGCTGGTGGTGATCATCGCCACCGAAGTGATGGTACCTGGCTCTTCTTCAGCCGTTGTTGGCGGCTGACTCTCAGCAAAATGTAGGCCGGATAAGGCGTTTACGCCGCATCCGGCATTTCAACCCCGTTGCCGGATATTGATGCTAAAGCATCTTATCCGGCCTACGTCAGAAATCAGCATTTAGCCGCCGTGGTAAATACGCTGCGGTCTACCCACCTTCCCGTGAATAATCTCCGCGATAATCAAATGGCGGCTGGCACAGTACTCCAGATAGCGTCTGGAGGTCGTACGGCTGATGGTGAGCGCCTGGGCGATCGTTTCCGCAGTATGATGTACCGTCGGATCGGCAAATAGCTTCAGCACCGCATTCAGCGTTAACGCATCAATCCCGGTCGGCAAATCGCCTTTCGGCTCGCCGCGCGCATAGGCGTTAAACATTTCATCAATCTGCTTTTGACTGGCGCTGTCATTGCCTGCCAGCATGCGTCTGCGCTGTTGATACCGCGTCAGCGTCTGCCCCAACCGTTCGTAAGCGATAGGTTTGACCAGATAATCAAACGCGCCGCTGCGCACGGCCTCGGAGACCGTTTCCATATCGCTGGCCGCCGTGGTAAAGACCACACCGCCCGGATAGCGCGCCTGGGTCAGCTCATGCAACAAAGTAATACCCTTACCGTCCGGCAAGTAGTTATCAAGAAGAATCAAACCGGGCTTAAAACGCTCAATCATCATTCTTGCCTGCGCAAGATTACCCGCCAGCCATATCTGGCTGAAGCCGGGTATATGGCGGATATATTCAGCATGCATTTCCGCCAGTAGCGTTTCATCCTCAACGATCAGTAGCGTTAATGGTTCCGTCATTATTTTTTTTCACTTTCGGAAGAAATAAAGAAAATAAGGTACCGCAAGGGGAGTTATCTTCGAGCGTAATCACCCCGTCACAGCGCCTCACATAACTTGCAATCAGATACAAACCGATGCCATGTTCGCCTGGTTCATCGGTACGGGTGCTTACACCCTGTTCAAATATTTTTTCACGCAATGCTTCCGGCACACCGCATCCCTGATCGGCAACTTCGATGACCACATCATCCCCTTCGTCGCTCAAATAGAGTTCGACGACTTTGTTGCCTTGCTGGGTGCGTAAACTCGCTTCAAATGCATTATCAAGCAGATTACCAACAATTGCTGCAAACTCTGTGCTATCCAGCCCTTCGGGCAGTTGGTGCAGTTGGCTGCCTGGAACAATGGTCATTGTAAGGCCCAGCTCCCGCGCACGCTGTACCTTGCCAAATAACAGACCCGCCACCTGACGATCGGCAAAAGCGCCGCGCAGGCTGTCAATCAGTTGCTGCTGCGCCTGTGATTCCCCCTGAACCATAGCCAGCACCCGGTCATACTCTTTCATTTGCAGCAGGCCATTGATGGTCGACATCCAGTTCAGGTGCTCATGCCGCAGCGTTCTCAGGCTCTCAACATACTGTTTGATTTGCGTTAATTGCGCATTAAGGGTAGCAATTTCATCTTTACTACGAAAACTGATAATGGCGCCGAGCAGTTCGTCACCGGAGCGAATCGCTTCACGGTTGGCGATAACGCTCAACCCATTAAAATTAACCATCGCATCCTGGCGTTGTTCCGCAATCTGCTGGGTGAAAAAGTCCGCTGGCTGAACGACTTCATTTACCGGTTTGCCCAGCCACTTTCGACCCGGCGATGACAACCCCAGCATTTTCCTCGCACTGCGGTTTATCGCGGTGATGTATCCGTCAGGATCAACGGCAATCAACCCTTCATACACCGAGCTAAACAGCGCTTCCTGCTGACGCACCACCCGCGCGATTTGTTTAGGCTCCATCCCCAACATCTGCCGACGAATATGGGCAGCAAAAAACCAGGAGAGCAGCATAAGTACCAACAACAGCAGGATAAATACCCCAGCCATTGGCAGTAAGAAATCCGATCGCCAGCTGTCAATTTTACTGATCAGATAGCCAATTGAGACCACGCCAATGATTTTGCCATCGTTATCAAAGATAGGGGTTTTGGCACGCATTGCCATCCCGATAGATCCTTTACCGGTAATAAAGTAGCTCTCACCTTTTTCCAGCGCGCCAGGCTTGGTGAACTGCATCGGGTAACCAATTTTTTCCGGGTTTGGGTGATAAAGACGAATGGAGTGGGTATCGCCAATAACGACATAGTCGAAATCAGTCCCGCTCTGCAGTCTGTCGGCAATCGTCGCCAGACGCTTGTAATCACGATGCTTCACCGCCGTGATGATGCTGTCATTAGAAGCGATGATTTTGGCCTGATTCATTGCCATATCGCGGACGTGAGTCGTCAGATAATCTTCAAAACTGGCGGTAAAGTATTGTGCTAACGCTGCGATAATAAGAACAGAAACGACCAGAATGAGCAGGAAGATGCGTAACGGAAACGCCAGACTGCGAAAAAAAAGAAACCGTGTTTTATTTTTCTGTTCTGCCATAATTTTTCCTCACCGACGTTACCGAAACTTATTTTCTATTGTAGTTGTAATAAAAATGTTTTATTTAAAAGCCACGGTATAAAACATGATCGTTGCAGATTCCCCACCTTAAATCAATTAAACAAATTAAAACCACGCGCTATTTCCGAGTTAAATTAATTAAAAAACTTAAAACCATAAAACACATTAAAACCTTCTAACTTATTGTGAAATAAATCAAAAATTACCTCCAAAATACTCCTTACGATGTATGCAGCAGGGAAAAAAAGAAATACTCCGTAATAAAAAAACATTCCCTTCAATTGCAAACAAAACGTTATCAGGTTGCTAATCAGAGCAACAAAAACAGAAACCCAGTAACAAATATAGCGTCGGGGCTCTATTCACTATGTTCGGTAATAATATATTCACGCAAGTTAAACGCTCAGAAAATAAAAAGATGGCGGCTATCGCGCAATTTCTGAAAGAGAATGATCTGAGCGTTGATACCACCGTCGAAGTATTTATCACCGTCACCCGTGACGATCGCCTGATTGCCTGTGGCGGTATCGCCGGCAATATCATTAAGTGCGTCGCGATTTGTGAGTCCGTGCGCGGTGAAGGCCTGGCGCTGACGCTGGCAACAGAACTCATCAACCTCGCCTATGAGCGCCACTGTACGCACCTCTTCATCTATACCAAAACCGAATACGAATCGCTGTTTAAACAGTGCGGCTTTTCCACGCTCACCAGCGTGCCCGGCATTATGGTATTGATGGAAAACAGCACCACGCGGCTCAAACGCTACGCCGAATCGCTGGCAAAACAGCGTCATGAAGGAAAAAAAATTGGCTGTATCGTCATGAACGCCAACCCCTTCACCAACGGTCATCGTTTCCTGATCCAACAGGCGGCCGCGCAATGTGACTGGCTGCATCTGTTTTTGGTGAAAGAAGATACCTCACGTTTTCCGTATGAAGACCGGCTGGATCTGGTACTCAAAGGGACAAAAGACATTCCGCGTTTAACCGTGCATCGCGGTTCGGAATACATCATTTCCCGCGCCACGTTCCCGTGCTACTTCATCAAAGAGCAGAGCGTTATTAACCACTGCTACACCGAAATAGACCTGAAAATCTTCCGCCAGTACCTGGCCCCGGCTCTCGGCGTTACGCACCGTTTTGTGGGTACCGAGCCGTATTGCACCGTCACCTCCCAGTACAACAACGATATGCGTTACTGGCTGGAGACCCCAACGCTTCCCGCCCCACCGATTGAACTGGTGGAAATTGAGCGGCTGTGCTTCCAGGAGATGCCGATTTCCGCCTCCTGGGTGCGCAAGCTGCTGGTTAAAAAAGATCTCACGGCTATCGCATCCCTGGTCCCTGACGCCACGCTGCACTATCTGCAAAGCATGGCTGAACGAGCCTCATCGGGTGCGGCAGTCCGCCAAAATACCCCCGCATTAGCAACAGGTGAAAAATGAAAATAAACCAGGCAGCCGTCGCAGGCACACTCGAGTCCGGTGATGTGATGATCCGCATCGCCCCACTCGATTCGCAGGATATTGACCTGCAGGTTAACAGTAGCGTCGAAAAGCAGTTCGGTGATGCCATCCGGGCCACCATTCTGGACGTACTGTCCCGCTATAACGTACGCGGCGTGCAATTAAATGTTGATGATAAAGGCGCACTGGACTGCATTTTACGTGCGCGACTGGAAGCACTACTGGCCCGCGCTGGCGGTATTCCGGCACTGCCATGGGAGGATTGCCAGTGATTGCCGAATCTTTGCAACAACGTAAAACCCGTACCCGTCGTAGCATGTTGTTCGTACCGGGCGCCAACGCCGCCATGGTCAGCAACTCGTTTATCTACCCGGCTGATGCGCTGATGTTCGACCTGGAAGACTCCGTCGCGCTGCGTGAAAAAGATACCGCCCGCCGCATGGTGTACCACGCGCTGCAACATCCGCTGTATCACGACGTTGAAACCATCGTGCGCGTAAACGCCCTCGACTCCGAATGGGGCATCAACGACCTCGAAGCCGTTGTGCGCGGCGGCGCTGACATCGTGCGTTTACCGAAAACCGATACCGCACAGGATGTCATCGACATCGAAAGCGAAATCCTGCGCATCGAAAACGCCTGCGGACGTGAACCCGGCAGCACCGGCCTGTTAGCCGCCATCGAGTCGCCGTTAGGCATTACCCGCGCCGTAGAGATTGCCCACGCTTCCGAGCGCCTGATTGGTATTGCCCTGGGTGCAGAAGATTATGTGCGTAACCTGCGCACTGAACGCTCCCCGGAAGGGACTGAACTGCTGTTTGCCCGCTGCTCTATTTTACAGGCTGCGCGCTCTGCCGGTATTCAGGCGTTCGATACCGTCTATTCCGATGCCAACAACGAAGCAGGTTTCCTGCACGAAGCCTCACACATCAAGCAACTGGGTTTTGACGGCAAGTCGCTCATCAACCCTCGCCAGATTGAACTTCTGCACAACCTCTACGCCCCGACGCGTAAAGAGCTGGCTCACGCCCGTCTGGTGGTGGAAGCCGCTGAAGCTGCTGCCCGCGAAGGTCGTGGCGTGGTTTCCCTAAACGGCAAGATGGTCGACAGCCCGGTTATCGAGCGCGCCCTTCTGGTTATCTCCCGTGCAGAACTTTCCGGCATTCGCGAAGAATAAGGCAAAAAAATGACGCAGAAAATCGAACAGTCTCAACGCCAGGATCGCGTGGCGACCTGGAGTCGTCATGCAGAAAGCGAGCTTTCCGCTTATCAGAGCACCGCAAAAGCAGAATTGCAGGCGCAAAAACCGCGCGACAAAAAGCTGTGCGCTAATCTGGAAGACGCCATTCGTCGTTCAGGTTTACAGGATGGTATGACCATCTCTTTCCACCACGCATTTCGCGGTGGCGATCTGACGATTAACCTGGTGATGGACGCCATCGCCAGCATGGGCTTTAAAAACCTGACGCTGGCCTCAAGCTCCCTGAGCGACTGCCACGCGCCGCTGGTTGAGCACATCCGTCAGGGCGTGGTCAGCCGTATTTATACCTCCGGTCTGCGTGGCCCGCTGGCAGAAGAGATCTCGCGTGGTCTGCTGGCTGAGCCGGTACAGATCCACTCCCACGGCGGTCGTGTACACCTGGTGCAAAGTGGCGAGCTCAACATTGATGTCGCATTCCTCGGCGTACCGTCCTGCGACCAGTTTGGTAACGCTAACGGTTATACCGGTAAAGCGTGCTGCGGCTCGCTGGGCTATGCCCGCGTCGATGCCGAAAACGCCAGACAGGTTGTCCTGCTGACAGAACAACTGCTGACCTATCCGCATAACCCGGCCAGCATTACCCAGGATCAAGTGGATCTGATCGTCCAGATCGACCAGGTCGGCGATGCGGACAAAATTGGTGCTGATGCGACCCGCATGACCACCAACCCGCGTGAATTGTTGATCGCCCGCAGCGCGGCAGACGTCATTGCTAACTCCGGTTACTTCAATGAAGGCTTCTCATTGCAGACAGGCACCGGCGGCGCATCTCTGGCCGTGACCCGTTTCCTGGAAGACAAAATGCGTAGCCGCGATATCCATGCCGATTTCGCGCTGGGCGGCATCACCGCCACCATCGTTGATCTGCATGAAAAAGGCTTAATCCGCAAACTGCTGGATGTACAAAGCTTCGACAGTGCCGCCGCGAAATCCCTGGCCCGCAATCCAAATCACATTGAGATCAGCGCTAACCAGTACGCTAACTGGGGCTCGAAAGGCGCATCCGTTGACCGTCTGGACGTAGTGGTCCTGAGCGCATTAGAAGTCGACACCAGCTTCAACGTTAACGTACTGACCGGCTCCGACGGCGTACTGCGTGGCGCTTCCGGTGGTCACTGCGATACGGCTGTGGCCGCAGCGCTTTCCATCATCGTCGCACCGCTGGTTCGCGGACGTATCCCGACATTGGTAGATAACGTACTGACTTGCGTAACCCCGGGTTCCAGCGTTGACATTCTGGTTACCGACCACGGTATCGCCGTCAACCCTTCTCGCCCTGAACTGGCGGAACGCCTGCAGGAAGCTGGCATGAAAGTGGTGTCGATTGAATGGCTGCGCGAACGTGCACAGCAGTTAACCGGTCAACCGCGCGCCATCGAATTTACCGACCGCGTAATTGCCGTTGTGCGCTACCGCGATGGTTCGGTCATTGACGTTGTGCATCAGGTGAAGGAATAAGCCATGCACCTGCTCCCTGAAGACGCCACCTGCCACGCGGTCTCCATTCCCGAGCTGCTCGCCAGCCGCGATGAGAGACAAGCAAGGCAGCATGCCTGGCTCACGCGTCATCACGCGCCACTGGTCTCGTTTACCGTGGTCGCGCCAGGTCCGATTAAAGACAGCGAATTAACCCGTCGCATCTTCAATCACGGCGTCACCGCCCTGCTCGCACTGGCGGAAAAATCCGCCTGGATTGTCAGGGAGCAAACTGCGCTGGTCTCTGCCAGCGGACCGGAAGGCCTGCTGGCCATTGAGGCTCCGGCCCGGGACCTCAAGCTCGCCACTATCGGGCTTGAGCATTCACACCCGCTGGGACGGTTATGGGACATCGACGTCCTGAACCCTGAAGGGGAAATTCTGTCCCGGCGTCATTTCGCGCTCCCTGCCCGCCGCTGTCTGCTGTGCGGGCAAAGCGCTGCCGAATGCGCGCGGGGTAAAACTCACGCGCTTTCCGACTTACTCACTCAGATGGAGGCACTGCTGCATGATGCCGATTCCCGCAACATCAACTCATAACGCAGTCCTTCCTCTGGATCTGCCTGACGCTTACGCCACGCTGGCGTGGCGCGCCATGCTGACGGAAGTCAACCTGTCGCCCAAACCGGGTCTGGTGGATCGCATTAATAACGGCGCGCACAAAGATATGGCGCTGGAAGATTTTCATCGCAGTGCTGAAGCGATTCAGGCATGGCTACCGCGTTTTATCGAATACGGTGCATTTAGCGCTCAGCTATCGCCAGAAGATGTGCTGAGTGGGCTGCGTCCGCTGGGCATGGCCTGCGAAGCCGATATGTTTCGCGCCACCGCCGGAGTGAACACCCATAAAGGCAGCATCTTTTCGCTGGGATTACTGTGCGCCGCCATTGGCCGCCTGCTCCAGCTCCGCCTGAGCGTTACCGCTGAAACCCTTTGCTCTACGGCAGCAACATTTTGCCGTGGCCTGACCGAGCGCGAACTGCGCCAGAACAACCAACAACTCACGGCCGGCCAACGTCTTTATCAGCAACTGGGATTAACCGGCGCACGCGGCGAAGCAGAAGCGGGCTATCCCCTTGTCATTCAGCATGCCCTGCCGCACTACCGCTCACTGCTGGCTCAGGGCCGCGATCCTGAACTGGCGTTACTCGATACGTTACTGCTGCTGATGTCTGTCAACGGCGACACCAACGTGGCTTCCCGTGGTGGCGCAGACGGTTTGCGCTGGTTACAGCAGCAGGCCTCCACCTTGTTACAACAAGGCGGGATTCGTACCCCTGCCGATCTCGAATACCTACGCCAGTTCGACCAACAGTGTATTGAACGCAACCTCAGTCCCGGGGGCAGCGCCGATCTGCTGATCGTCACCTGGTTCTTAGCTCAGATTTCACAAGTTCATCATTATCACAATTAAAGATCCTTTCCGGAGAATCACACACATGTCTTTAGCAAAAGATAAAATTTGGAAGTTACTGGCCCCATTGGTAGTCATGGGCGTCATGTTTCTTATCCCCGTCCCTGATGGCATGCCCCCACAGGCATGGCACTATTTTGCCGTGTTCGTGGCCATGATTGTCGGGATGATTCTGGAGCCAATTCCGGCAACGGCAATCAGCTTTATCGCCGTGACGATCTGCGTTATCGGCAGTAACTATCTGCTGTTTGACGCTTCCGAGCTGGCCGATCCGGCATTTAAAGCGGGTAAGCAAGCGCTGAAATGGGGTCTCGCGGGTTTCTCCAGCACCACCGTGTGGCTGGTGTTTGGCGCGTTTATTTTCGCACTGGGCTACGAAGTTACCGGCCTGGGTCGTCGTATCGCGCTGTTCATGGTGAAATTCATGGGTAAACGTACCCTGACGCTGGGCTATGCGATTGTTATTATCGACATCCTGCTGGCGCCGTTTACACCATCCAACACCGCGCGTACCGGTGGTACCGTATTCCCGGTTATCAAAAACCTGCCGCCGCTATTTAAATCATTCCCGAACGATCCTTCCGCGCGCCGTATCGGCGGATATCTGATGTGGATGATGGTCATCAGTACCAGCCTGAGCTCCTCTATGTTCGTCACCGGCGCTGCGCCTAACGTACTGGGTCTGGAATTCGTCAACAAAATTGCTGGCATTCAAATCAGTTGGCTGCAATGGTTCCTCAGCTTCCTGCCGGTCGGTATTATTTTGCTGATCGTTGCACCTTGGCTGTCCTACGTTCTGTACAAACCAGAAGTTACTCACAGTGCTGAAGTTGCCGCATGGGCCGGTGAAGAACTGAAAACCATGGGTAAATTGACCCGTAAAGAGCTGACCCTGATCGGTCTGGTTCTGCTCAGCCTGGGTCTGTGGGTCTTCGGGGGTAAACTGATTGATGCCACCGCGGTGGGCCTGCTGGCAGTCTCCCTGATGCTGGCGCTGCACGTTGTACCGTGGAAAGACATTACCCGCTATAACAGCGCATGGAACACTCTGGTTAACCTCGCCACGCTGGTTGTTATGGCAAATGGTTTAACCCGTTCAGGCTTCATCGACTGGTTCGCTAATACCATGAGCACGCACCTGGAAGGCTTCTCGCCTAACGCGACCGTGATCGTGCTGGTGCTGGTGTTCTACTTTGCTCACTACCTGTTTGCCAGCCTTTCCGCACACACCGCCACCATGCTGCCGGTTATTCTGGCGGTCGGTAAAGGTATTCCGGGCGTTCCAATGGAACATCTGTGTATCCTGCTGGTGCTGTCCATCGGTATCATGGGCTGCCTGACGCCGTATGCAACGGGCCCTGGCGTTATCATCTACGGTTGTGGTTATGTAAAGTCCAAAGACTACTGGCGTCTGGGCGCTATCTTCGGCGTTATCTACATCGCCATGCTTCTGCTGGTCGGTTGGCCGATTCTGGCAATGTGGAGCTAACCATTCCGGCTCACGCCTGATGAAAATGATGCCAGTCAGCTAAACCTGACTGGCATTTTTTATGATTAAATAGATGATATTCAGAATTTATATAAGTATCCGAAATCATCATGACATCTACGTGGCGTTATTCTTCTTTACTGGCAGCACTTCTGCTGCCAGTTTCTGCGGCTCAGGCCGATGAACTTCAGGCAAAACAGTACGGTGATTTTGATCGCTACGTGCTGGCCCTTTCCTGGCAAACCGGTTTCTGTCAAAGCCAACACGAGCGTAATCGTCAGGAGCCTGACGAATGTCGTCTACAAAAAGAGATCGCGGACAAAGCGGATTTCCTGACCGTTCACGGTTTATGGCCCAGCCTGCCAAAATCGATCGCCGCTCGCGGGGTAGACAACCGCCGCTGGATGCGTTTTGGCTGCGCAACACGCCCCATTCCTAACCTGCCTGAAGCGCGTGCCAGCCGTAAATGCGCAGCGCCTGAAACCGGCCTGTCACTGGAGAGTGCGGCGAAACTGAGCGCGGTGATGCCCGGAGCGGGCGGAACATCCTGCCTGGAACGCTACGAATATGCCAAACACGGCGCCTGTTTTGGTTTTGATCCCGACGTGTACTTTGGCACGATGGTGCGGCTGAATAATGAATTCAAAAACAGCGAAGCGGGCAAGTTCCTCGCGGATAACTACGGCAAAACCGTCAGCCGCAGCGCATTTGACGCCGCCATCGCCAAAAGTTGGGGCAGCGAGAACGTTAAAGCCGTGAAGCTAAGCTGTCACGGCAATCCGGCTTATCTCACAGAGATCCAGCTATCCCTGAAAGCCGACACCATCAATCAACCGCTATCTGTGCAGTCATTCTTACCGCAACCGCATCCAGGTAACTGCGGTAAACAATTTATTATCGACAAGGCAGGGTACTGAAAATAACGACCGACGCGCAAACCTGGCGTCGGTCTGCATGCTTAGCGTTGCAAACGGGCGTCCGGGCGAACCAGATCAAAGCGGTGTGTTTCACTGATTGAATAGTACGCTGTCGGTCCCCCCGCACGCAGTACCGGCTTCGCTTTTGCCGTCTGGTAGATGCCCTCTTCCAGTAGCGTTTCATCTATGTGGATACCCACCACTTCTCCCAGCACCAGCCAGGTTTCTACAGGCGCGCCATCAGCGGTGGTCAGTTGCAGAGTTTGCGATAAACGGCACTCAAAATTAACCGGGCTTTGCGCCACGCGCGGCACGCCGACAATCCGGCTGTCGGCCTTACTCAGACCAGCGGCAAAAAACTCATCCTCGCCGTGCGGTAAGCTGGCCGACGTTTCATTCATCGCGCTGGCCAGTTCAAGAGTGGTCAGGTTCCAGACAAACTCACCGGTTTCGATAATATTCTGCACGCTATCTTTCCAGCCGCTGCTGGCAAAACCAATAATCGGCGGATGGTAGTTAAAACAGTTAAAGAAACTATACGGCGCCAGGTTATGTCGCCCGTTGCTATCGCGCGACGCAATCCAGCCAATAGGGCGCGGTCCAATGATGGCATTGAGCGGGTCGTGCGGTAAGCCGTGTCCCTGTGAGGGTTGATAGAAATACATAGCCTTCTCTGGTGTCGTTAACGTCAGCCAAGCACGAATTATGCTTCGCTCATCTCCCTGGAAAAAGAGGATCAGCGTAGAACAATCCGCTAAAGATTACGACTGAATAAAGTTGAGCAGATCGCCGTTGATCTGCTGTTTATGGGTGGTGCAAATGCCGTGAGAACCTCCGGCATACACCTTCAACTGCGCATCCGGCAATATTTCTGCCGCGACCTTGCCGCAGGTTTCAAACGGGACAATCTGATCGTCATCGCCGTGGATCACCAGCGTCGGGATGGTCATTTTTTCGAGATCGCCGCGCAGGTCTGTTTCTGAAAACGCATGAATGCAGTCGTACAACGCTTTGATAGATCCTTGTAAGCCCTGTTCAACAAAACTTTCCCGAACGGCTTTTGACTCTTTTGCGCCTGGACGGTTATAACCATAGAATGCCGCGGTCAGTTCATAGAAGAAGGCGGCGCGATCGTTCACTACCCCTTCCCGGATGCCATCAAACACCTCTTTCGACACGCCATTGGGGTTAAAGTCGGTCTTGATCATGATGGGCGTCACCGCGCCAATTAGCACCGCTTTTGCCACCCGCTGCGTCCCATGGCGGCCAATATAACGCGCCACTTCCCCACCGCCGGTAGAGTGCCCGACATGTACGGCATCTTTAAGATTGAGATGCGCGGTAAGTTCAGCCAGATCGTCAGCGTACTGATCCATATTGTGGCCATCCCACGGTTGGGCCGAGCGGCCATGTCCGCGCCTGTCATGGGCGATCACACGAAATCCTTTCGACCCGAGAAACAGCATCTGATCCTCAAACGCATCTGCCGTCAGTGGCCAACCATGACTGAACACGATGGGCTGTCCACTTCCCCAGTCTTTAAAATGCAAATAGCTGCCGTCTTTTAAGGTAAGTTTGTCGTACTGGCTCATGAGATCTCCTGTAGCGGAACACTGAGTTGTATTGACGCACCCGCAACGAGCGCTTAAAAAGCATAATTCAAATTGGAGAACGATCACGTTTTTCGGCTAAAATCACACCATACGCGACAATATTGATGATTTACCTGAATGTGAACTAAATCACTTCAAACATAGGGTAAGTCTCAGTATCATCATAAAAGCTAAACCCTTGCCGCCTGACGGTGAGGGTTTTCTTTTGGGATTATTTACCTGCGCACCCGCAGTATCGACGACATGGAGTAATAAATGTCCAGACCAACTATCATCATTAACGACCTTGATGCGGAACGCATTGACCGCCTGTTGGAGCAACCTGCGTTTGCTGGTTTACCCATTGCCGACGCCCTGAACGCCGAGCTGGATCGCGCGCAAATGTGTTCGCCAGAAACCATGCCGCACGATGTCGTGACCATGAACAGCCGCGTGAAATTCCGCAATCTGAGTGATGGCGAAGTCCGTGTGCGTACCCTGGTGTATCCGGCCAATATGACTGACAGCAGCACACAGCTTTCCGTCATGGCCCCTGTTGGCGCGGCACTTCTGGGCCTGCGCGTTGGCGACACCATTCACTGGGAACTGCCAGGCGGTACCTCAACACACCTCGAAGTCATCGAGCTTGAGTACCAACCCGAAGCTGCAGGCGACTACCTGCGCTAACTCTGTCTTATCAAAGCCATTCGCTTTATCTTGCAGGGGATGCATCTGCATCCTCTTTCCGGTTAGATCCCTACTCCCATTAATTTGGTTGTTGTTTTCCGCTTCTGTTCGCAAAACATAAATCTGTGCCGTGACTGGCAGAATCATTTTTAATACTATGCTGTTATGTGTTCATGTAATGACAAGGAGAATGTTTATGTACAACACAATCATAATGCCTGTTGATGTATTCGAAATGGAACTGAGTGACAAGGCTATTCGCCATGCAGAATTTCTGGCACAGGAAAACGGCGTAATCCATCTGCTGCATGTGCTGCCAGGCTCAGCGAGCTTAAGCCTGCACCGCTTTGCGGCAGACGTTCGTCGTTTTGAAGAGCATTTGCAACACGAAGCGGAAACGCGTCTGCAAACGATGGTCGGTCACTTCAGCATCGATCCCTCCCGCATTAAACAGCACGTGCGCTTTGGCAGCGTTCGTGACGTGGTCAACGAGTTGGGTGAAGAATTGAATGCGGATGTGGTGGTCATTGGGTCGCGTAACCCGTCCATCAGTACCCACCTGCTCGGCTCAAACGCCTCCAGCGTTGTCCGCCACGCCACTTTGCCGGTACTGGTTGTTCGTTAATAGCGTCTGATTTGCTGTAAAAACCCCCTGCCAGGTTAACACCTGACAGGGGGTTTTATTATGGTGCGATCAATACAAATGACCGATATTCACGATGGTGCTGACCGTATCGCCAAAGAACGTCAGACGACTGAGGAATACGCCAACAAACAACAGGACAAACAGCGCTTTTGCCCGACGTTCACCCTGACGACTTAATACAAAGGCCAGCGCCAGACAGACCAGGCTCGCCAGATAAAGCGGCGAGGTCAGCCAGGCATGCGCGGTCATCTGCATAATGGTCCCGCCGCTTAACCAGATAATTGGGGCTGCGATCATGACCGCCATACAAACGACAACCCCCTGGCGCAATGCGGCAACGGCAGGCGCGAGATTAAGCAGCGGAATCGCCGCACAACCCATAACCCACACGGTGATGAAGAACAGCAGCATCGTCAGACCGTTGGCGATCGCCACCATTGCTGGTGCGGCATAGGTCATACCCTGTACCGCCACCAGCGCGATCCCAAGGACAGACGCCAGAACAGCCGGAACTTTGTGCCCTTTTGCCAGGAACGTCACGCCCACCGCCGCGCCGTATAAGGTTGCGCCGAGAATTTCACGGCTCAGCCAGGCGTGCTGCAGGTTTATCAGGGCGTTGTAGGCGCGGTCCGGATGCGCAAGGTGCAGGATCGCTGCCACAGATGCGGCCGCCAGAACCAGACCGGTAACCAGCCAGTACAGGCGTTTGCTTTCCAGTTTTCCTTGCAGCGTGCGTAGCGTCAAGATCAGCGTGATCCCAACCGACATCTGACTCAGTACGGTAAAAATGACCAGCGGAAGTTCATACTTTTCCATTACTTGCCCTCCGGCTGCTTCGGTTGACGCGCCAGGATAAAACGCGTGCCCGGATTAAGCTGCGGCATACGTGGGAACCCCGGCGGATACTGGACGGCATTGTTGGGTATCGGGTCAGCATCGAGATCGATTAGCGTCAGCGCCCCCACCGGACAGGCATTCACACACGCCGGCAGCATACCAACGTCAAGACGTTCGTAGCACATACTGCATTTTTCCGCTTTTTTCGTCTCTTCATTGAAACGTGGCGCGCCGTATGGGCAGTTGCGGATACAGTTTTTGCATCCGATACAGCGCTCCGGGTTATGCACCACAACACCATCCTCGCGTTTGGTGTAAGCCTCTACCGGACAAGCCGCCAGGCAGGCCGGGTTTTCGCAGTGATTGCAAGCCAGCGAGTAGAATGCCCGCTCTTCATGCGGATAAATTTCTTTATCCAGCGGATAGACGTAGCGCCAGAAACGTTCAGGTTCCAACTGGTTAAAACTCTTACACGCCATCGCGCAGCCACGGCAGCCGATGCACTTATCGCTATTGACTAAAAACGCGCGTCTCATGCCGCTGCTCCTTTACCGATCAAAATGATGTCCGCAAATTGACTGTGGATCGCCGCCCCCGGCGCGCCGGTTTTCATCAGTCCCATATCCGCTGGAGTATCCGCCACCACGTTTTGTACGTTGTATTTCCGTTTCGGGAACCACGCCTCGTACATCACGAGGAAATCTTCCGGAACGTTAGCGGTCACCTTCGCACGCAGTTCTACTTCACCTACGGTGTTAAACACTTTCACCAGGTCGTTTTCGGCAATGCCTCTTTTTTGCGCGGAAATCGGATGCATATAGACAAACGGCTCCGGATAGAAGACCTGCATCCAGTCAAGGTTGATAAATTGGGAATGGATACCGAACTGCACATGCGGTGTAAACAGGTGGAATGGCAGCGTGCTTTTCGCTTCCGCTTTGTATTCCGGAAGCGCCGTATGGCCATTTTTCTCACATAGCTCAGATTTGAATTCAAACTTTCCAGAGGGGGTTTTAAATTTACGGTCATACCAGGCCGCAGAGCTCGGCAAAATGGCTTTTTTCGGGCCATCCAGCAAGTCATCCCAGGAGGAGATGCCAAACATTTTGGCCATTCCGTCATTGAATTCCTGGTCCAGCCAACGCTTATGATCGAACTCCTGCGGGAATGTACAAGAACCCGGCTCAAGCTTGTTAATCGTCCGGGAGAGTAAAACGGCAATCTCCAGATCGCATTTCGCCTCATACATCGGCTTAATGGCTGGTTGGTTGATAGAGAGCCAGTAATGCCAGTAGGAGGCATCTACGTTCCACTCTTCAAATGCTGTAGTAACCGGCAAGACGATATCGGCATGTTGGACGGTTTCATTAAAGAACTGTTCGGCGCACACCACCATTTCCAGTTTTTCGAACGCCTTTTCCATCTTGCTGCGATCAAAATCCTGAGCAAACGGGTTCTTACAGGCGACCCAAAGCATACGAACAGGCGGTTCGTTGGCTTCCAAAATTCCCTTGGCGGTCTGGTTGATATTAAGAGAACGATCGGAATATTGCGCCACTGCCCCCGCAGAACCGAACTCACTGGTTGTACCCGCCGCTCCAGGCATGCCTATGGAGCCTACCGGTGGTTTCTGCAACATAGCGTTGTAGTTAAAGCCCCAGGTATGCAGATGCCCATAACGAGCGCCGCCGCCTTCAATACCGATATTACCCGTCATGGCGACGAAAGCATCAATGGCACGAACGTTAGCGCCGCCGTTAACATGGCGCTGCATACCGTAACCAATCCACACGGTGGCCGGATTAACCGCCGTAAACTCTTCCGCCAATTGACGAATGACATCCGCAGACAAGCCGCAAATTTCAGCCGCCCATTCAACGGTCACGCTGTTACGCAAATAATCTTCGAATTCCGGATATCCATGGGAGTAGTTGTTGACGAAATCCTGGTCCACCAGGCCTTTATCCACCAAATGGCGTGCCATCCCCAGCGCCAACGCGCCATCAGAACCAGGACGAACGCGTAAATAGAGATCGGCTTTTGCGGCGGTCTGCGTTAACAGCGGATCGATAACGACCACTTTCGCCCCTTTCTCCCGCGCCTGGTAGATGTACTTCATGGTGTGCATTGAGCACCACGCCGGATTGGCGCCCCAGATGATGATGTATTTTGCTTTCACAAAATCTTCCGGGTCGTTACACCACATATCGCCCATATCGTAGTTCTGGGCATCGATACCGGCAGGCCAGCAAGGCGTTCCGGCAAAACGGGTGGTGTAACCCAGCGAAGACATCATCCCTTCAACGGCATAGTTCAACACCCCGAACTTGCCGGAATATTTGGTCATCGCCAGACCCAGCATTGAACCGTCTTTCTTTTTGATCTCCAGCATCTTGGTCGCAATGCGCTGCATTGCTTCATCCCAGGAAATACGACGCCAGTTACCACTACCGCGAACATCCTGAACCATTGGATACTTAATGCGATCCGGGCTGTATACCCGACGCGGGTAGCTCAACCCTTTAACACAGGGTGCTCCATGCGTAAACGTTGACTCAGGCGCGCCTTCCACAAAGGTGATGACATCATCTTTCACCCATGTTTTCAGGCTACAAGTGTCATAGCAGTTACGTGGACAGGCGTTGCGATAAATTTTGTAGGTTTTCGGGTTAAAAGGAATGGGCGGTTGCGCCAATGCGCAACGTGAAGTCAGCAGTCCCCCTGGTAGGGCAGCCACTGTGCCAAGGGCAACCAACCCTTTCAAAAATGAACGTCTGTTCAGAACTCCCGGTTCATTGCTCATATGATACTCTCGTGTTTAATCCATCAAGCCAAGAAGACAATATTTCCGCTACGGTTCTCAACGTGGCGGTTTGTGCATTTATCTTTATTTTTTCAATAAAATCGGGAACCCAAACCACTATGTACTCACTTACATATCGAGTGAGCACAGTCTGATATTCTGCTGATGCCCGGGCGTTTACCGACAATAAAACGGCCAACTCCAATACATATGAAATATGATCATCAGGAATCTTATTCACATGATTTATAGACAGGCCGATATTTGCCATGAATTCCCGAATACTCAGGGTAGATTGCCCCATAACAAGAGCATCTTCTTCGAGATAAACTGAAGCAAACGGTGCGGCCTTTAGCGCCTGCGGCCCGATAAAGAGTGCATTGAAGTCGTACTCCGCTTGCAGCCACTCCTGCTCTGTCAGCGTCGAGGCATTTGTATCCAGCGCGGAATATGTTTTTTTCAGCGTATTGCTATCAGCAGAGATAAAAAAATCACGCAACAATAACCCTGTCGATTCAAAGATCGTCAGGGTTTCATATATTTCACCCATGAATTAACCAACCATTTATTCACACAAGAAATGAAAACATAGTGCAGGTTAATATAATAAAGAAAATGTCTATTCTTTCTTTGACGAAACTAATGATCAGGCTAATTAAATGAATGTTTAATGCAGTTTATTGTTTCAAGAATTGACAATTTGAGAGCGCGGAAATAAAAAACCGCCAGCGGATGACTGGCGGTTTTGGCATGCAGGTGAGTCTTACTTTTTTATGCTACTGTTGTGCGAATCAGATAATCAAAAGAGCTTAACGAGGCTTTCGCGCCTTCGCCTGTCGCGATGATGATCTGCTTATACGGTACGGTGGTGCAGTCACCCGCAGCGAAAACACCTTTCACGCTGGTTTCGCACTTCGCATCGATGATAATTTCACCCATGCGGTTACGTTCAACGGCGCCTTCCAGCCAGTTGGTGTTCGGCAGCAGACCAATCTGTACAAAGATACCTGCCAGCTCCACACTGTGAATATCACCGCTCACGCGGTCACGATACTCAAGCCCAGTCACTTTGCTGCCATCGCCTTTTACTTCTGTCGTTTGCGCATTCAAAATAATGTCGACGTTTTTCAGACTGCGCAGTTTATTCTGCAGCACCTGATCGGCCTTCATTTCAGGAGCAAACTCCAGCAGCGTCACATGTTCAACGATGCCCGCCAGGTCAATAGCGGCTTCAACACCAGAGTTACCGCCGCCAATCACCGCCACGCGCTTGCCTTTAAACAGCGGACCATCACAGTGCGGGCAATAGGTTACGCCTTTGGTGCGATACTGATCTTCGCCCGGAACGTTCATGTTGCGCCACTTCGCGCCGGTCGCGATGATAATACTGCGCGCTTTCAACACCGCGCCGGATGCTGTTTCAATCTGATGCAGACCACCTTCCTGCGCCGCAGGAACCAGTTTGCTGGCGCTTTGGCTATCGATAACGTCAACATCATAGTCATCAACGTGGGCTTTCAGCGCGCCCGCCAGTTTCTGACCTTCGGTTTTCGGTACCGAGATATAGTTTTCAATATCAACGGTATCCAGAACCTGACCGCCAAAGCGTTCGCCCATCAGACCGGTGCGAATACCTTTACGTGCAGAGTACACCGCCGCAGCCGCTCCCGCAGGGCCGGAACCAACAATCAGTACGTCATAAGCATCACGTTTGTTCAACTCTTCAGCCGCACGCTTCTCTGCGCCGGTATCCACTTTCGCCACGATCTCAGTCAGCGTCATGCGGCCCTGGCCGAACTCTTTACCGTTCATAAATACCGCCGGAACGCCCATCACGTTACGATCGGTGATTTCGTTCTGGAAAGTACCGCCGTCAATCGCCGTATGCTTGATGCGTGGGTTCAGCACAGACATCAGGTTCAGCGCCTGCACCACGTCCGGACAGTTATGGCATGACAGTGAATAATAGGTTTCAAACTCAAAATCGCCGTCGAGATCGCGGATTTGCTCCAGCAACGCCTGCGCCTCTTTTGACGGATGACCACCGGTCCACAACAGCGCGAGCACCAGCGAGGTAAACTCATGGCCCAGCGGAGAACCCGCAAAGCGCGGCCCCTGATGAGAGCCAGGATTGGTTATCAGGAACGATGGCTTACGTACCGGCAGAGTATTGTCTTCTTTAAAAGTGACTTTCTCTGACAGTTCAGCAATTTCAGTCAGCAGCTCCTTGATTTCTGCCGATTTAGCGCTGTCATCCAGCGTAGCAATCAGCTCAACAGGTTTGGTCAGTTTCTCAAGGTAAGCCCTGAGCTGGGTTTTCATATTTGTGTCGAGCATTCTTCTTCCCTCTCTGAAAACATCATCATGCAAGCCGACTTCGCGGGACTGCATTAATGCAACTTGCGTCATGGTGCTGGAATGAAACAGGCGCAGATTTGCGCCTGTGGAATGCCGGATGCACTACGTTTATCCGGCCTACAAATTAGCTTAGATTTTACCAACCAGGTCCAGGGACGGAGCCAGAGTTGCTTCGCCTTCTTTCCACTTAGCCGGGCAAACTTCGCCTGGGTGGGAAGCGACATACTGTGCAGCTTTAATTTTGCGCAGCAGGTCAGACGCATCACGGCCGATACCTTCAGCGGTAACTTCGATTGCCTGGATGATACCCTGCGGGTCAACAACGAAGGTTGCGCGGTCAGCCAGACCTTCATCTTCACGCATGTTGTCGAAGTTACGGGTCAGGGCGCCAGTCGGGTCGCCGATCATCGCATATTTGATTTTTGCGATGGTGTCAGAGCTGCTGTGCCATGCTTTGTGCGTAAAGTGGGTATCAGTAGAAACAGAGTAAACGTCTACGCCCAGTTTCTGCAGTTCTTCATAATGGTCTGCAACGTCGCCCAGTTCGGTCGGGCATACGAAGGTGAAGTCAGCCGGGTAGAAGAAGAAGACGCTCCAGCGACCTTCGGTATCTTTCTCGGTTACTTCGATGAACTCACCGTTTTTGAACGCCTGGTTTTTGAAAGGTTTAATTTTGGTATTAATCAAAGACATCTGTACTTCCTCCGTGTTTTCGTTGAGAGATAAGTTAACGAAAATCTCTTCAAAGGGCTAATGCGTTTCCTTTATCAAATCAATAAGCGTTAACTAACAACTCACTCAAACGAATCTAAAAGACAAAAGTAAAAAAGGCCCCCTATGCAGGGAGCCTCATTACCTGAGCTACCCGCAGGTAACGTCAGTACCAGCAGAGCTGGCTATGTGTTGCGCTCTACATTACCTTAACAAAGGTCGTAACAGCGATTGGGATTACATCACCCAACCAAAGAAAGGGCAATCGACAGACTGTCGATCTTACCTATGGCTGTGATAGGTTTTGCAATTCAGTTCCCTTTCCTTCTGATTTTATAAGGAAAATCAATGTTTAAACGTACCTTACTCTTATCCTTGCTTCCCGCTATCGTTCATGCCGAAGAGCTACCTGCCCCTGTTAAAGCCATTGAGAAACAGGGCATTACCATCCTGAAGCCTTTCGACGCACCAGGTGGAATGAAAGGTTATCTGGGTAAATACCAGGATATGGGAGTAACCATTTATGTCACTCCTGACGGTAAACATGCCATCTCCGGTTATATGTATAACGAAAAAGGGGAAAATCTTAGCAATGCGCTGATAGAAAAAGAGATCTACGCCCCTGCAGGGCGCGAGATGTGGCAACGAATGGAAAAAGCGTCTTGGATTCTGGATGGTAAGAAAGAGGCCCCGGTAATTGTCTACGTGTTCGCCGATCCCTTCTGCCCTTATTGCAAACAGTTCTGGCAGCAGGCGCGTCCGTGGGTTGATTCCGGTAAAGTTCAGTTGCGTACGCTGCTGGTGGGCGTAATCAAACCCGAAAGTCCGGCAACAGCTGCCGCAATCTTGTCGGCAAAAGATCCAGCCAAAACCTGGCATGACTATGAAGCTTCCGGCGGCAAAATGAAACTGGAAATTCCAGCCTCACTCCCGCCCGAGCAGATGAAGATACTCAATATCAATCAAAAGTTGATGGATGATTTAGGCGCTAACGTGACGCCAGCCATCTACTACATGAGTAAAGACAATACGTTACAGCAGGAAGTCGGGTTACCCGATAAGGAAAAATTAAACATTATCATGGGAAATAAATAAAGGTAACAAAATGAGTGATTGTTATCGTTCTCATTTCAATCACTCAACGCAATTCTTTTTTCCTCGTAAAAATTAAGCACTCTGTGCTATGTTAGTTTAAATTAATCGTTCATTAAGCACTGAAACATAAAGCCTGTAAATAAGTACCTTTTAAACTATTACATAATTTAATTTTTCAAATTTTACCGTCACAGGAAAGTATACATGGCTAACCTCTATGATCTTAAAAAATTCGATCTCAATCTGCTCGTTATTTTTGAATGTATATATCAACATTTGAGCATAAGCAAAGCTGCGGAGACACTGTATATCACCCCCTCAGCCGTTAGCCAGTCGCTACAAAGACTACGTGCACAACTAAACGATCCACTGTTCGTTCGATCGGGTAAAGGAATTACCCCCACAGTGATGAGCATCAATCTACACCGCCACCTTGAGAATAATCTTAATCACCTGGAACAAACGATAAATATTATGCATAGTTCCAGCCTGAAGAAAAAATTTATAATTTATAGTCCACAGATTATAAATAGCACATTTGTTATTGCATTAGTCAACCTGATTAGAGAAGATAAGCATGTTGAAATCGAACACAGTGACATATTAATGACATCGGTATCGGCTGAAGAACTGTTAGCATACCGCAAAGCAGATGTTGTCATCACTGCATCCCCTGTTGTAAATCGTTCGATTATATGTAGTCCGTTTAGAAAGGTCGAAACAGTTTTAGCCTGTAGTAAAAATCATCCCAGGATAACGGGTAAAACAACGTTAACTAAAATACTTGAAGAGCAGTTTTCCCTGCTACTCACTGACGATTCAGGTGTAAAACAATACCAGTCTCAAGCAAATTCCTTTTTACAAAATAGAAAAATAGGTTTTTCCAGTAATTCACTAATGTCAATTGTTAACATCATTGCCCATACCGATATTATTGGTATACTTCCCAAAGCAACTTATGAGCTATACTCGTCTGTTTTGAACTTAAAAGAGATCGACATTGATATTGAGATGCCATCATTAGATTTTTTTATAATGTATAATCGGGCATCGCTAAATAATAAAAATTTCGAGGACTTCATAAATAAAATAAATAATGCAGAACGCCAAGTTTATATATCTCACTAAAGACAAAATTGACACCATGAATAAAATAATAGCAACAAATTCACTTAATGGATATATTTAAAAGTTGCACGTCGCGTAAATTAGCCTATCTTATTACAAGTATACATTGGAGATGTAACTCATTTATTATTTCAGTATGGACTTGCTATGTCTGTTTACAAAATCCCGCTTGGGCAAAACGTTCTGGAAGCGTCTCTGGAACGCATTGCCTGGACTCTGGAGGCGCTGCCTCACGTATGCGTGTCATTCTCCGGAGGAAAAGATTCCGGTCTCATGCTACATCTTACAGCTACCCTTGCACGCCAGTTACACAAAAAAATTAGCGTACTTTTTATTGACTGGGAAGCTCAGTTTTCTTGCACCATCGACTATGTTCAAACACTGAGAGAGCATTATTCTGACGTTATTGAAAAATTTTATTGGGTCGCATTACCTCTGACCACACAAAACTCACTTTCACAATATCAACCGGAATGGCAGTGCTGGGAGCCAAATATACAATGGGTGCGTCAGCCACCGGCCGATGCTATAACCGACCCCAATTTCTTTTCTTTCTATCAGCCCGGCATGACATTTGAACTCTTTGTTCGCGAATTCGCTGACTGGTTTTCACAAAAACGACCAGCCGCGATGATGGTCGGCATTCGTGCGGACGAGTCATATAACCGCTTTGTGGCCATCGCTAATTCGCACAAGCAACGTTTTGCCGATGACAAGCCGTGGACGACCGCAGCGCCTGGTGGACACACCTGGTATATTTACCCGCTATATGACTGGAAAACAGCTGATATCTGGACATGGTTTGCAAAGTCGAAATTGCCGTGTAACCCCCTGTATAATCTGATGTACCAGGCCGGGGTCCCGACACGATATATGCGTATTTGCGAACCCTTTGGACCAGAACAACGCCAGGGGCTGTGGCTGTACCATGTCATTGAGCCCCAGCGATGGGCGGCTATGTGCGCCCGCGTCAGCGGTGTTAAAAGCGGAGGAATTTACGCCGGTCATGACAACCATTTTTACGGTCATCGAAAAATACTCAAGCCTGAACATTTAAGCTGGCAAGAATATGCCATGCTGCTATTAAACAGCATGCCAGAACAGACCGCAGAGCATTACCGCAACAAAATTGCCGTCTATATACAGTGGTATAAGAAAAAAGGTTTGGACAATATCCCGGAAAGTCAGGAAGGTGATATTGGTTCCAGGGATATCCCCTCATGGAGAAGGATCTGCAAAGTACTCCTGAATAATGATTACTGGTGTCGAGCACTTTCGTTTAGCCCCACAAAAACGAAAAACTACCAGCGATATACTGAACGTATGAAAACCAAACGCCAGGAATGGGGGATTTTATGCAACAACGACTAACACAGGAACTCACCGGCTTTCTTTCTGCTCTGTCTGAAGAAAAGCGTATTGAAGCGATCAATGAATTCAGGAAAGCCATCCATAGCGTCAGCCCTTTTCGTGAAGAGCCGGTAGATTGCGTACTTTGGGTTAAAAATGATCATATTTCTCCCAACGACTACAACCCGAACAATGTTGCTCCGCCAGAGAAAAAATTACTGCTTAAATCTATTGAAGCTGATGGCTTCACTCAGCCGATTGTGGTGGTTGAATCATCCAGCGAAGAGTATGAGATAGTGGACGGTTTTCATCGCCATGAATTAGGGAAAAATAAAGCATCGCTAAAGCCGCGCTTAAAAGGCTATCTGCCCATCACCTGCCTGGAACGCGATCGTCATGAGCGTATGGCGGCGACAATCCGCCACAACCGCGCCCGCGGACGCCACCAAATCCACGCCATGTCGGAGATCGTGCGTGAATTATCGCAACTGGGGTGGAGCGAAGAAAAAATTGCTAAAGAACTCGGCATGGATAACGATGAAGTATTGCGACTGAAGCAAATCAACGGCCTGCAGGAGTTATTTGCCGACCGTCGGTTTTCCAAAGCCTGGACAGTAAAATAACTACAGCGAAACCAGACGCTCTGCGGCTGCTAACAGCGTCGATTCTTGCTTGGCAAAGCATAGGCGGATCAGCTTATGCGGGAAAGGATCGGCGCAGAATACCGACAGCGGTATCGCCGCAACCCCCACTTCTTTAGTTAACCACTGGCAAAACTCAACGTCGTTAAGCGTTGAGATCGCACTGTAATCGACCAGCAGAAAATAGGTCCCCTCACACGGCAGAATGTCCAGCCGACTGTCACGTAACGCATTCACCAGCACATCACGCTTTTTCTGATAAAACGCGGGCAGCTCGCGGTAATGCATTGGGTCCTCCCGCAGCATATCCGCCAGCGCCAGCTGAGCCGGCGTGTTGACTGAGAACGTCAGGTATTGATGGACTTTGCGTAGCTCGGCGCTAATGGCGGCGGGTGCAACGCAATAGCCGACTTTCCAACCGGTCATATGATACGTTTTGCCGAAGGATGAAACGGCAACAGCGCGTTCCCGTAGCTGCGGGTGAGCCAACACGCTCGCATGTCCATGAGCGGTAAAGCAGATATGCTCATAAACTTCGTCGCTGATAACAAAAATCTCACGTTCTTTAATCGCCTGCCATAACGCATCAAAATCGGTGCGCTGCCAGACGGTCGCAGATGGGTTATGGGGTGTATTGAGGATCACTAACCGGGTGCGCTCGCTGAGTAACGTGGCAAATTCCTGCCAGTCCACACGAAATGACGGCGGTTGCAGCGCAATACGTTTCACCACGCCGCCGGATAACGCCACCGCAGGCGCATAGCTGTCGTAGCTCGGATCAAAACAGATCACTTCATCACCAGGCCGTACCAGCGCCGTAATGGCTGCATACAATGCTTCTGTGGCCCCTGCCGTGACGGTGACTTCACTTGTCGCGTCGGGCTTATAGCCGTACAACTCCATGGTTTTATCGGCAATGGCTTCACGCAGCGGCTGCACGCCCGTCATCGGCGCATACTGGTTTGCGCCATGCGCGACATGATATGCCAGACGTTCCTGCAAGAAATGTGGACCATCAAAATCAGGAAATCCCTGCGAGAGGTTAATGGCCTGATGCTGCTGCGCCAGCGCGCTCATCTGCGTGAAGATTGTGGTGCCCAGATTAGGCAGTTTACTTTGCACAATCAGCGGGTTATTACTCATTATTGTTATCCCAGCGTGTGATGTTGTTGTTGAAGCCACTATAGCACGATGCTAGTATTTGGCAATCAAGACGTTCAGACGTCCATATAAATATAACCTGCCTGAACAGGACAGCCAAAAGGACAACACAACATGAGTAATACCGAGATTCGCGTCGTCACCGGCCCGGCCAACTATTCTTCCCATCCCGGCAGCCTGTCGAGACTCAACGATTTTTTCACAACCGACCAACTCTCACGCGCCGTCTGGGTTTATGGTGAACGTGCCATCGATGCGGCCCGCCCTTATCTGCCAGAGGCTTTTCATCTTGCCGAAGCTAAGCGCCTGCTGTTTACGGGACATTGCAGCAAAACCGACGTTGCTCAACTGGCAAAAGAGTCGGGAGATAACCGCAGCGTGGTGATTGGCGTGGGTGGCGGGACATTGCTCGACACGGCCAAAGCGCTGGCCCGTCGTCTGGGTCTGCCTTTTGTTGCTATTCCTACTATCGCGGCGACCTGCGCCGCATGGACGCCGCTCTCCGTCTGGTACAACGATGCAGGCCAGGCGCTGCATTTTGAAATTTTCGCTGACGCCAATTTCCTCGTGCTGGTTGAGCCACAGATCGTGCTCAGCGCGCCAGAGGAATATTTACTGGCGGGGATCGGCGATACGCTGGCGAAGTGGTATGAAGCCGTGGTGCTCGCACCTCAGCCGGAAACTCTGCCATTGACTGTACGTCTGGGGATCAATGCCGCACAGACGATCCGTGACGTCCTGCTGGAAAGCAGCGAACAGGCGCTGGCAGACAAACAACAGGGCACGCTAAGCCGCACGTTTTGCGATGTGGTGGATGCGATTATTGCCGGAGGCGGCATGGTCGGTGGCCTGGGTGAGCGCTACACCCGCGTGGCGGCGGCACATTCGGTCCATAACGGGCTGACAGTCCTGCCCCAGACGGAGAAATTTTTGCATGGCACCAAAGTGGCGTACGGCATACTGGTGCAGTGCGCGCTGCTTGGACAAGATGATGTGCTGGCGCAGTTAATTACCGCTTATCAGCGCTTCAACCTGCCAACCCGATTGGCTCAACTGGAAGTGGACATCAATAATCGAGTCGAAATCGACAAGGTAGTTGCACACACCCTGCGCCCGGTGGAATCTATTCATGCGCTGCCGGCAACATTAACGACAGATACCCTGCGCGCAGCGTTCGAGAAGGTAGAATCGTTTACGATGTGATTATGGTGCAGGTTGCCTGATGGCGGCTTCGCCTTATCAGGCCTACGATGATTAATTATAACGGCAAATGCTCACAATAATTCGAGGAGTTGTAGGCCGGATAAGCGTCAGCGTCATCCGGCAATAAATCAGCAGCACTTCGCGCCACCTTTCCCCCCATAGCGCGCATCCTGACGCTCGCGAAAGAATTCTTCGTAGGTCATTGGCGTCTGGTCCGGGTGCGTGACACGCATATGCTCAACATAGTTGTCGTAATCCGGCACACCGATCATCAAGCGGGCGGTTTGCCCTAAATACTTCCCGGCTTTAGCGAGTGTTTCAAACATAGTGATTCCCTGGCGTACAAACGCCCTCCCTGTTCAGGGGAGGGCTATGTTGGTTAAGAGAATATTAGTGCGCGCCTTTCGCCTGCGCCACGATCTCTTCGACATTCTCAGGCATCGGTTCGTACGGCGTTTCTTTCGACGTCGGTTTGTCCTCTTTCAGTGCTGCCAGCGCAGTTTTAATCGAGAACAGACCCAGTACCACCACGACCACCATGAAGAAAATAGTGAGCCCCGCATCCAGGCGGTTGTTAAACACCAGTTGCGTCAGCTGCGACTGAGTGTACTGCGCCGGAATATTACCGCTGTCGATCATCGCCTGGAACTTGTTGGCGATCGCCAGGAAGCCAATTTTCGCATCCGGGCTAAACGCTTTCTGCCAGCCGGCAGTCAGAGTACAAATCAGCAGCCAGGCCGTTGGTACCAGTGCCACCCATGCGTAGCGCTGACGTTTCATCTTGAACAGTACGACCGCACACAGCATCAATGCCATACCGGCCAGCATCTGGTTCGCGATACCGAACAGCGGCCACAGGGTGTTGATGCCGCCTAACGGATCGACCACGCCCTGGTGCAGGAAGTAACCCCAGGCCAGTACACACAACGCGGTTGCCAGCAGGTTTGCCGGTAGCGAGTCGGTCCGTTTCAGCCCCGGTGAGACGACGCCCAGCAGATCCTGCAGCATAAAGCGCGCCGCGCGGGTACCCGCATCAACCGCCGTCAGGATGAACAGGGCTTCAAACAGAATGGCGAAGTGATACCAGAACGCCACATCCATCATGCCGCCCAGCGCACCATGCAGAATATACGCCATCCCAACGGCCAGCGTCGGCGCACCGCCTGCGCGGGAAATAATGGATTGTTCACCGACTTCATTGGCGATTTGATGCAAGGTGTCCGGCGTAATGGCAAAGCCCCAACTGCTGACCACCTGCGCCGCAGAAGCAACTACATCCACCGTACCCGCAGGAGCCAGCACCGCCATTGGGCTATTCATTGCAAAGTACACGCCCGGATCGATGATGCACGCGGAAACCAGCGCCATAATGGCGACGAAGGATTCCATTAACATCCCGCCGTAGCCGATAAAACAGGCCTGCCCTTCGTTCGCCAGCATCTTCGGCGTGGTACCGGAAGAGATCAGCGCGTGGAAGCCGGAAACAGCGCCACAGGCAATGGTAATAAACAGGAATGGGAACAGGTTACCGGTCCAGACCGGGCCAGTACCATCAACAAATTTGGTCAGCGCAGGCATGGTCAACGTCGGGCGCATGATCAGTATCCCCACCGCCAGACCAACAATGGTGCCGATCTTCAGGAAAGTAGAGAGATAATCACGCGGGGCCAGCAACAGCCATACCGGCAGTACGGCAGCGACAAAGCCGTAACCCACCAGCATCCACGTCAGTTGTACGCCGGTAAAGTCAAAATACGGTGCCCAGGTCGGACTTTCGGCCACCCAGCCGCCGGAAATAATGGCAAACACCAGGAATACCAAACCGATGACCGACACTTCGCCAATGCGGCCCGGACGCAGATAGCGCAGGTAGATCCCCATAAAGATCGCCAGCGGAATGGTAAATGCGACGGTGTAGGTTCCCCACGGACTGTGGGTCAGCGCTTTCACGACGATCATCGCCAGTACCGCGAGGATAATCACCATGATCATAAAACAGGCTACCAGCGCAATAACGCCCGCCGTTGGGCCCATCTCTTCTTTCACCAGTTCGCCAAGGGAGCGACCATCGCGACGGGTAGAAACAAACAGCACCATGAAGTCCTGCACTGCCCCGGCGAGTACCACCCCGGCAAGCAGCCAGATCATACCCGGCAGATAACCCATTTGTGCCGCCAGTACCGGTCCGACTAACGGACCCGCCCCGGCAATCGCCGCAAAATGGTGACCGAACAGCACTTTTTTATCGGTAGGAACATAATCCAGACCGTCGTTATGGCGCACGGCTGGCGTCATACGCGTCGGGTCCAGCGCCAGCACATTTTTCGCAATGTACAGGCCATAGAAACGGTAAGCGATAAGGTAGACACAGACCGACGCCACGACTATCCACAACGCGTTGATCTGTTCACCACGGTTTAATGCGATATAGCCGAGGGCAAATGCTCCCACCACGGAGAGCACTGTCCAGACGAGGTACTTCCCTGATTTATTCATATTGGTTATCCGTTGTCCAGGTCAGAGAGATGTTACATTTTGTTTCTATAACATCTTTTCTGAATTTAACAACCTGACAACCATACAAACCCGAAGTATCACTGAGTTTTTACATTGCAGTGTTAACTAGATCACTTCATTTACCTGTTAACCCTGCAATTTCATTTTACTTTGTCGGGCGACTTCACCCCATCACCGCAGTACCTAATCGGCAGGTACAACAGCGCCGGCCTTGCTCATCAAAGATGACGATTTCCCAGCTTTGATTCTGCCGTCCAAGATGCAGCGGCTGACAAACGCCGCGCACTTTTCCCTGCGAAACCGCCCGATGGTGCGTGGCGTTCAGTTCTGTACCGACCACACACTGCCCGTCGCGGGTCATCAGATAACCCGCCATTGAACCCAACGTTTCAGCCAGTGCCGCCGACGCGCCGCCGTGCAGCAAACCAAACGGCTGATACGTGCGGGTATCAACCGGCATTTCGGCCTCCAGCGCATCATCGCCCAGTCGGGTATAGATGATGCCTAAGTGTGCGACCATGGTGTTGTGGCTGGTGGCATTTAATTCATCCAGCGTGAGATGGCGTTTCCAGATCATCATCATGCTCCCAGCGTTGAGCCGCCATCCACCACGATATCCTGTAGCGTAATGTGGCTGGCAAGGTCAGAGGCGAGAAATAAAATGGTGTTGGCTATCTCCTGCGGACGGGCGATTTTCCCCAACGGGATACCGAGCTTAAACTGCTCGCCAAACCCGCGAATACGCTGCTGTTCCGCGTCATCACTAACCCATAACGTGCGCTGCATGTCAGTATCGGTCGAGCCTGGGGAAACCACATTACAGCGCACACCGCTGCCCGCAAGTTCCAGTCCGACGGTAAGCGCCAGGCTTTTTAGCGCGGCTTTTGACGCCCCATAAGCACTCATGCCAATACGCGGCGTGTGCGCCGCATCCGACGCGACCGTCACGATCGCCCCGCCCTGCTGGCGACGAAACTGCGCCATCGTCTGCTGAAACAGATTGAACGCGCCGCCAACGTTAACGGCAAACGTCTGCTGCCACTCTTCAACGCTCAGTGTGTCGGTGGCTCCCATGCGCAGAATACCGGCGGCATTGACCAACACATCCAGCCGCTCGCACGCTTTAAGGACGCGCTGGCACACCTCCGCCACCTGCCCGGCATCGGCCACATCCAGCACTTCGGTCGCAAACGGGTAGTTATCCTGAGGAAATTCGCGATCGAAACCCGTCACCTGCGCCCCTGCTTTCACAAATGCCAGTGCCGTAGTATAACCAATGCCTTTTCCCGCGCCGGTTACCCAGACGGTTTTCCCGGCAAAATCAAATCCGGCCATCAGTTCACCTCGCGGGAGAGCAGCGTCCACCAGGCGTCTATGGTCGGATTTTTCGCCAGCATCACGAAATCAATATCGCCATGAACTTTACGCCAGCGAGCCGCCAGCGCCATCATGCGCACGGAATCCAGCCCGTAGTCGATCAGGTTTTCGTCATCCATTGGCTCCTCGGACTCATCCAACAGCGGCAGAATAACGCTGCGCAGCGCCTCTTTACTCGCCGGGACCGGCGTCGGCAAAAGTTCCTGGGTCATCACCACCCGACCGGAGCGTCCCGCCACGTATTTCAGCGACATCAGGTGTTCATCGCGACTAAAATCCGCCAGCGCATCAGCGACCATAAACGGCTTGATATCGCGCATAAAAGCGTCAGTCGCTGTGGTCATACAGCCAATATGGGCATACACACCTGTAATAATCAGTTGGTTACGTCCAGTGTCTTTGAGCATCTGCTCCAGCGGAGAGCGATGAAAAGCGCTGTAACGCCATTTCACCAGGATGGTATCCGCTTCATCGGGAGCCAGCGCATCAACGATTTTTTGCTGTTCCGGGGAACGCGTCAGGCCCGGTCCCCACATATCATTGAGCAGGGCGCGGTCTTCATCACTCTGTTCTTTCGGCTGAGCGGTGTAATACACCGGAATGTTATGCTCTTTGCAGTACTGACGCAGTGCGGCAATGTTGGCCACCACTTGCTCCATCATCGGGCAGTTATCACCCCAAAAGCCGATAAAATAGTCCTGCATGTCGTGGATCAGCAGCGCGGCGCGCTCAGGTTCAAACGCCCAGTCAACTTTATTGGCTGGAACATCAAGCGCCGTAGGCAGTGCATAAGCCTGCAGTTTAGGAATTGCCATCTCTTTTTCTCCTTCAGGCCAGTGAACGTGACGCCAGCCACTGACGTAATTGTTTTTTATCCACTTTACCGACCGGGGTCAGCGGGAGTGACTCAACGCACTCCACACGGTCAGGTAATTTGAATTCCGCCACGCCCTGGTCGCGCAGGAAACGGCGCACCTGTACCGCGCGCAGCGGCTCTTTCACCACCAGCCAGGCACAGCTTTTCTCGCCCATCAGTTCGTCATCCATACTGACCAGGGCCGCATGGATCACCAATGGGTGGCGTAACAGCAGATTTTCAATTTCCTCTGCTGCGATCTTCTCGCCACCACGGTTGATCTGATCCTTCTCACGCCCTTGTACGGTGATGTAGCCATCCTGATCGATGGCGATCAGATCGCCGGAGCAGTAAAAACCGTTGGCGTCAAAGGCGCTGGCATTGTGCTCCGGGCTGTTGAAGTAACCGCGGAAGGTGTACGGACCGCGGGTCATCAGGCGTCCCGTTTCGCCCTGCGCCAGAGGATTACCATCTGCATCGGCGACCCAGACTTCATCATCCGGGCACATCGGTCGTCCCTGGGTATTGATGATGCGCTCAGGGCTGTCGTCCAGACGGGTGTAGTTCACAAGCCCTTCCGCCATGCCAAAAACCTGCTGCAACTGGCAACCAATCTCCACCGGAATACGCGCCGCAAGCGAGGCGGAAAGCCGTGCCCCACCAACCTGCAGCAACGTCAGCGAAGCCAATTGCGCATTGCTCCCCCACTCCGCAATCGCCTGTAGCCACAGGCTCACCGCCGGTGGCACCAGCGCCGTGACGTTAACCTGATGCTGTTCAATCAGCGGGAAACACAGGGTTGCGCTCGGGTCAGCCGCCAGTACCACGGTGCCGCCAGCCAGGAATACGCCAAGCGAACCAGGCGAACTCATGGCGTAGTTATGCGCCGCCGGGATCGCGCACAGATAGCGCGTTTCCCCGGTGAAGCGGCAGATCTCATTACTGCGACGCACGCTGTAGTAGTAATCGTTATGAGTACGAGGAATAAGCTTTGGCGTCCCGGTGGTACCGCCGGAAAGCTGGAAGTACGCCACCTCATCAGCAGGCGATGGCGTCGCGATAAAATCAGCCGCGGGCTGGTCTATCGCCGTTTGCAGGTTATGTTCGCCGTCATCATTGCGCAGTAGCACCACGCGCACTGAATTGTGCTCGGCCACAAAGGTATTAAGAAAATCGTCCCCGCTAAACAGCGCATGCTGGCGATCGGCGATCAGTAACGCCGGTTCGATCTGTTTGGCATAGGCATTGAGTTCGTTACGTTGGTGGCTAAACAGCGCCAGCACCGGAGCGACGCCCAGCTTAAGCAGCGCAAAAAAAGTGATATACAGCTCGGCCACGTTGCCCAACTGCACCAGCGCGGTTTCGCCTGGTTTGATTCCCTGACGACGCAGGCTGCAGGCGAGATTGTCAGTGGCCTGATTCAGCTGGCGATAGCTCAGATGGCGTTCGCCATCGATTACCGCCGTATGGTCGCTCTCGGCGTGACGGGTAAGAATGTCGGTCAGCGGCAAATCCTGCCAGTAGCCTTTTTCACGGTAACGGCGGGCAAACTCCTCCGGCCAACGGGTGAAAGGAATACTCATTATCACTCCTTAGAGCCTGTCAATAAGGCGTATATTGTTGCAGCCAGTTTGGACACGGACAGCGCGGAGCAACCGGAGCGTACTTGTAGTACGTGAGGATTGTGAGCACTGCCCAGGGTCAAACTGGCAAATAAAATAGCCTGATGGACCAGGCGCTTAATGCAGTCCAAAAACATTCAGCATGGTGGAAAGCTTGGCTCCCGTTTCACGCCATTCCGCAACCGGAGAAGACGCTGGCACAATACCGGCGCCAGCAAAGAAACGAACCTGATTACGCAGCAGCTTCGCGCAGCGGATCGTCACCACCCATTCGCCGTTACCTTCCGCATCACACCAGCCGACGATACCGCCGAACAATTCGCGATCGAACGGCTCCAGCTCGGCGATCAGCTTGCGCGCAACCTGATGCGGGAAACCGCTCAGCGCAGGCGTCGGATGCAACAGGCACGCCAGCGTCAGCGCGTTTTCCTCTGCGTTGGCTTTACCTTCAAACGGCGTGCCGAGGTGCCAGAGCGTAGGCGTAGTGACCAGTTGCGGAGAGGAAGGCAGTTGCAGTTCACTGCTGCGATCGCGCAACACGGCTTTCATCGCCTGCGTCACCAGTTCATGCTCATGACGATCCTTCTCAGACGCCAACAGGCGGATCCCCGCTTCTCTGTCCAGCACATCATCCGGCTGACGACGCGCCGAACCGGCCAAAGGCAGGGAGCTGAAATGGTCGCCTTCTTTGCGTAACAGCAGTTCCGGGCTGGCGCCAATCAATACGCCACCGTCTTCAATGGGGACATGGAAGTTGTAACTCGCCGGATTTTGCGCCACCAGGCGTTCAAGTAACGCCCCGCTGTCAATATTGGCATCGGTGGTGATATCGATCAGGCGTGACAACACCACTTTGTCGACTTCCGGGGTTGCCGTCAGCGCCGCCGCCCGGGCGACCATCTCTTCAAAAAAGTCCTGTTCCGGGATCGATTTACGTTCAACGACGTTTAACGACTGATGCGCGTTAAAGTAACGTGATGATTGCTGCTTAGTCGTTCGCGAGAAGGTCTGCCATGTTTGGGGAATAAACAGCGACGACGGCTGGCGGGTGTCGAAAGGAATTGCCCCGACCATGATGGGGTTAGCGATACCCTGCGATTTGGCATCAGCAAACAGTGCGTGCATTTTTTGTTGGAAAGGGCTGTCTGGCGAATCGCCATCAATTGCCGGTTCCGCATAGCGGGCGAAGCATCCTGACGTCGTAAAACTACGATACGGCGACATAAAGAAAAAACTGTCGGGAGCGAGCGTCGGCATAGTCTGCGTTTTTTCCTCGGCCAGTGACATATCCATATCATCCTCCAAAAATGATAAAGGCTCTAATAATGATTATCATTTATATTTTCGGTCGCTAACCTAAAAGCAAAGCGGCTGTATGTCAACTCTTGTGGCAGCACAATGTGCGACTTTGGCTTGCATCCTCGCTCGCTAACAATGAAAATGAGAAGCATTAACCATACTGATAACAGGAAGCTGATTCGTGAGTCTCCACTATTTTTGTCGCACCGTGCTTTTACTGACGGGTTTGTTTATTTCAGGAATTTCTTCAGGTCACGCCGCCGACTGGCCGCGTCAGATCACCGACAGCCGTGGCACGCATACGCTGGAGCATAAGCCGCAGCGCATTGTCTCCACCAGCGTGACCCTCACCGGCTCGCTGCTGGCAATTGATGCCCCGGTCATCGCCAGCGGTGCCACCACGCCAAACAACCGCATTGGCGATGCGCAAGGCTTTTTACGTCAATGGAGCGACGTGGCCAGGGAACGCAAACTCAGCCGTCTGTACATCGGTGAACCGAGCGCTGAAGCCGTAGCGGCACAAATGCCGGATCTGATTCTAATCAGCGCCACCGGCGGCGACTCCGCACTCGCGCTATACGATCAGCTGTCCACCATTGCGCCCACGCTTATCATCAACTACGACGACAAAAGCTGGCAGTCGCTGCTGACGCAACTGGGTGAAATTACCGGTCAGGAGCAACAGGCAGCAGCGCGTATTGCCGAATTTGATAAGCAACTGCAAGCGGTTAAGCAACGTATCACCCTGCCGCCACAGCCGGTCAGCGCGCTGGTCTATACCGCTGCGGCGCACAGTGCTAATCTTTGGACGCCTGAGTCGGCACAGGGCAAGCTGATGGAGCAGTTAGGTTTCACGCTGGCGCCGCTGCCTGCCGGTTTGCACACCAGCCAAAGCCAGGGGAAACGCCACGATATCATCCAGCTTGGCGGTGAAAATCTGGCGGCTGGCCTGAACGGCGAAGCGCTGTTCCTGTTTGCCGGCGACAGCAAAGATGCCAACGCCATTTATGCCAATCCGCTTCTGGCGCATCTGCCAGCCGTGCAAAATAAACGTGTATACGCCCTGGGCACGGAAACCTTCCGGCTCGACTACTACAGCGCGACGCTGCTAGTGCAACGTCTGTCGGCGCTCTTTTAAAAGCCCGCGCCGGATGCGGCTAACGCCCTATCCGGCCTGCAAACCGTAGAGCATAACGCCATCAGGCATTCACGGGCATTTGCCGGAATCGACGTAATTCCCCCAGCAACAGCAGCAGTAACAGACCAACAATCACCAGCCCAAATCCACTCACGCTTGCCGAGGCGACCGGCGTCATCATCGCGCCCAAACCGCCCAACAGCGCCGCGCCAATCGCGTCCCCGGTGACGTTCTGCGCCGTCCACAAACCGTTAATTCGCCCGAGCATCGCTTCTGGCGTCTGCGTCTGTAACAGGGTGTACTGCAACAAAGAGCTAACCGCACTTAACCACCCGAACAGCGCCAGGCAGACAACCCCAAGCTCCCAGACCGGCATCAAGCCAAACAGGCCGATAGCCAGGAATGAAGCCACGGTAGAACCCAGCATGATCAGTCCCGGACGAACGCTGTGCGCCAGCTGTCCGCTGGTCAATGCGCCCACCGCCGCGCCAAGAGGAATGGCTGCATACAGCAGGCCAATTTGCGCGCTCGACATCTGCCAGTTAATCGCTAACGCCGGATACAGCACGCGCACGGCGCTCGCCATGGTCAATAAGCCCCCGAGCAACGCAATGCCGCCAATCAGCGGACTGGCGAGCAAAAAGCGAAATGCTGCCAGCAGCGATTTCAGCGGATGCTCGCGCGGCTGGGGCGGTGGAGGTAACGCGGGAAGGCTCAGCAACGGCAGTAAGGTAATGAACGTGCCTGCCGCCGCCAGGCCGTAGTTCCAGGCCACACCACCGGTTGCCAGCAGCACCCCGCCAAGCATCGGCGAAATGACCGAACCCAAACGCACCGTCAGCATGGTAATCGCCCCGGCCTGCATCAGGTTTTCCCGCCCGACCAACGCCGGCGTTGCTGCCAGCAAGGCAGTCACGCCCAGCGAGGCAAAGAAACCGTCCCATAAGCCAAGCAGATAAATCGCCAGTAACGACGGTTCGGGCAGCAACGCGTTCAGACACAAACCAATAAAGCCGACGCCACAGGTTCCACGCGCCAACAGGATCACTTTTTTACGCTCGTAGCGATCGGCCAGTACGCCGCCAACCATCAGGCCAATAAACATCGCGCCACCGGTCAACGTCACCGACAAACCTACCTGCCAGGTCGACTGGGTCATCATCTGGATCTGAACCGGAACCGCCACACCGAGTAATCCCAAAGAGACGATGGAAATAAAACGAGCGAGGAAGACGGCGCGAAACGCAGGGTGGGTCTTTAACAAGCTGAGATTAAGCAGCCAGGATTGTCGATTCATTACAGAGCCTTACCAGGTACTTTTTCAATATCCATTCGATGGCTGCACATGCTAACATATCCAAATAAGATCGATAACGATAATTACTATCATTATCAGGGAAGTTGATATGTCATGCTCTGTTTCCGCGACACGCGCCTTCGCCGTGCCCGGACTATTGTTATTACTTGTACTCACCACGGTATTAAGTCTGGTTATTGGCGCAAAATCGCTGCCTGCCTCCGTGGTGCTGGATGCACTCACCGGCAGTTGCCAAAGCGCGGATTGCACCATCGTGCTGGACGCGCGACTGCCACGCACGCTGGCAGGCCTGCTCGCCGGCGGCGCGCTGGGTCTGGCAGGCGCATTAATGCAAACGCTCACGCGTAACCCGCTCGCCGATCCGGGGATCCTTGGCGTTAACTCTGGCGCCAGCTTCGCCATCGTGCTGGGCGCGTCGCTGTTCGGTTTCTCTTCCCCACAGGAACAGTTGCTGATGGCTTTTTCCGGGGCGCTGGCCGCCTCGCTGATTGTGGCATTTACCGGCAGCCAGGGCGGCGGGCAGCTCAGCCCGGTACGACTGACGCTGGCGGGCGTTGCGCTGGGTGCAGTGCTGGAAGGGCTATCCACCGGCATCGCCCTCCTCAACCCGGACGTCTACGATCAGTTGCGTTTCTGGCAGGCCGGTTCACTGGATATCCGCAGCCTGCAAACGCTGAAGGTAGTACTGGTGCCGGTCCTGATTGCCGCTGCTGTCGCATTGTTCCTCAGCCGTGCCCTGAATAGCCTGAGTCTCGGCAGCGACACCGCTACCGCGCTTGGCAGTAAAGTCGCTCGCACGCAGTTTATCGGCCTGCTGGTGATTACCGTCCTGTGCGGTAGTGCGACCGCCATTGTCGGCCCTATCGCCTTTATCGGCCTGATGATGCCGCATATGGCGCGCTGGCTGGTGGGGGCGGATCACCGCTGGTCGCTGCCCGTCACTCTGCTGGCAACCCCCTCTCTGCTGTTAATTGCCGATATTATCGGTCGTGTGATTGTCCCCGGTGAGCTGCGTGTTTCGGTGGTCAGCGCGTTTATCGGGGCGCCCGTGCTTATCTTTTTGGTACGCCGTAAATCGCGCGGGGGTGGCGCATGATGCATCGCTCACGTCGCCTGATCATCAGCAGCATGCTGCTGGTTGTAGGTTGTCTCGTCGTTGGATTGTGGAGCCTGCGTAGCGGGGTCGTTACGCTGGAAACTCAGCAAATTATTGCCGCTCTGTTCGGCGATGCGCCGCGCAGTATTACGCTGGTGGTCACCGAATGGCGCTTGCCACGCGTGCTTATGGCGCTATTGATTGGCGCGGCACTGGGCGTGAGCGGCGCAATATTTCAGTCGCTGATGCGCAACCCGCTGGGCAGCCCGGATGTGATGGGTTTCAATACCGGTGCCTGGAGCGGTGTACTGGTGGCAATGGTGCTGTTTGGTCAGCATCTTACCGCTATCGCGCTGGCGGCTATGCTGGGTGGGATCCTGACTTCCCTGGTGGTCTGGGCGCTCGCCTGGCGCAATGGCATCGACACCTTCCGGCTGATTATTATTGGTATCGGCATACGCGCTATGCTGGTGGCGTTCAACACCTGGCTGCTGCTGAAAGCATCATTAGAAACCGCGTTAACGGCCGGACTGTGGAACGCCGGATCGCTCAATGGCCTGACCTGGGCCAAGACCTGGCCTTCTGCCCCACTGATTATTGTGATGCTGGTGTGCGCCACGCTGCTGGTGCGCCGGATGCGTTTACTGGAAATGGGTGATGACAGCGCCTGTGCGCTTGGCGTCAGCGTTGAGCGTTCGCGTCTGATGATGATGCTGGTCGCCGTGGTATTGACCGCCGCCGCCACCGCGCTGGCAGGTCCAATTTCCTTTATTGCCCTCGTCGCCCCGCATATTGCGCGTCGACTTAGCGGCACTTCCCGCTGGGGGTTAACCCTGTCAGCGCTGTGCGGCGCGCTGCTGCTGCTGATGGCGGATTTATGCGCCCAACAGCTGTTTATGCCTTATCAGCTTCCGGTGGGTGTGGTCACCGTAAGCCTCGGCGGTATTTATCTTATCGTCTTGTTAATTCAGGAGTCCCGCAAAAAATGATCGAATCAGTTGCCCGTTTGCGTGGCGACCAGTTAACGCTGGGTTATGGCAAGTTTACCGTAGCGGAAAACCTCAATGTGTCGATTCCCGACGGTCACTTTACCGCGATTATTGGGCCAAACGGCTGCGGAAAATCAACGCTACTGCGTACACTGAGTCGTCTGATGACACCCGTACACGGCAAGGTTTGGCTCGACGGCGAGCATATTCAGCACTACGCCAGCAAAGAGGTCGCACGCAGAATAGGTTTACTGGCGCAAAACGCCACCACGCCGGGTGATATTACCGTACAGGAGCTGGTTGCTCGCGGGCGCTATCCACATCAACCGCTGTTTACCCGCTGGCGGCAAGAAGATGAAATCGCGGTAAACACAGCGATGCAGGCCACTGGGATAACCCATCTGGCGGCGCAAAGTGTGGATACGCTTTCCGGCGGACAACGCCAGCGCGCATGGATAGCAATGGTGCTGGCGCAGGAAACATCGATTATGCTGCTCGATGAACCCACCACCTGGCTGGATATCAGCCATCAGATCGATCTGCTGGAGCTGCTCAGTGAGCTCAACCGGGAGAAGGGTTATACGCTGGCCGCCGTTCTGCACGACCTCAACCAGGCCTGTCGCTACGCCACGCATCTGATTGCGCTTCGTGATGGAAAAATTATTGCTGAGGGGGCGCCGAAGGAGATTGTTACGGCGGAGCTTATCGAAAAAATCTATGGATTACGCTGTATGATTATCGACGATCCGGTTGCCGGCACGCCGTTAGTGGTGCCGCTAGGGCGCAACAAATAGCGAGATTTAACGTATGGCGGCTGTCTGCCGCCATACGGCAATTACTCACACCAGTTGCTGATCAATAAACGTCATTTTTTGCTTACGCGACACCATGGCGTAATTCAGCAGAACGCCACCACAGGCGACCATGCCACCCAGTAACGCAGCCAGAATAACGATCATCGATTTAGCCGGACCATCTTTTTTCACTGGCAGCGAAGGTGAAAGCTGATATTTAAATGGCGTAAATTTTACGTCACTCACATTCATCGCTAACAGCTGATCAACATGATATTGGCGGTTACGTAATTCCCCGTTAATTTCCGCTACATCTGTTACAGATTTTTCTATTTCTAATTTACGCGAGATGCCGTCCGCGCCCAGTGAAATAGAGAAATCAGGGTCATCCTTCACCGCCTGGCCATTACTGTAGACCGGCTTTTTAATCCCGGCGGCATTCGCAATCTCCAGGGAGTAGTTCAGTCGCTGGATATTTGCTTCCAGCTGATTTTTGAGCCTGACGCGATCCATCGCCAGCCTTTCTTTCTCGAAGCTAGTTTTGATGAACAGTTTATTGCGAATATCTTCCAGCGTTTCTTTCACTACAATATCTGAAATATAGCGGATATATCCCTCTAGCACAGACTGAGCTTCTTCGGCCTGAGGGGCGGTAAAGCTCAGCGTCCACGCGGTATACAGCGAGGTCTCATTCTTTTTGTCACGATTGGCGTCAACCGCGGTCATTTTTTCACTGAGCCTGACGATTGCGCGGTGCAGGTCCATTTCGTCAATATCAGCGCCTTTCAATTGATCCATCACATAGGGTGAAGATCGCAGATAATTTTCTAACAATGAGGGCGACTGGAATTTTTTGATAAACAGGTTAAACACATCACCACGGCTAACGTTAATATCCATATCCAGTACGCGCAATTTGGTCAACGTATTCTCGAGATTCTGCCACTGAACCGGTTCTGCTGGGGTGACGATGGCCTGACTGGTCCATTTTTGCGGCAGCAGGAAAGAGACCAGAATACCCACGCAGGCAAAGGCGAAAACGGTAGCCACGATTTTCGTCCTGGCGCGCCATAAGATTTCGATCAGGTTAACCAAATCAATTTCGTTGGCGTTTGCCGTAGTCTGAGGATAGGCAGTAAATTCCGAAACGTTGTCTTGCTTAATATTTAATGATGACATGTTGCGTGACCTGAAAACTTTCCCAAAAGAAAAACACTCCCGTGGGAGAAGTCTACCAGCTAGTCAGAATTATCCGAAACTTTCTTTACGCATCCGCCCCTACCAAAAATTATATTCGGAATTTATTACTCCCTTCGTTACCCCATCACACACCAAAGCAACAACTCCACAACATGACACTGCGTTATGGAGTTGTTCGACCGCCGCGATAGCAAAATTCGCGTTATTACACAGATTTATTAATCAGCGCATTGATTACAGGCCCTATTGTCTCAAACGCGGTAGGAGAAATGATATCGACATGCGCGCAGTCCTGACGATAAACATCCAGACTGGATATCCATGGTGACCAGCTACGTTCAGGGCTGACGTCCTGCGGTAATGTACGTTCAGCAACGAACAACGTAGCGTGGCCCGCAAAAGGTACGCTGTGGGCTGTGGTTAACAGGCGAACCGCATCGGCATAGTTACCTTCAATAGCGTTAAATAACGCGTCAGAGGCATTGCCCTGCTGTGCGGCCAGAAATGCTTCACGTTCACGCTCAATCTCCGCCAATACGGCAGGATCCAACCCATTGGCCTCTTTTTCCTGCCAGTTTTGCGTTTCCGGCGGCCAGGTATCCAGCAGCCCCAGAAAGGCAACTTTCTCCCCCCGGGCGAGTAAACGCGCGGCAATCCCCTGCGCCAGCGTGCCGCCCAGCGAGTAACCTAACAGATAGTATGGACCGTGAGGCTGCTGGTTAAGCAACGTTGCCAGGTGATGGTCACATACCGCATCGAGGTTTTCCGCCGTTTGCATAGGTCCATCCGGTCGCGGCGACTGAATACCTATAATCGACCACTGTGGGCTGAGGTAACGCGACAGCACGCTAAACTGCCAGGCAAAACCCGACGCGGGATGGAAGCAAAACAGCGTTGGGCCCTGACTTTCGCGCAGCGGCAGTAGCGTCTCAAATCCCAGACGCTGCGACTGTTCATCATCATGACTCTCCAGCAAGGCGCTGAGTTGTTCAACGGTAGAAGCCACCATAATCTGACCTGGCGTCACCTGTCGTTCAAACAGGCGACTCAATTGCGCCGCCAGCTTCATCGCCAGCAGAGAATGTCCGCCCAGCGCAAAGAAATCGGCCTCCACATCATTAACTTCACACTCCAGCAAGGCTGCAAAAGACTGCGCAATGGTAGTTTCAATCCCAGGGCGCGGCGCACGTCCCACTGTACGCGACGTTAGCTGCGGCATCGGCAGCGCTTTACGATCCAATTTACCGTTCGCGCTGAGCGGCAGCTCCGCCAGTTGCAACAATACCGTCGGCACCATATGCGCTGGCAGTTTTTCGCGCAGACTCTCCCGCAATCCAGAGGTGTCCAGCGGTAAACCTGATTGCGACACCAGATACCCCACCAGTTGACGCGCATCGCCGCCGGTCGCCGCTGCCTGGTTAAATACGCAGGCATGAGCAACAGCATGCTCGACATCGGGCAGTTGCTGCATCACCCGATCAATTTCCCCCAGTTCAATACGCTGTCCGCGAATTTTAAGCTGGTCATCGCTGCGCCCCAAGTATTCCACCGCACCATTTTCCAGCCAGCGGGCCACATCCCCGGTACGGTACATGCGTTCACCGGCATTAAACGGATCGGCGATAAAGCGGCTTGCCGTCAGATCCGCGCGTCCCAGATAGCCCTGCGCCAGTTGGATCCCCGTCAGGTATAAGTCACCCGCTACGCCGAAGGGCACCGGACGCATCATCTCATCGAGGATCCGTAAACCGGTGTTCCATACCGGATAACCAATCGGCACGCTGTTGCCGGTGACGGCGGCAAGCGCTTCACCCCAGGCCGGATACCAGCTCACATCGACCGCCGCTTCAGTTGGTCCGTACAAATTGTGCAACGGCGCATGGGTCAACTGTTCCCACTCACGGCATAAATCTGCCGGCAAGGCTTCGCCGCTGCAGAATACCTGCTTCAGCGAGGCACAACTTTCCTGCGCAGTTTCCGGCGTCAAGGACGCAATAAAAGCAGCCAGCATGGAAGGGACAAAGTGAGTGGTCGTCACCCCATATTGGGCAAGGAATTGCTGCATCGCCAGCGGGTCGCGGTGCGCCTCCGGTTCCGCCATCACCAATTTTGCGCCGGCAATAAACGGCCAGAAAAATTCCCACACCGAGACATCAAAACTGCATGGTGTTTTTTGCGCCACCACATCCTCTGCCGTCAGCGGATAGTGATTTTGCATCCACAACAGGCGGTTGACGATAGCCGTTTGCCCAACCATCACCCCTTTGGGTCTGCCGGTAGAGCCGGAAGTAAAAATAATATAGGCCGTATGATGTGGTTGAGAGAGGGCCAACGACGCGGTATCTCCCGCTGGCAGTGGCGCGTTGTAGCACAGACTTTCCAGTCCTGGGATATCGCCAAAGCGCGCCAGTTGCTCATCGGTTGCGATCAACAATTTTGGCTTCGCGTCTTCGAGCATCATCCGCAGGCGATCGTCCGGGTATCCGGTATCCAATGGCAGCCAGGCAGCTCCGGCTTCAACAATACCGTGCAGCGCCAGCGTCAGGAACACGGAACGCGGTAATGCCACCGCAACGCTGTCACCTGGCTGTACGCCACGCGCACGCAGTAGCTGCGCCAGCGCCACAACCTGCTGGCGCATTTCGCGATAGCTAAACTGATAGCGAGCATCAGCCAGCGCCGGGGCATCCGGCGTTTTATCGGCCTGCTGTGCCATCAGCGCGCTCAGCGTAGTGGACGGGATCTCCACGGTGGTGTCGTTAATCTTCGCCAACTGCTCGTATTCCGTTGGCAACAGCATCCCAGCCTCACCACAGCATAGCGCCGGATTGTCGGCAAACTGTTCGATAAGCGCGGTTAAACGCGATGCGTGTTGCGCCAGCGTCGCTGCATCGTAACGCTGTTTATTGGCGAGGATTTCAATACTTAGCCCACCATTTTCATCCGGGAATAGCGCCAGCTCAAGATCGTTGACCGGGCCTGTCGCCAGAGTATGGGTCTGCGCCTGAACGCCCGGAATACTCAGCTGATAATCGAATATTTTCACGTTCAGCACCGGGCCGAACAGCGGCTCGGCACCGGCTGCACGCCCGCTATCGCGAACGATTTGTTCAGCGTCATAACGCTGATGTCGCCGCATTTTCTTCAACTGCGCTGCCAACCGCTGGGCCAGCGCAGGCAAGCTTTCTGCCGCATCCAACCTCACACCAAAGGGCAAAACGTTTAAAACCGGTCCGGTGGACGTGAGCGCCGCCGATCCCATACGCCGCATAAAGATAAACCCGGCGGCATAATCCATTCGACTGCATAAACGCCCCAGCCACAACGCCACCAGCGCCAGGGCAAGATCTGCACGCTGAACGTCAGGCATCCGTGCCGCAAGCTGGCGGAACGCGCCTTCAGGCGCGGTTAGCTTCATGCGGATAATATCGGCACTGGCCGAGCGCCCCGGTAACGGTTTGTTCGACAACGAGGCCGGGGGCGGTAGCTGCTTGCGTTGCTCGGTCCAGAAAGCACCATCACGTTGCCAGGCATCGCTATGACGATACTGTTGATACTCTTCCACGACCTCAGCGAACGGCGTAAAAGGCGAGTCCGGCGTGGGTTCGCCACTCTGCCAGGCGCGGTAAATTGCGGCTATCTGGCGGGTAATAGCCGGGAAACTGAAGCCATCAACCAGCAAATGATGGTAACGCTGATACCAGTACCAACGTTTATCTCCCACCTGAATGAGCTGATGGAAAACCAGCGGCTTGCCGCCATCAGCACGTAAGCCCTGTTGCAGATCAGCCTGCATCAATGCGCGTGCTGCTTCATATGGGCTGGATTTTTCGCGCAGGTCGATAATTTCGGGTTCCACGAAGGTGAGCGTAGGATCAACCCATTGCCAGACCTCGCCGTTATCTTCGCTAAACCGCATCCGTAGAGTATCAGCCTGCTCCAGACCGGCAACGATTGCCTTTGCCAGCAACGGCGCGTTCAGTTCACCGGTTAATTCTACATAGTGCGCAACGCTCCACGCCGAGGGCAAGGTGGAGAGTTTTTCCGCCATCCAGATCCCCGGCTGAGCCGCGACTAACGGTAAACGCTGAGTCATGGAGCCTCCTGCACATCAACGTAGTTTGCTGGCGTCAGCGTGGTCCAGTTTGCATCCAGCCATTGCTGGCAGGCTTCCTGCGATTGCGGTTCGCACGCGACTTGCCAGCCAGCAGGAAGTGAGCACTGCTGCGGCCAGAGGCTAAACTGACGCTGTGGGTTTTGCAGAATGTAAAACTGGCCCTGCGGATTATCGAAGGGGTTACTGAATTCCATACTCAACTCCTGTCGTGGAACATCGTCCGGTTAAATCGTGGTGGTAAGCGGCTGCCAGAGCGTCATTAGCCCTTGCATCAGGCCACCGCGCCAGCAAAGCGCATCGTGTCCGCCATCAACCTGACGCCAGAAAATAGATTGTGGTGCAGAGGGTAACTGAGCATATAACGCCTGATTGGCACGAAAAATAATCGGCTCGCGGATCCCGGCCTCCAGAACAATACGCAGTCCCTGAACGCTAACCTGGCCGCTCTTCAGTTGCTCAACAATCACCCCATCCTGATGACCACCGCGATGCGGCCACCAGTAAGAACCGGACTGGCTCAGCACACAGCCGAAGCGCGCGGGCCAGTTCAGCCCGGCATACAGCGCAGACAACCCGCCAAAACTTTGTCCGGCGACCACCGTACGCTGCGGATCGTCACTGTACGCAGTAGTCTTCTTCACCAGCGGCAATAGCTCCTGCTGTACCGCTAACCAAAAATCGGCGTTACACGGCAGTTCGCGGCTACGATGAGATGTGTCGATAGCGTCAATCAGGAGATATACGGCGGGTGGGAGATCTCCACGATGCGTGAGCGCAGCCAGTGCAGGCCAGACCGGCATACTTTGTGCCCAAAACTGACCATCCAGCAGGATAGCCAGCGGACGCGCTTCTGGTCGGGCGTCGCCGGTGGTAAATACCCATACGCGACGCGTATTCCCAAGCCTGGTGCTGTGCCATTGCAGGCAAACTGCGGGGCAAGCGGGAGCTTCAGGCTGATCCCATCCGGGCTGTACGGGAGCGTCTGGCATTTCCAGCGCTGACACCGCATGGCCACGACCTCCCCGCCAGCTCTGCGGATTGAGAGGATCGGCAATCGCCTGCGGTAACAATTGTCGCCAGCCATCACGCAACATGGTTCGGTCAGGTGCTTCGTCCACCGCCAGCGTGGCAAAAATATCGTCCCGAGCAGTGGGAATGAAACAGTAGCTACCGCGCCAGTGGGCGCTGAGGGAAACACTCCAGCACCAAACATTTGTACCGTTAATACGTTGCATCGACTGAGGGTGGACATTTTGATGATGGTCGGTGACGCCGGTGATATAGACCCACACACGACGAATGGCTGACTCTTTTTCCGTTCCCTGCGGGTCTCGCCACCAGAAGGTTACCCGATAATTTCCGTTCTCTTCACGCTCCCACTCCGGGCCTTTTTTCGACTGCCACCACGCTTCGCTTCCCGTCTTTAACGTCGTCACCGCCATAACCCCATGTTTATCGTGAATTTTTATGATCTATCTTGAAATATATTGATAATATTATTGATAACTATTTGCATTTGCAATAGCGTATTGTCGCGCTGTGGGAAGCGTGCACAGTTTTTCACCACTTATAAACCGACCTGGCGCTGCGTACTTTTTCTGGAACGGAGGGTTTACGCGGATGCGGGCGACATCAGACCAAATGCCGCACCACGGCACATGGGTTCTCGTGGCTAAAAGAACAGCAGGACATACAATGAACAACAAGATTCATTCACTGGCCTTATTGGTCAATTTAGGGATTTACGGGGTAGCACTGCCAGCAATGGCAGAAGATCAAACTGATAACGCCGCTGTCTCTCATGAAGACACCATCGTCGTTACCGCCGCGCAGCAAAACCTGCAGGCGCCGGGTGTTTCAACCATCACCGCGGATGAAATCCGTAAAAATCCTCCCGCCCGCGATGTGGCGGAAATCATCCGTACCATGCCTGGCGTGAACCTGACCGGCAACTCAACCAGCGGTCAGCGTGGTAACAACCGTCAGATTGATATTCGTGGTATGGGTCCAGAAAACACCCTGATTTTGATCGACGGTAAGCCGGTGACCAGCCGTAACTCCGTGCGTCAGGGCTGGCGCGGCGAGCGTGATACCCGCGGCGATACCGCCTGGGTGCCACCGGAGATGATCGAGCGTATTGAAGTGCTGCGTGGTCCTGCCGCAGCGCGTTACGGCAACGGTGCTGCGGGCGGCGTGGTGAATATCATCACCAAAAAAGGCAGCAATGAATGGCACGGTTCCTGGGATACCTATTTCAATGCCCCGGAACACAAAGACGAAGGCTCGACCAAACGTACCAACTTTAGCCTGAACGGCCCAATGGGCGGGGATTTCAGCTTCCGTTTGTACGGTAATCTGGATAAAACGCAGGCCGATGCCTGGGATATCAACCAGGGTCATCAGTCGGCTCGTACAGGGTCATACGCCGATACGATGCCAGCGGGTCGTGAAGGGGTAAAAAACAAAGATATCAACGGCCAGCTGCGTTGGGATTTTGCGCCGATGCAATCGCTGGAGTTTGAAGCAGGCTACAGCCGCCAGGGCAATCTGTATGCTGGCGACACTCAGAACACCAACAACGATAACAAAACCAACGGGTTGGTAAAAAAATACTACGGTAAAGAAACCAACCGTATGTACCGTCAGAACTATGCGCTGACGTGGAACGGCGGTTGGGACAGCGGCATTACCACCAGCAACTGGGCGCAGTACGAACACACCCGCAACTCTCGTTTAGGTGAAGGTCTGGCAGGAGGTCTTGAAGGGTTATTTAACAGTAATCATTTTACCGACACTGACCTGGCGGATGTCACCCTACACAGTGAAATTAGCATTCCATTCGACCTTTTGGTTAATCAGAACCTGACGCTGGGTACCGAGTGGAACCAGCAGCGTATGAAAGACATGAGTTCCAATACCCAGACTTTTATGGGGGGGAACATACCTGGTGCCAGCAGTACAGATCGTAGCCCGTATTCACAAGCTGAAATTTTCTCTCTGTTTGCTGAAAACAACATGGAACTGACCGACAGCACCATGCTAACGCCAGGTCTGCGTTTCGATCACCACAGTATTGTGGGCGATAACTGGAGCCCGTCGCTGAACCTGTCTCAGGGTCTAGGCGACGACTTTACGCTGAAAATGGGCATCGCGCGCGCCTATAAAGCACCTAGCCTGTACCAGACAAACTCGAATTATATTCTGTACAGCAAAGGCCAGGGTTGCTATGCCACCGGTTCTGCCACCGGTATTGGCTGCTATATGATGGGTAACGACGATCTGAAGGCCGAAACCAGCATCAACAAAGAGATTGGTCTGGAGTTCAAACGTGACGGCTGGCTTGCAGGCATAACCTGGTTCCGCAACGATTACCGTAACAAGATCGAAGCGGGAACCGTACCGCTAAGCAGAACGTCAATTACCCAAAAAAACCCAACTACAGGCAAAGAAACAACAACCTACACCGATATCTACCAATGGGAAAACATTCCTAAAGCGGTGGTTGAGGGTCTGGAAGGTACGTTGAACGTGCCGGTTAGCGAAACCGTTACCTGGACCAACAACATCACTTACATGCTGCAAAGTAAGAATAAAGAGACTGGCGAACGCCTGTCGATTATTCCTGAGTACACGCTGAACTCGACTCTGAGCTGGCAGGCACGCGAAGATTTGTCGCTGCAATCAACCTTTACCTGGTACGGTAAACAGCAGCCGAAGAAATACGATTACCAGGGTAAACCGGTTACCGGCAGTTCAGCCCAGGAAGTTAGCCCGTACAGCATCGTTGGTCTGAGCGCGACCTGGGATGTAACGAAAAACGTCAGCCTGACCGGCGGCGTGGATAACGTCTTCGACAAACGTCTGTGGCGTGAAGGTAATGCCCAAACCACCAGTGATATCAAAACTGGCGACTATATGGCGGGCGCAGGCGCATACACCTATAACGAACCGGGCCGGACGTGGTTCATGAGCGTGAACACGCACTTCTGATAACGTTTATCCCTCTCCTCGCTGCGGGGAGAGGGAAATCATCGCTAGCATGCGCACCACGCACACACCGCTCACTTTCGCAGACCACACGCTGCATATTGTCGAGTTTGATCCCCCCAGCTTTCATGAGCAGGACCTGCTCTGGCTCCCCCACCACGCTCAGCTCCTGTCCAGCGGGCGCAAGCGTAAAGCTGAACACTTAGCTGGGCGGATCGCCGCCGTACACGCTCTGCGTGAATTTGGCCTCAAAACCGTACCCGGCATCGGCGGGCAACGCCAACCGTTGTGGCCGCAAAATCTGTTTGGCAGCATCAGCCATAGCGCATCAACTGCGCTGGCGGTGGTGTCGACGCATCCCGTTGGAGTGGACATCGAAACTATTTTTACACTACCAACCGCCATTGAGCTGGCTGATGGCATTATCGATAACCCCGAACGACAGATTATGCTTCACGCCAGCGTGCCCTTTCCGCTCGCCTTAACCCTGGCATTCAGCGCAAAAGAGAGTCTGTATAAAATGTTTTCGCAACACACTACGGCGTTACCGGGGTTCGCCAGCGCTAAAGTTACCGCCCTCACCCCAACCCAGATAACCTTGCAAATCCTGCCCTTATTTGCGCAAAGCCTCGCCGGGCAGGAAGTTAACGTTCGCTGGTTTCAGCGCGATGAAAACGTCATTACCTTTTGCACGAACAGTACACCATGCTCGCGCTCCTTTTCTGTCTGAGTCGTCAACGGAGAAACGAGCTATGCCTGCTGGTACGCCGCCAGCGATCGGCGTTGCCGCCCATGTTCATCAAAGTTGTCGGCAGCCAGCCAACGCTGCAATGCAGCATCGCGCTGCGGCCATTCGCTATCAATCATTGATAACCAGTCGCTGTCGCGGTTGCGGCCCTTACGCACAATCTTCTGGCGAAAACGCCCTTCGAAGATAAACCCAAGGCGCTCCGCCGCCCGTCGGGACGCGGTGTTTAACGAATCGCATTTCCACTCCACACGACGGTACCCTAACGCAAACGCCTGACGCAGCAGCAGCCAGACGCTTTCGGTGCCGAGTACCGTATTTTTCATGCGCGGCGACCAGGTCACATGACCAATTTCAACCGAACCATGCTCCCGCTCGATCGCCATAAAACACACCAGCCCAACGGCACGCCCGGAACGCTGTTCAATTACCGCATAGGGAACCAGGGAGGCGTCGGTGGATTTTGCCGCAATCCAGCAAGCGGTGGCTTCAACGCTCGTTGGGCGAGAGCTTGCAAGCCAGGTCCAGTCGCGATCGTCGGGTGCCTGCGCATAGGCATCAAACAGGTCGGCGGCATGGCTGTCGGCATCCAGAGGAACCAAACGGCAATACTGCCCGACAAGCTCTTCCCGTGGCAGCACGGAGGCACCTTTCCAGTCTGGCACAACATCGCCGACTGTCTGTCCATAAAGATTTATTTCCGGCACGACTCAACCCCTGTTGCGAAGCAAAAAATAGTTATAGCACCTGCTATTTCGCCTTCAAAGCGTCATGCGATGATTTCTTACGCCGAACAGAAAATCAGCCGCCCTTCTATACTGATTAAAAATCAACGCGGAAGAGAACCCTATGTCACTACCCGATTTTCATGTTTCCGACCCTTTTACGTTAGGCATTGAACTGGAAATGCAGGTGGTTAATCCGCCTGGCTACGACCTCAGCCAGGATTCTTCCCGGCTGATTGACGCCATTAAGCCGCAGCTTACCGCCGGGGAAGTGAAGCACGATATCACCGAAAGTATGCTGGAGATGGCAACCGGGGTTTGTCGCAATATCGACCAGGCTGATGCTGAATTATCAGCCATGCAGCAGATAATCATGCGGGTTGCGGCAGAGCATCACCTCGCCATCTGCGGCGGTGGTACACACCCCTTTCAAAAATGGCAACGTCAGGAAGTCTGCGATGACGAACGCTATCGACGCAACCTGGAAAATTTTGGTTATCTTATTCAGCAGGCGACCGTTTTCGGTCAGCACGTCCATGTTGGCTGCGCCAACGGTGATGATGCTATTTACCTCCTGCACGGGCTGTCGCGATTCGTTCCTCATTTTATTGCGCTTTCTGCCGCCTCGCCTTATATGCAGACATCCGACACGCAATTTGCCTGCGCGCGCCTGAATATATTCTCCGGATTTCCCGATAACGGTCCGATGCCATGGGTGAATAACTGGCAGGAATTTACGGGACTATTTCGTCGACTGGCTTACACCAGCATGATTGATAGCATTAAAGATTTGCACTGGGATATCCGCCCCAGCCCGCACTTCGGTACGGTTGAGGTTCGGGTAATGGACACTCCGCTGACCCTTAAACACGCGGTCAATATGGCGGGACTGATTCAGTCCACTGCTCACTGGATACTCACCAAACGTCCTTTCAAACACCAGGAGCGTGATTATTTACTGTATAAATTCAACCGTTTTCAGGCCTGTCGCTTTGGTATGGCGGGGATTGTCACCGACGTGAATACGGGCGATGGGCATCGCCTGTCGGATGACACGCTACGGCTGCTGGAGAATGTCGCCGCCTCTGCGGATAAAGTGGGTGCGACCAGCGCGATTGAAGCCTTACGCCGACAGGTTAAACATGGTCATGATGAAGCACAGAATATGCGTGATTTCGTGGCGGAAGGCGGATCGTTGAGTGGTCTGGTGAAAAAACACTGTGAGATTTGGGCAGGGCTTTAAGCGTGGGGTTTGCGTTGCCCGCAGAGATCCCGGACAATGGTATTTTAACTCAAGTTTAACAATACCATGAAACACCCGCTTGAATCGTTGATGACCGCCGCTGGGATCCTGCTGCTGGCTTTTCTGTCCTGCCTGCTCTTGCCAGCCCCTTCACTTGGCCTGGTGCTGGCGCAAAAACTGGTCGCCACCTTTCATCTGATGGATCTCAACCAGTTTTACACTTTGCTGTTTTGCCTGTGGTTTTTACTACTGGGGATGATTGAGTATTTTGTGCTGCGCTACATTTGGCGGCGCTGGTTCTCACTGGCGGATTAAGCCCGCGAGAACCCGGTGCCGTTAATGCGTTCGGCTATGATTTTCTTTGCGATAAGCGCCTGGCGGTTGACTAAACGTACGGGTGAAAATACGCGTAAAGGTCTGCTGCGAATCAAATCCGTACTTCAAACAGATGTCGTACACTTTCTGATCGGTATCGCGCAGATCGCGCGCCGCCAGCAGCAGTTTACGCTCGCGGATGTAACGCCCCAGGCTCTCGCCTTTGTACTGCATAAAAAGACGCTGTAGGTGCCATTTAGAATAACCCGCATGGCGTGCAATATCATCAATGCGCAATGGTTGATTCAAATTATCATCAATCCATTCAACAATCGTATCAATTACCTGAGCAGAAATCGTCATCATGCTCTCCCCTGTGTTCATTGATTTGCCTGCTGCCACCAGGCCGTAAACGTTTGGTCCGGTTCGGACAGTATTACCGGTTCACCCAGCATCGGCGTCAGCAGTCGGTAATCTTGTTGGCGGCTGGCAAGCGCCAGTCGTTTGTACGGATCATCCCAGGTATGTTTCGCCAGAACAAAACGACCGGCGTGCCCGGGCAAAACGGCTTTCGCATGCAGATCCGCCGCAGCCTGAGCCGTCTCTTCCGGCATCATGTGAATAAACTTCCAGTCCTGGTCATACTGACCGTTCTCCATAATCGCCAAATCAACCGAGCCAAACTGCTCACCAATGGCTTTAAAATGCGGGCCATAGCCGGAATCGCCGCTGTAATAAACATTCTGCTCCGGCGTTTCAAACATGAAGCTGGCCCACAGCGTCTGATTACGCTTAATGCCTCGTCCCGAAAAATGGCGGGCTGGCAGAACGTGAACAATCAGTGAATCCGTCACTCTGACGGACTGATTCCAGTCACGTTCGTCGATTATCTCGCTGCGCATTCCCCAATAACGTAGATGCGACCCCACTCCCAGCGGCGTAATCACCCGCTTAATCTTCGGCATTAACGCCTTGATGGTGGCGAGATCCAGATGGTCATAGTGATCGTGCGAGATGATGAGCAGATCGATCTCCGGCATCGTCTGCGCGGTCCACGGATAATCCCCGGTAAAAGCTTTATTCAGAAATGAAAACGGCGCAGCATAGTTGCTAAACACCGGATCAATCAGGATACGTTGACCCGCCAGTTGCAAATACCATGAGGAGTGACCCAGCCAGACCAGAGTATCCTGCTGCGGCGGTAATCCGGCGAGATCGCTCGCCACCAACGGTAACGGCTGCGCTGGCCGCGCATTTTCACGCTTAGCGACCAAAAACTCCCACCAGGCCGCCAGCATACCTTTGTTGCCGGTATAGCCCGGTGTCGGCAGCTGGTTATGAAACTGTCCATCACGATAGTGTGGCGACTGTTCAACCTGACTCAGTTGTGCCCCCTGCGGCGCCTGGCCAAATCCGGCATTGAGTACAAACGGTAAACCTGCAGCTGCGGCAATAAGCATAATAACAACCACACAAACTGTGAGACGCTTCATATCCTGACCTTAAACGCGCCCCCTTTCCGCTGGTTTGCGCGACTGACTCTTGATTATGAGTGAGTAAGCACTCATTATAGAAATCGAAAGTTCGCCGTCAAGATGATTTTCAATCTTTGACATTCGCCGTTGCGGTGCTGCAAAGGCCGTGATTCAATCATGTTTTTTACAGACTTAAGGGTAAAGTGTAGTGGCTCGTCCGAAGAGTGAAGACAAAAAACTGGCATTACTGGAAGCTGCAACCACAGCATTTGCACAATCAGGTATTGCGGCCTCAACCGCAGTAATAGCGCGCAATGCAGGGGTTGCGGAGGGAACGTTGTTTCGCTATTTCGCGACCAAAGATGATTTGATCAACGAGCTTTACCTCTTTTTAAAACACGATCTCTGCCAGTCGATGATGGCAAATCTGGATCGCTCAGTGACCGATGCCAAAACCATGACTCACTACATCTGGAACAGCTACATTAGCTGGGGTCTGAATCATACCTGCGGGCATCGTACCATTCGCCAGTTGGCCGTCAGCGAAAAAATCAGTAAAGAAACCGAGCAACAGGCTGACGATATGTTCCCGGAACTGCGCGATCTTTGTCATCGCTCCGTGCGACCTGAATTTATGTCAGACGAGTATCGCGCCTTCGGCGACGGGCTTTTTTTAACGCTTGCAGAAACAACCATGGAATTCGCTGCCCGCAATCCTGCCCGCGCAACTGAATACATTTCGCTGGGGTTTGAAGCCATGTGGCGCGCCCTGACTCGCGAGGAAAAATAATGGACGGAAAAACACTGCATGCCTGCGCGAAGCGCCTTGCGCTTGATCTGCCTTTTACCGAGCACTGCTGGCCTTTTGGCCCGGAATACGACGTGTTCAAGGTCGGCGGCAAGATTTTCATGCTGGTGTTTGAACATCACGGACGCCAGCTGATTAACCTGAAATCCGATCCGCAAAAATCACTGTTAAATCAGCAGATCTACCCCAGCATTAAACCCGGTTATCACATGAATAAAAAGCACTGGATCTCAGTCTATCCAGGCGATGACATTACCGAGTCATTACTGACGGACCTGGTGAGCGATTCATGGCACCGGGTGGTGGATGGTCTGCCTAAGCGGGATCAGAAACGCCTGCGGCCTGGCTGATTTATCGTTAGCGTCGATAAGTGTTTTTGCATTTTCCTGTCTTATCTTTTTTCTGCTAACCCTGTACCCTGCTGGAACAAAACGCACCCGCAGGGTAGGAAAATCACCAGGAGTAGTTATGGATATTGTTTCTGTCGCCTTAAAACGTTACTCCACTAAGGCATTCGATCCGAATAAAAAATTGACCACTGAGCAGGCCGAAAAATTAAAAACGCTGCTGCAGTTTAGTCCGTCCAGCACCAACTCTCAGCCGTGGCACTTTATCGTTGCCAGCACTGACGAAGGTAAAGCGCGCGTGGCGAAATCCGCAGCCGGTGGCTTTGTATTCAACGAGCGTAAAATGCTGGATGCCTCCCACGTTGTGGTGTTCTGCGCCAAAACGGCGATGGACGATGCGTGGCTGGAGCGTGTTGTCGATCAAGAAGAGCGCGATGGGCGTTTCGCTACCCCGGAAGCCAAAGCCGCTAACCACAAAGGCCGTACTTTCTTTGCCGACCTGCACCGCAAAGATCTCAACGATGACAACCACTGGATGGCGAAACAGGTGTACCTGAACGTCGGTAACTTCCTGCTGGGTGTTGCGGCGATGGGCCTGGACGCGGTGCCAATCGAAGGCTTTGATGCCGCCGTTCTCGACGCAGAGTTTGGCCTGAAAGAAAAAGGTTTCACCAGCGTGGTCGTGGTCCCGGTAGGTCATCACAGCGTGGAAGATTTCAACGCCGCGCTGCCGAAATCTCGTCTGCCGTTGGAAACGACGCTGACGGAAGTCTAGCCCTCGCATTTGCATAAGCTCCCAACAGCGGTCATCATAGGCCGCTGTTTATTAAGGAGACATTATGCAGGAATTGATATCTCAGGTAGAAGAACTCGGCATTGAAATAAATCACACCACCTCGCTGGTGATGATTTTTGGCATTATTTTTATCACCGCCATTATTGTTCACGTTATTTTGCACTGGGTGGTATTACGCGCATTTGAAAAGCGCGCGAACGCCAGCTCCCGTCTGTGGCTACAAATCATCACGCAGAACAAGTTATTTCACCGGCTGGCATTCACCCTGCAGGGTATCATTGTCAATATTCAGGCCGCGTTGTGGTTACAAAAAGGCAGCGAAGCCGCAGAGATATTAGTGACCTGTGCACAGCTGTGGATCATGATATACGCCCTGCTGTCCCTGTTCTCCCTGCTGGACGTTATTCTCAATCTGTCGCAAAAACTCCCTGCTGCATCTCAGCTACCGTTGAAAGGTATATTCCAGGGAATCAAACTGATTGGCGCAATTATCGTTGGGATTTTGATGATTTCCCTGCTGATTGGTCAGTCTCCGGCAATACTAATAAGCGGTCTGGGCGCCATGGCCGCCGTCTTAATGCTGGTATTTAAAGATCCTATCCTCGGTCTGGTGGCCGGGATCCAGCTTTCAGCGAACGATATGCTCAAACTGGGCGACTGGCTGGAAATGCCGAAATACGGCGCAGACGGCGCGGTTATCGATATTGGTTTAACCACCGTAAAAGTGCGCAACTGGGATAACACCATCACCACTATCCCCACCTGGTCACTGGTATCGGACTCTTTTAAAAACTGGAGTGGGATGTCAGCTTCCGGTGGTCGACGCATTAAACGCAGCATCAGCATTGATGCCACCAGCATTCATTTTCTTGACGAAGATGAACGCCAGCGACTGCATAAAGCACACCTGTTAAAGCCGTATTTAACCACGCGTCATCAGGAAATTGACGAGTGGAATCAGCTATTGGATGCGCCTGAATCCGTATTGAATCACCGCCGGATGACCAATATAGGCACTTTCCGTGCCTATCTGAACGAATATTTACGTCACCATCCGCGGATTCGCAAAGATATGACGTTAATGGTACGCCAGCTTGCGCCGGACGATCACGGTTTGCCGATCGAGATTTATGCGTTTACCAATACGGTAGTCTGGCTGGAATATGAAAGTATTCAGGCTGATATCTTCGACCATATATTTGCCGTGATCGAAGAGTTTGGCTTACGCATTCATCAGTCGCCTACCGGAAATGATATTCGCGCATTGTCAGGGGCGTTTCAGCGTTAATCGGCAATGAGAAGCAGTGACCGATCTCATCGCCAGGATGAGATCGGTTAGATATTAGCGGGATTTGCGGCGCAGCAGTTTGAAGGCAACAAACAGGAACAGGATCCATACCGGCAGCAGAATAGCTGACAGACGCATATCATCCATTGTGCACATCAGCACCAGAATCATGCCGAGGAAGGCAATGCACAGGTAGTTTCCGGCCGGATACAGCAGTGCTTTGAACTGCGTATCACGTCCTTTGCGGCGCATCGCCGCGCGGAATCGCAAATGCGCCAGACAAATCATAATCCAGTTTAATAACAGCGTCGCGACAACCAGCGCCATCAACAGACTGAACGCTTTTTGCGGCAGCACATAGTTGATCAACACCACCAGTGACGTAATCGCGCCGGACAGAATCAATGAGTTCACCGGTACGCCACGACGACTAACGCGGGTTAAAAACTTCGGCGCATTCCCCTGGACCGAGAGGCCAAACAGCATGCGGCTGTTCGAGTAAACCCCGCTGTTATAGACCGACAGAGAAGCCACCAGAATGACAAAGTTTAGTGCAGAAGCCACCACGTTACTGTCAAGATTATGGAAAATCATCACGAACGGGCTGCTATTCGATTTCACTTCCACCCACGGGTACAAGGCCAGCAGCACCACCAGAGAACCGATGTAAAACAGCAGAATACGGTATACCACCTGGTTTACCGCTTTCGGAATGCTTTTCTGCGGATCCTGCGCTTCCGCGGCGGTGATCCCTATCAATTCCAGTCCGCCAAATGAGAACATAATGACGGCCAGCGACAGGATCAATCCGTTCCAGCCAGTGGCAAAGAAGCCGTTGTAACGCCAGAGGTTATCGATGCTCGCATGTTCCCCGCCGTTACCGGAAAACAGCATCCAGATACCAAAGCCAATCATGCCGATAATGGCCAGCACTTTAATCAGTGCAAACCAGAATTCCGTTTCGCCATACAGACGTACGTTCACCAGATTGACGGCGTTGATGATCACAAAGAAAGCGGCAGCCCAAATCCAGGTCGGGACATCGGGTAGCCAGTATTGCATGTAGATTCCGGCCGCTGTCAGCTCCGCCATGCCAACCAGCACAAACATCACCCAGTAGTTCCAGCCGGACAAAAAGCCAGCAAATGGTCCCCAGTATTTATAGGCAAAATGGGCAAACGATCCGGAAACGGGCTCTTCCACCACCATTTCGCCCAGTTGACGCATAATCAAAAAAGCGATGATTCCGGCTACGCCGTAACCCAGTAACACCGCAGGCCCCGCCATCTGAATGGCCGGTCCAATGCCCAAAAACAGGCCGGTTCCAATTGCGCCTCCCAGCGCAATTAACTGAATATGGCGGTTTTGCAACCCCCGGTGAAGCGTCGGCTCATTCGTCGACGCGGCATCAGACACGCTGGTGTCAGATGCAGTTGACGCGTTTTTCACGCCCTTCCCCTGTGTCGTTTTTATTGAAGGGGCTTCTTTTAACATTTCAATCTGGTTGCCGCAAGGCGCAATCGTTTAACATCATGGTCATCAGCGATACCTGAGCCGTTGTTCTTTTTCATGGCTGGGCGCCTTACCAGAGTTCACGCTTTTCATAATTACAGTGAATTATTCTGGACGAAAAGGCATTGCAGGCCACAGAATGCGCTTTACTGTTTTTCTAACATTTTCAAACGGGTGAGCCTGTTGTATTTCAGCCATTCGTTTTTGAGCCAGGCCAGGCAACGACTGTCATGAATAAGATCATCAAACGACTGGAAATCGTCAAAAGCGCTATTGAACTGGAAGATGAGGAGATTATTTTCCAGCAGGTGGCGCATCTGAAAAATGAGCCTTTGTCAGTCGTGCCAGACACCATCGTGCAGGCGATTGAAGCCCGCCGCTTTAACGATGCCCTGCGTGAAATCACGGCCTGGCTGCAATCCCAGCGGGCGGTCTCTACGTGGCAGGATCCTGCCATTGCGGCGAGTAAACTCGAACTGAAAGCCCTCGAAACACAACTTCGCGACCTGATTGATAAGCGCAACACGCGTATTCAAATCCTCGATGATTTCAACGATCTATACCATCTTCGTCTTGGGCCGTTGATGAGCCGCATCCTTGAGCTGCGTAAGCAACTGGCCGCCAGCGCCCAACGTAAACAGGAAGCGGAGCGAAAACGCCGGGAAAAAGATTATCAATCCTGTCAGCACTATATTTCCCAGGCCGTTGAGCAGTTAGCCAAACTCAATCAGCACTGGATGAACCAGAACTCAGATTCGCGCGAATCTGTCGAAACCCGGCAACGCATTCAGCAACAAACGGAGCTGATCACCGCCTTGCTGGCGGAGATTCGTGAGCTGGAAAACGACTTTTCCCGGCAGGACGACAGCGCGACTCGCCAGGCACAAGAAGAGGCCAGTCATGAATATGATGAATATCAGGAGCAGCAGCAGGACGCACAGCATCGTTTTACTCGCGACCAACGACTTTCTTCTGATGAGCGTAGCGAGCTAAAACGCCTGTGGCGGCAGGCCAGTCGTCTTTGCCACCCGGACGTGGTGGCGGATGATCTGAAAGAGAAAGCGCACCAGATGATGGTGCAGCTCAATCAGGCCCGCCAAAATGCCGACCTTGCTGCCGTACGGGCGTTACTGACCCAGTTACAAAGTGGTCTCGAACCAATGATGGCGAGCGACCGATTGAACGATCTGCAGCATTTACGCAGCAAAATACAGCAGCTCAGAGAACAAATTAACGCCCTGCTTAAAGAGATTACCGAACTAGAGGCTGAAAACGCCTGGCGCCTTGCTTCCTCCGTGACGGATAAAGAGGCCTACTTCTCTGATCAGCAACGGGCGCTGACGGAAATCCGCAACACGTTGGAACAACAGGTGCAACAGGTCGAACAGGAGCTGTTAGCGGGCTGAGCGCTAACAGCGAAGCAATCAGACAAAACAACAACTGCAAGGCACAATTTCAAATAAGGCACAAAAAGCTCAATAAAGAATAAAATACTAAAAATTAATACTTACATGGATTAATAATCTAAAATTAAAACACTTTAGGATGATTAATGTAAATTTGACGATATCTTCACCTTCCCCGGCTCATCTCCCTCCTTCATCCTGGTATTAATTAAGAATTATCCTACCCATTAACCATCCCACCATAAAAAACAGGCATCCACTTGAAATATAATCATTTTTAAATAAAACACCGTCACTAAGCCCAGGAATAACCTGCCTTTATGGAAAAGCTTGGCTCATTATTATGGTGATCCATAAGCGAAATCTATCAATCATCTTCTCAGGGGTGATATAAACGATTTATCTTAAATTTTAACAAAGTGTAATATCTACTTTTAGAATAGTTAATGATTCTACTAAATACAGAAAACATCTGTTGAATCTGGAACAAAATAAGGATGTGTTCAAACAAAAGAATATCATCCGAGATTTAATTAACATTCCATGCGTCGTAAGAAACTCTTTTTTAGTCTAAAAAAGAGGCGACTGCTTGCATTAAAATTTCAAGGAGATCGTTATGTCTAAGGCTATTTTTTTGGGTGATTCAATTTATCCCTGGCTAGGCATGCGAGAAATTCTACGTGGTTCATCATTATATATTGATATTGCGTACTACTCCTCTCAGACGCTCTCTGCTGTCAAAATCCAGCCTGATGACCTGGATTACATTGTTATTAATCCTGACAAATCAGATTTTTTAAAATATGCCAGGATTATCCGCAGCATGGCGATACGTCCTGCCACCAATATTATTGTTTTGGCAGATGAAGCCACCTTTTCTCTTTTTCAAACTGTTTGCGGGAAGACCATGCAATTACTCGATCAAGATGCCAGTCTCGATCGGCTACTGCATGCCGTCACACGTATCACACAGAATAAAAAACAAAACAATATCAAAGCACTGCATACCAAAATCACCGCAAACGAATTCAATGTCATGATGATGCTTGCCCGGGGTTGGTCACTGGCACAAATCGCCGGGGCATCACAAAAAAGTGAAAAAACTATCGGGGCGTACAAAAGCAACATTGCCAGAAAGCTCGGTAAAAATAACACCCGGCTCAAGTACACCATTTCCCATTATAGCCAGCCGTAACTGACTTATTTAAGGACAATTATCACGGTTATTATTTAAAGCTTTCCTTTCGGCTCATTTTTAATTCCGCATCGCTCGGAAGGGAACCCTATTTCCCAAAATCACTATACCGGGTAGCGCATCCGCGGGCCAACCATAGCCAACAACTCAACGTATTAACACATCCATAACAGGAATGTAGACAAGGGTTATATATGAACAAAGTTTACAGCATTATTTGGAACGCGGCGCTCGGTATCTGGGTGGTCGTTTCTGAATTAACTAAAGGTAAGAAAAAAAGCAGCTCGCGTAAAACTGTCGCCGTACTGGCGGCTGGCGCATTAAGCGCAGCTTCAATGCAGGCTTCGGCGACTCCGATTATTGATATCGGTGAGCATAATATTTTTACTGATTACCAGAGAGGTATTTCCGCTGGCGTTTATGAGGGAATTCATGACTATGGCTTCTTATATGAAGATAATACCACTGGTCAGGCGCTCAATATCAGCGGTGCGATCCCAACGATTGCCCCAGGCCAAAGCGGCGTTGTTGGGTCCACCACCATCAGAGAGCTGCTGCAAACCGGAAAAATCACCCTTAAGGCTACCAGCCCTGACCAGAGCGTAAAAACAATCTCCACGGAGGAAGAGCTGGCAGAATACCTGACTCATACCCAATCAGCGAAACCTTCGCAAAGCACGGACTTTGATATTTTTGATCCGGCGCTTCCTGGAGAACCAGAAACCATTAAAGTTTTTGATACCAGTGCGTTAGCCGGGTTTATTACTGAGTCACAAATCGGCGATGCTGTTTTAAATACTTATGATCCGCAACAAACGCAAATCTATAAGCAATTTGGTATCGCGTTGGCGACCAATGGCGCCACGGCCAACCTGAATATTGGCAACGATACGCTTCATGTGCGTGACAAAGCCAATACCATCGAGTTACTGGCTAAAGATTCCTCGCTGCTGGAAGCGCAAGGCACCAACAGCCAGGTGAACTGGCAATCCGATAACTACATCAAATTTAACGCCGCCCCCGTTATTCCGACCAGAACATTTAACGGCTCCAGGACAACGTCCGTGTTTGGCGGCGATGTATCGCTGATGACCTATGGCTATAACGACGCCGGCGAGGTTATCGAAACAGGTGAAAAAACGTTCTCAATTACCACTGCTGCGGAACTGGCCGAGTTCAATAGTTGGCTGCTAGGCGAAAGTGATGATGCCGCGCAAAAACCGGATGGACAAAAAGTCAGCCAGATCCAGTTGTGGCTGGATGTTGAAGACAGTCAAATCACCACCGTATCCGCCGCGCAAGCGAAGTATGCCGAGCTGATTGATAACTTACTGACTTCAGGTAAACAATCTGATGTTATCAGCTGGGATTACGACGTCTGGACCGATGGCGAGTCGCACAGCAATAACACAACCGCCGACCGCGGTGAGCTGCACGCTATCTACGCCAACGGCGCGGGTACCGCCGGTACGTTGAACAAAGACGCGATGATCGCCGTAGACGGCAGTATTAATGGCGTCATGAAAGCCATTGACGGTGGGGTTATCACTAACCTGGGCGAACTGAACGCCTTGCGTACCTCTACCGGGCAAAGCCTGGCAATTGGCATGCTGGCGAAAGATGCAACGGCAACCAACCACGGAACCATCAACTCCGGGCTGTTTATTGATAAAGACGGTAACCAAAACGTCAACAGCTACGGTGCATTTGGTATGCAGGGGCAAGGTGCCAGCGTCATTACCAACGAAGGCACCATTAACCAGGCGATTACAACCGATAACTTCGGTACCGCTTCTGCTGCCGATCCCTGGAGTAAAGACGATCCCGAGACTTCGTTGACGCTGGCCATTGGTATGCAATTGTCCAACGACGCGCAGGGCACGAATAACGGCGATATCAATATCGTCGACGGACGCAAAAACGGTAAGTCCTTTGGTAACGGCACCGCCTTTGGCGTGGAAGTCGCCGACAACGCCACATTTACCAACGCCAAGGACGCCTCTATTTACCTTGGCCGCGATGCGAATAATTCCTCCCAGGATGCCGTACTGCCAGGCGGTGCCAGCCCAAGCGCCGGTATCATGACCAAAAGCGCCAAAGAGGTGATTAATAACGGTCTCATCACCCTTGGCGTCGGCATACGTAACGCCGCCGGGATCTTGATCGGCAATGCAACAGGTGATGTGCTGAATACCGGCACTATCGCAATCAATGGCGATGGCCGTGGAGGAACCAGCAAGAACTACGGCATCACTGTGCGTGACAGTGGCGCAGAGAATGGTCAGATCATTAGAAACGACGGTAAGATTAACGTTAATGGCAACAATAACGTTGGGATCCACGTCAGCGCCAATAAGAAAAATGCCGAAGTCACCACCAGCGCTTCTGGTTCTATCGTAGTAGACGGTGACGGCGGCGTCGGTAACCGAAACTATGCAATTTGGGCGGAAGGTGGTGCCAACGGTCAGGCAACGGTCAACGTCTATTCTGATATCACCCTGAATCAGGCAGGAAACATCGGCGTGCACGTGCGTGATAACGCCATCGCTAACGTCGATAGTCTGAGTAGCCCGGCATTCAACAATACCGATCAGATTGGTTATTACCTGTACGGTAAAGGCGCGACCGCGAATATTGGACAGGCGGTGATGAATGACAACGGTCAGGATCGCACCACTATTTTCCGTATCGCCAATGGCGCATTGTTGGCCGGTAATACGACTAACCCGAAAGATCAGTCCACTTCTGACCTGAACCTGACGCTCAACGGCACCAATTCTGTTGGCGTTCTCGCCACCGGCGCAGGCAGCAGCGTAGATACCGGGGAAGCGACATTTACCGTTAAGGGCACCAATTCCGCAGCACTGCTCATCGAAGGCGGTGCCAACGGTACCATCAGCGATAAAACCACCATCAATTTAACCGGTGAAAGCACCATTGCCGGAGTGGTGGATGGCCAGGCGCATCAGTTGAATGGCAACACGCAGGGGAATGCCACAAACACGACCCTCACCTCGAACGCGAAGATCACCTCTGAAGCCAGCGGCAACAAGGTTATCGCCTATGTGGCGAGAAATCTGGGCAATCTGCTCCTCGATACCAAATCGATTATCGACCTGGCCAGCGTCGACAGCATCGGCGTTGATGTGCAACAAGGCGGGAGCTTAACCAATAACTCCTCCAGCGCCCTCCATGTCAGTAACGGCATCGGCGTACGCGCCTCAGGCTCTAACGCGCAGATTAATAAGCTAGGCAAAATTCAGGTTGATGATGGTACTGCTGGCGTTCTGCTGACCCAGGGGGCCAGCCTGCTGATTAACGGTAAAACTGGCGACAGCATTACCACTAATGGATCCGCTGACGGTATTCGTCTGGCCGAGGGCGCAGGCGCACTGGCCGCGCAAAGCGTGATGATCCGCGCCGAGGGTACAGGTGCCGGTATTCAAAACGATGCCAACAACACCAATATCACGCTGCGTGATGTCACCATTGATTCTAATGATGGTCCAGGGATCCGCACCAGCGTCGCGCTGACCATGAACGATGGTCTGAACAACACCCTCAACGTCAACGGTAAAGGTACCGGTTTCGCCTTTGAAGAACGCAATGGCGACGCGGTGACGGGCGATCTGAAAATCGGCAAAGGCTATACCGTTGAGGTGCGAAACAGCGAAGGTAGCGGTATCCGCGCCAACACGGATGGTCGCGTCACCACCAGTGCCGACATCAATGTACGTGACAGCGCGGGCGGTTCTGCGATCATCGCGAAAAACGTCAACGCATTGACCAACAGCGGGAAGATTATTTCTGCCAGCACGACGTCACCGGTGATTGAGGCCAGCGGCGACAGCAATAAAAAAATCACCAATACCGGCACCCTTCAGGCCATTAACGACACGGCCGTAGCAATTCAGTCTGGTAAAGGCAACGACACCATAGATATCAGCGGCGGTGTCACCAGCGGCGTAATCAATACCGGCGAAGGCAGGGACACCTTCAACTGGCGTAGCGGTTCCTATGCCGGTGAAGTGAATTTCTCCGGCACTGGCGGCAACAATAAAGCCAACATCGGCAATGTAATACTGGATAAAACACGTCACATTACTACCGCCGCGGGTACGGGCAATGCCCTCACCTTCACCAATACGAAAGATGCGAAGATCGGAACGCTTGCCAGCGACAACCTGAATACCGGCACCAACATTGGCTCCGGCTGGGATTCACTGACCATCAGCGGATCAAACGCGGATGTCCGCGTCGTTGAAAACCTGAGTCTGGCGAGTAAGACCATTGCCGTAAATAATGGCGCAACGCTGCGCACTGGCGATCACGTTGAGCCGACCAGTACTGCCGCCAGCATTGGCGATTACGATGTGACGACCCAGGGCGCAGGCAGTCGGGTTATCTTCGATACCCAGGGGGATGCGTCAGCGGCGCAAATCTATCGCGGTATCATCAGCGGCGACGGGAAATTTGAACGTGCGGCGGGCGGCACCACGGTGTTTACCGCCAACAACACCTACACCGGCTCTACCACCATTGATCAAACCGGTACGCTGCAGTTGGGTGACGGCGGAAATGCAGGCGAAGTCAGCGCCGTGTCTGACATCATCGACAACGGCGTGCTGGCGATCAACCGCGCCAACAACGTGCTGCTCAACGGGGTGATCTCGGGCATCGGCGCGCTGCAACAAATCGGCAGCGGTATTACCCGTCTGAACGGCAATAACACCTATACCGGCGACACCACCGTCACCAACGGTACGCTGCTGGTGAATGGCGATCAAAGCGCGGCGCACGGCGCAACTACCGTCAGCGGCACATCCACACTTGGCGGGAATGGCATTATCGGCGGCAATGTGGTGATGAACGATGCCACCACCCTCAGCGCGGGTGATGGCGGTGCGGGTACGTTATCCATTAACGGTAATCTGCAGCTTGGCAGCAAAACGACCTCCGCTTTCGAACTGGGCAACGCTTATACGCCAGGCGGTGCGCTGAACGATCTGGTGAACGTCGCAGGCGATTTGCAGCTTGACGGAACTCTGGATGTTACCACCTCACAGGGTGGGAACTTCGGACCGGGCGTATATCGTATCTATAACTACGGCGGCACGCTGAATAACCAGACTCTGGAACTGGGCGCAATACCGGACAGCCAGGATAAGAGTAATATTTTTGTCCAGACCTCAATCGACAAACAGGTCAACCTGGTGAATGCCAACGGCGTTACCCTGCAGTTCTGGGACGGCGCAACCGTCAATCAGAGCCATGGCGCGTCGGGCATTGAAGGCAACAGCAAAATTGACGGCGGCGATGGCAAATGGATGGCGATCGGCAGCCAGGGCGATAACAACTGGACCACGGCAACCGGTGAAGGTAACGCCCCCTGGGCGCAGAAATCCTTTGCCGTCTTCACCACTAAAGGCGGAACCGTGACCGTGGATAACGCCGCGGGCGAAGTTAATTTCTCCGGGGCACAGTTTGACGCCGATGGCTATGTCGTTAAAGGTGATGCGCTTAACGCGTATGCCACCACAGAAAACGCGACCCATGCAGGCCAGACGCCAGGTACCGGTGAGCTACTGCTGCGCGTTGGTGCCGGTGGCGCGGGCCAAAACTATACCGCGACCATTGAGTCCGTGATCCGCGAAGCCAGCACGACTGACAAGCTGACGCTGGTGAAAAACGACCTTGGCCGTCTGATCCTCAGCGGCGACAACGAGTATCGCGGCGGTACGCGCATTGATGGCGGTACGTTGCAGATTTCATCCGACAGCAACCTCGGCCAGAGCGGAACCGATCTGGTGATTAACAACGGCTCCACCCTGCAGATGGGCGCAGACCTGACCAGCAATCGCACTATTGAGCTGGGAGCGAGTGATAACGCGGCGGTGTTTGACCTCAATTCGCACCACTTCACGCCAGCCGGTGAGATTACCGGCGACGGTAAACTGAAAGTCACCAGCAGCTCAAGCGACGCGGGCAGCACCTTGTCGCTCGATCGCGCCAACAGCTACAAAGGCGATACCGAAATTGCCGGTACGGGCAATGCCAACAATGTCACGGTGAACGTCAGCAAAACCGGAGCCTTTGGTAGCAATGAAAGCAGCACCGTGAACGTCAATAAGGAGGCGACGCTCAATGTCAGCGGGGCTGATACCAGTCTGAAATCCCTGACCATGAACATCACCGACAGCCTGTTAACGCTGGCGGATAACGTCACCGCCGCGAGCGCCAAACTGAACCTGACGGGCACAGCGAAGGCGCTGTTAACCGACAACGCCACCGCAGGCAACGCGACGGTCAACGTGGCAAAAGACAGTACGCTGGCTCTGGAAGAGAATGCCAGCGGCGGCAATGCCAGCGTGAATAACAGCGGACTGATGACCTTTGCCGACCGGGCGATGGCTGAAAATACCATCGTTAAGAACCTGGCGGGCGGTAAGGTCGATATCAGCGCGGTCGACAGCGCAACGTCTATCGGCTCATTGTCCGGCGCGGGGAATGTCGAACTGGGCAATAAGGCATTGTCGCTGGGTAATCTGCATCTTGATGACACCATCAGCGGCATTATCAGCGGTAACGACGGCAGCCTGGTGAAAATCGGTGACGGCACCTTAACGCTGACTGGCGATAACACTTACACCGGCACCACGGACGTCAATGAAGGCGTGCTGCTGGTCAACGGTAATCAATCTGCCGCGACCGGTCAGGTAACGGTTAAATCCGGCGCGACGCTCGGCGGTAACGGTATTATCGGCGGCGCGGTTGACGTGCTGGACGCCGGTCATATTACTGCTGGTGCCGCCATCAACAGCGTGGGTAAACTGACCACCGGTTCACTGACGCTGAGTGATAACGCCCAACTTGATTATCAGTTTGGTCAGGCTTATACCCCAGGCGGTGCCTTCAACGACCTGATTGATGTGAATGGCGACCTGACGCTCGACGGTAAGCTCAATATCGAGACCTCTCCGGGCGGCAGCTTTGACGTTGGAGTTTACCGCGTCATCAACTACACCGGCACCTTGACCAACAATGTGATGGACATTGCCAACGCGCCGGAAGCCGCAGACAGCCTGTACGTGCAAACGTCAGTTAACAACCAGGTTAACCTGGTCAACCATGCCGGGCTGACGCTGCGCTTCTGGGACGGCACCGGCGGTGAGAATGGCGAGCTGAAAAACAACGGCGTCATCAACGGCGGCGACGGTATCTGGCAATCCAGCCAGGGTAACGACAACTGGACCACGGATGAATCAACGCCAGAAGGCGCGCTGAACGCACCGTTTACCGATGCCGCCTTCGCCGTCTTCCAAGGGGAAGCTGGCAACGTAACCGTCGATAACAGCAAAGGCGACGTTATCATCAGCGGCGCACAGTTCGCCACCGATGGCTATCGCGTGGGTGGTGAGGCCATTACCACCGACACGGCGAACACGCTGATTCGCGTCGGCGATGGCACGGTAGACGGCGCGAACTACACCGCAACTATCGACAGCGTGATCCGCGGTACCGGCGGCCTGAATAAAGGCGATCTCGGGACGCTGATTCTTACTGGCGACAACACCTACAGCGGTGGAACCACTATCACCTCAGGTACGTTACAGGTGGCAGGTGATACCAACCTCGGCGCGTCAGAGACAGGTATTACCTTCAACGGCGGTACGCTGAAGTATGGCGAAGCATTTGATACCGCCCGTCAGGTGACGCTGGAATCCGGTGGCGGGACATTCGATACCAACGGACATAACGTTTCCCTGCTGACAGAAGTCGAAGGTAATGGTCATCTGACCAAAACCGGTAAAGGTTCCCTCACTCTGACGCTGGATAACACCTACACCGGTGGCACCACCATCGAACAAGGCGTTTTACAGTTGGGTAATGGCGGTAATATCGGCAGCATTCAGGGGGATATCGTTGATAACGGCGTACTCAATGTTGATCGTGCCGATACCCTGGCGCTGACCGGTAATATTAGCGGTAAAGGTCAGTTGCACCAGACCGGCAGCGGTATTACGGAACTGCAAGGTGAAAACAGCTACAGCGGCGCAACGTTGATTGCCAACGGCGTCCTGCAAGCGGGTAACACCAACACCCTGAGTAGTGCGTCACACCACTACGTTGTCGCTGATACCATGTTGAACACGCAAGGATACAACCAGACAGTCGCGGGCCTGAGCAACGGCGGTGATGTCTCGCTCATCGGCCAGCAGACTGGCACAACGTTAACCGTCAAAGGGGATTACGTCGGCGAAAAAGGGACCATCAACATGGCGGCCATCCAGAATGGTAGCGGTGCAGGCATTGCCGACCGTCTGATTATCGATGGCGGTAAAGCCAGCGGCAGTACGCTGCTGGACGTTGATGGTTCTGGCCTCGGCGCGCCGACCGTCGGTGATGGTATCGAAGTCGTTACGGCGCTCAATGGCGCAACCACCACCGCGCAAACGTCGCGTGACGCCTTCCATCTTGCCGCCGATCGTATGGCCGCGGGCGCGTTTGAGTACCAACTGCATGCGGGCAATGCTCAGGGTCAAGGGGAAAACTGGTATCTGAGAAGCGAATATCGTCCGGAAACCATGTTGTATTCTGGCCTTGCCAGCGTTGTGCGTCAGGGTGACATTAGCCTGCTGGGTAACATGCACCAACGTATGGGCGACGAGGTTAAACCAGGTATTGATGAAGATAATCGCGCCTGGGCGAGAATGCTTGGCTACTCCGGTAAAACCAAACTGGACGATGCGGCCGGGACGCAAACCAGCACCCATACCATGGGTATCCAGGTCGGCGTCGATATGTATGCTAACGAAAACTGGAAAGCCGGGATGTATACCAGCATCCTTGACATCGACAGCAATGTGAAAGGCACGAAGACGGGTAGCGATGGCAAAGGCGGAAACATCGACGACAATGCGTTTTACGTCGGCGGTTACGCCACCTGGTTCTCAGGCGACGGGATGTATGTTGATAACGTCCTGCAGTACGGTAACCATAAATCTCGCCTGGCGGCGACCGGTAACAATGGTTCTTATACCGTCAAAGGCAACACGCTGACGGCGTCAACCGAAGTGGGTAAAGCGTTCCGTCTGGGTTCAAGCGCCTGGAGTCTGGAACCTCAGGCTCAGTTGATCTACCAATACAGCGATTTTGATAATGGTCGGCTTGATGGTGTGACCCAAACGAAAGTGAAAATGGATACCGCGGATTCCTTTACCGCCCGTCTGGGCGTACGTCTGGTTGCTGACTATGACACTAACCATGGTAAATTCCAGCCGTACGGCAGGGTAAACGTCTGGCAGGGTCTGGGGTCAAAAGACAAAACGCACTTTAGCAATGCGGTCGCCACCACCACGCTGGAATCCTCACAGCAGTATTCCAGCACCGAAGTTGCGGCCGGTCTGTCCTGGTCAATCGACAGAAACGTACAGGTCTACGGTGAACTGGGTACGCAATTCAGCAACGGAGGCAGTAAGTCGCAAGTTGAAGCACCGATCAATGCTTCCATTGGCTTTAAGAAATCGTTTTAATCCGACATAAACTCGCCAGCCCTCTGTTATGCAGGGGGCTTTTTTTTGCTTTGCAGTTTGCAGGGCCGGGAAATATAAAAAGGAGAGATTAACGATTATACTGCGTCAGGAGTAACGGGATATCTTCTGCCAACACTGGCGGAGAAATGAAAAAGCCCTGAATTTTGTCACAACCAATCTGCATTAAACGGTCCAGTTGGGACTGGGTTTCCACCCCTTCGGCGAGAACTTCAATACCAAAATTGTGTGCCAGTGAAATAATGCCCTCCACAATCTTTGTCGATCGGGTATCGGGTTCAATGCCAGCAACAAATTCCTTATCAATTTTCAGGGTATCAAAAGGATACTTCAGCAGATAATTAAGATTCGCGTGGCCGGTACCAAAATCATCAAGCGCGAGTTTAACCCCGATCTCCTTTAGCTCCAGCATATTGTTAACCGCTATCTGGCTGTCGCGCAGTGGGGACGTTTCCGTAACCTCAATTTGGCATCGATGAGCCGGTAGTCCACAGAGAGTAAGATTACGTCTGACACGTTGGGGTAAGAGAGGGTCACAAAATTCAAGTGCGGAAATATTGATTGATAATACAAGAGGATCGGGCCAGGACGTCGCCACATCCCAGGGGGTGTGGGTAACCATGTCTTCAATTGAAATGATATTGCCGCTGTCTTCCAATAACGTAATAAAAATATCGGGAGAGATCATCCCCATCTGAGGACTGTTCCAACGCATTAATGCTTCAAATCCGCTAATTTGCTGAGTGTGCAAATTAAAAATGGGCTGATAAACCATATAAAACTGACTGGTATTCAATGCCTGTTCAAGCGCGGTGAGCACCTCGTTGGAATTAAACATTCCCTCTACCTCTACAAATCATAAAATTTAAAACCAGTCACATCGCTCCCGAATTATATCTACTATGAGATGTTTTACATCAGAAAAGAATCACCAGACTAGGGTAAAAAAGACATACGATGGGTGAATCTGACAATTAATTTATTTAAATCAGAAGTATTGTTCAGTCCCAACTTGGCGACGACTCGCATTTTATGAGCCTGAATGGTTTTATAGTTAAGGCTCACTAACTCAGAAATTTCTTTAGCGGTATAGCCGCTTACCAGCAAACTCAGGATCTGCTGTTCCCTTTCGGTTAGCCTTTTCTGCGAACGATACAGCCGGGGATTCCATTTCCCGACCGACAACGTCGCCAATTGAGCGAAATCTCGCAGTGAAGATTTCTCAGTCAAAACTATTGCTTTCTCAATATATAATAACTCCACGCATAATTTCGCCACCAAACTGTCAGCTACAATGACTACGACGTTATTATAGAACTTAAATCGATTTTTATTCAGAAACTGTACGACGTCTGAACACGGTTGTTCATTATTAATGATATTAAAAACCATGGTTTGATGCTGGCATAATGATGACTGATGCAACATATCCTCAAACTGGAATGTTTGTACGGGTACATGTTTGCTGGTCAGGTAGGCGAACATACCGTTGCCCACAAAATTATCATTGCCACACATCAACATCCTGTTTACCGCTCCTTATAAGCTTCTGATCTTGTTACTCATTAAAAATTTGATAATAATTTTCTCGACTTCAGCCTCTTCACGACGATTTTTAAAATCGAACTCACATGAGATCTGATGACAGGAGTACAACTGATTATCCTCATCAAACTCATTGATCGTGACGACATCGATCACTTTTAAATCCAGCTGCAAACTGCCGAACGTATCAAACTCCAGCGAGGCATTTTTAATCACCGCATCTTTATAAACAAAACGGGTATTTACATCTTTAACAATTAACGCACAGCCACCCTGAGAGATGTTTTTAATCTTGAAAGAGTAGTTTTCTCCGTTTTTGTAGCGACCAAAACAGAAAAAGTCATAACCCTTCATGAAGGAAAAACGCTGATTTTGTCGCTGCTGAGCAAAGAAAATCATATCCGGGATGAGGTAGGATAATCCTGCCTCGACACCTGCTGGTGGGGTTTGCTCAAATCTGGCACTAAATTTTACAATCCCGCTTTCGCTGTGCAGGATAAAGTATTGGACCTTTTCAGGCGCAATGTCTTCATGGCCGGAGATGACAAAGCGTTCGAAATCGACCTTCTCTAGCTGTGTGATAACGCTACTGTTTTCACATAAGACTTCCAGTTTCGTTTTCTTGTGCAGCTCTTCACGAAGGATAGCGATGATTTCAAACTTGTTGTCCTTTGCTAATCCAAAGCTCATTCTAAAACCCTTATTTCCATATTTAAGATATGTCCCGCTTTTGGTTACCCAAAAACACGAGATCAGCATCCACCCTGGTGCTTAATTACCATAGTGGATTCCATGTACGACAGTTGGTTAAAAATTAAGTTTTTAACTATCTTTAGCCAATTATTGATACGTAAAAACATTTAATCCGGGTTAATTCTAGCTTAAGCCGCACCTAAAACCACGCAAACTTGCGGATTAATTATAACGAAAGTGAATAACAAACTTTTTTAAGTTGCTGTTTTGAGATAAAAAATAGCAAGAATTGCACAGAAAAAAATAGAGAAAAGTGAAGGTGTTGTGAGGGAATAGCTATGCGCAGTTATTCTTATACAGTGAATAATTACATTTTATATATTAAATAAATTTCCCTTAAGTCAGAAAAAAGCCAGCATCCTGCTGGCCCGGTAAATACCGAATCGAACTAGAGTGGCTTGCTACCTTACAGAGGGCACAACGTTAAAAATTCAATACCGTTGCATAACGATTGAGCGGACTGATTCTGCAACGATCATCCCCGCTCCCGCCTGCATTAACGTATCTTTCAACACCTGACAAGTACTGAAATCCGTGGTGTATATCTTCCCTGCGCTTTTATTATTTAACGAGAGAAAAGAGATCGTTTAATGATTCACTCATACTCGGATGGGTAAATATTTGATCGCGTAAGGTTGTATAGGGTAGTCCTGCATCCATAACCGTCTTGATGATATTAATCATCTCATGCGAATCCACACATAATAGCGAAACACCTAATATCTGTTTCGTTTCGCTATCCACCACCGCTTTAAGTACGCCACGTGTGTCATCCATCACCCGCGCACGCGGGATCGCCGCGACCGGCAGCGTGACTACCTGTACAGAAGCACCGCTGGCGCGAGCCTGTTCTTCGGTCATCCCCACACGGGAAAGCGGCGGCGTCATAAAGACAGAATACGGTATATTTTGACGATCGCCGGTGTGACGTAACCCCTCGCCTAACAGGTTGTCACGCACAATACGGAAGTCATCCAGTGAGATATAAGTAAACTGCAATCCCCCGGTTACGTCGCCCATTGCCCAAATATTATCTGCCGAGGTACGCAGATATTTATTCACGATAATGGCGCCACGGTCGTTTACATCCACACCCGCTTTCTGCAACTGCAGATTTTCAGTCGCCGGTTTACGGCCCGATGCCACCAGCAGCGCTTCCACATTCTGAGCGCCCTCCGGCAGTTGCACCTGCACAGCGCCGTTCTGAGACGAAACGGCCTGTACGTTGGCGTTGAGGATAATCTCAACCCCGTTGTCGCGTAAAATCCCGGCGATCGCTTCGGCAATATCCCGATCTTCACGGGCTAAAAACAGCGGAGCAGCTTCATAAATGGTGACTTTGCTGCCAAAGTTAGCAAACATCGATGCAAATTCAACACCAATGTAACCGCCGCCCAAAATCCCCAGACGCTCAGGCCGTTGCGTCAGATCCAACAGCCCGGTGCTGTCAAACACGCCTGGTGTGGTGGTTAACCCTTCCACATCTGGAATCGTTGACTGCGCACCGGTATTAATAAAGATCTTCTCGCCGCTTAGCTCAATCACGCCAGTTGACTGCACGACCCGCACAGTATGGTTATCGACAAATTCAGCACGACCGTCGATCACATCCACATTCTCCAGATCGGCCAGATTATGGAAATTTTTATCGCGCAGGAAACTGACAACGACAGCTTTGCGCTCCATCGCCGCAGCAAAGTCATGCTGGCGTTCAGCGTCGTGTACCAGGGTTTTGGTTGGAATACAGCCGATGTTGATGCATGTCCCGCCATACATGGTGTTCGACTGTTCAACAATCGCCACCCGCCAGCCCGTTTTTGCCAGGGTAGCTGCCAGCGTTTTACCCGCTTTGCCAAATCCAATAATTATCGCCTGATACTGATTCATGCTGTCTCTCCACCTGGTCACTGTTCGTTTGTTGAACTGAAGTATAGGGGTTACCAGGCAAGGGAAAGGTATTCAGAACGCGCTTATTACTGTCAAATCGTCTAATTGACATTTAACCTCCTTTCACAAAACACATGGGAATAATAAATTAACCATTTGAAGGTATTACTTTAATTTAAAATTAGCGAGATAATACCGCCCAAACTAATAGTGGTAAAAACTGCTCAGGAGTCTTCATGGATACGCTAAGTCGATTACTTATGCTTAACGACCCGCAAGGCTCGATCGATCAAAACTGTTTGTTGAGCAGAGACTGGCAACTGCCGCATGCGGCGGGCGAGCTGTCCGTTATTCGCTGGCATACGGTCACTCAGGGAGCAGCCCAACTTGACATGCCTGGCGGGACATCTTTTATCCTGCGGCCTGGGACTGTTGTTATCCTGCCGCAAAACTCCGCCCATCGACTTTGCCAGTCCGGCGATGAGCAAACGCATATCGTATGCGGCAGTTTGCGACTGCACGCCACCTCGCGCTATTTTTTAACCGCGCTACCGGAAGCACTGATTCTGGCGCCCGAAGAAAAGAGTCCCGTCAGCCACTGGCTCAAGGCCGTGATTGCGCTATTGCAACAGGAATCCCTCAGTGGGCTGCCGGGTTCCAGCGCTGTATGCAGCCAACAATGCGCCACCCTATTCGCCTTAGCCGTTCGTGAGTGGTTAACCAGAGCGTCGCCCGCACAAAACGTATTGAATTTACTGCTGCACCCCAAACTGGGAGCCGTGGTGTTTCTGATGCTCGAATCACCGGCCTTTGCGTGGACCGTCGAAGAGCTGGCGAAACGCGTACACATGTCGCGGGCCAGCTTTGCGCAATTATTCCGTGAAGTGTCAAACGCTACACCGCTGGCGGTGTTAACCACTTTGCGCCTGCAAATCGCCGCTCAGCTGTTGTCACGCGGATCGCAACCATTGATTGTGGTGGCTGAATCGGTGGGCTACGCCAGCGAGTCATCGTTTTATAAAGTCTTTCTACGCGAATTCGGCTGTACGCCGGGCGAGTACCGCAAACGCGTGAAAGCGCTGGAAGCATAGCACTACGCCTGCTTCGGTGTTCAAACCGACGGCAGGCGAGCGCTTCAAGGCATTACTTTTTGTCACGATGCCTGTGCAGCCACATCAGCTTATAGGCTGCCGGAATAATGAATAGCGACAACAGCGGCGCAGTAATCATGCCGCCAATCATCGGTGCAGCGATGCGGCTCATCACTTCTGACCCGGCTCCCGTCCCCCACAAGATGGGCAACAGACCGGCGATAATCACCGCCACGGTCATCGCTTTCGGGCGCACGCGCAACACAGCGCCGTGATACAACGCTTCATCCAGTTTATCCGCCGTAAAGGTGTGCGGATTTTCCAGCGCAGGTTCTGCTTCTATGGCGTGGCGCAAATACATCAGCATCACCACGCCAAACTCCGCAGCCACGCCGGCCAGCGCAATAAACCCGGTTCCGGTCGCGACCGACATATGGAATCCCATCCAGTAGAGGAACCAGATGCCCCCTACCAGCGCAAAGGGGACGCTGGTGATAATCAGCAGCGCTTCGCCAAAGCGACGAAAAGCCAGATAAAGCAGGACGAAGATAATCATCAGCGTCATCGGCACCATCAATTTGAGCTTATGGCTTGCGCGTTCGAGCAGTTCGAACTGCCCGGAGAACGCCACGCTGGTCCCCGGCTTTAACTGTACCTTTTCCGCGATCGCTTTTTGCAGATCGTTCACCACCGAAACCATGTCACGATCGCGGGCATCGATATAAATCCAACTGGTGGGTCGCGCATCTTCGGTTTTTAACATCGACGGCCCAGAAACTACCGTGATATCCGCCACATCAGCCAGGGTGATTTGCTGTTTCATCGGTGTCAGAATGGGCAGATTACGCAGCGCTTGCGGGCTATCGCGATAGCTCTGTGCATAGCGAAGGTTTATAGGATAGCGCGCGATCCCTTCTACCGTTTCTCCCACCATCGCGCCCCCCACTGCGGAGGTCACAAACAGCTGTACATCGCCGACGGTCATGCCATAACGAGCCGCTTTCTCACGATTAATATCCACGTTGAGATAGCGCCCCCCAACCAGGCGCTCAGCTAACGCAGAGGCGACGCCCGGCACGGTTCTGGCCACCTCTTCAATTTGTTCCGCCGTGGCATCGATATCAGCCAGAACGTTACCTGACACCTTAATCCCGATGGGGCTTTTTATCCCGGTAGAGAGCATGTCGATGCGGTTACGAATCGGTGGCACCCACAGATTCGCCAGCCCCGGCAAGCGCACGGTTTTGTCCAGCTCGGCGATAATTTTGTCCATCGTCATACCCGGACGCCACTGATCCTGCGGCTTCAGTTGGATCGTCGTTTCCACCATTTCCAGCGGCGCGGAATCTGTTGCTGTTTCTGCTTTGCCGGTTTTACCAAATACGCGCGCCACTTCAGGAACGGTCATGATCAGCTTATCGGTTTTTTGCAGCATGTCCGCCGCCTGCGCCGCCGAGATCCCCGGCAGTGTCGAAGGCATATACAGCAAATCGCCTTCATTAATCTGCGGCAGGAATTCACCACCGACTTTATTCAGCGGGTAGACAACCGTCAGTATTGACAGCACCGCTACCAGGATGGTGGTTTTGGGCCAGTGCAGTACCTTCAACAAGAGCGGATGGTAAATACGGATCAGGAAGCGGTTAAGCGGATTGCTGCTTTCCGCCGGTATTTTCCCGCGGATCCAGAACCCCATCAGGATCGGAATAACCACAATGGCCAGAAACGCCGCCCCCGCCATGGCATAGGTTTTGGTGAACGCCAGCGGACCAAACAGCCGCCCTTCCTGCCCTTCAAGGGTGAAAATAGGGATAAATGACAACGTGATAATCAGCAGGCTGATGAACAATGCCGGACCGACTTCCACCGAGGCGTCGGTAATGACCTTCCAGCGCGTGGCGTTATCCAGCGTTTCACCCGGATGCTGATGCCCCCACTCTTCCAGCCGCTTATGGGCGTTCTCAATCATCACGATTGCCGCATCAACCATCGCCCCAACGGCAATGGCAATTCCCCCGAGCGACATGATATTGGCGTTCAGCCCCTGGAAATGCATCACGATAAACGCGATACACAGCCCCAACGGCAGGGAAATAATCGCCACCAATGCCGAACGCAGATGCCACAGAAACAGTGCGCACACCAGCGCAACGACAATAAACTCCTCCAGTAGCTTGTAGCTCAGGTTATCAATGGCGCGATCGATAAGCTGACTGCGATCGTATGTTGTAACTACCTCAACGCCTTCCGGCAGGCTGCTTTTCAGCGTATCGAGTTTGGCTTTAACGGCGGAGATCACCTCACGCGCATTTTTACCGGAGCGCAGAATAACCACCCCGCCCGCCACTTCGCCTTCGCCATTGAGTTCGGCGATCCCACGGCGCATTTCCGGCCCAATCTGGACGCGTGCCACATCGCGCAGATAAACCGGTACACCGTCGGCCCCGGTTTTCAGGACGATATTATTGAAATCATCAAGCGTTTGCAGATAGCCACTGGCGCGAACCATATATTCGGCTTCAGCCATCTCCACAGACGAGCCGCCCGCTTCCTGATTTGACGTATCCAGTGCAGATTTCACCTCCGCCAGGCTGATGCCATATTGCGTCAGCTTCATCGGGTCAATAACCACCTGGTATTGTTTAACCACGCCGCCTACCGAGGCGACTTCCGCCACGTTAGAAATCGTTTTTAACTCATATTTTAAGAACCAGTCCTGAAGAGAACGTAATTCCGCGAGGTCATGTTTTCCGCTGCGATCTACCAGCGCATATTCAAAGATCCAGCCAACGCCCGTGGCATCCGGCCCCATTTCGGCACTAACACCTGCCGGTAATTTTCCCTGCACCTGGTTGAGATATTCCAGTACGCGCGAGCGCGCCCAGTAAGGATCGGTACCATCCTCGAAAATGACGTACACGTAGGAATCGCCAAACTGCGAGAAGCCGCGCACCGTTTTCGCGCCCGGTACCGACAGCATGGTGGTGGTCAACGGGTAAGTAACCTGATTCTCAACGATTTGCGGTGCCTGTCCGGGGTAGCTGGTTTTGACAATCACCTGAACATCAGAGAGATCGGGCAGCGCATCAACCGGCGTGTTAATGATGGTCCAGGTTCCCCAGATACTGAGAAACAGCGCCCCCATCATTACCAGGAAACGGTTTGCCACTGAACGGCGGATAATCCATTCAATCATTTATCATGTCCTCAATGTGAATGGGTCGCCTGGGCCGGCATCGCGCCTGCGTCTTGCGCACCACTGTTCTGGGCGCGCATACGGTCAAGGGCGCCAGAAATATTCGCCTCGGAGTCAATCAGGAACAGACCGCTGGACACCACTTTTTCACCTTCGGTCAGGCCTGAGCGAATAGCCGTCAGCCCCTGAGATTCATGGAAAACAGCCACCTGCTTCGGCACAAATCGACCTTCATGATCAACAGTGATCACCCGTTGTTCGGTACCCGTATCAATCAACGCTTTAGACGGAATCAACAGCATCGGCTCGCTTTGCGTTTTCAGTTGCAGGTAAGCATTCATTCCAGGCTTGAGCGCTTCGTCGGGGTTATCAACCTGCAAACGAAGCTGGAGTGTACGCGTGGTGGCATCAACGCTTGGCAAAATACTCCACTTACTGATGGTGAATGGCTTATCCGGCCAGGCAGGAACCGTGATGCGAAATTGCGAGGCGTCTTTAATCAGCCAGGCAATAGATTCCGGGACCGACGCGCTGACCCATACCGGATCCATTCCCTGAATTTTCGCCACCACATTGTCTTTGGAAATGTTCATGCCGGTACGCAAATCGAATGCGGTGATCACCCCATCAATGGGGGCTTTCAGGGTAAAGCGGGTCTGAATTTTACGCGTCGACTTTAAACGCTGGATATCCGCTTCCGGCATACCGGCAAGGCGTAATCGCTCCAGAATCCCTTCCACCTGCGTCGCGCTGCCGCCGGTCTCGCGCAGCAGCAAGTATTCGCTCTGGGCCTCAACCCAGTCAGGAATCGTCAGGTCAATGAGCGGAGAACCCTTCTTGATTTTGTCACCCACGGTAAGCGGGTAAACTTTCTCGATAAAGCCTGCGGAGCGTGCCTGGACAATAACAAACTGGTATTCGTTATAGCTCACGTTAGCCGGGAAAGTTTGCGCGTAGTGCAGGGGTCCCCGACGCACGGGTTCCGTTTTTAGCCCCAGATTCTGGGTCTGAGTGGGATCGATACGCACGCCAGGTGCTGACGCGCTCGCAGTCTCTTCATCGGCATATTTCGGGATCAGGTCCATATCCATGAACGGCGATTTGCCCGGCTTGTCAAAACGCGTATTCGGATACATGGGGTCATACCAGAACAGAACTTTTCTGGCTTCTTTTGGCGAAGCTTGCCCGGTTTCGGTCGATACTTTTGCGGATGAATAATAAGTATAAACACCGACAGAGATAATCCCGCCTGCAATCATGCTACCGAGAATAAGCGCGGTATTTTTAATATTTAAAGACGCCATAATGATTTCCATTGCGCGATAGTCTCACCCGCGTTCGCAAGAACCCGGGCAAGAATAAAAGAGACCAGCGAGAACGTTATTTACTGATGTGAATATCGCGTAAAACAGAGATATTTCCCTGCTGAACAAACGTAAACGCGACCTTATCGCCCGGTTTAATATCGTCAGCCCTGGTGTCGGCCACCAGCGTAAAACGCATCGTCATAGCCGGCCAGTTCACCGCCGGAATAGGGTCATGTTTAATTGTGACTTTTTTACTATCCATATCAATAGCTTCAATCACCCCGGTAGCGCTAATACGTTGTTCCTGTTGAGCCGCTGGCTGCATATTCATCATCTCGCCATGTTGATGCTCATTGGCCTGAGCGTTAAACATGACCACAGAGAAAAGGCTAAATAGCACGGCTTTGGCGGTAGTATTCATTTTTGATGCTCCTGAAAGTTAATATTAAGGATTACTCCACCCAACCGCCGCCCAAGGCAGCAAACAGCTTAATTTCATTAACCTGCTGGGAGTAATTAAGATCGAGCAGCGATTGCTGCGTGGCAAATAAAGAACGTTCGGCGTCCAGAACTTCGATATAGCTAACCGCGCCATTCTGATAAAGCGCTCTGGCACGTTGTAGTGTGATTTGCAATGACGCCAGATAACGCTGCTGGCCGCTAATTTGATCGGCAATGCTTTGGCGCAACGCCAGCGCATCCGCCACTTCTTTAAATGCGCCCTGAATTTTTTGTTCGTAATTCACCACCGACTGCTGTTGGCGAATTTCAGCCAGATCGAGCCTGGACTGATTACGTCCGGCGTTAAAAATGGGAATATCTATTTTGGGGACAAAATTCCACATGCCGCTGGCAGCATTAAACAAGCTGGAAAGATCGCTGCTGCTACTGGACACGGAGCTGGTCAGGGTAATCGACGGGAAAAATGCCGCCCGCGCGGCGCCGATGTTGGCATTCGCCGCCATTAATCCGTGCTCAGCTTCCATAATATCCGGACGCTGTAACAGTATTTGCGACGAGAGTGATGGCGGCAGCGTAACCGGTTTAATATCTCCGTGACTGCGCGCCCGATCGTCGGGTAATTTTCCGTAGGTACCCAGCAACAGCTGCAGCGCGTTGTTCGCCTGCGCCAGTTCACCTTTACGCTTCGCGATTTCGCTGCGCGTACTTTCAATCACGCCCCGCGCCTGTTCCAGTGCCAGTACGTTAGTGCTACCGGTTACCAGTTGTTTTTCAACAAAAGCGTAGGAACGCTGATAGTTTTGCAGCGTTTCTTCAGCAATTTGCAGTTGTGCATACGCCAGACGCTGATTGAAATAACTTTGCGACACGTTAGAGATTAATGAGATATGGACCGCCCGACGCGCCTCTTCGCTGGCAAAGAAATTCTGTCGTTCGGCTTCACTCATATTTTTCAGCCGACCAAAAAAATCCAAGTCAAAACTGAGATTCAGCCCGGCCTCGAATTCGCGATCGGTGCTGCTGTCGCCTTTTAATTTACCGCTGTAGGTACCGCTGGAGCCTGCCGTAATTTGCGGATAGCGGTCAGCGTCCGTGACGCCATATTGCGCGCGCGCCTCCTGAACCTTCAGCACTGCCATACGCAAATCTCGGTTATTGACCAGCGCCTCACCAATCAGCGCCTTAACCTGATCGTCAACGAAGAAGGTTCGCCAGCCTGTGTCCTGATAATTCCCAGAGGCTGGCACCAGCGCATTCTGACTTAAGGAGAATTGCTGCGGCACCGGCAAGGCCGGGCGCTGATAGTCCGGCGCTAATGAACAACCGGCGAGAACGAATATTGCGCTGAGGGTAAGAAGCTTAAATTTGCTCATAGTTCTTCGCGTCCTGACCGGACTGATGACCCTAAAATAGGTAGGAATTTATAGGGTTGTACTTTAACGAAGTGACTCTGTTTAACCGGTGACAGGAAAATGACAAAACTGTCATTTTCCTAATAACCGATTGCTATCCGATCCCGCTTCCCTAGAATTGAAAGTCCGCATAAGCAGTGCGAGAAGGAGAATGCGATGAAGATTTTGATAGTCGAAGATGAGAAAAAAACCGGTGAATACCTGACGAAGGGCCTGACGGAAGCGGGTTTTGTCGTGGATTTGGCGGATAACGGCCTGAACGGGTACCACCTGGCGATGACCGGCGATTACGATCTGCTCATACTCGACATCATGCTGCCGGATGTAAACGGCTGGGATATCGTGCGCATGCTGCGTAGCGCCAACAAAGGCATGCCCATTCTTCTCCTCACCGCGCTGGGTACCATTGAACATCGGGTTAAAGGCCTGGAATTAGGCGCTGACGATTACCTGGTCAAACCGTTTGCCTTTGCCGAGCTGTTGGCGCGGGTCAGAACGCTATTACGCCGGGGCGCGGCGGTCATTGTCGAAAGCCAGTTTCAGGTCGCAGATTTAATGGTTGATCTGGTGAGTAGAAAAGTCACCCGCAGCGGGGCGCGTATCACCCTGACCAGTAAAGAGTTTACGCTGCTTGAGTTTTTCCTGCGCCACCAGGGGGAAGTTTTACCCCGCTCGCTGATTGCCTCTCAGGTCTGGGATATGAATTTTGACAGCGATACCAACGCCATCGACGTCGCCGTTAAGCGTCTGCGCGCCAAAATCGATAATGACTTTGAGCCAAAACTGATTCAGACCGTGCGCGGCGTGGGATATATGCTTGAGGTTCCTGATGGCCGGTAAACGATGGCAACGCCCTTTTTCACTGGCGACGCGACTGACCTTTTTTATCAGTCTGGCGACTATCGCTTCATTTTTCGCCTTCGCATGGATAATGATCCACTCAGTGAAAGTGCATTTCGCCGAGCAGGACATCAATGATTTACAAGAGATCAGCGCCACGCTGGAGCGTATTCTTAATCAACCGAACGAACCTGAATCACGCCGACTGGAAACGCTAAAAAACGTGGTGGCGGGTTACTCAAACGTCATTATTTCTCTGGAAGATAGCAATCAGCAGGCTATTTTTCATTCACCTGGTGCCCCGGATCTCCGGCAATTTATTGCCAGCGCAAGGCCGGATAAAAATGCCCGTGCCCGCGATGTCTTTATTATATCCGGCCCCATGCTGCAAACGCCCAAACATACGCACGGGCAGATAACATCATCAAACTGGCGCATGATTCGTTTGCCTGTAGGACAGCTTGCCGATGGAAAACCGGCATATACGCTGTACCTGGCATTATCGATCGATTTTCATCTGCACTATATAAATGACCTGAAAAACAAACTGATTATGACGGCATCGCTGATTAGCATGATGATTGTTTTTATCGTGCTGTTCGCCGTTTATAAAGGCCATGAACCTATCCGTAATGTCAGTCGCCGCATCCAAAATATCACCTCGAAAGATCTCGACGTACGCCTCGACCCGCAAGCCGTGCCTATTGAACTGGAACAACTGGTCAGTTCGTTTAATCACATGATCGAACGCATCGAGGATGTTTTTAAACGTCAGTCGAACTTCTCGGCAGATATTGCCCATGAGATCCGCACCCCAATTACCAATCTGGTCACGCAAACAGAAATTGCGCTGAGCCAGACCCGCAGCCAAAAAGAGCTGGAGGACGTGCTGTATTCCAATCTCGAAGAATTTGGCCGGATGTCAAAGATGGTGAGCGACATGCTGTTTCTGGCGCAAGCAGACAACAATCAACTGATCCCGGAAAAGACCGCGCTCAATCTGGCTGATGAGGTCAGTAAAGTGTTCGACTTTTTCGAAGCCTGGGCAGAAGAGCGTGAGGTTGGTTTACGTTTTGAGGGGCGCGAATGCTGGGTTGTGGGCGACCCGTTAATGTTACGCCGGGCAATGAGTAATCTGCTTTCAAACGCCATGCGCTACACACCAAAAGGTGAGTCAGTGACCGTGCGGGTGAAAGAGGCCGATGAACAGGTGCAGATAGTTGTTGAGAACCCCGGCCCGCCAATTCCTCCGCAACATCTTCCGCGACTCTTTGACCGCTTCTATCGGGTAGATCCTTCCCGGCAACGTAAGGGAGAAGGCAGCGGCATAGGCCTGGCGATCGTGAAATCGATAGTCATTGCCCATCATGGAAAAGTTGCGGTGACATCTGATTCACATGCCACCCGTTTTATTCTGACACTGCCCCGGCATGCAATTTAATCTTTAGTGACGACGGTTAAATCATTTCTGTTCTCTGACTTAACCGTCATATTCCTGTCACGTCGCTGACAGCGTGCGCTAATTATAATTTCTTCCGTAAACCCACACAGGAGAAATATGATGAATAAGATGTCCTCTTTTTTAGCTATCGCGTTTTTTATCTCAGCGGGCGTTAATGCGGCAGAAACGTCATCCCATGCACAATCGTTTTCACAAATGAATGAACATGAAAAAGCGATGGTAGTACATCAGTCGACAAATAATGGTCATTCCTATGCCCATGAGCAACAGGCGGAAAAACACCGTGCGCAAGCAAACTCTGCACAATAACGGATAACGCCAAAGGGCGCTGCGATCACAGCGCTCTCAAAAGCTGTGCGCTACAGTATACCGTTTTAATACTGGAGTCAGGCATGGCTTTAACCCTCACGGTATTGCTTGAAAACCGGCGCGCTGCTGGCGCAGATAAATCATTACGGGCAAAGCCTGGATTAAGCATGTTAATTCAGGATGAAACCACTACCCTACTGTTTGATACCGGGCCGGATGACAGCTTCATACTAAACGCTGCGCAAATGGGGATCGACCTGACGCAATTAACCGCCGTGGTGCTGTCACATGGTCATTACGATCATTGTGGCGGCGTCCCGTGGCTTGCCGATAACAGCCGTATTATTTGCCATCCGCAAATAGCCTGCGAGCGTTACGCGTCGATAACGCTTGCGGGAAAGCCGCGACAAATTAAAAAACTCTCCCGCGATAACGACTACTCTCGTCTGAATATGGAATACACCCGCGAACCGGTGGCGATTAGCGATCGTTTTTTGTGGTCCGGGGAAATTAGCGTGCCCACACCGCAGGCCTACGGTGTTATTCGCGAGAAAACACCACAGCCGGATTACATCAGCGATGAAGGCGTATTGATCTATAAATCTGACCGTGGGCTGGTGATCATTACCGGCTGCGGGCACCGGGGAATAGAAAATATCGTCCGCCATTGCCAGCACATCACCGGCATTCGCAAAATTCACGCCCTCATCGGTGGGTTCCATTTACGCGCCGCCTCCCCCGCTAAGCTGTGGCGGACGCGGCAATTTATTAAGCAGCAGCAACCGGAAAAACTGCTCGGCTGTCATTGTACCGGTTCGTGGGGACGATTGTGGTTACCGGGAACAGAAGCCCCGGCAACGGGGGATGTAATCGTGCTGGCGAACTAAAGGCGGTAAAACGTTACCCACATCTGCAATAGAAAACGGGAACCTTACGTTCTCCGTTTATCATTGACGACAATTATGCACGCAACCTTGATCTGGTCACTTATTATACAGAGACAACGTTGGGTACACTCGGGGTAGAGGTAAACAAACAGGAGGTAGTGAATATGTATCGCTCAATTCTGGTGCCCATTGATATCTCTGAAACCGATTTAACCCGCCATGTTGTGCCGCAGGTTCAGGCCCATGCCAAAACCGCCAAGGTCCATTTTCTGGCCGTTATTCCTACCGTTCCGTTCTATGCCTCGCTGGGGCTGGCCTACTCTAGCGAATTCCCGGACCGCAGTGGTCTGCAGGCCAAGGCCAGCGAAAAGCTCGAAGAGATTGTTAAGCAGTTCAATATTCCTGCTGGCAGGAGTCAAATCCACGTCGTTTACGGCCCGCCGAAGGATCAGATCCTCAAACTGGCGGAAGCAGTTGACGCCGAACTTATTGTCATCGCCTCGCATAAGCCTGGTTTTAGCACCTACCTGCTGGGTTCAACGGCTTCTGCCGTAGTCCGCCATGCGAAATGTCCGGTGCTGGTTGTACGGTGATACTGGCTAACATAATAAAAACGGGAGTAATTTACTCCCGTTTTTTTCCGACGAAGGTCAGCACTCAGTGCTGATTATCCAGCCTGACCAATCCCAACAAAAGCTGGCTCAGCGCACCATAAAACCCAAAATCATCATAACGACAGCATTTAGCGGTGAAGTCCGGTAACCAGCGTAACAACCCCGCCAGCGTTTCTCTGCGCAGCGCGTCAATTTGCTGATGACGCAACCCAGCTTCAGCCAGAGAAAAATGCAGATGGCTCAGCAGTTCGACGAAGATCGCCAGGTGATCGGCTGACTCGCTAAACGTATCGCTGACCTGCATGCCCGCATCAGATAACAGTTGTTTAATGACGCCGTAGTTCGGTCCCTCTTCAAGATGAGCCGACGCATAGGGTAACGCCGCGTGTTTATCCGACATCAGAAACAGACTGCAAAAATCAGCGGCCAGTTCCAGAGTGACGTCTTCACGCATCTTAAGCGCCGCAATTTTTTCCTCCAGCAGGAGGACTTCCGCCTCAAGCGACGGCTCACTTTTTAGCAACGCAAACCACTCAGCCATTTCGCTGGACTGCAACTGCTCCAGGCTTTCGTCATCGCGCTCACGGGAAAACAACTGCGCTAGCCAGGCGTAAACGCAGGCCACCTGCTCGGGCGTCAGGGAAGCGTGTTTCATCATGACCTCACCTGTTCTGCCGGAACATATTCGCACTGCGCCACCATTTTTATCGGGCCGCTGAACGCCGTCACATTCGCCAGCTTGCCGGTATATTTCTCGATTTCCACCAGCGCAGTATGGGCACTGGTGGCTTGTGCCAATTGAGACGTGCCGATATCTATCGTTAACACGTTCGGGTTGCCGTATTTGCACAGCGCCCCGATTTCTCCGCCGTTCTCCGGATCGTACCAGGCGCCTTCATGAATACGCACGACGCCTGGCGAGTAGAGATCGGAGACAACCGCCCCGGCGAGCACTTGTCCACGCGCATTAAATACGCGGACGATATCACCATTGCGAATCCCTCTTGCACTGGCATCCTGCGGGTTGATAAACACCGGCTCTTTGCCACTTACCGCATAATGCTTACGGAGCGCTTCAGATTCACAAAGCTGCGAATGCAGACGGAAGTCCGGGTGGACGGATTGCAGATGCAGCGGCCAACGCTGCGACCCCGGCCCGCCGTGTGAACGTTCGATTTTCTCAAACCACATCGGATGCCCCTGGCAGTCGTCATACTGCATATCGGCAATGGTTTTCGAGAAAATTTCGATCAAACCGCTTGGTGTCCCCAGCGGCTCAAGATCGGGATCTTCGCGGAATGCCTGATGTCGAACAAACATCTGCGGATGCTCGAACTCAACGTACTCCTGCTGATTCCAGAAGACGTCAAATGCCGGAAGATGAACACCGCGCCCTTTTCCCTGCTGGCTTCCTTCCTGCCAGATCCGCTTCAACCACCCCATCTCATCCAACCCTTCTGTGAAGGCCTCTTCACGATTAAAACGGCGGCAAAGATCGCGGAAAATATCGAAATCATTACGCGCTTCAAATTGCGGCTGTACCAGCTGTTTCATGGCGATAATGCCACGGTTGGAGTGGTTGCCATACTGGTCGAGATCGTTACGTTCAAATTGCGTCGTCGCGGGCAATACAATGTCGGCGAAGCGACAGGTCGAAGTCCACTGATTATCAATAGCGATAACGGTTTCCAGCTTCCGCCAACCCTCAATAATGCGGTTGATCTGCTGGTGACGATGGAAAGGATTGGTCCCGGCGAAAACGCACATCTTCAACGGCGGCAGTTTCACCGTTTTACCGTTCCAGTTAATTTGCTTGCCCGGCTCCAGTATCGCATCAATAAAACGTGCGATAGGGATGGTGCTGCTATAGCCCTTATAATCGGTGCTGTCATGTATCGGAGGAACGGTAGTGGAGCCAGAAAAACCACTCAGGATCAGACCCTTACGGCCTGGCGTTCCCGCGCCGTTATAGTGCCAGCCAAAACCAAAGCCCCCGCCGGGTAAACCGATTTGCCCGAGCATTGAAGCCAGCACCACAATCATCCACGCCCATTGCTCCCCATGCTGCATGCGTTGGACGCACCAGCCGGCAATAATTTGCGTTCTACCACCCGCCATCTGCCGTGCCAGTTCACGAATCGTGTCGGCATCAATCCCACATATTTTTTCCGCCCACAGGGCATCTTTAGGCTGTCCGTCACTTTCTCCCAGCAGATAAGGCAGAAACTGTTCAAACCCCACGCAGTAGTTATCGAGAAAATGCCGGTCATAGAGCTTCTCGGTATAGAGCGTGTGCGCCAACGCCAACTGTAGCGGCACATCAGCCTGCGGATTTACGGCAATGTGTTTAACCTTATCACGACCCAGATAGTCATGAGTCGAGGTGACGACCGGGTCAATGCTGATGACAGATATCTCGCCACGCGCCACTTTTTCCTTCAACTGCTCGTAGTATTCGTAGACATCATGATCCGGACACCACCAGTTCGCCTGCTGGTTTTTGATCAGATCGGAGCCCCACAGCACAATGGTTTTGCTGTTCTTCAGCACCAATGGCCAGGAGGTTTGCTGCTCATACACCTCCATTGAACCCACCACCCGCGGCAGGATCACCTGCGCAGCGCCGGTGGAATAGTCCCCTCCGGTGCCCACGCTGTTGCCGTGCAGCGCAATGGCGCGCGCCAGCATGCCAGAAGCATTATGGAACATGCCGGTTGATTGCCAGCCGCTGGCCGTCAGCAGCGCGCTTGGACCATAGGTCTTCTGAATGCGCTCCAGTTCCTGATAGAAGAAATCCAGCGCTTCATCCCAGGAAACGCGCACGAAGCGGTTATCGCCGCGCTGTGTGGTATCGCTTTGGTGCCGTTTACGCAACCAGTCAACGCGCACCATCGGATAACGAATACGCGCACCACCGTGCACATGATCCGGCAGTCCGGCGATCATTTTGGACGGGTACTTATCACGCTCAAACGGCTTCGCCTCGATAAACCGCCCATCAACCACGGTGGCACGGATTGCCCCCCAGTGAGAACCGGTCAAAACTCCCTCTTTAACACCCGTTCCCTGTACCTCGGCGGCACTGGCGCTTCGCGGTGTGAGTAGAGAGGGTCCTAACATACCGGCGACGGTCAAGCCGCCCAATTGCAGCAGGAAACGTCGGCGAGATGCCTGAAAGAGATCGTTATTTTTCATTGCTTTCTCCCGTAGCGCTATGCGGCTTGTCCGTGGTGTCAGAGGCATTCATCTGCAGATATTTCAGCAAGGTACGTTCTTCGCGTTTATCCAGACTGGTAAATCCAATCATGCCGTTCAACGTGCCAATCCAGCCGTTGGCGTCAAAGTGTTCTTTCTCTGGCGCGCCGTGGCACTGGTTACAGGTTCCGTTATAGAGTGAGTCAGCGTAGGCCCAAATCGGCTTGATATCGTTAACCATATCGCCCTTCTGCATCCAGGCGGTGGCTTGCAACTTACTCCACGGCGTATTCGTTTCCGCGACGGTGGTTTGCTCCAGCGTTTTCACATGCTGCTGGATATCACCGCGAATAGAAGCCACAAAAATGCGCTTACCCGGCAGTTGCGCCAACACGCGCTGACGTCCGTTACTTTCGGTCCAGCCCACAATTTCAATTTGCAGCCAGTCGCCGTCACGCTTTAACACTTTTACTTCAGAGGCGGGCAGCAGTGAGCCTGCGGGTTCTTTATCACCTTTCGCGGCATACAGGGGTTTGATGTCGAGGGAGTAGAGCGTATCGCCATCATCATTCGCACCGGCGCGTAGCGCATCAAACTGCTTGCGGAAACCGCTGCTCATGTCGGGAAGTTGGTGCGCAATGCCTTTATGGCAGTCGATACAGGACTGGTTATCCTTCGCCGCAATTTTCATCTGGCGCGCGGCTTCGGGATGCTGTTTAGCGTGATCCATCGCATCATAGTTATGACAGGAACGACAGGTTGCGGAGTTGTTCTCCTTCATTCGGGCCCATTCGCGCTCCGCCAGTTCGGCGCGTTTGGCTTCGAATTTCTCAGGCGTATCAATTGAGTGGGCAACAAAGGTCTGGTAGATATCGTTGCTGGCCTCCAGCTTACGTTTCACCATACCAGGGATATCTGATGGAATGTGGCAATCGTGACACTCTGCGCGCACCCCGGAGGCATTCTGAAAATGCACCGACTGTTTATATTCTTCATAAACCGGCTGCATGCTGTGGCAACTCACGCAAAACTCGGTTGAACTGGTTAATTTAATGCCAACGTGCGGTAAGACGATCAGCGCGATGCCGACCACAATCCCGATAACGACCAGCGCCAACACTGACCAACGTGCGCTCGGTCTGAGCAGCGCCCTCCATAGTTTCCGCATGATAGCCCCTGTAATTATATGGTTTAGTTACAGAGGATCTTATTTACCAAATGTGAACAGCAACACTGGTCAGGATGAATGGCTTACGGCACAATGTGAACAGATATGAACAGAAAGAGACAGCAACCAGCATGTCGCATCACATTGTCATTGTTGAAGATGAGCCGGTCACCCAGGCGCGATTACAGGCTTACTTCGAACAGGAAGGTTATCACGTCTCGGCCACCGCCAGCGGAGCTGGCCTGCGTGAAATCATGTTGCAACACCCTGCCGACTTGATTCTGTTAGACATCAATCTCCCGGACGAAAATGGCTTGATGCTGACGCGAGCCCTGCGCGAACGCTCAACGGTGGGCATCATTCTGGTGACGGGTCGCAGCGACCAAATCGATCGTATTGTGGGCCTGGAAATGGGGGCAGATGATTATGTCACCAAACCGTTAGAGCTACGTGAATTGGTGGTTCGGGTGAAAAATTTACTCTGGCGGATCGATCTTGCCCGCCAGGCGCAGCCGGAGACCAAAGACAACTGCTATCAGTTTGCCGGATATTGTCTGAATGTCTCCCGCCATACCCTGGAGCTTGGCGATGAGGCCATCAAACTCACCCGCGCCGAATATGAAATGCTGGTCGCCTTTGTCACTAATCCGGGGGAAATTCTCAGTCGGGAACGCTTATTGCGCATGCTTTCCGCACGACGGGTAGATAATCCGGACTTACGCACCGTGGACGTTCTGATCCGCCGTTTGCGCCACAAGCTGCGGGCTGATTTACTGGTGACACAGCACGGGGAAGGCTATTTTTTAGCAGCCGATGTGTACTGATACAGATAAACAGGACGAAATCCGCCGGGTGACAGTGAACGCTGAACATGCCGGCTGTCCGCATTTTTCGACGTAAGTACGAGGATTGGCGGACTGATATTTTCCGGCACCGACTGTCCTTGTAACACTCTGATAGCCTGCTGAATCGCCAGTTCGCCTTGCCAGACCATTTGATCGCTGGCAGCCATAATAATTCTTTCGCGTTTAAGCCCGCGATACACCTGATGCGACAAATAAAAAGAGACCACGGTCAATGGCGTTCCCTGATTACGTCTCTCCCCCATCGCCGCTTCTGCCGCAATTGCCGTACCGGCAACCACATCGGCATCCGGGTGACGCTCAAGCATCTCCTGCAGCAGGTTACGCTGTATTTCAATATCATTATCGCCCAACGCCATATCCACAATCTGAACCTGACTACCGGCAATCGCCTGGCGGAATCCATCCGCCATCTCACGACTGCCGCCTGCGTCATCAGGGCCGGGCAATAATAAAACTTTTAGTGGCCTGCCACCGCTCCATTTAACCAGATAGCGGCCTGGCTGATACCCCATCTGGAACCACGGCACCCCAACCCGGGCTTTGACCGTTGCGTCATGTATCGCATTCACCACCTCAATAACCGGCAGCGTGCCCACCTGCGCCTGCAAATCCGGAAAAGTCGTCGTGCTGCTGCCTAACAATATGGCATCCGCGCCCCATTGCTGACACTGGGCGATTTGCGATTTTTGTGTGCTAAACTGGCGATACCCTCCCGCTTCAAACACCTTCAGGTTTACCCCATATTTTCTCGCGGCCTCAAGCATGCCGTAATTGACTGAAAGCCAATAGGAATCCTTCAGACTGGGATACAGCGCGCACAGTTTCCATGGCTTGTTTGCCGTCACGGTCATTTGCGATTGCGGGACAGCCTGCTGCGTATCCTGCCAGCGCAGCAATAGGGACCCGGTCGCGTGACCCAGACCGGGAAAAAGTGTGATCAGCAGGAAAAGCAATACGCGCATGATAGCCTCATCATTGATAAGGCTTTATCCTAGTTGCTTTCCTCTTTTGGACTCAACCTTTTTAATCTGTGGCGACCAGACAGTGAATTTATCTCTGACAAAACGACTGTGGATTGGCTTTGCGCTGATGGCGGCACTGACCCTCATCAGCACACTGGTAGGCTGGTATAACCTGCGTTTTGTCAGCCAGGTTGAGCAGGCCAATACCCAGGCGCTCATGCCGACCATGGATATGGCGCGCCAGCTCAGCGAAGCCAGCGCCTGGGAACTGTTTGCCGCGCAGAATCTGACCACCGCAGATAATGAAAACATGTGGCTGGCTCAGGGACGGATGTTAACCGCCCAAAGCCTGAAAATCACTGCATTACTGAAAACCCTTCGCGAGCAGGGCTTTGACACTTCGGCCATTGAACAACAGGAAAAAGAGATCGCCCAGTCGTTAAGCCATCAGGGGGAGATGGTTGGCGAGCGTTTGAAGCTACGCGATCAACAACAGCAACTCAGCCAGCAAATTGTTGAGGCCACCACAGACGTAGCCGAAATGGCGCGCGGTCAGGCCAGTAATGCCGCCACGTCTGCGGGCGCTACTCAGGCCAGCATTTATGATCTGATTGAGGGCCATCAGGGCCAGGCCGCTGAACAAGCGCTGGACAGACTGATTGATATCGATCTGGAATATTACAATCAGATGAACGAACTGCGTCTGAGCGCGTTACGGGTGCAGCAAATGGTGATGAATCTGGGGAATAACCAGGCGCAGAATAACCTGACGGCGCTGGAAACCCAGCTCGATGCCGCTGTCAGAGTGCTTCACCGCCGACAAATTCGTATTGAGGATCCGGTGGTACGCGCTCAGGTTGCCAACACCGTCGATACGATTGGCCGTTATGTTGATTTGCTGGCCCTGTATCGACAGGATAATGACATCACCACCCAGTTACAGATCTTATCGCAGAATAATATCGAGCAATTCACCCGTTTCAGTAGCGAAGTCAGTCAACTGGTGGAAATCATCGGCCAACGCAACCAGACCGGGCTGGCACATCTCAAACAAGCCAGCCAGCGCGGGCAAAACCTGTTGTTGCTATTGAGCGGCATCTCATTGTGCCTGTTGATTCTCATTCTTTGGCGTGTGGTTTATCGCTCAGTCACTCGTCCGCTGGCACAGCAGACGCAGGCGTTACAGCGCCTTCTGGAAGGCGATATTGATTCCCCCTTCCCGGAAACCGCGGGCGTTCGTGAACTGGATACCATTGGTCGTTTGATGGATGCCTTTCGTACCAGCGTTCATACGCTCAATAGCCATCGTGAGCATCTGGCAGCTCAGGTTAAAGCTCGCACCGCAGAGCTTCGTTCTCTGGTATATGAACACCGACAGGCACGCGCTGAGGCCGAAAAAGCCAACCAGTCGAAATCGGCGTTTCTTGCCGCCATGAGCCATGAAATACGCACTCCGCTGTATGGGATCCTTGGCACCGCGCAATTGCTCTCAGACAATCCCGCTCTGGCGCAGCATCGGGACAATTTACGCGCCATCACCGACTCGGGTGAGTCTCTACTGGCCATCCTTAACGATATACTGGACTATTCCGCCATCGAAGCAGGGGGGAAAAATGTGGCGATCGGCGATGAACCTTTTGAACACAAACCGTTGCTGGAAAGTACGCTTCAACTCATGCGCGGCCGCGTCACGGGTCGACCCGTCGAGTTGGTAGCAGAATTTGCCGATGACGTCCCCGTTGCCCTCCGCGGCGATCCGCGGCGCATCCGACAAATTATTACTAACTTATTAAACAACGCACTACGCTTTACCGATCATGGACACATCATCCTGCGTAGCCGGCGTGCAAACAAAGACTGGTATATCGAGGTTGAAGACACCGGGTGCGGGATTGCCCCCTCCCGTCAGCGCGATATCTTTCAACCGTTTGTACAAGTCAGCGGCAAACGTGGGGGAACCGGGCTGGGACTCACCATCAGCGCAAGTCTGGCTCAGGCGATGCAGGGAGAATTGAGCGTGACCAGTACACCCGGTGTCGGAAGCTGTTTTCGACTGCGTTTACCATTACGCGCGGCCGCAATGCCCATGGTTAAATCCATCCAACACACGGTATCGTTACAAGGTTTGCGTTTATTGCTTATTGAGGATAATCCCCTCACGCAGCGCATCAGCACTGAAATGCTCACTCTCAATGGTGCGCAGGTCACCGCTGCCGACAGCGCTGCTCAGGCACTAAAAATATTGCAGGAAGATGCTCGCTATGACGCTGCCCTGGTTGATTTCGATCTGCCGGATATCGACGGTATCACGCTGGCACAACAGTTAACCCGCGCGTATCCTGGGCTTAACCTGATTGGCTTTAGCGCGCACGTTATCGACGAAACGCTTAGCCAAAGAACCAGCGCCTTGTTTCTCGGCATTATTCAAAAACCGGTCCCCCGGGATGAACTCAGTCGGCTGATTACCCATTATCTGTGCGATAACGAAGCCATTTCGCAAATCCCTGGGGATGAAAGCGCACGATTGGACACTCAGCAATTGGCCGACGATATCCAGACCATGGGGAAGCAAAAAGTACATGAATGGTTAGCACTCTTTAAGCAACATACCCTGCCTTTATTAGATGACATTGACGCTGCACGCGCAGAAGGCGAATACGAGCAGCTAAAGCGCCTGGCGCATCAGCTTAAAAGCAGTTGTGCCAGCATGGGAATGCACGCAGCCAGCAAGATGTGTGCCGCGCTTGAACAACAGCCGTTTGCGGACTTTTCACTCAGAGAGGAAGTGCAACGCAGTCTTAATGAAGTAGAAATATGGCTGGAAAAGAAAGGTTCTTAGCGGTACGCAGAAGCTAAGAATTGGGGCTTACTTTGAAATGGTACGCCCTGTAGGATTCGAACCTACGACCTACGGCTTAGAAGGCCGTTGCTCTATCCAACTGAGCTAAGGGCGCATTGTGAAGTGATAACTTCATGCAGAGAAACGCGTGAATTATACGGTCAGCGCTTGCTGAGTCAATGCCTTTTGTTTCAGTTGCTGGCGAAGTGTACGAATGTTGATTTTTTCTGGCCGTTCAAGGGTATCCAGGAAATCACCTGGTAACAACTCAGCCCGCATAGCGCCAGATTTAAGGATACATGTATTTAGAATATTTATGATTTTGCTTAACATTCCCCTACCCTCTTTCCAGCGGTTCAGGAACTCTTCAATGTTAAGTATCGCCATCAAGGAAGAAAATAGTCACTTCGAACACGGGCTGAAAATCATTATTTCCCATCTGGCAAATCAGTGGCATCAGGAGATTAGTTTTTTGCCTGTCGAGGATATCGATCGCGCCGACATCGCGTTTATCTCACTGGATGAAGATTGGCTCAGCGCCGAATGCTATCAGGTTCCGGTTCATACCAGGCGCCAACACCGAGTGGTTATCTGCAACAGAAACGATAAAGATAAGCTCATGTTCCGGCCCTGCCTTTACATGTTGCCGCTGATCTATCGGGAAGATGACGTTGACGAGATCACCAAAAAGTTAGTCCCCATTTTGCAAAAACGCGCGCTACGCCACAGCGTGCCGGCGACTATCTGCCATTACTGCACCACCCGCAACTTTTCTATCGCGGAGCGCCAGTTCTTAATGTTTCTCGCCAGTGGGTATACGTTAGCCGAAACCGCTCACCTGCTCTCAATCAGCGATATCCATGCCAAAGCGACCCGTCGCAGCATTATGAAAAAGCTGCACGTGAAAAACGATCAGCAATTCTTAAGATACATCCGGGCGCATCTGAACTTTCTACAAAATTAGGTGGAGCCTCTCCGCCTAATTTTTTATTGAGAAATATCTCACCATCAATTAAGTATCGGCTCCTACTGTACCTATCACCTGACTGCCAGAATAATCCAGCCATACTATTTATGAGGTAACCGAAAGGCACACCAGGTAATATTTTACCTAATCCCAGAGAGAGGTTGCACTGATAAAACGATCTTTTGGGCATTGAGTAAGACATCAGAAAACTTCCGGCAGATTATTCTGATGGGATACTCAATTGCCAGTCTGGTGATTGTTGAAGACATTGAAACCCAACGGCACAAGGGAACTCACCGTCGCGCTGGAAAAATTTGGGTCAGGGATGTTTGTTGTCAGCAATTTATCCAGACCTGCCGCAACAGAAATGGAATGGAAACGGATGCACAGCGCAAAACGCCGGGAACGACATCGCCGTATACGAAACGCTAACTGTACCCATCAATATCCTCACTGTACCTCACAGGTACTCGACCAGATCGAGTATCTGGCGCAAAAAATCGAATATACCATACCGGGCGACACTATATCTCAGGCGATTATTACGGCGGACTATTATCTTGCCTACTCACTGAGCCGCCATTTATTTTCAGGCACTCGCACCGCGATCTTCCGGTCCATTGAATCGGCGCTGGTCTGCCTGCAAAAGTCGGTCATTAGTCAGTTAGTGGTTGATATGGAAGGTTTAACAAGTTCTTACTTCGATATTCTTCAGTGCTTGCGTCAACTAATTAAACAGCGGGATGATATCCAAATCTTCATATTACTTTCCAGTCATGATGAGGACCTTAAAAATTTCATATCACTGTCTGGCCCATTTTATATCTTATCACGCAGTCTCCACCTCCCAGAGATGCGTCAGGCGTTATTATCCCCGGTGCTTAATTATATTCATTCCAGGCGCATGAAGCAGGTCGATTGGGAGATGATTGCCTTACTTTTACAAGGTAACTCCTTAAAAAAGATTGCTCAGTTACAGACACAACCCTACCACCGTATCATCTATCGCCTGAACCAGTTGATTACACGCCTGGGATTACCAAACCGGCAACGTTTTTTGCATCTGATACATCGCCTCAACGTTACCTCTCATCATTTAATTTAACACCATAACTCCATGTACAGTAAGATTTTTTAGGAAATTACTTATTTTCGCATGAGAAAATTGATCCAATTTTCACAAATATTTAATATTTACAACTATTCCTGGTATTATGGTTACTACCTCTTCGACACTTAACCCCACTGTTTCTGCGTACATCATACGAAAATAACCCTCCCGCTGACTTAACAAAACCTAAACAATTAGCTTATTGTATCGTTTTTACTATTTAAAATAAATTTTCAATCTGCCATAATTCGAACCACAGATAAATAATACCAATAGTCATTAACACATCTGGATCTTTCAGAACATCCTAACTGGCATTAACATTCGGGATGTTGTAAGTCTTTTCCGCAAGAGCGGAGCAGGTATAATCCTCACTGTTTCCTGATTAATTGTTAGTTTTCCCGGTGTGAAATGGATGTTCCACAAATTCATTGTTCTGTAGAAGAACAACCGAATAAACAAGGACGAAATAGTATTTATTCGGTTCTCCTCAGAACAACTCTTGGCTATTTGACAATATTATAACGCCTGATGTTTTATCAAATTCGCAAGATACGCAAACAGTTTGAGGCATACAACAATGAAACCAGCATCCGTTATCATTATGGACGAACACCCTATTGTCAGAATGTCGATAGAAGTTCTACTCGAAAAAAACAGTAATATCCAGGTTGTACTGAAAACCGATGACAGCCGCGCGGCAATAGAACATCTCCGCACGTACCCTGTCGATCTTGTCATCCTGGATATTGAACTGCCTGGCTCTGATGGGTTTACATTACTCAAGAGAATAAAATCATTGCAGGAGAAAACTCGGGTGCTATTTCTGTCTTCAAAATCTGAGTCTTTTTATGCCGGGCGCGCTATTCGCGCCGGGGCAAATGGTTTTGTCAGTAAACGAAAGGATCTAAATGATATCTACAATGCGGTAAAAATGATTTTATCAGGATATTCTTTCTTCCCTTCGGACACACTTAACTTTATTAACAATGTAAATGTGCAAAAAGGTGTATTAAATGATATGCCGCTCTCTAACCGCGAAGTTACGGTTTTGCGTTATCTGGCAAACGGGCTATCCAATAAGGAAATTGCTGAGCAGTTGCTACTCAGTAATAAAACGATTAGCGCACACAAGGCTAATATCTACTCCAAGCTCGGTTTGCATACCATCGTTGAACTGATCGACTACGCCAAAATGCATGAATTAATGTAACAACACTCCCGGCGAGATGTCGTTCGGGAGTGTTTTGTCAACGCAATTATTAGTTATAGTTAATCATAAATGTGGCATCGGCCCTGGCGACACCGGGCTGCACCCCATCAGCCAGCGCGATATAGTTGGCAAAAAAAGTCAGCGTGGCATTGCCATTCTCATCAATACCGACAGTCTGGCTGGCCTGCTCAAGCGGCAATCGCGTCCGGTCACTATCGCGCAACTCAATCGCCACCTTTTGCGCCATAAGCGCATTATCAAGCGCCAGTAGCGTAGTGCCTGGGGCCGGAGTCCCGGAAAACGTTATCGACGCGGATCCCGGCGGGCAGCCTTCAAGCTTCAGCGTAAACGAGACCGGTTGGGTGGTGTCTCCGCTGGTCTGTAACTGCTTTGTCGGCCAGGTGCCTAAATCAACCGACTTATTGCTGTCGCTGGCAATCACCGCGCAGGTAAAATCCACCACGTTACCGCGCAGTTCAATATTGATTTCACCCAGCGACGAGGCGGCCTGGCATAAAGCGCTGAATGCCAGCATCGGCATAATCGCCAGAAATGCCCATGCGGCGGGCGTTTGCTTATTAGTCATAGTCCACTCGCAGATAGCCACGGGCAGTAAAAGGCCCTTCCGTGGGTTTATTGCCCGTCACGCTGACAGGCCATGTCCGGATCCCAACACTCGCCGCGGCGTTATCATCCAGTTGAAATGGAATAGTACTGGACAGATTGTTGGGCGTGAGTGGATTACCGCGGCTGTCGGCGACAATGAAACCTAAATCCGGGTTATTTGAAACCATCATTTGCCCGGAGGCTTTTTCTGCTTCTACCCGCATGGTTAAGTAGGCCTGAGCGGCAACGTTGGTGCATTTTATGGCCACCGTTTTGGTCTGCGGATTGATGCCTTCAGGCTTATTGCCCGCGCCCGCCTTGCTAAACAACGATGCGCCAATATCGCCAAAATCAAACTCGACAATCTGCCCGGCGTTCACTTCGCAGTTTTGTGGAACCTCCACCTTACCGCTGTAGCTGATAGTATAAACCGGTGTGCTCAGCGCATCTCCGGTACTGGTGGTGACATAGACTCTGAACATCGTCTGCCGGGGGATGGGCACCATGTTAATAAACGAGCGGATCACTTTGAGTTTAAACACCAGCTTTGAATCCATTACGCCAAAAGGTTGCTGCTTAGGCACGTTAGGGTGAGTCCCCATGCGGATATAATTACGCGGGGGATAAAACAACCCGGCGTAGCTGTCGGTAATGCTCATGGCCCCCAGCAGGTAGTCATTGAGTTTCAGGTATTGAAAACCACCCTCAGTACTTTGAACTGGAAGTTCAGTGACATAGCTTCGATAGGTGTAATCCACCGTTGTCCCTGCCGGACAGGTGGCATTAACGCCAACCCAACCCGATTTTTCCGGTAACGTCACCACCTGTCCCGGCTGGTTGTTGCTGCTGTTAAAGACATTCGACAGATCGTAAAAAACATCCGTTGGTGTGCCATTTGAATTGTGGCAGACCGTCGCCCAGGACGGTTGTGCCATCAGCAGCAAAGTGCTTGCCAGTAACAAACCTGTTTGTCGTTTCATCGTATTATTCCTGTCGTGCCGCTGGCGATTCGCACGTTACATTTGTGCGCGTCACCGCCTGTTTCAGGCTCTCTTCAGGCAAGGCATAATGCGCCACGCAGCGAGCGTTTGCGCCTTCCCCCCATTGGATCAGCAACTCGCCTTTAAGCGGCAGGCCGCTCAGATAAATTTGCCCGTCTTCACCCACCATGCTGGTCACGCCGCTGGTGTTTTCACGCACAACGGAGCCAAATGGCACAGGTTTGCCGGCATATTTCGCCGTCATCAGCGCCCGTACACCGATACGTGTATCAAATGCCGCTCGCACCAATGCCCCTTGCGTTGGCACGACGCTGCTGACGTTGTTTTCCACATCGGTATTGTTATTCATTGAATTGGTGTCTAACGCGACACGGTTATAGCGATAGACAGTGGCATACGGCATCACCGCGTATCCACGCCAGTCGGTCTGCACGCCGGTCTGGTTTTCTATCCGCACACCCTGAGCGCCAGGTGCTTTAACCAACACATTGGTATCGCCGAGCGGTTGACTAAGCGTAATGCCGTCCGCATGCCCTACCACGCCGCCGGAGAGCTGCCAGTTGTAGTCATGCTGGTCGCGGTCGTAGTTATATCCCACGCCAAGCGTGCCATAGGCCGCCTGCCAGTTGGCGCTGGCGTTTCCGCTGTAACCATTGGTACTGCTGTGACCCTGATTCACGCTATAGCTCAGGTTACGACCATCCAGCAACGTACCGCCGATCCCGCTCTGCCAGCTATTTTGTCCGTTGCTATTGCGGTTGGCATTGAAGGTGGCGTAGGTGCGATCGAAGGCATTATCACGCGAGTAACGCCGCCCGCTCAGCAAGCTGAACGGGATGGACATATTGAACGCCAGAATGCGGTCGGTGTCGGAGATGCCGACCGATTCATTCCACGACCAGGAGAGTGAATAGCTAATCCCCTGCCAACCACTGGCATAGCCCAGTTGATACCAGGTATTGGTGTCTGAGGTATTCCAGTACGTTTGCTGGCTACCCGAGATATACAGCGATCCGTAATCCCCCAGATTCTGCGAAATGTTGATCTGAAAACGACCTTTCTTGCTGTAGCTCAAATTGTGGTAACTCTTCACATCCGGCACGTCGTGGCGATTGCCTTCACTGTCGTATTCGTACTCATAGCCTTCCATACTGCGATACGCGACATCGTCGAGGGTATAGAAGCCACGGGTAGAGTAGCGATAGCCCAACAGCTGAAAGTTAGTGCCAAAATTGTTCAATGATTTCGCATACAGGAAACGCAGCGACTGCCCCTGGTGCGTACTGTCATCCGCCAGTTGGCTGCGCGCATGGGTTAAATCGACGGAAACTGCCCCCCAATCCCCCAGATTTCGGCCGGTACCTAAAACCACCGCAGTGTAACGTGAGGCTAACTGCGTACCACCATAGGCGGTATACCCCTCTGGTAACCCGGCGATTAATGTTCCCTGGAAAAAGAACGGTGAGGATTGCTGGCTATTGCCGCTGCGAAAATCCCCGGCAACCACGTCATACTTGAAACGCCCTTCGCGCTGTAACAACGGAACCGTAGAGTACGGCACCGTATAGCGCTGCTGGCTACCGTCTTTCTCATCCACCGTCACCTCAAGGTCACCGCTGGAGGAGGTCGGGTTAAGGTCGGTTATCGCAAAAGCGCCCGGTGAAACATAGCTTTGATAAATCACGTAGCCATTCTGACGAATAGTCAGTTTCGCTGCGGTACGCGCAATGCCGCGCACGGTAGGCGCGTAACCTTGCAAGCTGTCGGGATACATGCTGTCTGAGGAATAGAGTCGCGCGCCACGAAAACCGACGCTGTCAAAAACGTCATTTCCGGTATTGCTGTCGCCCATCACCAGTTCGCCCTTCAGCGGGATAATCGCGCGCTGAAGCCATGTCCCGATGTTTTTCCAGCTTTGCGAATGGTATCCGTCACCTTTGGAATAGCTCCACGCGCCGTTGTTCCTCAGCCGCCAGGGACCATAGTTCAGGCCACTCAGCATGCTCAAGAAATAGCTGTCCGTATCGCTCCCGCGGCTGCCGGTAAAGTTATAGTTAACCAGTGCGGCCGGGATCCCTTCATCCCATTCATCCGGTGGGATGTAGCCGCGCGCGCTGTTTAACATCGACGCCTGCGGCAGACTGATGTTTAAGCGCAAAGTAGAAAAATCAAAGGCAATTTCACTGCCGGGAATCGCCTCAGGCAAATTGATACAGGTAGCGCTCGGATCCTTACTGAGTGCCGGAAACGCGGCAATATTAACGCCCAGGCGTTTCACCCAGTCGAGTCCAAAGCATGGAATCAGCCCACCAGACTTCTCCCCAGCTTTTCCCGCACTGCTGGCAAAACGTATGTCCTGGGTAGCAACGAATTCATCATTGCGCCAGATATCCACACGATAAACGCCTTCAGGCTGATGATTACCTTTTTCGAAACGTGATAAATCCGCCACGGTTGCCGTATCGGCAGATAAAAATGCCGGATTAAAATAGCTTTCCCCATGGCTTAAAGAGGGAAAGAGCGCCGCCAGCGTGGACAACGCCACCCCCGCCAGCGGTGGCGTAACCCCCGGTAACAGGCCAGGAAAATACGTTGTCTTATTCATCGTTATCTCAACGCACGCTAACCGTTTTGGCGGTGGTCACCGCGCCATAATCATTGACCGTCTGGAACGTAACGTTGCCCTGTGCGCCCGTTGGCAGCAGGACCTGCGTATCGCTTTTCGGCGCAACCATGACGTTATCGATTTTCGTTTTCCCCACATTGAGGTTGACCAACGTGACGTAGTACGCAGACGGATTGTTGATTTTCAGGTGGTTGCCGGAACGGGAAAACTGCAGCATTCCGGGGGCATCTTCCGGGATTTGCGGCAGATTATTTGGGCGGACAAAAAGTTTAATGCGCGACAAAATCGCCAGTTGCAGAACGTTTTTACCCTCAAGGCTGTTCTTATTGACTGACGGAATGGCTTTCACGTTCATCCAGAACAGCGATTCACGGTCCTTTGGCAGCGGTGCGCCTGCGTAGATGATACGCAACGTGTTTTCGCTTTTGGCCTCACTGACAAACAGCGGAGGCGTCACGACAAATGATTTTTCTTTAACCCCTGCGCTATTCTCGATCCATGAATTTACCAGGTAACGTTCTTTGGTATCGCTATTGCTAATAGACAGAGAAGTTTGCTTGGCCTCGGCTGGATAAATAACACGGGTAGCGCCTAATGCAATGCCTCCGGCAGCCTGCACACTGGCAGCAGAAAATAAGGCCAATAAAAGGATAAAACCTGATTTTAGATTATTAAACATAGCTACAAATACCTTTGATGCGATTATCGTTGGGAAATAAATCAGGGATAAACCAACGTAAACCACACGTCTGAACGAAGTATTCCCGGTGTGATATTTTCCGAGACGGCCCGATAGCGAGCGGTGAAATGGAACGTCATCTCTTGGGTGATAATCGGCGCGTAATGAAGCGGTAGCGCATTCGGAATAATTTGCCGTTGTCGCTCGTCAAATAACGCCAGACCAACTCCCGAAGATGCAGACGCATCGCCGCTGGCCAGAAAAACCTGCGGATCTTCCGCTGGCGTCACACCGGCAAACGCAATCCCGACGTGGTCATAAACATCAGAACTGCACGACGTTAATCGCAGTGAAAACGGTACGCTGGTGGAGGCAAAGCTTCCCGTTCCGGAGAAAGCATTGGTACGATATTGCCCCATTTGCACCCGCAAATTCTGGCTGTCGGTGGCGACCGTACAGGCGCCGTTAACGAGCTGCCCTCGTAAGTGGAGGCGTCCGCTTTCCAGTATTACCGTATGAGCAAGCGCAGGCATTACGCACAGCATTCCCGCCAGCGCCACGCCTTTCCCTATCATCTGCCGCATCCTTTTTCATCCCCGGATATTGCCTCATCCAATGAGGCGAACATCATCCTTGCGCGAATCTAAACGGCTTATTCGTACTTCATGATAAACGTCGCGTCGGCATTCGCCTGACCCGGCGTAGCGCTGGTCGCGGTCGCTTTATAACGGGCAGAGAAACGCAGGGTGTTAGTCCCTTCTACCAGCGCCTGAGCGGTAGAGAAGGTTGCCCCATCAGGCTTCAGCGCGGTGGACGTATTGTCCAGAATTTCAATCCCTACACCGCCTGCGGTAGTGCTGTTATCCGAGGAGGAAACGGCCAGCAGGTTATTGTTAGTGATGTCGGTCTGACCGGAGAAAGCAACCGCGGCGGTCGCAGCCACTTTCGGGTCACAGTCGTTCAGTACGATAGTGAACGGAATTTGTGCCGTCGTATCGCCTACTGCAGCAAAACTGGCGGTACGATATTGGCCTAAGGTAACAACCTGATCGGATGACTGAGTGCTGACTGCACAGGCTGCATTGACCAGTTCACCTTCAAAATGAACAGTACCACCGCTAACGCTTACCGGATCGGCCGCAACCGCTGCGCCCGCAACTAACATCAGGCTGGCAATAACAGAAGAGGTCATTAATTTACGTTTCATGGATTTCCCTTGAATTACACACATCCGGCTCCGGCGTCCTGCGGGATCCGTTTGAATCATTATCGACATTAAATGTCAGTCTAATTATCTCTGCATCCTGTAAAGATATATATCGCAAGAGAATTAGTTAACCTTTTACCCCTACTCTCCTGAGTATTTGATTCACTAATTAATCTTCGCGAATATGACTATTCGTCACAGCGTTAAATTAAACATTTCAATTAATGAAAAATACCTGCAAATCCTTTTAATGCTCCTGGCTAATTCTTATTGGGATCTAGGAAAAGTCTGGGTAAAAATGAGGTAAAAGACACCATAATCATACGTAACAGACTGGTTTATGGTGCATTAACCTTGAAAACACCAGGGTGATGAGTTGTTTCATTGACGTTAAATTTAATTAGCATGATCATGAGTTATGCGCAGGTCTACAGCGTCTGAACTGACCCTGCGCGCTAACTGGCTCCCCGCGATCGCACGTAAAAGCGCAAACGAAAACTGACAGCACGTTCTGCTTCTGACAAAATAGTGACATCCCCTTCGATTTAACGTAACAGACGGAATCCTCTCTCTGATGGCAGCAAAGATTATTGACGGTAAAACGATTGCGCAGCAGGTGCGCTCTGAGGTTGCTCAAAAAGTTCAGGCGCGTTTAGCGGCTGGATTACGCGCCCCAGGCCTGGCTGTTGTGCTAGTAGGTAGCAACCCGGCTTCGCAGATTTATGTCGCGAGTAAACGCAAAGCCTGTGACGAAGTGGGGTTTGTCTCCCGCTCTTATGACCTGCCTGAAACCACCAGCGAGGCGGAGCTTCTTGAGCTGATCGATACGCTCAATGCAGATACCACCATCGACGGTATCCTGGTACAACTGCCATTACCGGCAGGTATCGACAACGTTAAAGTGCTGGAGCGTATAGCACCGGATAAAGACGTAGACGGTTTCCACCCGTATAACGTTGGCCGTCTGTGTCAACGCGCGCCGCGTCTGCGTCCATGTACCCCGCGCGGGATTGTCACCCTGCTTGAGCGTTACAACATCGATACCTATGGTCTGAACGCCGTAGTGATTGGCGCCTCAAATATTGTCGGTCGCCCGATGAGCATGGAGTTGCTGCTGGCTGGCTGCACCACCACGGTCACCCACCGATTCACCAAAGATCTGCGTCGCCACGTAGAACATGCGGACCTGCTGATTGTTGCTGTCGGCAAACCTGGCTTTATTCCCGGCGAGTGGATTAAAGAAGGTGCGATTGTGATTGATGTCGGCATCAACCGTCTGGAGAATGGTAAGGTTGTTGGCGATGTGGTCTTTGAAGATGCAGCCGCTCGTGCGTCATATATCACGCCGGTTCCGGGCGGCGTAGGCCCAATGACTGTCGCCACACTTATCGAAAACACGCTACAGGCGTGTGTTGAATACCATGATGTAAAGGACGTTTAAGATGGCCACATTTTCACTGGGTAAACACCCTCACGTTGAACTCTGCGATTTGCTGAAGCTGGAAGGTTGGAGCGAAAGCGGCGCCCAGGCCAAGATTGCTATTGGCGAAGGCTTAGTGAAGGTCGATGGCGCTGTTGAAACGCGTAAACGCTGTAAAATCGTTGCCGGACAGACCGTCAGCTTTGAAGGCCACAGCATTAACGTCGTGGCGTGACCCGAGTGCCGGATGAGGTTAACGCCCTGTCCGGCCACTTCCCCGTCTCATTTTCAGATAATAACTTCATCCCCACTTCACAGTGAACAGTTAGCATGTTGTTTTTCCACTCGAAGCGAACATCATGCCAACCATCGTTACTCACGCGGCCGTTCCACTCTGTTTAGGATTAGGTCTAGGACTTAAAGTCATCCCCCCGCGATTACTGTTTACTGGCGTCATTCTGGCGATGCTGCCGGATGCCGACGTACTGTCGTTTAAGCTTGGCGTCGCCTACGGCAACGTGTTTGGCCACCGTGGATTTACGCACTCACTGCTGTTCGCCTTTGTCGTGCCGCTACTTTGCGTATTGATTGGCCGACAATGGTTTAAAGCAGGATTGATTCGCTGCTGGCTATTCCTGACGGTTTCACTGCTGTCGCACAGTGTGCTGGATTCAGTCACCACCGGTGGCAAAGGCGTCGGCTGGCTATGGCCGTGGTCGGATGAACGCTTTTTCGCGCCGTGGCAGGTGATTAAAGTCGCGCCGTTCGCGCTGTCACGCTACGCGACCCCTTACGGGCATCAGGTGATTATTTCGGAATTATTATGGGTGTGGCTACCGGGAATGATGATGATGGGTGTGCTGTGGTGGTATCGAAAATATTAATCTGCCGGATGCGACGCGCTGCGTCTTATCCGGCCTACACTCGCTCTTTTGTAGGCCCGGTAAGCGTAGGCGCCACCGGGCATTACAGAGTTACTTACGACGCCAGGTGGTGCCCTGCGGACCATCTTCCAGCACGATGCCCATCTCGTTGAGACGGTCACGCGCGGCGTCGGCTGCCGCCCAGTCTTTGGCTTTACGCGCGTCCAGACGCTGCTGGATTAACGCTTCAATTTCAGCCACTTCACCGTCATCCGCCTGCGCGCCGCTTTGCAGAAACGCTTCCGGATCCTGTTCCAGCAAGCCCAGCACTCTGGAGAGCTTGCGCAGATGCGCAGCCATACCGTTAGCCGCCGCCATATCTTCCCCCTTCAGGCGGTTAACTTCACGCGCCATATCAAACAGCACGGAGTAAGCTTCCGGCGTGTTGAAGTCATCGTCCATCGCTTCAATGAAACGCGCTTCAAAGGCCTCGCCACCCGCAGGAGCAACGGATTTGTCGGTACCGCGCAGCGCGGTGTACAGACGTTCCAGCGCGGAACGCGCCTGTTTCAGGTTCTCTTCACTGTAGTTCAACTGGCTGCGGTAATGACCCGACATCAGGAAGTAGCGAATGGTTTCGGCGTCGTAGTATTTCAGCACGTCGCGCACGGTAAAGAAGTTGCCCAGCGATTTGGACATTTTCTCGCGGTCAACCATCACCATCCCGGAGTGCATCCAGTAGTTCACGTATTCGCCATCGTGCGCACAGGTGGACTGGGCGATTTCATTTTCATGGTGCGGGAACATCAGGTCGGAGCCACCACCGTGAATATCGAAATGGTTGCCCAACTGTTTGCAGTTCATCGCCGAACACTCGATGTGCCAGCCCGGACGACCAGCGCCCCATGGAGACGGCCAGCTCGGTTCACCCTCTTTGGACATTTTCCATAATACGAAGTCCATCGGGTTGCGCTTCACGTCAACCACGTCAACGCGAGCGCCTGCCTGCAGCTGATCCAGATCCTGGCGTGACAGCTGACCGTAGTTCGGGTCAGTCGGGACGTCGAACATAACGTCGCCGTTATCGGCAACATAAGCGTGACCTTTGGCGATCAGCTGTTCGGTGATCTCAATAATCTCGGCGATATGGTGCGTAGCGCGAGGTTCCAGGTCCGGGCGCAGAATATTCAGCGCATCGAAATCGCTATGCATTTCCGCAATCATACGATCGACCAGCGCGACAAAGCTCTCGCCGTTTTCATTTGCGCGCTTGATGATTTTGTCGTCAATATCGGTAATGTTGCGCACATACTTCAGCTTATAGCCGAGGAAGCGCAGATAACGCGCAACGACGTCGAAAGAAACGAAAGTACGTCCGTGGCCAATATGACAGAGATCGTAAACGGTAATACCACACACGTACATGCCGACTTCCCCGGCATGAATAGGTTTGAATTCCTCTTTTTGGCGCGTCAGTGTATTAAAGATTTTTAACATCGAAGATTCCGTGTAGACGTGTGTGGATAGTAAAGTCTGTATAATACCCATAATTTAGACCGGAAGCAGCACACTTTGCGAGGTGATCGCAGCTTGCGGTTATGCTATAACACACCCCTAACTCTGACCCTTGACAGGGTCGAAGCACCAATCTATCGGAACAGGATGCAAAAATGGTTACTTTCCACACTAATCACGGCGATATCGTAATCAAAACGTTTGATGATAAAGCGCCTGAAACAGTTAAAAACTTCCTGGACTACTGCCGCGAAGGTTTTTATAACAACACCATTTTCCACCGTGTTATTAACGGTTTCATGATCCAGGGCGGTGGTTTCGAGCCAGGCATGAAGCAAAAAGCCACGAAAGAAGCGATCAAAAACGAAGCGAACAACGGTCTGAAAAACACCCGTGGTACGCTGGCAATGGCGCGTACTCAGGCTCCGCACTCCGCAACCGCACAGTTCTTCATCAACGTTGCTGACAATGACTTCCTGAACTTCTCTGGCGAAAGCATGCAGGGTTGGGGTTACTGCGTGTTTGCTGAAGTTGTTGAAGGCATGGACGTGGTTGATAAAATCAAAGGCGTTTCCACTGGTCGCAGCGGTATGCATCAGGATGTGCCTAAAGAAGACGTCATCATCGAAAACGTGACCGTCAGCGAGTAAGCGTGGCGACACTGTTTATTGCAGATCTTCACCTCTGCACAGAAGAACCGGCGATCACCGCCGGTTTTCTGCGTTTTTTGGCCGGTGATGCGCGACAGGCCGATGCGCTGTACATTCTCGGCGATCTGTTCGAAGCCTGGATTGGCGACGACGACCCTAATCCGCTGCATCATCAAATGGCCGCAGCGATAAAATCACTGGCTGATTCCGGCGTTCCCTGCTTTTTTATTCACGGCAACCGTGATTTTCTGATCGGCAAACGTTTTGCCCGTGAGAGCGGCATGACCTTACTGCCTGAAGAAAAAGTGCTCGACCTGTATGGTCGCAAGGTGCTGATCATGCATGGCGACACGTTATGCACCGATGACGCTGGCTATCAGGCGTTTCGCGCCAAAGTGCATCAACCCTGGCTACAGAAACTATTCCTCGCTCTGCCATTGTTCATTCGCCAACGTATTGCCGCGAAAATGCGCGCCAACAGCAAAGCAGCAAACAGCAGTAAGTCGCTGGAGATCATGGATGTGAATCAGCAGGCCGTTATTAGCGAGCTGGAAAAGCATCAGGTCCAGTGGTTAATTCACGGTCATACGCACCGTCCGGCAGTCCACGAACTTACGGCCAATGACCAACCCGCTTTCCGCGTGGTATTAGGCGCATGGCACAGTGAAGGTTCGATGATCAAAGTCACACCAGACGACGTTGAACTGATCGCATTTCCGTTTTAATTCTGCAGATACCCAGTTCCTCTTTACACAAAACTATTCGAGTTGCATCGAGGCGGCAAATCTGTGAATCCCCTGGAGCTTACAAAAGTAAGTGACTGGGGTGAGCTGATGCAGCCAACAAAGAGGCAGCTTGAAGAGTGAAGTGTAAAGCGCGCAATCGTTTTCCTTGACGATGAATTATGCTATTCTCTGTGCCCTCAAAAGTCGAGTGTAGTGCACCACAGGAGTTTTCAGACGCATGTCTTCCCGCAATAATCCGGCGCGTGTCGCCATCGTGATGGGGTCCAAAAGCGACTGGGCTACCATGCAGTTCGCCGCCGAAATCTTCGAAATGCTGGACGTTCCACACCATGTTGAGGTCGTCTCCGCCCACCGAACCCCAGACAAACTGTTCAGTTTCGCCGAAGGCGCTGAAGAGAACGGTTATCAGGTGATTATTGCCGGTGCCGGTGGTGCTGCACATTTGCCTGGTATGATTGCGGCGAAAACGCTGGTGCCTGTTTTAGGCGTTCCGGTACAAAGCGCAGCGTTGAGCGGCGTAGACAGTCTCTACTCCATCGTACAGATGCCTCGCGGTATTCCGGTGGGCACGCTGGCGATCGGCAAAGCGGGCGCGGCCAATGCGGCCCTGCTGGCCGCGCAAATTCTGGCAACACACGACAAAGAATTGCATCAGCGTCTGGCTGAGTGGCGTAAAGCGCAAACCGACGAGGTGCTGGACAACCCGGACCCGCGAGGTGTCGCATGAAGCAGGTCTGCGTACTCGGCAATGGTCAGCTAGGGCGCATGTTGCGTCAGGCCGGTGAGCCGCTGGGTATTGCGGTCTGGCCCGTTGGGCTGGATGCCGAACCCGCTGCCGTTCCTTTTCAGCAAAGCGTGATCACCGCAGAGATTGAGCGCTGGCCGGAAACGGCGCTCACCCGCGAACTGGCGCGTCATCCGGCGTTTGTTAACCGCGACGTCTTCCCGATTATTGCTGACCGTCTGACGCAAAAACAGCTTTTTGACAAACTCAACCTGGCGACTGCGCCATGGCAACTGCTGGCGGATAAAAGCGAATGGTCCGCGGTGTTCGATAAACTCGGCGAGTTGGCGATTGTGAAGCGTCGCGTCGGCGGCTACGACGGTCGTGGACAGTGGCGTTTACGCGCAAATGAAACCGCACAACTGCCAGACGACTGCTACGGCGAGTGCATTGTCGAGCGAGGCATCAACTTCTCCGGTGAAGTCTCGCTGGTTGGCGCGCGTGCACACGACGGCAGCACCGTCTTCTATCCGCTGACCCATAACCTGCATCAGGACGGCATTCTGCGTACCAGCGTGGTATTTCCGCAGGCTAACGCCAAACAACAGGCGCAGGCCGAAGCGATGCTCTCTGCCATCATGCAGGAACTGGGCTATGTCGGTGTGATGGCGATGGAGTGTTTCATCACCCCGGAAGGTTTGCTGATTAATGAACTGGCTCCGCGGGTACACAACAGCGGGCACTGGACGCAAAACGGCGCCAGCATCAGCCAGTTTGAACTGCACCTGCGCGCCATTACCGGCCTGCCGCTGCCGACGCCGGTGGTGAACAATCCTTCGGTGATGGTAAATCTGATCGGCAGCGACCTGAACTACGACTGGCTGAAGCTGCCGCTGGTGCATCTGCACTGGTATGACAAAGAGGTACGCGACGGGCGTAAGGTGGGGCACCTGAACCTGAGCGACAGCGATACCGCACGCCTTAGCGCCACGCTGGAAGCGCTCATTCCCCTGCTGCCGCCGGAATATGCCAGCGGCATCATCTGGGCACAGTCAAAACTGAAATAAACCGATACGGGAGGTGTGCCTGCGCACGCCTCCCATTACTTTTACAGACTAATGCAGGTTCCGGCTTTCCCCGCCAACGTGTCTTCAATGCGAGACAGCGCACCAATCCACGCGGGTTTTCCACGTCGCTTCACGTATCCGCTTACGGCGGTCACCTTTGGCCCCATCGAACCATCGGCTTTAGCAAACGGTGCCAGTTCATCAGGAGAGGCTTGGCGAATCGCACGTTGCTCTGGTGTGCCCCAGTTCTCATAGACCGCATCAGCATCCGTGAGGATAACCAGACCGTCGGCATCGATCTGTTCAGCCAGCAATGCAGCCGCCAGATCCTTATCAATGACCGCTTCAGACCCTAACCCCTCCCCAGTAACAGGCACGCCGCCGCCACCGCTACAAATCACCACATGCCCTTCTTTAAGCAAGAGCTTAATGGCGTCACTTTCTACGATCTGGCGAGGCTCAGGCGAGGCGACAACACGACGCAGGTATTTCCCGTCACGTTTCATATGCCAGCCGTAGGTGGCTTCCAGTTGCGTTTGTTCTTCGGGCGAATACACCGGGCCGATAAATTTTTCCGGCGCCATAAACGCGGGATCGTCTTCAGACACCACAATCCGTGTTAACACTGTGGTCACCGGCGGCATTGCCGGTTCAGCGGCCAGACTTTGCGCCAACATATAACCAATCATGCCCTGAGTCTCTGCCACCAGCACATCCAGCGGGTAAGGTTCAACCTCCTTCCAGGCTAGATTCTGTAGCGACAACAGACCAACCTGCGGCCCATTGCCATGTACAATGGCCAGGCGGTACGAGCGTGCCAGACGCGCCAGTGCAGGTACGGCGCTGGCAATATTACGATATTGATTTTCTGCCGTCAGCGCCTCGCCGCGCTGCAATAATGCGTTGCCACCAAGAGCAACAACCAGCGTTTTCATTCCCTATCCTTCTATGATTTGTTGCCCAAGCCAGAACCCCAGCAGGGTGTCTGCGCCGGAGGTATGCCCGAGCGCCAGCAGCGAATTTATCGCCGCGTCCATCCTTTGGTGTCGGCCCAAAGCATGAGTGAAGTGGAGCAAAGGTGAAGCGAAGTAACCTAATGCCGCGTAGCGTAAGTAGCTCACGCTAACCACGGTCGTCGCCAGTTCAAGATTGCCGGAATATTCAAAGAAACGATGGCCGGAATCCTTATTCAACGCGCCGAAATACCAGGCGGCCAGCAGCATTCCGGTCAGCGTATCATCATGGCTGGGCGTTAAACCTGGCCCCTTGCCTAACCACTGCCGCCAGTCTGTCGACAAGCCAGCCAGCGCCGAGAAAAAGCAATGGCGGAACTGGCGTAATTCGGGGCACAAAGGCAAATTGGCAGCCAGCATTAACGGCCCGAATAATCCCGTTTCCTCGCCGCGCGCCATCCAGGCGGATGCGAGGCGTGGGGCATGTGGGCGGGACGTTATTTTCAACGAACAATAACGCTGCGGTTGGCACACCAGAAACGGTCCCAACACAATCCCCTCGGGGACAGCCTGAGGGGTTTCACTACCGCTTAACGCCATACGCAGCGCATCAAAATCAGGCGCACGGATCACCCATCCTCCCGGGCTAAAACCACTGCCCTGGCGGTGCAGCGTTAACAGTGCGCCTCCTTCGGCCACAAGGTTAATCGAGCGCCGCCAGATCCCGGATAGCTGCCATGACTGGCGAAAATCCGGAGACTGCTGACTGCCCATCAGAGGACGGATGATCATCATGCGCGGCTCTCTTAGCTAATGCCCATACTTTCAGCCAGCGCTTCCAGAGCCAGCTCAAAGCAGGCCAACGGCGCACGAACGGTACCCGCGCCGATCTGACCAATACCGGCTTCTTTATGGGCAATCCCCGTGTTGATTAGCGGCGTAATACCTGTTTCCACGACGCGACGGATATCAAGACCAAGGCAAGCCCCCTGGAAATCCCAGCCAGGGATCTGCAACTGCATATTGCGTTCCAGATAGATTTCAGCCATCTCCTCGGAAACGGACTTCGCGGCCTCCATCCCTCCGGCACCGACAAAACGCGTTACGCCAGGGGCAGCGATCATCGCGGCGCCGCCAATCCCAAAGGTTTCGGTGATGGCGCTATCGCCCATATCCGGGTTAGCTTGTTCCTGCGAGAAGCCGGTAAAGAACAGCCCCTGCGGTGTGTTAACCGGCGCAGTAAACCAGCGATCGCCAAGTCCGCTCACCCGGATACCGAACATGTCGCCATTACGAGTCATTGCGGTCACAATACTGCCGGAACGCACCATTGCTCCGGCATCCATTGCCGCTTTGCAGTAAGCCATCGCCAGGTTCAAGAAGAACTGGTCGGTCACGCTGAGGAAATCCATCACCTCAGCAATCTGCTGCTTATCATGTTCCAGACGGGCAATTTGCGGTGCCAGTGTTCGCATCAGCAGAGCTGAAGAGGCAATGTTGCGCTGATGGAACTCATCGCCCATCGTAATGCCCTGCGCCATCATGGCGGTCAGATCAATACCCTGTTCCAGATTGGCCAGCGCCGCGCTTAAAACAGGCATCAGGACATCGCGCATCCAACGTAGACGCTGCTGGACATCTTCGCCATACGCGCCGAAGCGCATCACTTTGCCAATCCCTTCGTTGAGATTGCAGTAAGCCCGGTTACCGTCGGTGATATTTTCCACCACCAGCATCGGCATGCTGGCAGAGGTGATTCCCCCCATTGGCCCCACAGCATTAACATGGTGGCAAGGTTCGAACCGGACTTTGCCCTGCTCCAGTAAAGCCAGCGCGCTCATTTCATCATTAGCCCATCCTTCAAACAGACATGCACCAATGCAGGCCCCTTTCATCGGACCGGTCATCTCTTGCCAACGCATTGGCGGTCCCGCATGCAGCAACGTTTTCCCTTCATTGAGCTCGCGAATTAATGAGGAGGCTGGTTGCACATCCAGCCAGTGCGGACGCGCACGACGAATTTGTTCGATTACTGCGGCATTGGCTTGCGCCACTGATGTAAACATTGGAACCCCTTATTGCAAACGTTCTAATAAACGAGCCAGTTTCTTATTACCGCCAGCGACAGGCGCCCACTGGTAATGCACCACAGGCATTTCTGCCGCCTGTAAATCCAGTGCAAAACTGCGTAACCCGGCATTGATGACCGCCACGTTTTCCAGTAGCGAAGGTGCGGATTTGTCAGATAACGGTTGAGATGGACGAATCAGTTCGGCGGCAAGCAGCGTTGCCTCAGGCAGTGAACTCACTACGGCAATTCCGGCATCTTCCAGTGTGGCAATCTGCAATGAACGGCACTGCGGATCGCGTTCTGTACCTGTCACTGTCGCAATCGCATACAGCGGTTGCTCGCTGTCTCGGGCAGCGCACGCCTTCTGCCAGGCCTGAACCAACGATGCGGCCGGATCGGCCGTCGCGCCGTAACCAATCACGACATCAACTAACAGTACGCGTACCTGCGGCTGCGTCCCCAGATCCGTAATCAGTTGATTACGTAAGGCAGGGTCAATCATCGGATGCGGCCGCCCGACGGTGTAAAAATCATCTCCCAGATCGATAATCTGGTGCCCGGCGGCATCCAGCATCATGCCATGGTGATGTTGTTCATCCGCAGTGACATTCAGGTGTGCGGCTAGCAGCCCAGCGGCTTCGGCAGCCAGCGTACCTCCGGTGTATAACCCTCGAATCACACCGTCTCCTGTGGTGGAAAGCGAGCTGCGTCGCGCCGCGACTCTCGCCAGTAAACAGGCCAGACGGGCCGCATCGTCCAGCGTCGCGGCAAACCAGACGTTTTCGTCACGGGCGACCGCGGAGGTGTAACCTAAAAATAGGGCAACCACGGGTTTGCCGGTGGCCTTCATCGCCGTCACGATATGCTGGCGAACAGCCTCCGCCGGTGGTTTCGACACAAAAGCCAACACCTGGCTTTTGTCGTCTGCGCCAAGCATCTCCAGCGCGGTAAGCGCGCTAATCCCCCCTACCTCGGCGCTCAGGTCCCGTCCGCCCAGACCGATGGCGTGAGTGATACCTTCCCCGGCCAGCGCTATCTGTGAACAGAGCTCCTGAATCCCTGTGCCGGAGGCGCCCAGCACACCGATATTGCCTTCCGGCATCACGTTGGCAAAAGCCAGCGGCGTGCCCGCAATCATGGCGGTTCCGCAGTCCGGTCCCATCACCAGCAGACCTTTATCCTGCGCACGGCGCTTCAGGGTGATTTCATCTTCCAGGGTCACGTTATCGGAGAACATCATGACGTTCAGGTTGCGATCCAACGCCTGGTTCGCCAGCTCCGCCGCGTATTCACCGGCGACGGAAATGAGCGTCATATTCGCCTCAGGCAGTTTCTGGCACGCGCTTTCCCAGCGTCTGACCTGCAGGAGCGTTTGGCTACCGCCGGTGGCCTGCGCCAGCTGTTGCAACGATTCATCCAGTTGTTGCAGAATGGCCTGCGTAATACTTTCATCAGCCGTTTCGGTGCGAATCGCCACGCAAATATCATTTGGCGTCGCATTATTAAAATCGTCATGCCAAAACCCGGTCGTTTCCAACAATGATTTATTTGCTGGCGTTCCCATCATGACCGATACATCGTCTACATTTTCGGACTCACTCAGCTTGCGTGAAATAATCATTAAACTGACAGAGTCCTGAAAACACCCTTTTTTAATAAAGGCGTGGATCATAACAACCCCTTAATAATTGCACCCATGGCAATTGCACGAGTAGTGTTAATGTGTAGCTCACGGTATATATCTGGAATCACAAATAGAGTGACTGACATCACACTGGAATTATTAACAAAATAAATTTAACAACCACCAGAGGATTAAACATTATTTTTTAACGGCATTATTTATTTAAAAAGAAAGGGCAAATCCATACTGATTATCAAATAAATTCTAACTATATTTTTTTGTGTGTCTGGATCACATAATCAATTTTAATTCCCGGTATGTTAACGGCAGTCATGCTTCACACCGTCGTTAAAAAGGAAGACAGATGAAAATCAGTCGGGAAACACTCCACCAGCTTATCGAGAATAAGCTTTGCAAGGCCGGACTAAAACGTGAGCACGCCGCAACGGTTGCCGAGGTGTTGGTTTACGCCGATGCCAGAGGCATACACTCTCATGGCGCCGTACGCGTTGAATACTATGCTGAGCGCATTTCAAAAGGCGGCACCAACCGCGAACCCACATTTCGTTTTGAAGATACCGGTCCCTGTACAGCGATTTTGCATGCCGATAATGCCGCCGGGCAAGTCGCTGCAAAGATGGGTATGGAGCATGCAATTGAAATTGCCAAAAAAAATGGTGTCGCCGTCGTTGGCATTAGCCGAATGGGGCACAGCGGGGCCATTTCTTACTTTGTGCAGCAAGCCGCTCGCGCTGGTCTGATCGGCCTCTCCGTGTGCCAGTCCGACCCGATGGTGGTACCGTTCGGCGGCGCAGATATTTACTACGGTACCAATCCGTTAGCCTTCGCTGCGCCAGGAGAAGGCGACGATATCATGACGTTTGATATGGCGACGACAGTGCAAGCATGGGGAAAAGTTCTGGATGCCCGCTCCCGCAACGAGCCGATTCCGAATACCTGGGCCGTTGATAAAAACGGCGCGCCGACTTCCGATCCATTTGCTGTCAATGCGTTGCTACCTGCGGCTGGGCCAAAAGGCTATGGCCTGATGATGATGATCGATGTGTTATCCGGCATTTTATTAGGATTACCGTTTGGCCGTCAGGTCAGTTCAATGTATGAAGATTTACATGCCGGTCGGAATTTAGGCCAACTGCATTTGGTTATTAATCCCGACTTTTTCTCCTCCAGCCAATTATTCCGACAGCACCTCAGCCAGACTATGCAAGAGTTAAATAACGTTACTCCTGCACCCGGCTTTAAACAGGTTTATTACCCCGGACAGGATCAAGATATTAATCAACGCAATGCTGCGGTCCATGGTATCGACATTGTTGATGATATTTATCAATACCTGATTTCCGATGCCCTCTATCTCAAGTCATACGAAACAAAGAATCCCTTTGCACAATAATTATTGAAACAGGAATTTCATATGATCGACCATTTTCGTCATGCAATAGAAGAAACCCTTCCCTGGCTCTCTTCCTTCGGCGCAGATCCGACCGGTGGGATGACGCGTTTGCTATATTCGCCAGAATGGCTTGAAACACAACAGCAATTCAAAAAGCGCATGGACGCCAGCGGCCTGGAAACGCGCTTTGATGAAGTGGGCAACTTATACGGTCGTCTGCTCGGGAGCGAATCGCCTGAACAGGTCATTTTAAGCGGCTCGCATATTGATACCGTCGTCAACGGCGGCAATCTTGACGGTCAGTTTGGCGCGTTAGCGGCGTGGCTCGCGGTTGACTGGCTCAAGAGCACCTACGGCGCACCGCTGAAAACGGTAGAAGTGGTTTCCATGGCGGAAGAGGAAGGCAGCCGTTTCCCGTATGTATTCTGGGGCAGCAAAAACATTTTTGGGCTGGCCAATCCCGATGACGTCCGTAACATTCAGGACGCGAAAGGCACCCGTTTTGTTGACGCAATGAACGCCTGCGGTTTTACTCTCCCCGCAGAGCCGCTTCATGCCCGTAATGACATCAAAGCCTTCGTTGAATTACACATCGAACAAGGTTGCGTGCTTGAAAGCAATGGCCAGTCGATAGGCGTCGTCAGCGCGATTGTCGGACAACGTCGCTACACGGTAACGCTGAACGGCGAATCCAACCATGCGGGGACAACGCCGCTGAGCTACCGTCGCGATACCGTTTACGCTTTCAGTCGCATCTGCAGCCAGTCTATCGAGAAAGCCAAAAAGCATGGCGATCCTCTGGTACTGACCTTTGGTAAGGTCGAGCCGCAGCCGAACACCGTTAACGTGGTGCCAGGAAAAACGACCTTCACGATCGATTGCCGTCATACCGATGCCGACGTATTGCGTGATTTTACTCAACAACTGGAAAACGACATGCGCGCCATCTGCGATGAAATGGATATCGGCATTGATATCGATTTGTGGATGGATGAAACGCCGGTCCCGATGGACAGTAAACTGGTATCTACCCTTACCGAACTGTGTGAAAAAGAACAGCTGAACTACCGTGTAATGCACAGTGGCGCGGGTCATGATGCGCAAATTTTCGCGCCTCGCGTACCGACGTGCATGATTTTCATTCCCAGCATTAACGGTATCAGCCACAACCCCGCTGAACGCACAAACATTAACGACCTTGCCGAAGGGGTCAAAACTCTGGCATTAATGCTTCATCAACTTGCCTGGCAGAAATAAGGAGTCACCCATGGGATATCTGAATAACGTCACGGGTTATCGCGATGATTTACTGGCTAATCGCGCAATTGTAAAACACGGTAACTTTGCCCTGCTAACCCCGGACGGACTGGTTAAAAACATCATTCCGGGTTTTGAAAACTGTGACGTCACCATCCTCTCAACGCCAAAACTGGGCGCGTCATTTGTTGACTATCTGGTGACCCTACACCAGAACGGCGGCCACCACAGTGGTTTTGGCGGTGAAGGTATTGAAACGTTCGTGTATGTTATTTCCGGCAAAATTGAGGCGAAAGCGGAAGGTAAAACATTTGCTTTGACTCAGGGCGGATATCTGTATTGCCCGCCAGGTGAACTGCTCACCTTTAATAATGCCCAGGCAGAAGACAGCCAACTGTTTTTATACAAACGCCGTTATACGCCGGTGGCAGGCCATTCACCGTGGCTGGTCTCCGGTAATGCCAACCAGTTAGAACGTATTCATTATGAAGGCATGGATGACGTGATCCTGCTGGATTTCCTGCCTAAAGAATTAGGCTTCGATATGAATATGCATATTCTGTCATTCGAACCCGGCGCCAGCCATGGTTATATCGAAACGCATGTACAGGAACATGGGGCTTATATTCTCTCAGGCCAGGGCGTTTATAACCTCGATAATCAGTGGATCCCGGTGAAAAAAGGCGACTACATCTTTATGGGCGCGTACTCCCTGCAGGCGGGTTACGGTGTGGGGCGTGGTGAAGCGTTCAGCTACATCTACTCCAAAGATTGCAACCGGGATGTTGAGATTTAACGGCGAACAGCCCGCCTGATAATTTTTTATTTAGCTATGTTGGGTTTTGCCACGGTTAACACCGTGGCTTTTTTTATGCTTAACGCAGATTCATCGCCTGACCAAGCTTCATCGCGCAAGCAATATTACGCGCGCAGTGATAAAGGTTGGTTTCACCGCTCGCCAGAACTTCCGTTAACGGCGCGAGTCGCGGCAAAATACTGAATACGGCATCAATACCATGATCGTGAACCACCTCCACGCCGTCCCCCAGCACCCCGGCTATACCAATAACCGGAACATGATGCTGCATAGCAACAGAAGCAACACCGATTGGCGCTTTCCCTCCGACCGTTTGCGAATCAATACGTCCCTCGCCGGTGATGACCAGCGATGCATCTTTAATGGACTGCTCCAGTTGAACGGCCTGCAGCACAATCTCAATCCCTGGTTTCATGATGGCCTGCAAAAAGATAGCCGCGGCGATGCCCATTCCGCCCGCCGCCCCACCGCCCGCAACCTGAGAGACATCCTCACCGGTCAGCGCTCGCAGCACATGCGCGTAGTTGAGTAACCCTTCTTCCAGTTTCTCAACCATTTCCGGCGTCGCCCCCTTCTGCGGACCGAATACCCTTGCCGCGCCGCGCGGGCCAACCAATGGGTTGTCCACATCACAGGCGACTTCGATCCGACATGCTGTCAGCCGCGGATCGCACTGTTGCAGGTCAATGCTTGCGAGGCGAGACAAGCTACCGCCTCCCGCCCTCAATGATGCCCCTTGCGCGTCAAGAAACCGCACGCCTAGCGCCTGAGCCATCCCCATGCCGCCATCAACTGTCGCACTCCCGCCAATGCCGAGGATAATATGACGAATACCAGCATCCAGCGCATGCCGAATCAGCTCACCAGTACCGTAACTTGACGCCAGCAGTGGATTACGCGCCTGCGGTTCAACCAACATCAGTCCACTCGCCGCAGCCATTTCAATAATGGCGGTCTTTCCATCACCGGTCAGGCCATAAAATCCCATGACCTTTTCCCCCATCGGCCCACAGACCTCCAGAGAGACCACTTTCCCACCTGTCGCTGCCACCATGGCATCCACGGTCCCCTCTCCGCCATCCGCAATTGGCAAACAAATATATTCTGCATCCGGGAATATGGCTGAAAATCCAGCTTTAATTGCCTGGCAGCATTGGTCGGCGCTTAAGCTCTCTTTAAACGAATCAGGCGCAATTACAATTTTCATCATCAATCCTTTTCATCATGTTATTTAATGCGTTCCCATGGAATGAGGTTTTCCATAAGCACTGCCAGTAAAATCCCCACCAGCAAGCCATTACTCAGTAATGGCCGAATAGTCAGTGGAAGATCTTGTAAATAAACCGGAGGCAGCCCCATCAAAAAAATACCCACAAACAGCGGGAGTGCCAGCCGATAAATATTTCGTGCGGTAAAGGTGATTTGCTGGCTGAAAACCAGACCGGAATAGAGCAACGGCAGATAAGAGACCAGCATAACGGCACTGCTAATTGCCAGTGGAATGGCGCAGAATAATCGGGTTAGCGGCGTCACTATCGCTACCAATAAACATAATACGCTGCCGTAAATAAATGATTTTCGCGAACTGTCGCCAGTTTGTGTTAACAGCCCGATTGAGGAGACAAAAGGTGAAAATGGAATAACAGCAAAAGGTACCGTCACCAGCGTCATAAAACCGGAAATGATAAAGCTACGACGATAACGCGAACTGCTGTTACCTTGATGCGCATAAAAGACGTCCGTGCCGCGCACCGCGCCATAGGTGTTACTGATATTCACCAGACCAGTGATAACCGCAGTCAGGATAATACCGGGTAACAGCCTGCCATGGCTGCCTAATGGGAACCACTGCCAACTTAATTCACCAGACGGCAAAGACGTTGATGGAAAGCACAGTCGCCAAAGTCCCCATCCCACCACAGCCCCCACCAGCAGGGCATAACGGGAGATCCGCTGCGGTAAAAAAATGATCATCGCAAGGATGAAGCACATCACGCCAACCGCCAGGCTAAAAGGCGCCAGTTGAATTTTGACACTGGTGTCAGCAATACCAAAAGGCAATCCCAACATGCCCTTAAAAAAGATAGTGGTGAGCTGAGCGCCCAACAGCAGCATAAAAAAGACCATCACCGTTGGGGTAAATAATCGGGCCAACCGGTGTCCTAAGCCGCTAAAGCCGATAATCATCGTCAGCACAGCGGAAATGGCAATCCCGACGGTCAGACTGGTGGCGATATCATTGAGCGGCGTCCCGCGTGACGCTTCCGCCAGAGTAATTGTCAGAATGGTGCCCCACCATAAACCGGTCGGCCCTTCCATAATGGCGCGGCGATGGCCACAAATGACCTGCGCAAGACAGGCCAGCGATGTCGTGAAAAAAGCGTACTGCGTGAGCATTAACAGATTGCTCGCAGGGAGATGAAAAGCAGAAACCAGCGTTGGGGGGACCACGACCGTATTGCAAAAAATAAAGAAAAACCACTGAAAGCCAGACAGCAAACTTTCGCGGTTAATAACAGGAAGCATATTCATACCTTAAAATAGAGAATGCCCGCCAGCATGACGGGCATTAATTCACATCACATTATTGTTGATGTTTAAGGATAAATTGACCTTTTGGCGCTACCGGGAATCCCTGCTCGATGTCATAGATAACATCCCCGCGAAGAATAGTTTTCGTAATGCGCGCGCCAATCGTCCGGCCAACATACGGGCTGACTTTGTGGCGATATTCCAGGTCTTCGTTTTTAAGAACGTATTTGCTGTCCGGTTGAATAAAGACGAAGTCAGCATCTTTACCCGGGGCAATACGTCCTTTCTGCTTCAGGCCGAAAATATCTGCGGCGTTGGTTGCCATCAATTTAGCGAATAGCGGCAGCGACATACCGCGTTTTTGCACGGCCTCATCAAACATAACATCCATGCAGCTCTGCAGTCCGGCAATGCCGCCCCACGCCTGCATGATATTGCCAGCCTTCATTTCTGGTGGGCATGGCGAGTGGTCGGAAACCAGGCAGTCAATCTCACCATTGAACAGTTTTTCCCACATGCCTTGTTGGTTCTGCCGATCGCGGATCGGCGGAGAACATTTTGCCAGGGTGCCAATTTCTTCAAACTGATCGGTATCCAGCACAAAATAATGCGGGCAGGATTCGCAGGTCACATCCTGGCCTTCCTGGCGGGCACGGGTCACTTCTTCCACGCCTTCCGGACTGCTGATATGGCAAACGTGCAGGCGGCAACCGGCGACTTTCGCCAGATACAGCACGCGGCGAATAGCTTCCACTTCGGTGAAAACCGGACGTGAAGCCACATAATCATGTGCCGTCACACGGCCTTCGCGTTTAGCTTCCTCGCCAAGCTCGTCGCAAATGAGCGCATTTTCGCAATGCACCAGGACCGTCTGGTTCATCTCTGCCAACTTCTGCGCGCCTTTGTAGAACTGCCAGTCGTTAACGTCACGGAAGTCATTGTCGATTCCGCGGTCGCCACAAGTGGCAACGAAGCATTTAAAACCGACGACACCAACCTCATCCAGCTCGTGCAGACGATCAAGGTTGTAAGAAACCAAACCGCCAAGCTGTGCGGCGTCAATGGTCAATTTGCCTTTTGCCGCATCAAATTTCAGTTCGATGGTTTCACGATCCACCGTCGCGGGCAGTTGGTTGAGGGGCATTTCGATCATTGTGGTGATACCGCCTTTTGCCGCGGCACGCGTTCCGGTCTCATAGCCTTCCCAATGTGTACGCCCCGGCTCAGAGATATGGGTATGCGCATCGACCATGCCTGGTGAAACCACCAGACCCGTCGCATCCATTACCTGCTTTGCCTGACCCAGATTCTCGCCAATGGCGGCGATTTTTCCTGCCTGGACGGCTATATCAACAATGCGAGCTTCATTTTCTAAAATAACAGTACCGTTCTTAATAATTAAATCAAAAGACATAACGAACTCCTTGTATGGATACAGATAGTTTTTATAAATAATGCACTCTTAAACTTACTTTTACTGATTTCATTACAACTGGCCTGTCGCTTTTTGTACTCCGGCTGGTTGTCCAACCGTTCTTTTTTTCAGTAAGGCATATGCCACAAATGCGACAATAACCCCAACAAACCACGACACTCGCGATAACGGCTCAAGGAATGGAATAAACTTCCCACCCAGTGAAAGAATTACAGCTACTAACGTTACGGAGAATGCAGTCAGGTTAAATCCATTATCATAATATTGGTAATCTCCGCTGGCGGTATATAATTCATCAAGATTAATCTTGCCACGCATAACGACAAAATAATGCGCTAACATAACACCAATAACAGGACCGAGCATACCGCCAATGATATCCAGAAACAGATAAATACTGCTCTGGTTTTCCATGAGTTTCCATGGACAAATCAGTAGACTAATAATACTGGCAATCAATACACCATTTTTATATGTTAGTTTTGTTGGCGCAATTGCGGCAATCTGATAACCAGCCGGGATAACATTACCCGTAGCGTTTGTTGAGATTGTTGTCATCAGAATAACCAAAACTGCGAAGAAGGAGGCAAACAGACTGTCCCAGCGCTGTACGATATCCAGCACATTCCAGGTATCCATTCCATAATGAATACTGGCCCCGGCAATAATACACACGCTGGCTATCGCAAATAACACGTATGCGACAATAAGACCCAGCGTCTGACCTAACGCCTGTTCACGGAATGAGTGGGCATTTTGTGTAAAGTCAGATGCGCTCACCGCCGGAGCGGCCCATACCGCAACCACGGCGTTAATCACGACCAGGAACAGGAATCCGCTATTGCCCGCTTTTTGCACACCACCCGGAATGTAGTCCAGAATGGGGCCAATTCCTACCAGGGATATCGCCCAGATAGCCATTCCGCCAAAAACGATATAAATGCAAGGGTTCAGGATCGCAGTGAATTTATTTAATACTTTACCGCCGCCAAAACCGATACCGACGTTAATCAGCCAAAAAATAAGAAATGTGATCAACCCCGGCAGAGACAACCCCAGTAATGTAAAATCACCGCCCAACGTTAAAAAACCAGGCCATATCTTGCCAATCAGAATAAGAAAAGCCAGCGATCCGGCATAACATTGCAGACCGAACCACATAATTGCAGCAATCCCGCCTCTTAATAAACCTGGGAAAAGTGCGCCACGTACGCCATACGAGCCACGCAGAATCATTGCAAAAGGTACCCCGTATTTACTGCCGGCGGCACCGTTCATAACCATGACTAATGCAATAAACAATGCACTAATAATAATAGCCAGCATAATACTGAATGTGGACAGCCCGAGAATGAAGAATCCGCCGACCATAACGTAATTAGGTACGTTATGTACTGACCCCATCCATAAAGTAAAATAGTTAAATGTTTTCCAGTTTCGTTGTGCTGCCGTTTTTGGTAATAAGTCGTCACTATAACCACGTTGTTGGTATAGTTCTCTTTGATGTTCCATAAATCCCTCTTGTCACGTATCGGATAACGTTGTAATGGGCTTAGCTATGCGGAACAAAAACAATATATAAAGTAATGCAAATGGTTTTAATTATATTTTTATGCTGAAGCAATAACTGGCGTTGCTTTCTTTTTATATAACGTCACACTGGCAAAAATAAGCGTTCCGGTAACAACCAGACAAGCTGAGATGACAAAGCTTATCTCTTTTGAGCCAGTCAAATCGGAAATAAATCCGGTTAACGTTGGCGCAATAACGGCTGAACTCATACCAAAGAAGTTAAACAGGCTAAACGCTCTGCCCAGCGTTTTCGCCGACGCCTGCTCAGACACGAAGGAGATCAGGATCGGGTCTACCGCCATTTTTCCCAGTAAACCGTACAGGGTCAGGCTGACCATCAACATCGTGGTATTCGGCGATAACACCGTAAACACCAGCATTGCGGCGGCCATAATTTCCAGCCCAAGAATGACTTTGACTTTGCTGTTACGGAATTTATCGGACAGATGGCTGAAGAACAACGCACCGGGAACCCCCACTACGGCGACCAAAGCCGAGGCAACGCCAATGGCACCACCATCAAATCCCCTTTCAGTCTGCAGATAAGACGGAAGCCAGGTCACAATCAGGTAATAGCCATAGCAGGTACAGAAATAGAGGAAGTAGACGCTGCATAATAATCCCGAAAACAGCGGCGGACTTTTCTCTTCTGTCATCGTTGCTGTCTGCGTTTTTTGGTCTGACGCCGCCGTTTCGCTTTTTGCCTTACCGCGGATAACCAAAGTAAACACGCACAGCATCACCACCAGCACAGCCGCAACCAAGAACAACACGTTTTGCCAGGCCATGCTCATGCTTTTAACCAACACGCTGGAGCCGATTAAACCGATCCCCATCCCAATCGCAGAACCGCTATTAATGATGGCGTTTGCCAGTGCGCGGCGAGCCTGCGGGACATTTGCCGAAGAGAGTGAATACGCTGAACTAAAGAAAGAGGCGCAGCCCGCTCCCGCCATCAGCGAACCGGCATAGATCATCACCAGTCCAGTGGCTTTTGCGATACTGAGCGTACCAATAATAAAGAGCGTAAACCCACACATCAGCATAATTTTCTGGCCAAGCTTATCGACCAAAATTCCGCAGGGAATTTGCATGCTGCAATAGGCGAAAAAATAGAAACTGGCAATGGCGCCAATTTCAGCATTGCTGACATTACCCAATGAAGCCTGAATCTCAGGATAAATAGGGGTTAATACGGTGCGATAAATCCATATCGCAACCCAACCCAGACTCATTACGACGACGATCTTCTTCCAGTATTCAATACCGGATTTATTTTTTTCACTCATGACATGCACCTTTCCAAAGTGTGTCTGATTAGAATGTATCGCTGCAGGATCGCAGCGATACCAACGATCATGACAATTTATGATTAGCCATTAATTCCAGAGCCTGAACCATTGCCGAGTGATCCAACTGGCTTCCACCATTCGCGGCACAGGTATTAAATAACTCCTGACAGGTTGCCGTATTAGGCAAATTCAACGAGAGCGCCTTTGCACTTTGTAATGCAAGGTTGAGATCTTTTTGATGCAATGCAATTTTGAAACCGGGATCAAAAGTGCGCTTAATCATGCGCTCACCATGTACTTCCAGAATACGAGATGAGGCAAATCCGCCCATTAATGCCTGACGCACGCGAACCGGATCCGCGCCCGCTTTAGAGGCAAATACCAGCGCTTCAGAAACGGCTTCAATATTTAAGGCCACGATAATTTGGTTAGCCACTTTACAGGTTTGGCCATCACCATTCCCACCCACCAGGGTGATATTTTTTCCCAGAATATCAAAGAGCGGTTTAACCCGTTCAAATACATCGGGTTCACCGCCAACCATAATGGACAGCGTCCCTTCGCGAGCGCCAATTTCCCCACCAGACACGGGCGCATCCAGGTAGTCCCCGCCGAGTTCATTAACCTGCTGAGCAAAACGCTTAGTTTCGATAGGAGAAATAGAACTCATATCGACAATGGTTTTTCCCTGCAATGCGCTTTTAGCGCACCCGTGTTCACCAAAAAGCACTTCTTCAACCTGGGGCGTATCCGGCACCATTATGAATATAATATCTGCAAAATCAGTTACCTGACTCGCAGTTTCAACATGAACAGCCCCCAGTGAAAGCAACTCGTCAGCCACCGGACCAATGGTCGTGACATGTAATTGATGTCCGGCACGCGCCAGATTAATCGCCATTGGCGATCCCATAATACCCAGGCCAATAAATCCCAGTTTCATTTGCAACCTCTTTTATATCTGTCGGTATTCCTGAATTCAGGCAAAACGATTCCCTTCCAACAGAGTGGAAAAAATAGTGTTGCCTGAAATTACTTACAAATTATCGATACTGATTAATCCACGATAATCCCGCTTCGGTGGTAGTCAGCGGCTTATATTCGCAACCGACCCAGCCGTCATAACCTGATTTATCAATAAACTTAAAAATAAAGTCATAATTGATTTCCCCAGTCCCTGGCTCTCCGCGACGAGGGTTATCTGCAATTTGCAAATGACCTATTTTATTTGCCCACGTAGTCATGGTTTGGGTTAACTCCCCTTCCATGCGCTGCATATGATAAATGTCATACTGAATTTTGATATTATCGCAACCGACGCTATCAATTAACACTAACGCCTGATGCGTACCGGTGAGATAGAAGCCAGGAATATCAAAATGGTTGATCGGCTCAATCAGCAATAAAATATCTTCTTGCGCTAACATGTTGGCCGCATAGCGCAGATTTTCCACCAGCGTTTGCTGGATCTGTTCAGCCGAAAAACCCGCCGGTGTTTTACCTACCAGGCAATTGATTTTTCTATTACCTAGCCCCTTTGCATAGCGAATAGCCGCCGCTACACCATCACGAAATTCTTCTTCGCGACCCGGAATACAGGCGATACCACGTTCACCCGCCGCCCAATCTCCGGCGGGGAGATTATGCAACGTATGCTCCAGCTTATTGGTCTGCAGTTTTTCTTTTAATACGTTAATGTCGTAATCGTAGGGAAACATAAACTCTACGCCACGAAACCCCGCTTGCGCCGCTTTGTCGAAACGCTCAAGGAAACTGTATTCCAGAAACAGCATGGAAAGATTGGCTGAGAACCGTAACATCTGTCACCTCCTCTATTCATATTTCATAAAACAGGTTTCGGTTGGCGCATCAACTGCACCGTCTGCAACCTCTTCAAACTCGGTCACATTATCCAACTCGCTACCCATCGAGATGTTGGTCACTCGCTCAAGGATCACTTCGACAACAACCGGAACGCGATACTGCGCCATCAGGGCTTTGGCTTGTTCAAACGCCGGAGCGAGATCTTCAGGTTTGAAGACACGAATGGCCTTACAACCTAATCCTTCTGCCACTTTGACGTGATCGACGCCATAGCCGTTCACTTCGCTGGAGTTGATATTTTCAAACGCCAGTTGGACGCAGTAATCCATATCAAAAGCACGCTGCGATTGACGAATCAGGCCCAGATAGGCGTTGTTGACCAGCACATGGATGTAAGGAATGTTGAATTGCGCGCCTACCGCCAGTTCTTCAATCAGGAACTGGAAGTCAAAATCCCCCGAAATCCCGACAACATTGCGTGTTGGATCGGCAACACAAACCCCTAATGCCGCAGGCAGCGTCCAGCCGAGAGGGCCAGCCTGACCGCAGTTGATCCAATGACGCTCTTTAAACACGTGCAGCATTTGCGCGGCGGCAATTTGTGATAATCCGATGGTGGTGACGTAGCAAACGTCGCGACCAAAGGCTTTATTCATCTCTTCGTAGACACGCTGTGGTTTCACCGGGACGTTGTCGAAGTGGGTTTTACGCAGTAACGTCCGCTTACGCTGTTGGCATTCATCAACCCAGCTATTCCGGCAAGGTAAACGCCCGGCTTTCTGCATTTCCTGAGCGACGTCAATCAACAAGGTCAGCGCGGCTTTGGCATCAGAAACAATACCTAAATCCGGGCACAGAACACGACCAATTTGCGTCGGTTCAATGTCGATATGAATGATTTTGCGCCCTTCTGTGTACTTCGAGACGGAACCGGTATGACGGTTAGCAAAACGGTTACCAATACCGAACACCATATCAGAAGCAAGCAGCGTGGCATTTCCGTAGCGGTGCGCGGTTTGTAGCCCTACCATGCCGGCCATTAACTCATGATCGTCAGGGATACATCCCCAGCCCATCAACGTCGGGATAACCGGTACATGAGTCAGCTCCGCAAAACGTTGCAGCAGTGCGGAAGCATCAGCATTAATCACCCCGCCCCCCGCTACGATGACCGGACGTTCCGCCTGGATCAGCATTTCCAGCGCTCTCTCAATTTGCTTGCGGCTGGCGGCAGGTTTGTACACCGGCAGCGGCTCATACATGTCGGGATCGAATTCGATTTCTTCAACCTGGACATCAAAAGGCAAATCGATCAGCACCGGCCCAGGGCGACCTGAGCGCATGACGTGGAATGCCTGCTGTAAAACCCGAGGTAGCAGTGCCGCTTCACGTACCGTTACCGCCATTTTGCTGACCGGCTTAGCAATAGATTCAATATCGACAGCCTGAAAATCTTCCTTATGCAGGCGGGCACGAGGCGCCTGGCCGGTAATGCATAAAATAGGAATAGAGTCGGCAGAGGCGGAATACAGCGCAGTGATCATGTCAGTTCCTGCTGGGCCAGAAGTGCCAAGGCAGACGCCAATGTTGCCTGCAGCGGCACGCGTATAACCTTCCGCCATATGGGAGGCGCCTTCAACGTGGCGAGCCAGAATGTGACGGATGCCTCCGTGCTTGCGCATTGCGGAATAGAACGGGTTGATTGCCGCTCCAGGCACGCCAAATGCGGTGGTGATACCTTCTTTTTCCAGCACATACATTGCCGCGTCAACGGCTCTCATTTTTGCCATTTTCTTTCTACCTCTTTTTATTGGAAAGTTTTTCCAACTTTAAAAAAATCCAAAAAAGTCCCGCTCCTCTGAGCGGGTTACGACTTAAGCTACGGGTGCTTTTAAGCCAAGCGCCGTACTGATATCTCGTGCGGTATCCCGTACCAGCTCACCCTGACTGATAAAACGCTCTTCCGTCAGTCTGGATGCGGGCCCCGAAATAGAGATGGCAGCCACTACACTGCCTGCATCGTCATAGATAGCCGAAGCGATGCAATTCAATCCAACAACATGTTCTTCGTGATCGACGATATAGCCATTCTCGCGCGCCTGTTCCAGATTACGCAGCAGAGTAGGAAAATCCACCAACGTGTTCGGCGTAAACTGCTGCAAACCCGTTTTCACGACAATGTCCATTAACTCTTCTTCCATCAGCGGATAAAGCAGTGCTTTCCCTGCGCCGGAAGCATGCAACGGCATACGGCTGCCCAATGGTGCGCACATCCTGACCATCGATTTGCACTCCTTCTGGCCAATCAGCACCGCTTCAGTGCCATTACGAATCGCGACATTAACCGTTTCGCCTGACAGCAGCATTAATCGGTGCATAAACGGTCCGGCTACCGACAGGACGTCGCGATTATGAATATACGCGGAGCCCACATTGAAGACGCCTAAACCGATGTGCCACCAGCCTAACTGGCTGTCCTGATAGACAAAATCAGCACCCTGTAAAACCTTTAACAGGCGAAAAGTAGTGGAGAGCGGTAAATCCAGACTGCCGGAAATATCGCTGACTGACGAACTCCCCCCACTTCTTTCGAGATACTGCAAAATCGCAATGCCTCTTTCGAGCGCCTGAGCGCCTTTCTGCGCAACCGGCTCCGCCTGTCCAGGCCTGCCGCGCCGTCTTACTTCCGTCTCCACTACATTTACTCCGGCCCAAAATATGAGCATAAACAATGAACAATATGCTCATATTAAGCAAGAAGGCCAATAGCGTCACGCAAAACAGAGTTCATGTGCCGGGATACGTTCAACATCGCAATTATCGCTACCACCGCGATCGACCGTCAGAAAATCGGTCACGGTTTGCCAGGCAAACAGCGGGTGATGCCAGACGTTGCGGTGGTAATTCACGCCCTGTTGACCATTGGTGATAAAGGCTTTTAAGGTGGAAAGATCGGGTTTGTCCTCACCAAGCGCGACAATCACCACAAACGCTTCGCCCTTCATGGGCATAAATGCCTGGGTGCCCAGCGGGTGGCGCTCCAGCTCATGCACAACGATGGGCATCGCTGCCGGTTGCGCACGGTTAATGCTGATGAGCGTCCGGTCCTGCTCAAGGATCTCGACATTGGCCAGGTCGTGATAACGCTCAACCAACCCATCATTGATATGAAAAAAATCACGTTTATGGGTTTCTATGACATCGCCATAGGCGCTGAACGTGTGCTGATTTAACGGTAATACCTCAAGTTTCATCATCTTTTCCTTGTAACTAAATTCCTCTGAACCGCAGCCAGAACCCTTAGCGGCTTCAATATCATGCAATCTAAAACCTTCAGGATTTAACATCAACACAAAAGTTGGAATATTTTTCCAAAATTCGATTTAGACCACAATTTAAACAAGGCCATTATGTAAAAATACTTATAAATCAGAGAACAAGAAATCAGGCTTGCGGAAGAGCATTCAGGGAGTAGCTGACGATGTTTGATCCAGAAACACTGCGTACTTTTATTGGCGTAGCCGAAACAGGGAGCTTCTCCAGGGCGGCAGATCGCTTGTGTAAAACCACGGCCACCATCAGCTACCGCATTAAGCTGCTGGAAGAAAATACCGGGGTTGCTCTGTTCTTTCGCACCACCCGCAGCGTCACGTTAACCGCCGCGGGCTCGCATCTTCTTTCTCAGGCAAAAGACTGGCTCGCCTGGCTGGACAGCATGCCCAGCGAATTACAGCAAGTGAACGACGGCGTAGAGCGTCAGGTGAACATCGTGGTCAACAACCTGCTGTATAGCCCGCAAGCCGTTGCTCGCCTGTTGTCCTGGCTAAATGCCCGCTATCCCTTTACTCAGTTTCACTTTTCCCGGCAAATTTATATGGGCGTCTGGGATTCATTGCTATATGAAGGATTCTCTCTGGCCATCGGCGTCACGGGCACTGAACCGATGGCAAACACCTTTACCCTCGATCCTTTGGGGTCTGTTCAGTGGCGGTTTGTTATGTCGGCGAATCATCCATTGGCTGAAGTCAGCGGTCCATTAACGGAAGCGCAACTGCGCCGTTTTCCGGCGATCAACATTGAAGACAGTGCGCGCACCCTGACCAAACGTGTCGCGTGGCGGCTTCCCGGTCAAAAAGAGATTATTGTCCCGGACATGGAAACCAAAATTGCGGCGCATCTTGCTGGAGTGGGTATCGGCTTTGTTCCGCAACCGCTGTGCCAGCCATTGCTTGATAACGGGCAACTGGTCAGTAGCATTATTCCCACCATGCGCCCCCCTTCGCCCTTAAGTCTCGCCTGGCATAAGTTTGGCGCAGGTAAGGCTGTGGAAGATATTGTGACGTTATTTACGCAGCGAAAACCAGAAATCGCCGAATTTTTAGCAATTTTCAACAATGCACGCGATTGAAAATCAAGTCATCCTGCTATTTGGCGCGTAAAATGATACGCAAGATGATTTGAGGTTTCGTTTTTTACTATGCAAGACACACAAACAGCACAGGACTATCGCGCGATTCTGCTCGCCGGTACGCCCATAATCGATGTACGCGCCCCCGTCGAATTTCAACAAGGCGCGATGCCGGGCGCAGTCAACCTCCCCTTAATGAACGATGACGAACGTGCCGCCGTCGGTACCTGCTATAAACGTCAGGGGCCTGAGGCTGCCCTCGAGTTGGGCCATCAACTGGTCTCGGGCGAAACCCGCCAACAGCGCATGAACGCCTGGCAGGATGCCTGTCGTCAGCACCCACAAGGATATTTATGCTGCGCGCGCGGCGGTCAGCGTTCGCATATCGTGCAGCAATGGCTGCGCGAGTCCGGCATTGACTACCCGCTGATACAAGGCGGCTACAAAGCTCTGCGCCAGGCAGTCATACGGCTAACGGAAGAATTGGTGCAAAAACCGATCGTCTTAATTGGCGGCTGTACCGGGAACGGTAAAACGCAACTGGTGCAACAGCAGCCGAACGGTGTGGATCTCGAAGGACTGGCGCACCATCGCGGTTCTTCGTTTGGACGTACCGTGGAGCCGCAGCTGAGCCAGGCGAGTTTTGAAAACCTGCTGGCGGTCGAAATGCTCAAAACGGACAGCCGACAGGATTTGCGCCAGTGGGTGCTGGAAGATGAAGGCCGGATGATCGGCGCTAACCATCTGCCCGAATGCCTGCGCGAGCGCATGACCGAGGCATCCATTGCGGTGGTGGACGATCCTTTTGAGCTGCGTCTGGAGCGTCTGCGCGAGGAGTATTTCGTGCGCATGCACCACGATTTTACCCAGGCTTATGGTGAGCGCCAGGGCTGGGAGGAATACAGTGAGTATCTGCACCACGGCCTGTTCGCTATCCGCCGTCGTCTGGGGTTACAGCGTTTTGCCGAGCTGACCGCCCTGCTGGACGTGGCTCTGCGCGAACAGCAGTCGACGGGCAGTACCGACGCCCACATGGGCTGGCTGGTGCCGTTGCTCAACGAGTATTACGATCCGATGTATCGCTATCAGCTGGAAAAGAAAGCCGCGAAAATCGTCTTTCGCGGCACATGGCAGGACGTGGCCGGATGGCTTAACGCGTAGTGATCAGTGTCTGTCGCGCTTATCCGCGCGTTTTGCCAGCCAGTCGCCCAGCACCTGGACGACCTGCACCAAAATAATCAGCGCGACGACGGTGACGATCATGACCTGGGTTTCATAGCGGTAATAACCAAAGCGAATCGCCAGGTCACCTACCCCGCCGCCGCCAACGATTCCGGCCATCGCCGAGTAACCGATCAGGCTCACCAAGGTTATCGTCAGCCCACGCAACAGCCCCGCGCTCGCCTCAGGTAACAGAACGGTGCAGATGATGCGCATCGGGCTGGCGCCAAAAGCTTCCGCCGCCTCAATAATGCCTTTATCCACTTCTCGTAGCGCGCTATCAACCAGCCGGGCATAGAAGGCGATAGCCGCCACCGACAGCGGGACCGATGCCGCAATTGGCCCGATGGTATTGCCGAGCAAAAACTGGGTGAGCGGTAGCAGCAGCACCAGCAGGATCACAAACGGTACCGAGCGGATAATATTCACCAGCACGGAGCTGAGCAGATATACAAAACGGTTCTGCCAGAATAAATGCCGGTCGGTGACGAAAATAAGAAAACCGAGCGGCAAACCGCCAATAATCGCCAGCACTGTTGAGATGCTCAGCATCTGGAAGGTTTCATTAAACGCCAGCGTCAAATCAGGCAATAAATCATCCACGAATCACCTCCACTTGTGCAGTACGTTGACGGATATGTTCTACGGCCACATCCACCGCAGAAGGGTTATGCGGCGCGGTGAGTTGCACCACCAGAATCCCCAGCGCGCGTTCGCCGATATATTCAATTTTGCCGTGCAGAATGTTCACCGCCACGCCAAATTTAACGGCAACTTCTGACAGCACAGGCTGTTCCGCCGAATCGCCGATAAAAAGAATTTTCAGCAACTGGCCGGGAAGATGCTGGCGCAGACGTTCAGGTAACGTCAGATTGAGGGTATGCGACACCAGTTGCTGGGTGAAGGCGTGCTGCGGGTGAGCAAAAACGTCAAACACCTCACCGGACTCCACCACCTTGCCGCCGGACATTACCGCCACGCGATCGCAAATCGATTTGATCACGTTCATCTCGTGAGTGATCAGCACGATCGTGATCCCCAACTGCTGGTTGATCTGCTTAAGCAGCGCCAGAATCGTGGCCGAGGTTTCGAGATCTAACGCGGAAGTGGGTTCATCACACAGCAACACATCCGGGTGATTGGCAATCGCACGAGCAATGCCAACGCGTTGCTTCTGACCCCCGCTGAGCTGAACCGGAAAACGGTTCGCCTTATCAGACAGTCCGACCAGCGCCAGAATCTCGGTGACGCGTGGACCAATCTTGCTGCGTTCCCATCCGGCAGCCTTCAGGCTAAAGGCAACGTTTTGCGCCACGGTGCGGGTATGCATCAGATTAAAGTGCTGAAAAATCATGCCAATGCGCTGACGCGCTTTACGTAACTGCGTTCCTTCCAGCGCAGAAATTTCTACGCCGTTTACCTTCACGCTTCCCTGGCTCGGACGCGTTAAGGCGTTCAAGGTGCGCAGTAGCGTACTTTTCCCCGCGCCGCTGGTCCCGACAATACCAAATATCTCGCCCGCGCCAATGTGCAAGCTGACGTCATCAACCGCCCGGGTTGAGGGTCCACGGCCTGCGGTGAAATCCACGCAAACCTTTTCAATCTCAATCATATCCACCTCAGAAATGCGAAAAGGGCAGTCGTCGCTGCCCTGTTAACCCTTGCATGCAGCGATTATTGGGCTGCCGACATCCATTCCGGTTTCTGGAAGGCGCTGTAGATGTTTTGCGGATCGTCGATCACCGCGCGATACGCCGGCGACTTCACCGCTTCAACAATATCTTTCGCGAACGGTTTATCCGCATCTTCACTGCGTACCGCAATGATATTTTTCAGGTTTTCGTCCAGATGTTCTTGCTTGATGGCACTGGAAAGATCCAGTTTTGCCGCCACGGCAAAGTTACCGTTGACCAGCGCGCCGGTCACACCGTCCAAAGTGCGCGGCAGCTGTGCCGCTTCCAGGGGTTTAAACACCAGCCCTTTCGGATTGCTGGCGATATCACGCTCGGAGGCTTTCGTGGGATCGATATTGTCTTTAATGGTGATAAGACCAATGGATTGCAGGAAACGCAGACCGCGGGCCAGGTTGGTCGGATCGTTGGACAGCGTGATCACATCCCCTTTTTTCAACTCATCCAGGCTTTTAATTTTGTGCGAGTAAAACCCCATCCCGGCCGTTGGGACCACAATCAGCTTGCTCAGCTTCAGCCCTTTATCGGCGGTGAACTTGTCAAAATAGAGTGAGTGCTGGAACAGGTTGGCATCAATGCTGCCGTTGGAGAGCGCCATGTTCGGCTGCACATAGTCGCTGAATTCGCGCACCACTACCTTATAGCCTTTCTCTTTCAGCGTAGGGGCAATGGCCTGTTTCACCATATCGCCATACGGCCCAGGCGCGACGCCAAACACGATGGTATGCGGGTCACTATTCGCATGAGCAAATTGTAATCCGCAGGCCAGTAACAGCGCCCCGGTCGCGACGCGTAAACTCTGACGCAATCCCATATTTTCTCCATTTTAACGTTGTGGTGTCATGTCTCACGCCGTTCAGGCGGCGTTGTTCTCATTGGCCTGATAACAGGCAGATTTCTAACATGACACAGATCACAACCCGCTGTCCTTGAAATTATTTCATGATGTTGCGAAATGTGTTTTCAAATGAGAGAAGGCATGAAAAAGCCGGATGTCGGCACAAGTGCCTTATCCGGCCTACACATAACGTGATCACCCTGCTCCCGTAGGCCCGATAAGCGCAAGCGCATCGGGCGTTCCGTTTGGCTGGCGTTCGATTAGAAGTCGTAACGCAGACGCACCAGGTTCATATCGCCCAGGTTGTCGGTGCTGGAGGTAAAGACGTGTTCGTAATCCACACGGAAACCGTAATCCAGTTGGAAGCTGATACCCACACCGTTGTCGGTACGCAGATAGTTACGACCATTCACATATTCGATACGATCGCCCATAAAGTAAGGCTGAACAGATTTCAGCGCATACTGACCAACCGGGAAGGTATAACCCGCGAAGTATTCCAGACCCCACGCATCACCGGCAAAGTAGTCGTTAACCGAAACTTTTTTGGTGGTCATGAAGTTTTGATACCAGCCGCCGCCCATTGAGAAGGTCCAGTTATCCGGTTTCCAGCTCAGTGCGGTACCGACGATATTTTGATCGTAGGTTTTGTTGCCGTCGCCGCGCATTTCCGCACGGGTATAGTTCCACGCGGTACCCCAGGTCAGGTCATCGGTGATGTGATAATCCACCCCCAACGAACCGCCGCCTTTACGCTTGTAACGCAGGCCGTTGTTCGGGTTGTAATCATCGCTAAACAGATAAGATGCGTAGAGATCGACATCACCCACCGTTTTCTTATACTTCAGCGATTTACGTGTACGATAGGAACCGTCATAGTCGCCATTGATACCGTTACCTGGCGCCTGACCGATCATATCGTAGTCCCAGATATCCGTTTTCGCCCCGACCACGTCATAGTAAATACTGTTCTGTTGACCAAAGGTCAGCGTACCCCAGGTCGCGCTCTTCAGACCGGTGTACAGCATACGACGCGTAGTATCGTTGGCGCCGTCAGCGTAGTGATTATCCCAGTTGAACATGGCCGGGAAGTTAACGCCCAGCTCGTAGTAGCTCACCCAACTGATGTCATCAAACAGATAGTAATCTGCGGCGAAGCGGAAACGCGTCCCGCCGTCGAAGCCATTACGTTTGTAGCCATTCTTACCATCGTCACCGGCCATATTCTGGAACTGCGGACGAATACTCCCGCCGACGGTGAAGTTAAGACGGCTCAGCGGATCGCCCGCCTGCGGATCTTGTTTCAGGACCGTGATTTCCGCCTGGGAAGCGAAAGTCGTTAATGCCACTGCTGCGCCGATCGATACCGCCAGCGCCGTTTTTTTTATAGTCATTATTTGTACCTTGATAGATAGCCTGCCAATTATTCAGCATACAAATATTAACGTTTATTAATACACTCGTGTTGTTGGGTTTTTATTGTTCTGTGCTGTTAAATATCAAGGAGTTATCAATTTGTGCTACATAGATAAAAAAACGCACCGATTTAAAAAACCGGTGCGTAATCATCACTGACAGGAATTAACTACTGAACTGACGGAACAGCGCTTTACCTTTTAGCAGACGTGAACCGAGCCATCCGCCGCAGAGAGAGAGGAGCAATGCCCCACAAAGCGGCAACACAACCCACAGCCGCCAGTCTGGCTCCCACGGGAAATCAAATACGCGGGTTTGCAATACAGCCAGCGCGGTTTCCGCACCGATGGCCGCCACCAGCCCGGCGACCATCCCGAGCATGGCGAACTCGCACCACAGCGTAGTACGCAACAATTTCTTGCCTGCTCCCAGCGTGCGCCAGACCACCAGTTCCTGATGACGTTGACGCATCCCCACCTGAACCTGCGCCAATAGCAGCAACATGCCACAAGCGGTAACCAACACCACCATCACCTCCAGCGCCCTACTTACCTGCTCCAGCACCTGGCCCACCTGTTTGAGGATGGCGCCAATATCCAGCAGGCTGATGGTCGGGAATTCGCGGTTAAGCTGCGTCAACATGCCGTTGCCGTTCTCCCAACGAAAGCTGGTTAACCAGCTCTGGGGCTGATCGTCCAGCGCACCGGAAGGGAAAATAAAGAAGAAGTTAGGCCGCAGGCTTTCCCAGTCCACTTTACGCAGGCTGCTGACCGTGGCGCTGAAATCCTGGGTATCGCCCATAAAGGTCACCCGATCGCCGAGCTTCACGTTTAACCGCTTCGCCAGCCCTTCTTCCATCGACACTTCACCCGCTTTTGGCGGCCAGCTTCCGGCGGTTATCGGATTATGATCCGGTCGGGTATCCTGCCAGGTCAGATTAAGCTCGCGGTTAAGCGCCTCATCCTGGTTGCCTTCGGTTGGCTTCTCATTAATAGCCGTCAGACGCGCCCGTACTATCGGATAGAACGATTCCGGGATCACCTGATGTTCCGACAGGAATGATTTCAGCGGTACCACCTGTTCGGTGGCAATATTGATCAAGAAATAATTTGGACTTTCCGGCGGCATTTGCTGCTGCCAGCGGTCGAGGAGATCGCCGCGCAGCACCAGCAGCAGCGCCAGCAGCATAAAGGAAAGTGAAAATGCCGACAGTTGGCTCAGCGTTGACCACGGCTGGCGCAACAAACGACTGACCGCCAGGCGCAGCGGCAGCGAGGTGAGCGTCAGACCACGCAGCACGTTAAGCAGCATCCAACCGAGCACGCCGCACACCAGCGCCAGTACGACCGCCCCGGCCAGCACGGCCCATAACAGCAGGCTTCCACCCATCAGTCCAGCGAGCAGGACGACCACAACGACCAATACTACCGGCAAATAAAACTTCAGCGGCCAGACGTTTGCTACTACATCACGGCGTAACACACGTAGTGGCTGCGTCGCCAGCAGTAGCCGATAAGGACGCAATCCTACCAACAGCGAAATTACCGTCATGGTGCCTAAGGCCCACAGCCACGGCCAGGGGCTGGCGGGCGGCAGCTCGCCGGGCAGGACCGGCCTGAGTAACACCACCAGCGCGTGCTCAAACACCAGCCCGAAAAGCCCACCGGTAACGCCAGACAACGCCAGCACCATCAGCCATTGACCAACAATCAGCCTACGCAGTTGCGCTCTACCCGCGCCGAGCGTTTTCAGTATAGCCACCAGATCGTAACGGCTACGGCAATAATGACTCATCGCCACAGCAACCGCGGCAACTGCTAGCAGCAGCGTTAACAGCGCCGACAACAGCAGGAACTGTTGCGAACGCTCCAGAGATTTCCCCAGCGCGCCTTCATCCTGCTCCAGCCCGTACCAGCGCTGTTCGGGCTTTAACTGCGGCAGCAGCCATTTCTCATAGGCTTCCAGTTGCTGCGGCGTTCCGCCAAATTTATAGCGCCAGGTCACGCGGCTTCCCGGCTGGACCGCCGCCGTTTTTTCGACATCCGCCATACTCATCATCAGGCGCGGCGCTATCTGGAACGGATTAAAACCGGAGTCCGGCTCCTGCACCACCTCTCCGGCAATGCGCAACGTGGCATCACCGACGTCAATGGAATCACCGACTTTTAAGTTGAGCAGCGCCATCAATCGCGGGGCCAGCAGCACCGAGCCTGGCTGTGGTTTCAGCCCCGGCGGATTAGTTTGCAACGTGCCGTACATCGGATACACGTCATCTACCGCTTTGACGTTCGCCAGTTGCGGCGTGTCACGGGCAAAAGTCATGGTCGCAAAAGTCAGTTGTTCGCCGACTTTCAAACCCTGCTGCCGCGCCTCGTCAATCCATGCTTTCGGCACGCTACGCGAACTTTGCAGCGCGCGATCTCCCGCCATAAACTCGCGGCTTTGCTGGCTCAGCCCTTTTTCCATACGGTCGCTGATGTTCCCCAGCGCCAGCACGCAGGCCACCGCCAGACTCAGCGCCAGCCAGACAATCAGTAATGAAGGCGAGCGCCATTCGCGCCAGAACCAGCGTGCAATCATGCCTCCTCCTGCAACTGTCCATTCACCAGACGTAAGCGTCTGTCGCAACGCGCCGCCAGCTGTGGGTCATGGGTTACCAGAATCAGGGTGGTGCCGTGTTCCCGGTTCAGAGAAAACAACAGGTCGGCAATTTTGTCTCCGGTCTGGCGATCGAGGTTGCCCGTCGGCTCATCGGCAAACAGCACGTCAGGGCGACCGTTAAAGGCCCGTGCCAGCGCCACGCGCTGCTGCTCGCCGCCGGAAAGCTGGGCCGGAAGATGATCCAGACGTTTTCCCAGCCCCAGTTGCTCGAGCAGCGTTTTGGCCCCGTCGCGGCTTTTTCCGCTGTTTTCACCACGCAACAGCGCGGGCAGTTCGACGTTTTCCAGCGCGTTCAGGGTCGGGATTAGCATGAATGACTGGAAAACGAATCCCACATGTTTTGCCCGCAGCTGCGCCCGCGCTTCTTCATCCATGGTGTGTAGCGCCTGCCCCACCAGACTCACTTCACCGCTGGAACCATCGTCCAGTCCGGCGAGGATCGCCAGCAGCGTGGATTTCCCCGATCCCGACTCGCCAATCAGCGCAATGGTCTCGGCGCGTTTGACAACCAGTTCAACTCCGGTAAGGATGGATAGCTCATGATCACCCTGACCGACGGATTTCTTAAGACGATGAACTTCAACAATGTTTTCCGCTGGCATTGGCCTTTCCTGTTCCTGGTTCTGTTAACTTTCCGCGCCGCCGCTGCGGACACGTTATTAATTCTGGGTGACAGCCTGAGCGCCGGATACCGTATGTCCGCCAGCGCCGCGTGGCCTGCGCTACTTAATGATAAATGGCAAACCAAAACGCCGGTGGTGAATGCCAGCATTAGCGGCGACACCTCGCAGCAGGGTCTGGCCCGTCTGCCTGCATTACTGAAGCAGCACCAGCCGCGTTGGGTACTGGTCGAACTTGGCGGCAACGATGGCCTGCGCGGCTTTGCGCCTGCGCAAACCGAGCAAACCCTGCGCACGATTTTGCAGGACGTGAAAGCGGCAAATGCCGAACCGCTATTGATGCAAATTCGTCTGCCGGCAAACTACGGTCGCCGTTATAATGAAACCTTTAGCGCGATTTATCCAAAGCTCGCCAAAGAGTTTGATATCCCTCTGCTGCCCTTTTTTATGGAAGAGGTTTATCTGAAACCCCAGTGGATGCAGGATGATGGTATTCATCCTAATCGTGACGCCCAGCCGTTTATTGCCGACTGGATGGCGCAACATCTCACTCCTCTAGTTAATCACGACTCGTAATTCAACGGAGATCCTGACAGGTAAAGTTATGCAAAAATCGGTCTTAATAACAGGATGTTCCAGCGGAATCGGTCTGGAAAGCGCGCTTGAGCTAAAGCGCCAGGGTTTTCAAATTCTGGCTGGCTGCCGCAAACCTGACGATGTCGCGCGTATGAACAGCATGGGATTCACCGGCGTATTGCTGGATCTGGATTCACCCGAAAGCGTGGATCGCGCCGCCGATGAGGTGATCGCCCTGACCGATAATCGTTTATATGGGATCTTTAACAACGCCGGATACGGTGTCTACGGCCCACTGCCCACGATTAGCCGTGAGCAGATGGAGCAGCAGTTTTCCGCCAACTTTTTTGGCGCACACCAGCTTACCATGCGTCTGTTGCCCGCCATGCTACCTCACGGCGAAGGACGCATCGTGATGACCTCCTCGGTAATGGGATTGATCTCAACGCCGGGACGTGGCGCCTATGCCGCCAGTAAATATGCGCTGGAAGCCTGGTCCGACGCGCTGCGTATGGAGCTGCGTCACAGTGGGATTAAGGTCAGCCTGATTGAACCGGGTCCCATCCGCACCCGCTTTACCGAAAACGTTAACCAGACGCAGAGCGATGCCCCCGTTGAAAACCCCGGCATTGCCGCGCGGTTTACGCTGGGGCCGGAAGCGGTTGTCGCCAAAGTGCGTCATGCGTTCGAGAGCGACAAACCCAAGCTACGTTATCCGGTTACGCTGGTCACCTGGGCAGTTATGCTGCTTAAACGCCTGCTGCCAGGCCGCATAATGGACAAAATTTTACAGGGTTGAGTTGAAGCTCGCGCGTCAGCCCCCATGTAACAAGAAATCGACAAAAGAGAGTAACTCCATGTCCACACAGAATATTGTTAACATTAATGAATCTAACCTGCAGCAGACCCTTGAACAGTCGATGACCACGCCGGTCCTGTTCTATTTTTGGTCTGAGCGCAGCCAGCATTGTCTGCAATTAACGCCGGTGCTGGAGAGCCTTGCCGCCCAGTATAATGGTCAGTTTATTCTCGCTAAGCTCGACTGCGACGCCGAACAGATGATCGCCTCCCAGTTTGGTCTGCGCGCGATCCCCACGGTTTATCTGTTCCAGAACGGTCAGCCGGTAGATGGCTTCCAGGGCCCGCAGCCAGAAGAGGTTATTCGTGCGCTGCTGGATAAAGTGCTGCCGAGCGAAGAAGAGCTGAAAGCGCGTCAGGCTATCGAGTTCATCGAAGCCGGGAATCACGCGGATGCGCTGCCGCTGCTGAAAGAAGCCTGGCAGATCTCCAACCAGAGCAGCGAAATCGGCCTGCTGCTGGCGGAAACGCAAATCGCCCTCAATCGTTCTGACGATGCCGAAGCGGTGCTGAAAACAATTCCATTGCAGGATCAGGATACCCGTTATCAGGGGCTGGTGGCACAGATTGAACTGCTGAAGCAGGCGGCGGATACGCCGGAAATCCAACAGTTGCAGCAACAGGTTGCCAGCAACCCGCAGGATGCCGCGCTGGCCACGCAATTAGCCATTCAACTCCATCAGGTCGGGCGTAACGAAGAATCGCTGGAATTGCTGTTCAGCCACCTGAAGAAAGATCTTACGGCAGCCGACGGTCAGGCGCGTAAAACCTTCCAGGAGATCCTTGCCGCGCTGGGAACCGGCGATGCCTTGGCCTCGAAATACCGCCGCCAGCTGTACGCGCTGCTGTATTAATCGTTTGATTTTGCCCGATGGCGCTTGCGCTCATCGGGCCTGGAAATTCGACAAATACCGCTCCCTCCGGCATCACATCACGTCTTCTTCAAATGCGTTACGACTAATTGGTGGCGTGAATTATAGAACTTCCGATAGGTCAGGTAGCAGGCAATAATGGTCGACAGGCTGGCGGTCGAAAGCAGCATAAACGTCACCATAATCTGATACTTAATCGCTTTTACCGGGTCAATACCGGCAAAAATCAACCCAGACATCATCCCCGGTAAACTCACCAACCCCACGGTCTTGGCGGAATCGATCGTCGGGATCAGCGAGGCGCGAATGCTGTCGCGAATCAGCGGCGCGGAGGCCACCTTCGGCGTCGCGCCGAGGCTGAGCTTTTCCTGGATTTGCTGCTGTTCACTGTTAAACCGCTGCCCCAGATTGTTGTAACACAGCCCCACCGCCACCATCGCATTACCTGCAATCATCCCTGAAATCGGGATCACCTGCATCGGCGTGAACTCAATAGAGCCGGACAACACCAGTACCGATAGCGTCAACCCCGCCCCAACCGTAATGGCAATAAACGACGAGAGGAAAGCGTTATCAATATATTTACTGCGTTTTTGCGCGTTATAGGCGGCGTTAAAACAGATAAACAGCACCATCAATAAGGTCAGAATGCTGTGGTTGACGCCGAAAATATATTTCAGCACATAGCCGACGATAATAAGCTGAACCACCGCCCGGCAAACGCTCCAGAGAATATCTTTTTCCAGCGCCAGCTTTTCTTTATTACTGATCAGTATGGCGACCACCACCAGCATCATCGCTAACGCCAGTGATTCATTGGTAATATTATGCTCGTTCATTGCTTACTTCCTGCATTTCTCCGGCGTGCGGTTGAAGAGTGATGACATTATCCGCATGATTAATCTCATCTTTGTCGTGCGTCACCCACAGCACGGCAATATTCTTGTCGCGAACATAGTGGTGAATTAATTCATTGACGTTACGTTTGTTGGACTCATCCAGCGCGCTGGTGATTTCATCAAGCAGCAGGATTTTTGGCAGAAACTGTAAATTACGAATTAACGAGATGCGCTGCTTTTCGCCGCCAGACAGTTCATTGATCCCTTTTTTGAGAATGCTTTCAGGCAGCTCAAAACGGGCCAGATCTTCCAGAAACACATCCGGTTCCGGGCGTTTATCGCGAATTTGCCAGGGAAAAATGAGGTTGTCGTAGACGGTATCACCGAACAAAGCGGGCGTTTGCGCGCAATAAGAGACCTGCTGGCGATAAGCTTCCGGCTTAAGCGTTGTTATCTCCTTGCCCTCAAAGAGAATTTCGCCGGAACTCGGGCTTATTAACGACGCCACAATCTTCAATAACGTACTTTTACCGCAGCCGGACTGGCCGGTAATCAGCTTAAATTCTCCGGCATGGAGATTAAAACAGATGTTATTGAGAACCTTCGTCGCCCCCGCCTGCCAGGCGACATTTTTCAACTGAAGCAAAATGCTGCTTTCTTCCATTATCGATCCTTTTTTACCTCTTTCGTGCAGACAGTCTATACCCAAAATAATTCGAGTTGCATGAAGGCGGCAAGTGAGTGAACCTCCGGGAGCATAGTTAACTATGTGACTGGAGTGAGCGAACGTAGCTAACGCACATGCAGCTTGAAGTATGAAGGGTATATTCCTGTAATTTATTATAGGGGAGCCACCTTGATTAATCGGGTATAATTTGATTAATGAAGCAGTAAAGGACAGCACAACAGGAGGTTTCATCAATGCTCATTTTTATTCCTATTCTTATTTTTGTCGCGCTGGTCATCGTCGGCGCAGGCGTCAAAATCGTCCCACAGGGATACCAGTGGACGGTGGAGCGTTTCGGACGTTACACCAAAACTCTGCAACCAGGGTTAAGCCTTGTTGTGCCATTCATGGATCGTATTGGCCGTAAGATCAACATGATGGAACAGGTGCTTGATATTCCCTCTCAGGAAGTCATCTCCAAAGATAACGCCAACGTCTCGATTGATGCTGTGTGCTTTATTCAGGTGATCGACGCGCCGAAAGCGGCATATGAAGTCAGCAACCTGGAATTGGCGATCATCAACCTGACCATGACCAACATTCGTACCGTTCTCGGCTCGATGGAGCTTGATGAAATGCTCTCCCAGCGTGACAACATCAACACGCGTCTGCTGCATATTGTTGATGAGGCCACCAATCCCTGGGGCATCAAAATCACTCGTATTGAGATTCGTGACGTGCGCCCACCGGCGGAACTGATTGACGCCATGAACGCACAGATGAAAGCCGAACGTACCAAGCGCGCCTACATTCTGGAAGCAGAAGGCATCCGCCAGGCGGAGATCGTCAAGGCCGAGGGTGAGAAGCAGTCAAAAATCCTGATAGCGGAAGGTGAGCGTCAGTCCGCGTTTTTACAGGCTGAAGCGCGTGAACGTTCCGCGGAAGCAGAAGCCCGCGCAACGCAGATGGTTTCTGAAGCCATTGCCGCCGGGGATATCCAGGCCGTGAACTACTTCGTGGCGCAGAAATACACCGAAGCGTTGCAGCATATCGGTTCGTCGAATAACAGCAAAGTCGTGATGATGCCGCTGGATGCCAGCAGTCTGATGGGTTCCATTGCCGGGATCGCCGAACTGGTTAAGGACAGCGCCAGCGAGCGGAAAAAATCATGATAGCGATGATTCTGGTACACCCGCACATCTTCTGGCTCAGCCTCGGCGGTCTGTTACTCGCCGCCGAGATGCTGGGCGGTAACGGTTATTTGCTATGGAGCGGCGTGGCAGCGGTGATAACCGGACTGGTGGTTTGGCTTGTCCCGCTCGACTGGGCGTGGCAGGGAGCGATGTTTGCTGTACTCACGCTGCTGGCAGCCTGGCTGTGGTGGAAGTGGCTGGCAAAACGCGTGAAAGAGCAGAAACCCGCCGACAGCCATCTTAACCAGCGCGGTCAGCAGCTGGTTGGCCGTCGATTTATTCTGGAAAACACCCTGGTTAATGGTCGTGGACATATGCGCGTCGGCGACAGTTCGTGGCCCGTCAGCGCCCGCGACGATTTGAGCGCGGGAACGCAGGTTGAAGTCATTGCCGTTGAGGGAATTACCCTGATTATCAAAGCGATATCACACTAAAATAGACAGGAATTCAGACTATGTTCAGGAAGACGTCTCTCGCCGTTGCCCTTTGTTCTTTGCTGGCTGGCGCGCCACAGGCATTCGCCTCTTTCGATATGGAAGACTGCAAATGGAGCGACGACAGCTGCCTGCTGAAAGGCACGCCGACCTTTAACCCGGAAAACGACAGCCGCGACAACCTGCTGCGACTGCTGAGCCAGGAAAAAGCTTTTAATCTGCCCGTGCAGTCGATGCCTGAAGATATCACCCGCTCCCGCGATTTCTATTTTGCGTATCACCCGCAGTGGGATGAAACAGCCCCGCAGCCAGCCTCTGCTCCGGCATCTGCCGAAGATAGCCCCCTCACCCGTCAGATGGCCGAACTGAACATTAATGTGGATGAAGCCAACCTCAACGACGCTGAGCATGAGAACCGTCATGTTTCGAATAATACCGCCAGCGTCAGCCAGTTTTTTGCCGCACTGCTGGCCGATGCCGCATTAACAGCAGAGCAACGTCAGGCCTTAGCGCAAGCGCGTATGGGGCTGTTCTCCGGCGCGACCCGCGAACAGATTGAGTCCTCTCTCGCCACTATCCCGACGGATTTGCCAGCTCAACATTACAAACGTTATCTCGCGGCAGCCGCCAGTTTCTATGCGGGTGATTATGCCAGCGCCGAACGGGATTTCACTCAGCTCGCTAAAAGCGATCGTCCGTGGCTGGCGGAGACCGCACAATACATGCTGATGCGTACGGCGCTGAACAAGAGCAGTCAGAACAGCGTGGGCGAATATGGCGATTTTGATATCGCAAAAATTAACCGCGAGGACGCCGCTCAGGCTCAAACGCTGGCGCAAGCCTATCTGCAACGCTTTCCGCAGGGGCAATACGCCGACTCCACGCGCGGCATGTTGCGCCGAATTAACTGGTATTTACAGGCGTGGCCGCAGTTGGCCGGGTTGTATGAGCAGACGCTCCAGCAGTCGGCTGACGCACAGCAACTGCGTGAAACCGTCATCGAATACGATAATGTCTACGGCATGGCGTTCTACGATCAATCCGTGCTGGAAGCCTTCCCCGATGCGCCGCGAGTCAGCTACATCGAACTGCTACGCGCGTTACGTCTGGATAGCAATAACAAACCCACGCTGACGCAGGCACAACTCGACGCCAGCAAGCCGGTGTTTGAGCAAAGCCAAAAATTGCCGCTGTGGCACAATCTGCAACTGAATTTGTGGATGGCGACAGGCAACTATGGGGCGATTATCCAGGCGGTAGCGCCAGCACAGAAACTTGCACCGCACGATACGCTGGCCTTCAGCGAACAGGTGCTGTACGGCGAAGCGCTGATGGGCCAGAAGAAATGGACCGCGGCACGCGATTTCTGGCAGCAGTTGCTGAAACTCGGCCAGGACAACGAACAGCGGCAGTATGTGCAGGCTAAGCTCGCCGCTACGCTGGTTTATAGCGGCGACGTGGCTGCGGTTTTCGCCCCGGATAGCGCAGTGACTAACCTGCGTTTTCGCTCGCAGGTGCTGAAAACGCAGGCCACACTTGAACAACTGCGTCAGCAGGCCGTCCATGGACCGAATAACGAAGAACGTACCATTGCCCTGCATACGCTGCTGGTACGGGATCTTACCGAGAATCGTTTTGGCGACTGGTTGAAAGATAAAAAGCTTGTCAGCGAAATCGCACCGCCGGTGATTGGCGAGGCGTTTAATGACGTGAACCTGAGCACTTTTGACTGGAACGGCGATACGGCTCAGGCCGGGTATACCTGCCGCAGCCTCAATGAAACGGTAACGGTATTGAGTAAAAAAGCGGATGATGCCCACGCGCTGAACTGTTTAGGCGAATTTTTCCGCACCACACAAACGCATGTTGATCTGTGGAAAAACAGCGCTGGCAACGACGTGCTTGAATCAGCCATTTCGCGCAAGACCCCCTTCGGCCAGTTCGACAGGCAAAGCTACTATCAGCAGGTAATCACCTCGCCCACCGCCGAAGTCGAAGATAAGAGCTTCGCGCTGTATCGCGCCATCATGTGCTATGCGCCTTCAGGCTCTAACGAATGCGGCGGTGAAGACGTGGATAAACTGCAGCGTAAGGGCTGGTTCACCCAACTGAAAACGCAGTATCCGGGAAGTCCGTGGGCGCAAAAACTCAAATATTACTGGTAACCGCGCTACTGGTGGGCCAGGCACAGGCGGCGGATGTTGTCGCCGCCCGTGAACATCCGGCCTTCTGGCTGTGGTCTGGGGTGAAGGCCAGTGATGAGCTGAAAAACGCGCAAACGGTCTATCTGCATCAGGGCGAGGTGCTGGTTCGATCGGGTAACGTAGTTTTCCAGCGCCTGGGACTGCCGGTCAGTCGGCTGACTTTTCCCTCAATCTGGCTGACCGTACGCTTTACCACGCTCGACGTACCGGAAGCGATTCCTGCCCGTATCATACGGCTGATGCAACGCTGGCAGAACGCCGGCAACCACGTCGTCGGCCTGCAGGTTGATTTTGACGCGGCGACCCACCAGCTAGCCGATTACGCCCGTTTTCTACAGCAGCTACGCCAACAGCTACCTGCCGAGTTTGCTCTTGGCGTGACCGGACTACTGGATTGGGCAAAAACAGGCGACGTCGCCACGCTGAACGCGTTGGCGGTTGATGAACTGGTGGTGCAGAGCTATCAGGGGCGACGCACGGTAACGAATTATCAGGCGTATCTGCCCGCACTCAGCCGCCTGCGCATTCCCTTTAAGCTGGGACTGGTGCAAAACGGTAGCCGGGATCTGCAAGCTGAAGCGCAGCTGGAGAAATCCCCGTGGTACCGCGGCACGGTGGTGTTTATGCTGAATCCCCCTCGCCGTTAAGCCTTTGCTTTGTGATGACAGCAGCCAGAAAGATTATCCATGATTGGGCATTCGGCGCTGTCATCGCCGGGGCAACTTTCCGCCAGCGCCAGCAAATGCAGCCGCATGGCCTGCAGCTCGCTGATATGCCGCTCAATGTCCGCTACTTTTTCTAATGTGCGTTTTTTTACGTCCGCGCTGTGACGCGCCGGATCGTTAAACAGGTTTACCAGCTCGCCACACTCTTCCAGATTAAAACCAACCTGCCGCGCCTGGCGCAGCAGCGTCAATTCATTCAGATGCTGTTGGTTGTATGTGCGATAGCCATTTTCGCTACGCAGCGGCGGCGTCACTAACCCTTTTTCTTCATAAAAGCGTATCGCTTTGCTGGTTAAACCGGTTTTTTTCGCTACATCGCTAATATTCACATTTCCCCCATCAGATCATTGAAGAGCCGAATCTCATTATAACGCACATCCTTCTCTCTTATAGATCCGAAGCGATCAGGCCCACCACGTAGCAGGAAAGCCACGATTGAACGGGGCGATAAATGAAGAAATGATCAAACCCGCTCCCCGGTTTTAGCAACACCAACATCTTATATTTTCTTCTCCAGCAGATGGGCGCGCATCAGTTCTGAAGCCATTTGTGCATCACCTTTTCTAATGTATGACAGGATTTCCCTTTGTTTTGTCGCAGTATCCAGGAAATATTGCCGATCGTTAGCCGGTAACGACTCTCTTGTTTTCTCAAAATAAGTAATTAATACATCGGAGAAAACCTGTAGAACACGGTTGCCGCTTGCCTGCAGCAGGAGCAGATGAAAATCCCGATCGTGTTGATCGGCTTCTTGCGGGTTGTCTGCGTTTTCCTCTATCAGCCTCAGTTCATTTTCAAGTTTCGAGAGCATGGCCGGAAATATTCGCCGGGTTGCCAGTGGAATGATCGCACATTCAATCAGGATCCTGGCCTCTGTAAATTCCGTAATGTCAAAACCAGACAGATCGAACTGCATCAGCAGTTGGTTGTTAATGCTGCTTTGTCCCACGTTTTTCAACACGCTGCCTCGGCGAGGAGCGCGTTCAAGCATCCCCATCTGTACCAGAGTGCTGAGCGCCTGACGGACTTTATAGCGAGAGGTATTAAAACGAGCTGCGAGTTCAGTTTCTGTTTCAATACGTCCGTCGGCTTTACGGTTAGCATCATCAAGTAGATAATCTTTAATACTTTCAAACAGTTCGTTTTTTTTATCCATAACGTTCTCTGATTACAGTGTGACTGCATTCATAAGTATAAATAATATAATAAATTAGGTTACTTTATATACCATCGTGATAAAATTATAACCCATCATTATTAGAATAATATTAAAATATTTGTTAACAAAAAGGAATTAATTATGGTGTTATTCGTAATTCAGTTTGCGATAGTTCTTACATGTATTGGTATAGGGGGGCGCTTTGGGGGAATTGGCTTAGGCGCTGCTGGCGGATTAGGGCTCGCTATTCTGACCTTTGGCTTTGGCCTCCCTCCTGACTCTCCCCCTATTACGGTCATTTCTATTATTCTTGCAGTTATCACTTGTATCACTATCCTTCAGGCAGCAGGTGGTCTGGATCTCTTCGTTACGATGGCTGAACGAATTCTGAGAAAGTGGCCTGGGGCCATCACTTTTCTGGGGCCAGCGGTCGCTTATCTTTTTACGGCTATATGCGGAACAGGATATGTTGCCTTTTCTGTTTACCCGGTGATTGCAGAAATAGCAGCAGATGCCAGAGTACGACCGGAACGAGCAATGTCGATGTCAGTTATTGCCGCCAATTTTGGACTCATTGCCAGTCCGGTGAGTGCAGTCGTAACAGGAACTATTGCCGTCCTTGCCGGGTTACATATTTCTGCTTTAGATATTTTATTAGTGACCGTTCCCGGAACGTTTCTTGGCTGCCTGGTTGGCTGTCTTTTTGTCTTTAAAAGAGGCCATGAGCTTGAAAATGATCCAGAATTTCAACGCCGGGTTGCTGAAGGTGAATTTGAGTCAATAAAGGCTGAAGATCGTACGGCAAACATGGTGACAAAAGAAGCGAAGAGAGGATTGCTGATTTTTCTTACCGGCATCATTTTGGTTGTTGTTATGGGATCTATTCCTCAATTACGACCGGTATGGAACACCGGTTCCGGCATAGAGCGCATGAGCATCCCAACCGCATTGCAAATAATCATGCTAACCACGGCGTGTATTATTATGATGGTGTGCCGAATTTCTCCTTCGAAACTTGATTCAGGTTCCGTTTTTAAAGCGGGCCTGGTCGGTGTCGTTGCCATATTTGGCCTGTCATGGATGATGAACTCTTTCTTTGAAGCCTGGCACGAATTATTTAATACGGCTTTTCATGGATTTCACAACCCCGTGCTATTCGGCATAATTGTGTTTGGTCTTTCCGCCGTGATTTATAGCCCTGCAGCAACTGCGGTGGCGTTATTACCTGCTGGCGTATTAATGGGATACCCGGCTGAAACGCTGATAGCATTACTTCCGGTCACGTGTGGATCGTTTATTATTCCAGGTGGGGCACAGATTGGATGCGTGGCGTTTGACAGGACCGGAACAACCCGTATTGGTAAGTATGTAGTAAATCACAGTTATATGTTACCAGGTCTGGTCACCGTTGTGGCGTCGACCCTTTTCTGTTTCCTCTTTGCCAAAATTATATAGTGCCGAAATATTATCCTTACGACATCCCCTGCTGCATAAAACAGAGGGGATGCCGCTCATTTAGGTCAAAGCACAATCACTGTATCTCTCTTCACCTGCAACTAAAGGACAACCTGCGCAATCAGGTAGGCAAAAATGACCTGTGAGATAACCATGACGAAACCAGGACGAATATAGCTATGGTTAACCACAAAACGTCCAATTTTGGTTGTGCCCGTTCTGTCAAACGCCACGCAACCAATCTGATTCGCCCCAGGGATAATAAAATCACCGCAGGTACAGGCAAATATAGCGATGAGATACGGAGCGGGAATACCCAGCGTGACGCCTAAGGGCATGATTGCCGCTACCGTCGCAGCCGGACTCATGATGACCAGGGAGAACAGGAATACCACAATGCCAAACAGCATTGGCGCACCATTCACCAGACCGCCAAAAACGTTGATCAGTTCTGACTGGTAAGCATCAAAAAAAGTTGCTGTCATCCAGGACACACCGAGTATTGCCACGACCCCCATCAAACCGGCACGGAATACCGAACCACTATTCAAAGTACTGCTGGGAACCTTGCCGACAATCATGATGAACAAAGCTGCGGTTAGCATGATCATCTGAATAACCATTGGGGTTGAAAGTCGCTTGCCATCCCAGGAAGGAAGTAGTTCTGTAAAAGATCCCAAAATGAGTACCAACACAACCCCGATAGCAAAGATGGCCACGCCTTTTTTGGCACCGGGTGACGCAACATACTCCTTTTTCTGCTCGACATGCATGAACTCATACTCACCGGCTGCAACACGCCGCTGAAATTCAGGATCGTCTTCCAGCTCTTTCCCGCGCTTGTAAACTGAAAAGCTGGTGACGATTGCCGCCATAAAAAATGAAGGGAGAGCGATGGATAATATTTGTCCCAGTGTGATCCCAGCATATTCATGCAGGATAGCCAGCATCCCGGCAGTTGCCGCGCTCATTGGGCTGGCAGCAACCGCGACGCTGGCCGCGATGACCGTTGCGGATAATGCTCGTTCGGGCCGGACTTTGGCTTCAGCGGCAACCTCTGCGATAACAGGATACAGGGAAAACGCAACATAAGTGGTTCCGCAGAATAACGTAAATACCGACGTTAATATTGGCGCAAAAAACGTAATCGCCTGCGGTTTTTTACGAAGCAACTTTTCAGCTACTCTCACCAGATAATCTAACCCACCGGCAGCCTGCAATATACTAACAGCGCCGATGACACAAATAATAATTAACATTGCCGTAATGGATGGTGAGGAGGGTTTGAGTCCAAAACCCAAAACGAGTATTGCAACCCCTAATCCCCCACCAGCACCAAGTCCCATTCCGCCATACCTTCCGCCAATTCCAATACAGGCGAGTACAATAAATAATTGTATAAAGAATAAAACGTCCATTTTTTTCACCTTAAAGAGTCTCCCGGACATTGCATCCGGGAGATATTGATTATTATATTCAGAATTATTTTAAATATTTTCTGGCTATATCAATCTGTTTTCTAACAGCATCCGGTCCGGTTCCGCCATAGGACATTCTGGCTTTAATACATGCCTCCAAAGAAATATTCTCATAGATGTCATTTTCAATTTTATTATCAAATGAGCGGAATTCATCCATAGAGAGCTCTTCTAACATTTTTTTGTGCTTAATACAGTAATTAACCGCACTACCCACTACATGGTGAGCCTCTCTGAAAGGAATACCTTTACGCACAAGGTAATCGGCCATATCTGTCGCATTCGAGAACCCTCTGGCCGCCGCGCCACGGGTATTCTCTGCAAGAATGACCATTTTATCGAGCATCGGGGCCATTATTTTCAGGCTGGCCTGTAGCGTATCCATTGAATCATAGACCTGCTCTTTATCCTCGCTCATATCCGTATTATAAGCGAGCGGTATTCCTTTCATGATAGTCAGCATGGCCATTAGATTTCCGTACATACGCCCCCCCTTTCCGCGCATTTTTTCAGCTACATCGGGGTTTTTCTTCTGTGGCATAATGCTGGAGCCCGTACAGAAATCATCAGAAAGCTCAATAAATTTAAAATCCTGGCTGGAGAATAAAACCAGTTCCTCTGAAAGACGAGTGAGGTGCATAAAGCACATCGCTGCAGCTGCGGTGAATTCAACCATATGATCACGATCGCTGACTGAATCAATACTGTTTTCAGTCGGCTTATCAAAACCAAGCTCACGGGCCGTGAAGTCACGGTCAATAGGAAAAGTCGTTCCTGCAAGCGCTGCTGCGCCTAAAGGACACTCTCCCATACGGTGATACAGGTCTTCAAATCGAGTCCAGTCACGACGTAACATCCAGTAATAAGCCATAATCCAGTGCGATAAAAGAATGGGCTGACCGGTTTGTAAATGCGTGTAGCCCGGCATTATCGCATCAATATTATCTTCTGCTTTATTTACTATAATTTCTTGTAGATTAACAATGTCCTGTTGAATTTCGCGAATAGTGGCTCGCATATGCATTTTAGAATCTACGGTGGTCTGGTCATTACGGCTGCGACCGGTATGTAGCTTTCCCCCGACAGGGCCAATGATTTCAGTCATCCTTCTTTCAATAGCCATATGAATATCTTCATCAACAGTATCGAAAATGAATTGACCTGCTTCAATTTCTTTATTTACCTGAGTTAATCCGCCAATAATGGCATTTGCTTCATCTTGCGTAATAATACCCTGACGCCCCAACATGGTGGCATGAGCAATACTTCCTTTAATATCAAAAGGGCATAACCGTTGCTCCAACATAATAGTTGCATTATAGGATTCAACTAATTTATTTGTTGGCATATCAAAACGCCCGCCCCATAACTTCGTAGACATACAGCCTCCAGCTTAATTGTTAAAGAATAGTCAAATTGCCAGATAATCGGTTTGAGTTCAGTTTCAGAGTACAAAATCGCGACTTTAATTGTCAACAAATGATGTCATTAAATCGACTTATACAAAAATTAATTACATTTATTAAATCATAATATTCACTAATGCTTTAAGCTAAATAAAGAGACCTTCATCACATTTAAAAGGCTATCTGCAGAGAAATACATTCAGCATATTTAGAGGTGTCAAAATACAGTCAGCTAAACAGAAGAAAACAGCGACAATCATTTGATAAAAATCAAGAAATATTCATCAGTACGGTGAATGGCTTGAGATCCCATATACAAATGCGGATTCCGGGCTTGACCTTCCCCCAGATGGAAGGTTTACCCTTTATCACAGTCAGTAAATCCTGCAATAAAGGAGTTGGTTATGTCTCAAACAATCGATCTAACCCTGGACGGCCTGTCCTGTGGTCACTGCGTAAAACGCGTTAAAGAAAGTCTGGAACAACGCCCGGACGTTGAGCAAGCGGATGTCACCGTGACTGAAGCACACATCACCGGGAGCGCCAGTGCTGAAGCACTGATTGAAACCATCAAACAAGCCGGTTACGGCGCGGAGTTAAGCCACCCAAAGGCTAAACCGCTGACGGAGTCATCAATCCCGTCGGAAGCACTGGCAGCGGTCCCTTCCGAGCTTCCGGCAGCTACGGCTGATGATGACAGCCAACAGTTGCTGTTAAACGGCATGAGCTGCGCCAGCTGTGTGACCCGCGTACAAAATGCTCTGCAAAGCGTACCGGGCGTCACCCAGGCACGGGTAAACCTGGCGGAACGTACTGCGCTGGTAATGGGCAGTGCGTCCGCTGCAGATTTAATGCAGGCGGTGGAAAAAGCTGGCTACGGTGCTGAGGCCATAGAAGATGACGCGAAGCGCCGCGAGCGCCAGCAGGAAACCGCCGTTGCGACCATGAAACGTTTTCGCTGGCAGGCAGCCGTCGCGCTGCTGCTGGGTATTCCGGTCATGGTGTGGGGAATGATTGGCGATAACATGATGGTGAGTGACGACAACCGCAGCCTGTGGCTGGCGATTGGTCTGGCAACGCTTGCCGTGATGGTTTTCGCAGGCGGTCACTTTTATCGCAATGCGTGGAAAAGCCTGATGAATGGCACCGCGACCATGGATACGCTGGTGGCGCTGGGTACGGGGGTGGCATGGCTCTATTCCATGAGCGTCAACCTCTGGCCGCAATGGTTCCCAATGGAAGCACGACACCTTTATTATGAAGCCAGCGCGATGATTATCGGTTTGATTAACCTCGGACATATGCTGGAAGCGCGGGCTCGCCAACGCTCCTCCAAAGCGCTGGAAAAACTGCTCGATCTGACGCCGCCAACCGCACGCGTCGTTACCGATGAAGGTGAAAAGAATCTGCCGCTGGCAGAGGTTCAGGCGGGAATGTTGCTGCGCCTGACCACTGGCGACCGTGTTCCGGTTGATGGCGAAATCACTCAGGGCGAAGCCTGGCTGGATGAAGCCATGCTGACCGGAGAGCCGATTCCGCAACAAAAAGGCGAAGGCGATAGTGTCCACGCCGGTACGGTCGTACAGGACGGTAGCGTGCTGTTCCGCGCCAGCGCCGTAGGCAGTCATACCACGCTGTCGCGCATTATTCGCATGGTGCGCCAGGCACAAAGCAGTAAACCGGAGATTGGCAAACTGGCTGACCGCATCTCTTCGGTATTCGTTCCGGTGGTGGTCGTTATTGCGCTGGTTAGCGCAGCAATCTGGTACTTCTTCGGACCGGCGCCACAAATTGTCTATACGCTGGTGATTGCCACCACCGTTCTGATTATCGCCTGCCCTTGCGCACTGGGTCTGGCGACGCCGATGTCGATTATTTCCGGTGTAGGGCGCGCCGCTGAGTTCGGGGTACTGGTACGCGATGCCGATGCGCTGCAGCGCGCCAGTACACTCGATACCATTGTGTTTGATAAAACCGGGACGCTGACTGAAGGTAAGCCGCAGGTTGTCACCATCAAAACCTTTGGCACTACCGATGAAGCGCTGGCGATTCGTCTGGCTGCGGCCCTTGAACAGGGTTCCAGTCACCCGCTGGCCAGGGCGATTCTGGACAAAGCCGGTGATGTCACCCTGCCGCAGGTCAACGGGTTCCGTACGCTGCGCGGTTTGGGCGTCAGTGGCGAAACGGAAGGCCACATGCTGCTACTGGGAAACCAGGCACTGCTCAATGAACAGCAGGTAGATACCACTGAAATGGAAGCTGAGATTACCGCTCAAGCCTCCCAAGGGACAACGCCGGTACTGCTGGCGATTGACGGTAAAGCGGCGGCCCTGTTAGCGGTGCGCGATCCACTGCGTAGCGACAGCGTCGCAGCGCTCCAGCGCCTGCACCGCGCCGGGTATCGTCTGGTGATGCTCACCGGTGATAACCCAACGACCGCCAACGCCATTGCTAAAGAAGCGGGTATTGATGAGGTGATTGCGGGCGTTCTGCCGGACGGTAAAGCCGAGGCGATTAAGCGTCTGCAAAGCCAGGGACGTCAGGTTGCCATGGTCGGTGACGGCATCAACGATGCGCCTGCGCTGGCGCAGGCCGATGTAGGGATTGCCATGGGTGGCGGCAGCGATGTGGCGATTGAAACCGCCGCGATTACGCTGATGCGTCATAGCTTGATGGGCGTTGCGGATGCGCTGTCTATCTCTCGGGCAACGCTGCGCAATATGAAGCAGAACCTGCTCGGTGCGTTTATCTATAACAGCATCGGTATTCCTGTTGCCGCCGGGATCCTGTGGCCATTTACCGGAACGCTGCTCAACCCGGTGGTTGCCGGCGCGGCGATGGCGCTCTCCTCCATTACCGTGGTAAGCAACGCTAACCGTCTGCTGCGCTTCAAACCGAAAGAGTAAGCCTTTGCCGGATAGCGCTATCAACCGCGCTATCCGGCAATTCACGCATTGCACCTTCCCGGACCACGCGCTAGCATGGAAGTCCACTTAGGGAGGTCGTATGGATTTGTTATACCGGGTAAAAACATTATGGTCTGCACTACGCGGCAACCACTATACCTGGCCCGCCATTGATATCTCTTTACCCGGCAACCGCCATTTTCATCTGATTGGCAGTATTCACATGGGTAGCCGCGATATGGCGCCCCTGCCTGCCAAATTACTCAAAAAGCTCAACCGTGCCGATGCGCTGATTGTCGAAGCCGATGTTTCCGGCGATGACGCGCCATTTGCTAATCTTCCGACCTTTGCCGCCCTGGAAGAACGCATCAGTGAAGCGCAATTAGATAATCTGCGTAAAGTCACCGATGAATTGGGCATTTCCCCTTCCCTGTTATCGACACAACCTTTGTGGCAAATAGCCATGGTATTACAGGCGACACAGGCACAACAGCTAGGGTTACGGGCGGAATACGGGATTGATTACCAACTGCTGAAAGCGGCAAAAGAGGCACACAAACCGGTGATCGAGCTGGAAGGTTCATCCAGTCAAATTGAGCTGCTATGCCAGTTACCCGATAATGGCCAGGCTCTTCTGGACGATACCCTGACACACTGGCATACCAACGCCAGGTTGCTACAACAAATGATGGGCTGGTGGCTTAAAACGCCGCCGCGCGATAGTGAATTGACGCTTCCCAATACTTTCAGCCAGTCGTTATATGACGTATTGATGCATCAGCGCAATGTCGCTTGGCGCGATCGACTCAGGGCGATGCCAGCTGGCCATTATGTGGTGGCCGTAGGCGCACTGCATCTGTACGGAGAAGGTAATTTGCCGGAGATGTTACGGTAAAAAAATGGCCAATATTTCTATTGGCCCGTCAAAGAGGAATTTCATCATTATTATAATCCCGATGCTTAAAGCATCGGTGTAGGTCGATTGTCGCTCAAAGTCATCATCCTGCCAATACTATTGCGCAAGATGGTACTATTTTTTAGACCGCCATCAGGCGTATGCTTGTGTCGTATTTTGTCTGGGCCAGGAAAATTGCTATGACACCCGCCGTTAAATTACTCGAAAAAAACAAAATTTCTTTCCAGATCCACACCTACGATCACGATCCGTCCGAAACAAACTTTGGTGATGAAGTGGTACGCAAGTTAGGTCTGAATGCGGACCAGGTTTATAAAACGCTGCTGGTTGCCGTGAATGGCGATATGAAGCATCTGGCCGTTGCCGTCACGCCGGTAGCGGGTCAATTGGATCTTAAAAAAGTCGCCAAAGCGTTAGGGGCTAAAAAGGTTGATATGGCCGATCCACTGGTTGCGCAGCGAACGACGGGGTATCTGGTGGGTGGTATCAGCCCGCTGGGACAGAAAAAAAGATTGCCGACGCTCATCGACGCCCCCGCCCAAACGTTTGACACCATTTATGTCTCTGGTGGCAAACGCGGGCTGGATATCGAACTGGCAGCCGGCGATCTGGCGAAAATTCTGGATGCGAAGTTCGCTGACATCGCACGCCGGGATTAAGCGATTTTAGAATGTAGATACTGTTATTGCCTGCAAGCCTTTTCACGTTTCGCGGTTACGGATTGCAGGCACGACCAGTCACAGCGCCGT
>NZ_JBRYHT010000009.1:0-198860 GCF_053309355.1 Citrobacter freundii complex sp. 2025EL-00176 | reverse complement strand
AGAAGTGAAACGCCGTAGCGCCGATGGTAGTGTGGGGTCTCCCCATGCGAGAGTAGGGAACTGCCAGGCATCAAATTGCAGTAAACCGGGATGAAAATCCGGGTGGTGACAAAGAAATTCGGTGGAGCGGTAGTTCAGTTGGTTAGAATACCTGCCTGTCACGCAGGGGGTCGCGGGTTCGAGTCCCGTCCGTTCCGCCACTTATTAAGAGCCCTGAGCATTAGCTCAGGGCTTTTTCTTTGCCTGCGATTTGATTATTGCTCAATTCGCAAAAATCCTCTGCATTTTTCGCTCTTTTTCTATAAAGCGCTGCAGGTCATAATCCTCTCAGTTAACGAACATAGTGATTAAAAAGAGGAATTCTATGACTATCCCTGCATTCGGTTTAGGTACTTTTCGCCTGAAAGATGACGTGGTTATCGCTTCTGTTAAAACGGCGCTTGAACTGGGCTACCGTGCTGTCGACACCGCGCAAATCTATGATAATGAAGCGGCTGTTGGCCAGGCAATTGCTGAGAGTGGCGTACCCCGTAGCGAGCTGTACATCACCACCAAGATTTGGATTGAAAACCTTAGCAAAGACAAGCTGATCCCAAGCCTGAAAGAGAGCCTGAAAAAACTTCGTACGGATTATGTCGATCTGACGCTGATCCACTGGCCATCTCCGGGGGATGCCGTGTCTGTCGAAGAATTTATGCAGGCATTGCTTGAAGCTAAAGAACAAGGGCTGACTCGCGAAATTGGTATTTCAAACTTCACCATTCCGCTGATGGAAAAAGCCATTGCTACAGTTGGCGTGGAGAATATTGCCACTAACCAGATTGAACTGTCTCCATATCTGCAGAGCCGCAAGGTGGTTGACTGGGCGAAAGCGCACGGTATTCACATCACCTCTTACATGACGCTGGCTTACGGTAAAGCACTGAAAGATGAAGTGATTGCACGCATTGCGGCTAAACATAATGCGACTCCGGCACAGGTTATCCTGGCATGGGCAATGGGTGAAGGGTACTCAGTAATTCCTTCTTCCACCAAGCGTGAAAACCTGGCAAGTAACCTACTGGCACTGGAACTGCATCTGGATGCCGAAGATAGAGCAGCGATCGCGGCACTGGATTACAACGACCGCTTGGTTAGCCCGGAAGGCCTGGCCCCTGAGTGGGACTAATTGCCTGACCCTTTGTAGCCTTTAACCCTCTTTCACAGCTCCTCCGGGAGCTGTTTTTATATGTTCACTTAAGAAGTCGATAAATGCCCGAATACGTGTGCTGACGGCACGATCGCTGTAGTAAACGGCACTGAAAGGCATTTCTACCGGCAGTCGTTTATCGGCCAGAAGTTCCACCAGTTTTCCCTGCTCGATCTCTTTGTCAATCATATAATCTGAAAGACATGCAATGCCGTTACCGCTCAGGCAAAGCTGTTTTAACGTTTCCCCGCTGTTGGACGAAATCCCACATTCGATCTCATGGAGCTGTCCGTCACTACAGGCTATCGGCCAGGTATTGAGCGAGATGGGTTCGGAAAACCCCAAGCACAGATGCTGTTTTAGCTCTTCAACGCTCTCAGGCTTGCCAAAACGAGCAATATAGTCAGGTGAAGCGATAATCTTGCGATAGCTGGTAAATAACGGACGTGCGCGCAGACTTGAATCTGTCAACGTGCCTGCGCGTATCGCAACATCCACTTTTCGTTCAATAAGATTGATGAACGTTTCTGAGGAGACAAGAGACAACGTCATTTCCGGATACCGTTCACGAAAAGGTTTAATCAGCGGCATCAGAAAGTGCAGCATCACCGGCGTTGCCGCATCAATACGCAGTAAGCCGCGCGGGGTATTACGCGACTCCATGATTTCCGTTTCTGCTGCGGCCATTTCTTGCAGTATTTGCTGCACACGCCTGAAGTATCGCTCTCCTTCTTCAGTCAGGCTCAGCTGTCGGGTCGTACGATTAAGCAGACTGACGCCGAGCTTCATCTCCAGCTTTTTTACTGCCCGGCTGACAGCGGAATTGGCCTGTCCAAGCTGCTCTGCCGCCCGGCTGAAGCTGCCGCTTTCCACGACAGCGACAAAAATTGCAAGTTCTTCGGAGGTTGCTTTCATTTTTGCACCTGAAGCAAAATTAAATTGATATTTTGGATATTTTTGTCATTAAAACATCCTGGCATACTGCGTGTCATCTGATTACTGATGTTATGGAGTTATTTATGCCTCTCGCTTTATTCGCACTGACAATAAGTGCCTTCGCTATTGGCACGACTGAGTTTGTGATCGTCGGCCTGGTGCCGACCATTGCTCAACAACTGGCGATCTCGTTACCTTCCGCTGGAATGCTGGTTTCAATCTATGCGCTGGGTGTGGCGATTGGCGCGCCGGTGCTGACCGCTCTGACCGGACGCCTGCCGCGTAAACAGTTACTGGTCGCGCTGATGGTCTTGTTTACGGCGGGGAATTTGCTGGCATGGCAGGCTCCGGGCTATATGACATTAATTGTCGCCCGTCTGCTGACAGGGCTGGCGCACGGCGTGTTCTTCTCAATTGGCTCTACCATCGCGACAAGTCTGGTGCCGAAAGAGAAAGCGGCTTCCGCGATCGCCATTATGTTTGGCGGCTTAACGGTGGCGCTGGTCACGGGCGTGCCGCTGGGGACATTCATCGGTCAGCATTTTGGCTGGCGCGAGACTTTTCTTGCGGTATCAATGTTGGGTGTGATTGCGCTGATTAGCAGCCAGCTGCTGATCCCGACCAACATTCCCGGTCGGGCGGCCGCCAGCATTCGTGACCAGGTGAAAGTGCTGACCCACCCTCGTCTGTTGCTGATTTACGCCGTTACGGCACTGGGCTACGGCGGTGTATTCACAGCATTCACCTTCCTGGCGCCGATGATGCAGGATCTGGCTGGATTCTCCCCGGCAGCAGTAAGCTGGATCTTACTGGGTTATGGCGTGTCTGTGGCTATCGGCAATATCTGGGGGGGTAAACTGGCAGATAAGCATGGCGCCGTTCCTGCGCTGAAATTCATTTTCGCCGCGCTGTTTGTTCTGCTAATGGTCTTCCAGGTGACCGCATCGACTCAGTATGCCGCACTGGTCACTATTCTGGTGATGGGGATTTTTGCCTTTGGCAACGTACCGGGTTTGCAGGTCTACGTTGTTCAGAAAGCCGAACAATTCACGCCTAATGCGGTTGATGTGGCATCAGGACTCAACATTGCAGCGTTTAACATTGGTATTGCATTGGGTTCAGTGATTGGCGGACAAACGGTGGAGCATTACGGTTTGGGGCAGACGCCGTGGATTGGCGCCCTCATCGTTCTGGTGGCTTTCTTACTCATGGGCGTCAGTGGCCGTCTTGATAAACCTGTGCGCATTGCTCTGGGGTAAATCATTGATGTAAGCGCCCACTTACAAAACAAACTGCAATTGTTCGTTGAAAGTGAGTGCTAAAATCCCTATAACAGAAGAACCAGTCCGGCTGCGGACTGGTTGACGTTACAGAGGTTTGAAAGTCTAAAGTGCGAAAAAACACCTATGCCATGCGTTATGTTGCCGGACAGCCGGTTGAGCGGATTTTACCGCCAGGGTCGTTTGCGCATATTGGCCAGGCATTACCCGCAGGCGCTCCGTTAAGCACTGAAGATCGCATCCGCGTGCTGGTTTGGAATATTTTTAAGCAGCAGCGTGCAGAATGGCAGTCGGTGCTGAAAAATTTTGGTAAAGACGCACATCTGGTGTTATTGCAGGAAGCGCAAACTACGCCTGAACTGGTGCAGTTTGCGACCGCTAACTATCTCGCTGCCGACCAGGTACCCGCCTTTGTGCTGCCACAGCACCCCTCTGGTGTTATGACGCTCTCCGCCGCCCATCCTGTTTACTGCTGTCCATTGCGCGAGCGTGAGCCTATTTTACGGCTGGCGAAATCAGCGTTGGTGACGGTTTACCCGTTGCCTGATACGCGTTTATTAATGGTGGTGAATATCCACGCGGTTAACTTTAGCCTTGGCGTCGATGTCTATAGTAAGCAGTTACTTCCTATTGGCGATCAGATTGCCCATCACAGCGGTCCGGTGATCATGGCGGGTGATTTCAATGCCTGGAGCCGTCGACGGATGAACGCGCTGTACCGCTTTGCGCGCGAAATGTCGCTGCGCCAGGTGCGCTTTACCGACGATCAACGCCGACGCGCGTTTGGTCGTCCTCTCGATTTTGTGTTCTATCGTGGTTTGAACGTGAGTGAAGCCTCTGTGCTGGTCACCCGCGCATCCGATCACAATCCGCTACTCGTTGAATTCAGTCCCGGCAAACCTGAACAATAACGGTGTGTCAGGTCTGCCGTAGGGCAGACCTGTAGTGGTGCTGCCCTTCTTATTAAACAACAACCGAAGGACAACACAATGACAACACGCTCCCACCATGACAACGTCGAAAAGCAGTTTGGCTCTCAGGCTAATGCCTATTTAATCAGCACCGTACATGCTACGGGTCGTGATTTACAACGACTGGCGGAAAGGCTGTCTGCTTTTCCACAGGCACGGGTACTGGATATGGGATGTGGAGCAGGGCACGCCAGCTTTGTGGCTGCGCAAAACGTACAACAGGTTGTGGCTTATGATTTATCGTCTCAGATGCTTGAGGTGGTGGCAGAGGCTGCAAAAGAGAAGGGCCTGGACAATATCTCCACGCGCCAGGGGTATGCCGAAAACCTGCCATTTGAAGATAACGCGTTTGATGTGGTGATTAGCCGCTATTCAGCGCATCACTGGCATGATGTCGGTCGCGCGCTGCGGGAAGTGAGCCGCGTCCTGAAGCCCGGCGGCGTACTGATCGTGATGGATGTGATGTCGCCGGGTCACCCTGTACGTGATATCTGGTTACAAACCGTGGAAGCGCTGCGTGATACCTCGCACGTACGCAATTATTCCAGCGGGGAGTGGCTGTCTTTAATCAATGACGCCAACCTGATTGCTGACGCCTTGTTAACTGACCGCCTGCCGCTGGAGTTCAGTTCGTGGGTTGCGCGGATGCGTACGCCTGCGGCATTGACCGAAGCGATTCGTTTATACCAACAGAGTGCTTCTGCTGATGTGAAGGCCTACTTTGCATTACAGGAAGAGGGGTCGTTTACCAGCGACACAATAATGGTAGAGGCGCATAAAGCAGGATAAATAAAAAAGGCACTGGGGGGAAACCAGTGCCTTCAATTCTACAATGTTATCAGGAGTCCGGCATACCGTTGTTTTTCACAAACAACGTTAGCTGATCGCCAGGCTGCAGATTGTCCGTATCGCTATTCCAGCGCATCACATCCTTGATGTTAACCCCGTGACGTTTGGCAATACTCGACAGCGAGTCGCCCTTACGTACACGATAAGTGATGCTATCGCTGTTGCTAGCCAGTCGCTGCGCGCTGGTTCCGGCGCCTACCGTCAGGCTTTGGCCTACTTTCAGGGAAGAACCACGCAGATTGTTCCACTGTTTCAGGTCTTTTGTGCTCACGCCAAGACGCGAAGCAACACCAGAAAGCGTATCGCCAGAGCGAACTTTGTAGCTACGGCTGTTCAGCGGCGTGTTATCCGCGAGCAGCGTTGACTGCACGGCTGCAATTTCGCCTGAAGCCAGAGACTCACGCAGCTTTTCTGCATGCTTCTTTGGCACCATCACATATTGCGGACCGCTGGCACCCAACGTGGAGCCTTTCACGCCTGCATTGAAGGTCTTCAGCTTGCTGACGGATATACCCGCCATATCGGCAACCTGAGCCATCTCAACCGGGCTATTCAAGCGAACACGTGCCAATGCGCGGCTTTCGTCTGTTGTAGGCAGACGCACACCATAGCGCTTGCTGTTTTTGAGAATATCGCTCAATGCCAGCATTTTGGGCACATACAGCTTCGTTTCCTGAGGCAACGGTAACGACCAGAAGTCAGTGGATTTACCACGCGCTTTGTTCGTTTTGATCGCCTTCATCACGCGACCTTCACCGCTATTATAAGCAGCTACGGTCAGCAGCCAGTCGCCATCAAACATCTTGTTCAGACGCTGCATCATGTCCAGCGCGGCAGTGGTGGAAGCCACAATGTCGCGACGTGCATCATAATTGCGGGTCTGCTTTAAACCATAATTGCGCCCCGTGCTCGGAATGATCTGCCAAATACCTGCGGCATTGGCGCCAGACGTTGCGTGAGGATCAAAAGCGCTCTCCACTATGGGTAGTAGTACCAGTTCCATTGGCATGTTACGTTTCTTAACCTGCCCGGCTATCCAGTACATATACGGCTCTGCCCGTAAAGTTACATCGTGGAGATAGCTCTTATTGCGTAAATACTTCTGTTTCTGTTCGCGAATCCGGCTGTTTTCCGGAATTCCCATCTTTAGCTCGTCACCAATGAAAGCCCACAAATCTTGATCAGCAGCGATAGATGTTCCATCGTCCATCCATCGCGCCTGACTTGTAAACTTTCCTGCTTCCCCTTGACCAGCTGCAGAAAGGCTCTGTGCGTGCTGTTGGACGTTACCAGTATTCTGGCACCCAACAAGCAGGACAGAGGCGAGTAATATCGCTTTTGCCTTCATGTGTGTGTCAATAGTTGCTTAAAAGACGACCGATCATAACGGCGAAGTTTTCAAAAGGCAACCCGGAATTGTCAGAACGTATCTTTCTTTGACCTTAACCAGGCAAAACGCTCTTCAGGTTGTTGCAATATTGTTTCTTTGTTAATTTCATTAATTAAATCAATATCTTCAGTTCGTAAAAAAATATTATTTCGCCGCTCATTTTTCAGAATTACGGGTAGTGTCATTTGTTTTTTTAGGCGTAACTCATTAACTTTACGATAATATTCATTTATGAACGAATCGTGCGGGAGGATGCTTAAAGCAAACTTCATATTTGCTAATGTGTACTCATGTGCGCAACAAATCAGAGTATCATCGGGAAGTGCGCTGATTTTCTTAAGTGATTGATACATCTGCGTTGCGGTACCTTCGAAAAGCCGACCACAGCCACCAGAAAAGAGCGTATCCCCGCAAAACAGGTAAGGGTGACTAAAGTAACAGATATGTCCTAAAGTGTGACCCGGCGTAGCAATTACCTTAAATTCATGCCCCAATACGAGTGCAATATCGCCATCTTCGACTATTTGTGTCGTTCCCTTATCTTGCGTCTCAGCCGGTCCGTATACCACTATTTGTGGGAAGTGTTGCAGGAGTTCTTTCACGCCGCCAACGTGATCCTGATGATGATGTGTTAGCAGAATGGCCTCTGGCACCCAGTTATGTTCTGCAATGGCTTGCAGAACTGGGGCGGCTTCGCCCGGGTCGACAATCAGACAATGTTGGTCATTATTTGACAGGACCCAGATGTAATTGTCCTGAAATGCAGGAATACTGTTAAGATTCATATCTTACCTCTCAAAGCGAAACGGAAGGTTATGATGAAACCGGCAAGGATCCCTCAAACTGTCGTAGCGCCCGTGAGCTGGGATGATTTCCCCTGGGGCGAATACTATCGTGAGGCGCTGGAGCATCAGCTTAACCCGTGGTTCGCAAAAATGTACGGTTTTCATCTGCTTAAAATTGGTAATTTAAGCGCAGAAATCGATTCTGAAGCGTGCGCGGTTTCTCATCAGGTGAATGTTTCTTTGCTGGGTTCTCCCATGCAGGTAACGGCCGATCCTTTACATCTGCCCTTTGCCGACAAGTCGGTGGATGTCTGTTTGTTGGCCCATACGCTACCGTGGTGTTCCGATCCACATCGGTTACTGCGTGAAGCCGATCGCGTGCTGATTGATGACGGCTGGTTGATTCTGAGCGGGTTTAATCCGGTAAGCCTGATGGGGCTGCGTAAACTGGTGCCGGTATTGCGCAAGACCCCGCCATACAACAGCCGGATGTTTACCCTCATGCGTCAACTGGACTGGCTCTCTTTACTCAATTTTGAAGTGCTGCACTACAGCCGCTTTCATGTCCTGCCCTGGAATAAGAAGGGCGGGAAAATGTTAAGCGCTCATATTCCTGCCCTGGGATGTTTGCAACTGGTGGTCGCACGTAAGCGAACCATTCCGCTTACGCTTAACCCAATGAAACAAAATAAAAGCAAAACGCCTATCCGCCAGGCCGTTGGCGCGACCCGGCAATACCGCAAACCGGACGCTTAAGACTCGGCCTGATAACCAATATCATCCAGAGTCGGGCTCATTGCCGCGGCGCGCGCAAGCTCATCGCAGCGTTCGTTTTCCGGATGGCCCGCATGGCCTTTAACCCATTCCCATTTGATTTGATGCGGCCCCAGCGCAGCATCCAGACGTTTCCACAGATCGACGTTCTTTACCGGTTTTTTATCTGCCGTTTTCCAGCCGCGCTTCTTCCAGTTGTGGATCCATTGCGTGATGCCCTGGCGCACATACTGGCTGTCGGTACTGAGTATCACTTCACACTGTTCTTTCAGGGCTTCCAGCGCAACGATTGCCGCCATCAGCTCCATGCGATTATTGGTTGTGAGGTTGTACCCTTGACTAAAGGTTTTTTCGCGCCCGCGATAGCGTAAAATTGCCCCGTAACCACCTGGCCCTGGATTACCCAGGCAAGAACCATCGGTGAAAATTTCTACCTGTTTAAGCATCTCTGGTAGACTTCCTGTTTTAGCAAATCGAAATCAAACGATAAGTCTGACATAAATGACCGTTATGAGCACTGGAATTACACGACAGGTAGTCCTCGATACCGAAACCACCGGTATGAACCAGATTGGCGCCCACTACGAAGGCCACAAGATCATTGAGATCGGTGCGGTCGAAGTGGTGAACCGCCGCCTGACCGGTAATAACTTCCACGTTTACCTGAAGCCGGATCGGCTGGTGGATCCGGAAGCGTTTGGCGTACACGGAATCGCAGACGAATTCCTGCTTGATAAGCCTACATTTGCCGAAGTAGCCGATGAGTTTCTCGACTACATTCGCGGCGCGGAGCTGGTCATCCATAACGCATCGTTTGATATCGGCTTTATGGATTACGAGTTTGCTAAGCTCAATCGTGATATTCCGAAAACCAACGAATTTTGCAAAATAACCGATAGCCTGGCGCTGGCAAGGAAAATGTTTCCTGGCAAGCGAAACAGCCTTGATGCGTTATGCTCGCGCTATGAAATAGACAACAGTAAACGAACCCTGCACGGCGCATTGCTCGATGCCCAGATTCTGGCCGACGTTTATCTGATGATGACCGGTGGGCAGACCACGATGGCATTCTCGATGGAAGGCGACAGCCAGCAGCAAAATGACACGGGGATCCAGCGCATTGTTCGGCAGTCGAGTAAACTACGCGTTGTTTTCGCCACTGATGAGGAGTTAGCGGCCCATGAGTCGCGCCTTGACCTGGTGCAGAAGAAGGGCGGAAGTTGTCTCTGGCGGGCGTAGATTACCCAATTGCAGTGTAGAAATGACCATTCGGGTGATTTTTGCAGCAAACGATTAAAAACGTGAGAAAAAGCGTTGACGAGGCGCGAGGCAATCCGTAATATTCGCTTCGTTCCCAAGCGGAACACAACGCGGAGTGGTAGTTCAGTTGGTTAGAATACCTGCCTGTCACGCAGGGGGTCGCGGGTTCGAGTCCCGTCCATTCCGCCACTATTCAGAAAGCCTGAATCAGAAATGATTCAGGCTTTCGTCGTTTAAGTCTCACCCAAATAACAATCCTCTCATTACACTGTATCGATACATCCGCGCTGCCGGGCGGGAAACACATCAGGTCATCCTTAACCCGACGCATATCGTAGAGGCGATTAACCCGCGAAGTGATTCATCACGCAGGCGAAGCGGGGTGAAAAGTTATCGCCAATAAGAACCGTTTCCTCATTCAGGTGCTTCAGCATATACAACTTGTCGGCACGTTCGTAAGCGTCGAAGAAGAGATAATCGACAGCATCCGTTGCGTCATCATCGGGGGATTTTTCACGTCCATCGGGAGTGAGCATGAAAACGCCTGCGGTATGGCCGAGCGGACGGGCGTAGCGAAAGAACAGTTTTCGGTTAACCGTGAACTCACCCTCATCACTTTTGAATTTCCCTTGTACTGACAATGAAAGGTGTCCGGAATTGTAGCTAGTGATCAGCATAATTCCGTTGAGTTCCTTTTTGCTATTTTGGATGTCGAGTATCGACGTGAATTCCGATGAGCATGAAAAGCTGATTTCTTGTTTCTTCGCATTCCCGGCGATAATGAAAAAAGCAATGGCCGCCAGCCCAAAAATGACAATTACCACTGACCACAGTAAAGGAGAGTGATCGCTTTCCTGCTTCATATCATTCCTCATAATGACGATACTGGCTGACGCAATGGTAATAGCCGAGATTTAGCCCGCATTCAGCGGCAAACGACCACTCAACCAGGTTATGGTTGCTCGCCCACGTATTAAGATAGAGATCTTTTGGATGCGAACAGTTTGGGTTAATCCCCACTGACTTGAATATATCCAGCGCTTTCTTTTCAGTTATGGTATCGGTGAGAGCGTTTCCTAATATATGTACCCGGCATTGCTCGTAGTCGATTGTCCGCAGAATAGCTGCGTCTGTCATGGCGATTTCATTGGGGATCCATGTTAACCACGCTGTCGCCAGCACCGCGATGCTGGTGATTAACGTTGTTATCGCGACAGGCCACCGGTTTCGTTTCTTTTTGTTGAGCCTCGATGCAACATTGGCAATTCTCGCTGGAGCTTGCGCCTCTTCCAGTTGCTGAATATTGATATTGACGTCGCCCATCCGAAATCCCATTCGCGGAATGGTGACGATGAGATCTGCAGGGTGACCCGTTGACGTTATTGCTTTGCGCAGGAATGAAATGTGCTGGTTGAGATTGGCATCCGTCGCTCGGGCACCATTATGCTGGAAAACATTCAGCAGAATTTCATCGCGCGAGGAAATCTCTTTACCATTTTGCAACAAATAGAGCAGTAATTGCGTTGCCACATTATTCAATGTGGCCATTTCACCCGATGTCAGGTCTTTTAGGGTATTTTTATTTGGTCTGAAAACTAAGCCATCACCAATAATTACGGATTTAATTTTGTTTATTGGTATATGAGAAATCACTGATGTCTCCTTTAAAGCAGGATATCTCGCATTCGAGTGGGGGAAGCAATAGCATAACATAATTCATTTATAAAAAATGGTTGCCCCATAGATCGCTTCATTAATATTTATATAACAATATTTTAATATTTCTTATGAGATGTCTCATTCTCCTTTCTCTCTGTCACTATCTTATTGTCATTACTCGCTTTTGATATCCGCTTTCATTTTTACAAAACTTTCATAAATACATTTTGCCTGGTATCCGGGCTAAATAAAAAAATAGTTGATAGATAAAAACTCTATAAAAACATCAAATAATAGATATTAACACTGGTGCTAGCGTTAATTTTGGCGGTTTTTTAGGTAAACGATCGTTGTGCAGGCGGTGATGCAACACGATTCCCTGAGTTTGATTAATACCGTATTTTTGCATTGTGTCATTTTTCTGCCGACTTAATATAAGCCCCGAAACAGCCTGAACTGCTGTGGACTGTATTTCGTATGGAATACCAATGATGTTCAAAATAAGGGGCGGGTTGAGATGGATTGTTTGCAAGGATTTGCGCTACCGCCACCTGCAGATCAGCATTTCCCTGACGTGAAGTGTCTGCGGAAATAGATCGTCGGAATAACTAAAAACAGATATAAGGTTAGTAGTAATATGAAAATGAAAAACGTGGCTGTGGCCTGCGCGCTGATGGCGGGAATGACTTTGACTGCCTCTTCTGCTTTCGCTGCAAAAAGTGTTGAACCGACTAACGGTAAAATTCAGTTCACCGGTTCTCTGGTGAATTCCGCATGCGGTCTGGCACCTGAATCCAGCCCGGTGCAGGTTAATTTTGGTGAGATCCCAACCTCTCAGTTAAAAGACAATCAACGCGCTGGCGTTAAGCATGCCAAAATCGTTCTTCAGGGCTGCGACACCACCGTTGCGAAAACGGCCACTGTGACCTATACCCCGGCAACGATTGATACAGACAACAACGCGCTGGCTGCATTCACCTCTGGTACTGCAAAGGGCGCGGGTATTGGTATGGTTGATAGCGGCAACCAGGACGTGGAATGGGGCAAAGCGGCCTCTCAGGTCAACATTACTGACGGCGAAACCGACATTGATTTCGTTGCTTATCTGCAGGCTAACAACGCTTCTGCAGCGGTAACGCCGGGTGATTTCGAATCTACCGTTAATTTCCAGATCGACTATCAGTAATTACCCGCAGCGGGCGCATTAATGCGCCTGCTTAACCCTTCCTGCGAATAACTGAAAGGAAATACGGTTATGCCTGGATGGCGAATTTTACTGCTTTTTGTCTTTATCTCGCCTGCATGGGTTATGGCTGGTGCCAATCGTCTAAACAGTACGCCCGGCAAAATGCGCATGCGAGGAAATATTATTGAGGCTGCCTGTTATGTTGACCCGCACGACCGGTCGCTACTGGTTGAATTCGATGATCTCTCTGCCAGAGATATTTCCGGAAGACCAGAAAAAGTGTCTGCGCATGATTTCAGTATTCATTTGCTGGGATGTTCATTAGGGGATTCTCAACATTCCGGGAATGTGTTTCAACGCGCCAATATTACCTTTTCTGGTGCGCCCGACAGGGACAATCCTGATTATCTGAGCGTGCAGTCGGAAACTGAAAATTTAGCAATAGAAATATACGACAGCAAAGGACAGCAAATTCATCTGGGCGAACCATCACCTGATTATGTGCTTAACCCAGGAAAGAACACGCTCAACTTTACGGCTTATTTGATCTCCCGTGACGGAAGAATGATATCCGGCGAATTTACTGCGGTCACGCATTTTGTTGTGAATTATCTCTGAGCTGCACTGCAATTCGGGTATCTGAAGGTTTGCGAACGAAAATGATCACGCTGAAAACAGATAAAAAACGCCTGGCGCTATTTATTACTCTGGTTTGTGCCTCTGCATGGGCTGAAGCGGATGAGGCCGTTGAATTTAATACTGACGTACTGGATGCCAGCGACCGGCAGAATGTCGATTTGCAGCGTTTTTCCGAAGGCAACTTTGTGACTCCCGGAGAATATTTGCTGGATGTTCGTATTAACAGCCAGGAAATTCCTCAGCAGTCGATCCGCTATATCGTCGATCCTGCCAACCCGCATAAATCCATGGCGTGTCTGACGCCACAGCAACTCGAATTATTGGCGCTCAAAGAAGAGGCGCTGACCTATATTCATCCGATTAGCGCGACCTGCTATGACATTTCTCGTCTGCCGGGCGTGGCGTTGAATAATAGCGCAGGCGTCCTGGACATTACCGTGCCGCAGGCATGGATGAAATATACCGATCCAGACTGGACGCCGCCGGAGCGTTGGGATAATGGCGTCGCGGGGCTGATTTTTGACTACAGCGTCTCGGGTCAGGCCACACATTACGCACAAGGGGGCGATCGTTACCGCTCTCTTTCTGGCTACGGGCAAACCGGATTTAACCTTGGCGCGTGGCGCTTCCGTGGGCAGTATCAGGCCAATTACGCTTCCGATGATAATCGTGGGCGTATCGACTGGGATCAGATCTATGCTTATCGCCCATTACCGATGCAGGCGGCAAAACTGACGCTTGGCGAAATCTATCTGAATTCTCAGGTTTTTGATTCGGTTCGTTTTACCGGGGTTAACCTTGCCAGCGATGAGCGTATGCTGCCACCGAATTTGCAGGGTTATGCGCCTGAAGTTCATGGCATCGCGCGTAGTAATGCGAAGGTCACCGTCAGTCAGCAGGGACGTGTTATTTATCAAACCACCGTTCCTGCGGGGCCGTTTAACATTCAGGATCTGCACGGCTCGGTACGCGGCACGTTGGATGTACGCGTCGAGGAGCAGGATGGCAGCGTTCAAACCTTTCAGGTTAATACCGCCGATATTCCCTACCTGACGCGCCCAGGCTACGTTCGCTACAACACCGCGGTCGGTAAGCCATCGCTTTACAACCATGACATCCAGGGTCCTGCGTTTTATACCGGCGATTTTTCATGGGGGGTGAGTAATGCGTGGTCGCTGTATGGCGGTGCGCTGCTCACCGGCGATCGCTATAACGCCTGGTCGATGGGGATTGGCCGGGATTTGAGTTGGCTGGGGGCGTTGTCGGCTGATGCGACACAATCCGTGAGTCGGGTGAAGCATCAGGCTGAACAAAAAGGCATGTCCTTTAAGCTCAGCTATGCCAAAACCTTTGATGAATACAACAGCGCCATCACCTTTGCCGGGTACCGCTTTTCACAGCGTAATTTCCGCACTTTTTCGCAATTCCTCGACGAGCAGTATGCCAATAACAACAGCGCCGGTAACGAAAAAGAGATGTACACCATCACCGGTAACAAGACCTTTTTTGCCGACGATCCGCAGTTAGCCACCACGCTGTATCTGACCTACACCCACCAGAACTACTGGGATCGCCGTTCGCAGGATCGTTACGGGTTGTCGATGGGACACAGCTTTTCGTTGGCGGGCATCCAGGGGATCAGCGCCAACCTTGCGGCTTACCGCTCTGAGTATCAGGGCAAACGGGACGACAGTCTTTCGCTTTCAATTTCGGTTCCCTGGAGCGATGGCCGATCCATGGATTATGAGTTGCAAAACAGCGGCAACCAGACCAGCCAGATGGTTTCGTATTCCGATAACCGCGACCGTAATAATCCGTGGCGTTTGCGCGCAGGGGTTTCCGGTGAAGGACACTCGGCGTTTGATGGCTATTACAAGCACCGCAGCATGATGGCGGAGCTGGAATCTAACGTCAGCTGGCAGCAATCACGCTATTTCTCCGTAGGCGGCACGATGCGCGGCGGTTTTACCGCGACGCGTCACGGCGCGGCGCTGCACAACAGCCAGGCGTCAATGAATACCGCCAGAGTGATGGTTGATACCGACGGTGTGCCGAATGTTCCGCTGAACGGCGAACAGGCGCACTCAAACCGCTTCGGTATTGCCGTGGTACCGGACGTCGTCAGCTATCACAGCTTTGACACCCGTATCGATGTGGACGCAATGGACGAGGATATTTCCGCGACCAAAGCCATCGTCACTAACACCCTGACGGAAGGGGCAATTGGCTATCAACGCTTTGCCGTGGCTCAGGGGGAAAAAATGATGGCGCTGCTGCGCCTGAAGGATGGTTCGGTACCGCCGTTTGGCGCTGAAGTGTTTAACGCCAACGGCGTCAGCGTCGCCATGGTGATGGAAAACGGCATGGCCTGGATTGCGGGTGTGAATCCAGCTGAGCGTCTTTCCGTGGCGTGGGGCGGTCGAGCGCAGTGTCACTTACAGGTGCCACAACAACTCAATCCGGAAGGTAACGTGCTGTTGCCTTGTGAATAATTTCAATAACCAGAATGAATTTTGTCATGAAAAATCAAGCTTTTTACTCCGTGCAGCGTTGGCTCAAACCCGTGGCTTGTGGCCTGTTTTTTATTGCAGAGATCAACGCTTCCTGGGCGGGCATTGCGCTCGACCGTACCCGCATGATCATCACCGGTGATGCGCGATCTGTCAGTGCGAACTTAACCAATACCAGCCCGAGCATTCCGTTTTTGGCCCAGTCGTGGGTGGAAGATGCCAACGGAACAAAAGTTACCTCGCCGCTGATGGTCTTACCGCCGCTGCAGCGAATTAACGGTGGGCAAAAGGGCATTGCCCGCGTGACGAAAACCAGTGGGATTAACGCTCTGCCCCAGGATCGCGAAAGCCTGTTCTACCTGAACGTGCGTGAAATTCCACCTAAGCCGGATAAGCCTAACGTGCTGCAACTGGCGATGCAGTCGCGCATCAAATTGTTCTACCGTCCGACTGCCATCGTGCCGGAAACGCCGGGCGCGGTGTGGCAAAACCAACTGGTCTTTCACAAGCAGGGTCTACGCTGGAGCGTGGATAACCCAACGCCATACTTTGTCACCTTAATCGGGTTAAGCCGTAAGCCGGAAGCGCAGGGCGGCGGCAGGCTGACTGACTTCCCCGGGGTTATGGTCTCACCAAAATCCTCGCTTGATTTCAGCGTCACCGACGGCAGCGTTAGCCAGTTTAGCATGATGTATGTGAACGATTTTGGCGGTCACCCTGAATTGAAATTCAGCTGCATAGGCAATGTGTGTAAAGCATTGCCGATGGAGCAACAGCCCCGCTAAAGGACTCGTAAATGAAAAAGATGCTTTGCGCTCTGCTGATGGCAGGAATGGCCAGCTCGGTTCAGGCCACTAGCGGTCGCCAGGATATGAGCAATGTTTCCGGCGAGTATGGCAACGTCCGCTTTCACGGTCGGGTATTCGTTTCGCCGTGCGTGCTGGATATGGCTTCACGCGATCAGACCATCGATCTGGGGGATATTTCCGCCAGCCGCTTTCGCCAGAGCGGCGATCGCAGCGATCCGGTATTGGTGACGCTGAACCTGAATGGCTGCTTAAAAGGCTCTGGCCATACCTTAAGGGATTTTCCCGGACAGGCCAGCGAAATGCCGGAGCTGGCGCATAGCACGGTGGAACGTGGCGTTTCGATGACGCTGATGGCCGAAGGCGCGCCGGAAAACAGCGATCTGGGGCGTATTCGCGGTGATGTGCGAGGTGCAGGCATTCGACTACTGACCGAACGCAACCAGTTGATCCACCTGAATCAACCGCAACGCATGTGGATCCTCAAACCGGGCGACAACGCGATTCACTTTCTTGCCGCGCTGGAATCTTTTGGGCAGGAGGTGACCGCTGGCGAATTTAACGGTCTGGTCAGACTTAAGCTGGAGTATCTATGAGCGTATTGCACAAAGTGCTGCTGTGGGTCGTGCTGGCAGGCTGTCCTCTGGCCGGGCTGGCATTCACACAGGGGGAAGGTGAGCCGGAGGGCGGGTCGCCGCATCAGTACGATATTGAACTGAGCTCACTGGACGTCAGCAAAAACCACGTGGGCGGCAGAACGGAGCCGTTCCCCTGGGAGCTGGGCAGTTGGTATGTGGTGAATTTTTATTGCGAACAGGCTGATATCACCCGGGAGCCTATTTATTACACCACCACGACCACTATGCCGCCTTCAAATCAGGGGGCGAACCGTTTTCGGTTAAACGAGTATCTGGATGTCGAAGTTCAGGTGTGGGTTGCCGGACGTTATAACAAATACATCCAGGCACCTTTTACCAACGTTTCAAACCGCAACAGTAACAACAGTTGCAAAAAGCGTAAGGGCTATACACGCGCCACGAACGTTGAAAGTGGTTCAAAAGGGAAAGTGACGTTTATTGTCACTAAACCCATTATCAATGGCATCAATATCACTTCCCAGTCGCTGGTGGAGGTTGCCGGGCGCATGGGTGGTGCGGGACCTACGCCAACCACGGCGATTTCTCGCGTGGTGATTAAATCGGGCCTGATTACCGTGCCGGATAAATGCACCTTTAACCGGGGAGACAAAATCAGCATTGAGTTTGGCGATCTGCCTGGATCCGCTGCAAAGCTCAACGGCACCAATTACAGCAAGTCGATCCCGATACATGTGGTCTGTGAAGGCGGCAGCTTCGATCAGGGCGCGTTGAACATCAATTTAGGTGTACAAACCACCACGGCGTCAGGTACGGCCGGGTTTAACGATCATCTTCTCGGCACGTTGAGTGGCGGACAGAAACGCGACGATCTCGGCATTATGATTAAAGACGAGAGCGGCGGCACCGTTGTGCCTAATCAGTTCTACAACGTGAAGGGTTTTTACCAGAATCAGGGCGACTGGAATCTCACCGCCGCACCGGTGGCAAAGCCGGGCGTGGGAAGCGTTAAGGAAGGTGAGTTTGAAGCCTCTGCCACCGTTGTCGCGCAGTTTCAGTAGGGTATGGTCATGACTTTCAGAACGTTAATCGCGGTGAGCACGCTGCTGTTTGGCGCAACGGTTCAGGCTGACACCAAACTGGTCGGCGGCGATATGTATTTTCACGGCACCATCAGAGCGCTGGCCTGCAGTCTTGCACCCGGCGGCGACAAAATCGAGGTCGATTTTGGGCAAATCGCGACGCAGGATCTCTATCTCTCAGGACGCAGTAAGCCGGAAAAATTCAGCATCCAGCTACGCGACTGCAACCCGGAGGTTTTCCGCGGGATCTCGGTCACCTTCAGCGGCAAGGAAGATGCGGAGCTTACCGATCATCTGGCGCTGGATAGCAGCGAGCAGGGTGGGGCATCGGGGATCGGAATTGGGATGAGTGAAGACGATGGCACAGCAATCCGGCTTGATGAAAGCACGTCAGTTACAGAGATTACTGAAGGGTCGATGACGCTGAATTTTTTGGCGTGGGTCGCGGCAGAACCGTCGGCGATAAAAAACCAGTCCCTTGAATACGGTCCGTTCAGCGCCAGCGGGACCTGGACGTTGAATTACCAGTAGCATGATGAACGCACAGAATCGGATTGCGCCGCTGCCAGCCCAGAAATTATTGCTGATTGTCAGTCTGTTTTTCTGGTGTGGGGTCATGCACCTCTACTGGTCGAATAACGGCGGCAGCGGTCTGTCGTTGCCGCTTAATATTACGAGCTGGATCTACGCTGCGGTGTTGGTAGCAAGTACGGCGATGGTACTGCCTCACCGACGCTGGCGTATCACTGTACCCGCCATGGGATTTACGCTGGGCGCGCTCATCCTGTCGCTGCTTTGTCTGCTGACGCCTGGCGTCTGGCGGTCCGAGGCGCTGCTGGTGGCGGGGGCGCTACTGGGTGGCGTGGTTGTCTATCTGGTGACATTGCAAATTCCACTTACGGTAAATGTTCGCACGGCATTGCTGGCCCTGTTATGGGGGGCATGCGTCATCGAATGTCTGGCGTTTGTCTATCAGTACTGGCATTGGCCGGGCGTTGATTACTGGGAGTTCGCCTGGCGGCGCGGCACGCGGCCCTACGGTATTTTTCAGCAGGTCAATCTGCTGGCCAGTTTTACGGCGTGCGGTGTGCTGCTGTCAGCCCTACTCGTTTTACGCCTGCGCGGCAGATATCGAATTGTTTTCGGGATTGCTCTGGTGATGATGGGATTTGTGCTGCATGAATCCCAGTCGCAAACCGGCTATTTGTCTCTGGCGGTCGGCGAAGTGTTGCTGCTGGCGGTGTTCCCTGCACAACGCCGCACGTTGTTGCGACTTCTCTTGCCGTTAGCGTTAGGTATGGCAGCAGGCGCGGCCGCTCGCTATTTTTTGTCCGTTGCCACGGTAGATCATTTAACGACTTCTCATGTGCGCTGGACGGTGCTGAAAACGTCACTGGCATTATTTGCTGAACGCCCGTGGATCGGATGGGGCGTGGGCAGTTTCGCTGCTGTTTTTCTCGAACGAGCGGGGCCATTGGGGCTGAGTAGTATCTCGCATCCGCACAACGAACTGGTGCTGTGGCTGGTGGAGGGCGGTCTGGTTGGGCTGGTGGGCGCGCTGTGCTTTATTGCGGGTGGATTATGGCTATGGCTGCACGGAAATCGCTGGCGTCGGGCCTGCCTGGTGGCGGCGTTGCCGGTGGTTATTCATATGTTGACGGAATACCCGGTCAGACAGTCAACGCCACACTGGTTATTGCTGATCCTGCTGCTTCGTTGTGCAGATAGCGCGCTAAAAGGGGCAAGCCTGACGCGTCTGGCGACGTCGTTGATTCGTGTGCTGGCATTTATCTCGTTTCTGGTCGTCACTCCCTTGTTGCTTCTCACCCTGCAGACCCAGCAGCAATTGACCCTGGCGGAACGGCAGTCAACACAGTGGCAACTTGCCGAATCGCTCCCGGTGGGCGGCTGGTTGCTTGCCACACGCTACCGCTTTGATCTCCAGATGGGATACCTGCAACGGTATCAACGTACCCGGGATGCTCGCTGGCTGGCGTTGGTTCGCCGTTGGGCGCCTGACTATGTGCGTGTTCACCCGGACCCGAATATCTCCTTCACGCAAATCTTGCTGGCGTTGCAGCAGCACGACTTGGTTGAGGCGCAGCGTCTGGCGACTCGCTTTTACCTGATCTATCCGAACGATCGCCGTATCTCCTGGTTACAGGATGCACGACGTCCTTTTAATCAAAAAATGGAATGACATGAACAGACTCAGCGAACAGGCTCAATATGTACCCGAGCTTCCCCGTAATGCCGAACTGCTGCGGATCTCCGGGATCCGTTTGCAGCGCATTCATTTTTTTGATGATGCATCACTGGATGTCCGTGAGGTGTTAAGCCAGGTACGCACACCGCTCCCGCTGGATCTTTTTTTCAAGCATCTTTCAATCACCGCGAAACAGCAGCTGTTTATGTGGCAAATGCAGCGGGTGCTGGCACTGCCGGGAAGCTATTCGCTGAATTTATCCGTCAGGATGTTGACCTGTCTGTCGTGGATCTCGCGACTCACCAGGCAGGCGCATGAGGGGCGGATTGTGATTGAAATTCAGGATCCCGCGACCATGATGCGTCTGGAAAAGGCAGAACAGCAGGCGGTATGCATCGCCATAAAAACCCTGGTGCGTCATGGATTTCGCGTGTGGCTGGATGACGTTTCGCCTGAGCTGTTTTTTGTCTGGCGACTGTCTGGCATCCGTTTTGATGCCATTAAAATTGAAAGCGGGATGTTTCATCAGTTCAGATCATCGGAGTGGCAGTTGAGGGTACTGGTCAATCAATTTCGCGGGCTGGGAGAGCGGGTGGTGATCGAGGGAGTAGAAACACCGCAGGATTATGCCATCTGCCGTATGAGCGGCGCAGATGCTGTACAGGGCTTCTTTTTTGAGCAGGAGATTGTGCCGAAAAGCCTGAATCAGTGCTGATTCAGGCTATGGAGATTACTCGCTCAGCGTCTGTGCGATATCTTTCTGTACCTGCTGGCGCTGTTCCGGAGTCAGCACTTTGTTCAGGTCAAAGTAGTATTTCACACGATAATAACGCGCTTGTTGTTCGATATTGCTGAACGCGGAAAGCTGCTTCTTGACGGCGGTTTCATCCCATTTCCCGGACTTGATGACGTCAATCAATGCGCCGTCTTTAACATCTTTCACTGAAATCTGGCTGACGTTGGTTTCAAGCTGCTGGTGCAATTTTTTGATCTGTGCAACCTGGTCGGTGGTCAGCTTAAGGTGCTGGACTACCGGGTCCTGAGCTGGAGCGGGAACGTTGGATACATTTGCTGCAAACGTGCTAAAAGAAGCGCCAGCCACGGTAGCAGCCAGCAAAGCCATGCGTACGAAGTTCTTCATTATTGAAATCCTGATAAAGGAATTATTAACATTGTCAGACACTCGCCGGTTACGAGTGATTATCCCTTGCAGAATACGTTGCCTGAAGCATGTCGCCACGCGAATTTGTTTTGCGGTTGGTTACGGAGTGCAACAATCCCGCTACGGAAAAATCTTACGCAGCGGGAGGAGAGGCGATATCTACAGCGAAAACGGGTCGGCGTCCTGCCAGGCGGGAAACTTTTCACGATACTCACGCAGCGCCGAGAGCGACAGTTCAGCGTCAATGCGTGTGGCCTGATGCGGCTCGGCGGTGGCAATAATCTCACCCTGGGGATTTATCACCCTGCTGTCACCGCGATAATGATGGCCGTTACCGTCAGTTCCTACACGGTTACATCCTGCTACATACGCCTGATTCTCAATCGCCCGCGCAGTGAGCAGAACCTGCCAGTGCAGCGAACGCGGCGCGGGCCAGTTAGCCACATACAAGGCGAGGTCGTAATCGTTACGGTTGCGCGACCACACCGGAAAACGCAGGTCATAACAGACTAACGGCAGAATGCGCCAGCCGCGCCATTCAAAAATTACGCGTGCTTCTCCCGCCTGGTAATGCTGGTGTTCATCCGCCATGCGGAACAGATGACGCTTGTCATAGAAATGCACATGACCTTCGGGCTCGACCAGAAAAAAGCGGTTAACCGCACCGCGTTCGGACTGAATCGCGGCACTGCCCGCGATCAGGGCGTTCGTCTGTTGCGCTTTGGCGCGCATCCAGCTTACGACTTCTTCCTGTGGCAGCGATTTGTTTGCTGCTTCCATCGCAAATCCGCTGGTAAACATCTCGGGCAACACAATCACATCACGTCCGGTGGCGGTTTCCAGTTGTCGGTCGAAATGGCGTAGGTTGGCCGGGCCATCCATCCAAATCAACGGTTGTTGCAGCAGCGTAATTTTCAAACCAGGCACGATCGAGGCTCCTCGTTGAACAACATTTTGACACTGTAGCATGAGCCTTAACGAAAATGTGGCAATAAAAAGCCCCGCATTAAGCGGGGCTAAACGTTATGCGTGTGTCGTTATGCCGCTTCGACTTTACGCACTTTCTCTGGCAGCTTTACCGGCTGAGTCGCCAGCTCCTCGGGTTCAAAGTCATCCACGTTGATGCTGCGCAGACGGCTCGCTTCGGCTTTCACCAGAATCGCGGCTTCATCTTTATCAATCAACCCTTTGGCCAGCGCGTTATGCGCCAGTTCGTCCAGGCGGGTAAACGGCAGGTTTTTACCCAACTCTTTGCAGATCCGCTGGTGGATAGGGTCGGCTGCAATCACGTCCAGCAGAGCTTCTTCCAGCAAACCGACCGGGTTATGTTCGCTTGGCGTCAGGTATTGACCGCGACCAAGGCGAGAACGGGTAGCGCTCGGAACCTGCAAAATCTTCGCGACCTTATGATCCAGCTTGTCGGACGGTGCATGATAGTGGCGACCGGTCGGGAAGATAAGCACACTCAGCAAACCGGCAACCAAACGGTTCGGGAAGTTTTTCAGCAGATCGTCCATCGCCTGTTCGGCTTTGTACAATGCATCCTGGACGCCCCAGTGAACCAACGGCAGGTCGGCTTCATTACGGCCTTCATCGTCATAACGTTTCAGTACTGCAGAGGCCAGGTACAGCTGACTTAACACATCCCCCAGTCGCGCCGAGATACGTTCACGACGCTTCAGGCTACCGCCCAGAACGGCCATGGACACATCCGAAAGCAGTGCCAGGTTGGCGCTCAGACGGTTCAGGTGCTGATAGTAACGTTTGGTCGCATCGGCGGTTGGCGTGCTGCTGGTTAAGCCACGCGTCAGGCCCAGCCAGAAACTGCGAACCTTATTGCTGCCAACGTGACCGATATGTTTGAACAGCAGCTTGTCGAACGCATTCACATCGTTATTCTGTGCCGCAGCCATCTCTTCCAGCACGTACGGATGGCAGCGAATCGCACCCTGACCGAAGATCATCATGCTACGGGTCAGAATGTTAGCGCCTTCAACGGTAATGGCGATAGGCGCCCCCTGATAAGCACGGGCGAGGAAGTTGCTTTCGCCAAGCATGATGCCTTTACCGCCAGTAATATCCATGGCATCGATGATTGACTGCTGTCCACGGTGAGTACAGTGATACTTCACGATAGCCGACAGTACCGCCGGTTTTTCACCCAGCATAATGCCGTAGGTAATCAGCGACGCTGCAGCATCCATCACGTAGGCGTTACCGGCAATACGTGCCAACGGCTCTTCAATACCTTCCATCTTGCCGATAGAGATTTTGAACTGGCGACGAATATGCGCATACGCGCCGGTTGCCATTGCGACCGATTTCACGCCGCCCGTGGAGTTGGACGGCAGGGTAATACCGCGCCCCACAGACAGACATTCCACCAGCATACGCCAGCCCTGACCGGCCATTTTTGGGCCACCGATAATGTAATCAATCGGCACGAAGACATCTTTGCCCAGCGTCGGACCGTTCTGGAACGGCACGTTCAGCGGGAAGTGGCGACGGCCAATCTGTACGCCCGGCGTTGAGGTTGGGATCAGCGCACAGGTAATGCCGAGTTCTTCTTCGCCACCCAGCAGTTTTTCCGGGTCGGAGAGTTTAAATGCCAGGCCCAGTACGGTAGCGATAGGCGCCAGCGTGATATAACGTTTGTTCCAGGTCAGGCGCATACCCAGCACCTGCTGGCCCTGCCAGTCACCCATACAGACCACGCCGGTATCAGGGATCGCACCTGCGTCGGAACCTGCTTCCGGGCTGGTCAGAGCGAAACATGGGATCTCCTGACCGCGTGCCAGACGCGGCAGGTAATGGTTCTTCTGCTCTTCGGTGCCGTAATGCTGCAGCAGTTCGCCTGGGCCTAATGAGTTAGGTACGCCGACAGTGATCGCGAGGATCCCGGAGACGCCGGAGAGCTTCTGTAATACGCGAGCCTGGGCATACGCGGAGAATTCCAGCCCGCCGTACTCTTTCTTAATGATCATGGCAAAGAAGCGGTGTTCTTTCAGATACGCCCACAGTTCCGGCGGCAGATCCGCGAGTTCGTGGGTGATCTGGAAATCATTCGCCATGCGGCATGCTTCTTCCACCGGACCATCAATAAACGCTTGTTCTTCAGCTGTCAGATGCGGCTGAGGATAGTTATGCAGCTTTTTCCAGTCTGGTTTACCCTGGAACAGGTCGCCTTCCCACCAGGTTGTACCGGCATCAATCGCTTCTTTCTCAGTACGCGACATTGGCGGCATGACTTTACGGAAACCGCGGAACACCGGCGCAGAGATCATGGATTTACGCATCGGCGTCAAGTTAAACGGTACGAGAATAATGGCCAGAGGAACCAGCAGCCAGACTGACCACAGACCAGCCACGCCAAGCGCAGCCGTCCAGGCGAGCAAAATTAAGCTGCTGAGGAATAAGCTCACGCGGTGATAGAACAATACGCCGAGCAGAACAACCGTAGCGAGAATACTCAAAATCATCATAACGAAAAGCTCCCTTGCTTGTAGGAGGTCTGACCACTTGTGATGATATGGTTGTAGTGGATGTAAATTCTTTTAGCAATGTGTTTACAAAATAATTACAACAAAGCTCACATTGTTGGTGTTTTAACCGGCACAAAAAATCAAAAGCCGCGGCCATTCCTGTGGCTTGTACTTCTCGCTGGTAGCGCTATCCGGTACACTGCATCTTGTCATTTACATTCATGCTGAAGGATATCCTCATGTACCAGGATCTTATTCGTAACGAACTGAGCGAAGCGGCGGAAACGCTGGCTAATTTTCTTAAAGATGACGCCAATATTCACGCCATTCAGCGCGCGGCGGTCCTGTTGGCAGACAGCTTTAAAGCCGGTGGTAAGGTACTTTCTTGCGGTAACGGCGGTTCCCATTGCGATGCAATGCACTTCGCCGAAGAGCTGACCGGACGCTATCGTGAAAACCGCCCTGGTTATCCGGCTATTGCTATCTCTGACGTTAGCCACATCTCCTGCGTTAGCAACGATTTTGGTTACGATTATGTATTCTCCCGCTACGTTGAAGCGGTTGGCCGTGAAGGTGATGTCCTGTTAGGCATCTCGACGTCGGGTAACTCTGGTAACGTGATTAAAGCGATTGCCGCAGCGCGTGAGAAGGGGATGAAAGTCATCACCCTGACCGGTAAAGATGGCGGCAAAATGGCGGGCAGTGCGGATATCGAAATTCGCGTGCCGCACTTTGGCTACGCTGATCGTATTCAGGAAATTCATATCAAAGTGATTCATATCCTGATTCAACTGATCGAAAAAGAGATGGTTAAATAACTATACCCGTCATACTTCAAGCTGCAGGTGCGTTGGTTGCGCTCAGAAACCCCAGTCACATAGTTATCTATGCTCCTGGGGATTTCTTCCCTTACCGCCTTCCTGCAACTCGAATTATTTAGGGTATAGCATATTGTTTTATCTGATATTTTGAGTTTTGATTGGATGTAACAATTACGCCTTCCCGCTTAAGGCGTTTGTGGAGGTGATGTATGTGCGAACTGCTCGGGATGAGCGCCAATGTGCCAACCGATATCTGCTTTAGCTTCACCGGGCTGGTTCAGCGCGGGGGAGGGACCGGGCCGCACAAAGACGGCTGGGGTATTACGTTCTATGAGGGTAAGGGTTGCCGTACGTTTAAAGATCCGCAACCCAGCTTTAACTCGCCTATCGCCAAACTGGTACAAGACTATCCAATTAAATCCTGTTCCGTGATTGCCCATATTCGTCAGGCGAATCGTGGGGAAGTGGCGCTGGAAAATACCCATCCATTTACCCGTGAACTGTGGGGACGCAACTGGACGTATGCCCATAACGGGCAGCTCAGCGGTTATAAATCGCTGGAGACCGGTAATTTCCGTCCGGTCGGTGAAACCGACAGCGAAAAAGCTTTCTGCTGGCTGCTTCACAAGCTGGCAGAACGTTACCCGCGCACGCCAGGTAATATGACAGCGGTGTTTAAATATATCGCGGCGCTGGCAGGAGAACTGCGGGAGAAGGGGGTCTTCAACATGCTGTTGTCTGACGGTCGCTATGTGATGGCTTTCTGCTCGACCAATCTGTTTTGGATCACCCGTCGAGCGCCATTTGGCGTAGCGACGCTGCTGGATCAGGATGTGGAGATTGATTTTAGCTCAGAGACCACACCCAATGATGTGGTCACCGTGATTGCCACTCAGCCGTTAACCGGCAATGAAACCTGGCAAAAGATTATGCCAGGCGAATGGGCATTATTTTGTCTCGGGGAGCGCGTAGTTTGATGCCAGCTGCGGTTGAACGACTTCGTGACTCAACGGCTTGCTGATAACGTAACGGCCATCGACGACGGAAACGGTCGGTGGCTTACGCGTTTGTTCAAAGTAATCGTATCCTGGCTTTAACTGGGCCCAGAAATCTTTGTAATACGAAAACTTATGGCGCTGCATGTTGGCATCGGTCATGCGGAACGGGTAGATGCTCACCTGTACGCTGGATTGTCCGAACACCAGAGCGCCGGTGACAAACTGGAAAATCTCATCAATACCGTTGTCGGTCATCGCATAGCAGCCGACGGAAACGCAGGCGCCGTGGATCATCAGGTATTTACCTTCATAACCGTGAGCACGGTCGTAGGCGTTAGGGAAACCGATGTTAATCGCTTTATAGAAGCGGCTATCCGGTTTGAGCTGTCCGCGTTGTACGCTGTAAAACCCTTCCGGGCTTTTGAAATCGCCCTGACGCTGTTTTGGCCCTAAGCCGCCGGAATAATTACAGATCTTATAACTGTCGAGCAATTGATACTGTTCGCCCATCTTGACGTACAGATCCAGCGTTCGCTCTTCTTTGAAGATCTGGATATAGACAGGGGAGCCCATTAACTGCTGCTTATATTCTTTGCTGACAGGCGTGGTCGGGCTGCTGCTGCTCAGCAAACCAGCAAATGAAACGCACGGCAATAAAAGCATCGCAAGAAAAAATGCGATTTTACGCATACTGCTTATTCCTTGATAAAACGATTACACACGCCAGGACGGCAAAAAGAATCCCCAAATCGGATAAATCTGGATCTGGAGCGCTCACATTAGCACCAAGAGAGTTTTTCGCAAGTCTCTCGTGCGCCGTTTACACTTTAGTTTTTCTTTATACGGAAAATTGCGCTTAAAGGCAGTCAGACACTGGCCTATTTTGCTGGCGACCACACTGCATTTTGTCTTATTAGTGAAGAATGTCTAATGTATTGAATTTAAAAAATTAATTATTTAATAATCGAATATTAAAAAGGAATGATGAGCAATAGCGGTAGACTGCGGCGAACGTGTTTGACCAGGTATTCTTCTTTTCATGTTTTTTGTCTCTGCACCCCGTTGCTTCTTGCCGGGCCTGCTGTCTTTGTGTGTTGTGCTGTCATTACCGTCTGTCGCCAAAGTTCAGCCCCACTTATCTGACGCCCATTTAAGCTATGCGGCGCAATTGCGTATGCGTAACCGCGCCCGGTTGCTGAAGCAGTATCACGCCCAGGTAAAAAAACAGGCAAGCTACGTGGTGGAAGGCAATGCAGAAAGTAAACGCGCGCTGCGCCAGCAGAATCGGACGCTGATTAAACAGCACCCTGAGTGGTTCCCGGGGCCGCTAAAAGCCAGCGACCATCGCTGGCAGGAGTTGGCTGAGAATGACCATTTTCTCAGTAGCGATCATCTGCACAATATCACTGAAGTGGCCATCCACCGGCTTGAGCAGCAGCTAGGCAAACCTTATTTGTGGGGCGGTACCGATCCGGATGAAGGGTTTGACTGCAGCGGGCTGATTTTTTATGCCTACAACAAAATTCTGGCGGCAAAATTGCCCCGTACGGCGAATGAAATGTATCACTACCGGCGGGCAACGATTGTCTCAAATCGCGATCTTCGCCGTGGTGATTTAGTGTTCTTTCATATTCACAGCCGGGATATTGCCGATCATATGGGCGTCTATTTGGGGCAGGGACAATTTATTGAATCACCGCGGACGGGAGAAACTATTCGGGTGAGCAATTTATCCGATGACTTCTGGCAGGATCATTATCTTGGCGCCCGTCGTATTCTTACGGAAAATACGATTCTGTAATCAAAAAGGCGGTGTAATGACACCGCCTCGCCAGGCGTTAACTCAACGCCCCCATGATCTTTAATTCCAGCTCATCCGGAACTTCGTTATAAGACAACACCTGCAAACCCGGAGCAAACAGGCGCGCATAGCGGGCGAGCAGAGGACGTAACTGCGGCGCAACCAGCAGCACCGGCTCTTTCCCCGCCGCTTTCATCTGCTCTTTTATCTGCGGCATATTGGTCTGGAACTGATTCAGCATATTGGGATCGACCGGCACGCTATCCAGCACCACTTTTCCACTTTGCTGAGCCTGATTCACCACATTCGCCAGCAGATTCTCCAGCTCGCTATTCAGCGTATATACCGCCAGCTCATCTTTGCGTACAAACGGGTGGGTAATGCTGCGACGTAATGCCAGACGCACATCCGCCGTTAACAGAATATGATCTTTGGTCACGGCGCTACTGGCGACCAGTACGGTGGCTATGGTGACGATATCGCGCAATGACACACCTTCGATAAGCAGCGCCCGGTACACTTTCAACAGCTGGCTGTAATTCAGCGCTGCGCTCAAATCTTCCGCCAGACGCGGCGCCATAGAAGAGAGGCGGTTATGCAACTGCGTAATGTCATCGTAATTAAACAGCTCTGGAATATAGTTGCGAATGATCTTATTCACATGCGTCGCAATGACGCTGGCGCTATCAATGACCTGATATCCCATATTTAACGCTTTGGCTTTTTGCGCCGGGACAATCCAGGTGACCGGCATACCGTAGGCCGGATCGTGGCCTAAAACACCGTCGATTTCGCCATAGGTTTCACTGGAGGGCAGCGCCATCAGCTTATCTGCGGGAATATCGGCCTCATCGGCCTTGATCCCATTGATAAAAATGGCGTACTGGGTTGGTTTAAGGCGGAAGTTTTCGCGAATGCGAATTTCCGGTAGCAACACGCCGTTGCTGTCTGAGATCACCTGCCGCACACCGCGAATACGTTGAGTGAGCGGATTCCCTTTGGATTTGTCTACCAACGACACCAGCTTGTACCCCAGGCTCAGGCTGATAGGTTCAATTAAGGGGATGGTTTCCCAACTGACCTGCTGCTCGGTGGTTTCTGCGATGGTTTTGGTTAGCGTTTCGAGATTTTTCTCTTCGGTCTCAGCAACCTTGGGTCGCTTGCTCATGCGCCAGGCGGTGAATCCCAGCAGGGCGCTGAAAATCAGGAAGGGGAAATGCGGCATCCCCGGCACCACTGCCAGCACAAACATAATGCTGGTGGCGGTATACAGCACGGAGGGGCTGGCCAGCAGTTGGCTACGCACGTCGGTGGCAATATCGCCGCTGTCGCTTACGCGGGTGACGATGATCGCTGCCGCGGTCGACAACAGCAGAGAAGGGATCTGAGCGACCAGGCCGTCACCGATGGTCATCAGTACGTATTGCTGGAATGCGGCGTCGGCGCTTAAATCGTATTTAAAGATCCCGATACAGACGCCGCCGATCAGGTTGATAGCCAGGATCATCATCCCGGCGATTGCATCGCCGCGCACGAACTTTGACGCACCATCCATCGCACCATAGAAATCCGCTTCGCCCGCCACGTCTTTACGTCGCGCTTGCGCCTGCGCCTGATTAATCAGTCCTGCGTTGAGATCGGCGTCGATCGCCATCTGCTTACCGGGCATGGCGTCCAGCGTAAAGCGGGCAGACACTTCGGAGATACGCTCCGCGCCTTTGGTTACCACGATAAAGTTAATGATCATCAGAATGATGAACACCACGAAACCCACGACAAAGTTACCGCCGATCACCACCTGACCGAAGGATTCAATCACTTTACCGGCAGCGCCTGCCCCCATGTGACCGTGCAGTAATACCACGCGTGTTGACGCCACGTTCAGCGTCAATCGCATCAGGGTGGTGATCAGCAGAATAGTCGGGAACAAGCTGAATTCGAGCGGGCGTTTTGCGGAAACGGCCACTAACAGCACCATCACCGCCAGCACGATGTTAAAGGTGAACAGAATATCCAGCAGGGCCGGTGGTAACGGTAGGATCACCATGGCCAGGATACACAGTATAACCAGCGGAATGCCGATGTTACCGTTACGCAGCAGCGCCAGGAATTGTTTAGTTGTTTTCGGCATCCAGTTTAAGAACCTCTTTTGGAATGGAAATATGTCTGTTCAGCGAAGGACGTGCTTGTGAACCGTCACGCCAGTGCTTCATTTGCAGTACATAGGTCAGGACGTGTGCAATCGCCCGATACAGTTGAAATGGGATCTGTTGATTCACCTGGGTGGTGTAATAAACGGAGCGTGCCAGCTTCGGAAACTCAACGATTTCAATATTGCTTTCTGCCGCCACCTGGCGGATATACAGCGCGATTTCATCGGTGCCTTTGGCAACCACGAAAGGCGCGGCGGCGCGTGACTGGTCGTACTGCAGCGCCACGGCATAGTGGGTTGGGTTGGTGATCACCACATCGGCTTTTGGCACAACTTTGCGAATTTGCCCCATCGCCATTTGCCGTTGCAGGCGACGGATCCTGGCCTTAACCTCGGGTTTACCTTCCTGATTTTTATACTCTTCTTTCACTTCCTGTTTGGTCATCTTCAGCCCTTTGGTGAACATTTTTTTCGCCAGAGGGACATCGACCAACGCAAAGAAAACAAACAGGATGACAAAGTTGCGCATGATGCTGCTGTATAGCGCCAGACCATCGCTGATGGCCTGTTTGAAATGAAGCTCTTGCAAGCCGAGAAATGCGGCAACGTTATTGCGTACGCTGATCCATAGCATCACCAGCAGCACTATCGCTTTGAGCGTCATCTTGCCGGTATCCACCAGATGGTCGGTGGAAAACAGGCGACCAATCCCTTTGATCGGGCTTAATTTGCTAAAGTCGGGCAATATTTTTTTCGGCAGGAATAGCCAGCCACCCGGAACCAATGAGGCAAACAGCGCGGCAACCGGCATGGGTAACAGCGTCAGGATGAATTTCCCCAGAATCAGCAGATGGTGTTCAAGGAACTGACCGATGATGTCCGGGTCATTAATGTTCTGCGCGTACTGATGCACGCTGATAAAGCTTTCGCGCACGAAATCTTCGTACCAGGGAAAACTGCTGGAGATCACCATAAACGCGGCAAACAGACTGGCGGCAAGCCCCATATCTTTTGAACGCGGTATTTGTCCCTCTTGTCTGGCCTTGCGAAGTTTTTGCGCCGAGGGTTTTTCTGTTTTTTCTTCGCTACTGCTATCCGCCATAGTGCCCCTTCAACGCGTCAAGCTGCTGTAAGACGAAATTCGCCAGGTGCAAATAGTGGTCGGGCAGGTTGTAAAGCAGGGTCGCAAAGCAGATCAGGCCCGCCAGCATGTTGATGGGAAAACCTAATGAGTACAGGTTGAGCGGCGGCGCAATACGGTTTAGCAGACCAAAGCAGCCCTGAACAATCAGCATGATAAAGGTCGTCGGCAGCGCCAGCAGCGTGGCGGCGGCGAATACCCAGCCTAGCGCCAGAGAAATTGTGCGCAGAGATTGCGGATGCAACGCATTGCCAATCGGCCAGTAAGTAAAGCCTTTGAATAAAATGCTCACCAGCAGCAGATGCCCGTCCATGGCAAAAAACAGTATCACCGCGTAGATGTTGATCATTTCCGCCAGCACCGTCGTCGACGCGCCGCTGCTGGGGTCGTTCATCACCGCCATGCTCATCCCCATATTAAAAGAGAGGATTTGGCCTGCCAGTTGTAGCGCTAAAAATAAAAACTGCAGCATCAGGCCGAAAAGCATTCCCCACAGAAACTGCTCTGCAGTCAAAATAATGCTGTTCATCGACAGCAGGCTGGTGGGCACCGGGTGGGGGATAAGGGGCGTAATGATAAAGGCTAACGCCAGTGACAAGATAATGCGTATCCGTATGGTCAGCGCGGCATTATCCAGTACCGGCGCGTAGTGAATAAACGCCATAATGCGCACGAAGGGAAACCACATGCCCAGGATCAGATTACTTAACTGCGTAATATCTGTTTCGCGCATGTCAGTGCACCAGAATGGCGGCCTGAGTGAACAGATGCACGCAGAGATCGCTCAACTGGACGATCATCCATTTTCCGCAGATACCCAAAACCGCGAGGGTGACGATCAGCCTGGGTAAAAAACTAAGCGTTTGTTCGTTAATCTGCGTCACAGCCTGAAAAATGCTGACCAGCATACCGACCAGCAGGCTGGGAACGACTAACACGCAGACTAAAATGATCACGACTTTTATACCGCTGGCGACGATGTCTGCGGCTACATCAATGGTTAGCATGTCCGATCTCCGTTAGCCCAGTCCCAGACCGCGAATGCTGGAGGTCAGCGTCCCAACGGTCAGCGCCCAGCCGTCAATAAGTACAAACAGCATCAGCTTAAAGGGCAGCGAAACGATCAGCGGTGACAGCATCATCATCCCCATCGCCATCAGTACGCTGGCGACGATCAGGTCGATCACGAGGAACGGAATGTAAATCATAAAACCTATCTGGAAGGCGGTTTTGAGTTCGCTTAGCACATAGGCGGGAACGATAATGGAAAGATCCTGATCGACGGCATTCCCTTTCGCGTTGGCGATCGTCATTATCTGCGCAATCGCTTTTTTATTGGTCTGCGCCAGCATAAAGCGTTTCAATGGCGAAGCGGCTGTACTCAGGGCGTCGGGGAGCGTGATTTGATCGTTTTCAAACGGAACCACGGCATGATCGTAAATGTTGATCCAGATTGGGCGCATCACCAGCATGGTTAAAGACAGCGCAATGCCAATCAGTATGCGATTCGGCGGCGTTTGTTGCAGCCCTAATGCCTGACGCAGCAGGGAAAGAACAATAATAAAACGGGTAAAACAGGTCATCATCAGCACCAGGGTAGGCAGAATGCCCACCAGGGTCATCAGGATCAGGACCTGGATTTTTACGCTGTATTCCTGGCTATTTCCGTGTGAAATCACATTCAGCAACGGGATATCTCCCCCTTGCGCGCAGGCAAAGGGAGAAAGGATGAGTAACGAGATACCCAGTAAGAGTGTGAGTGTTGGCGCGCGTTTCATGGTGCCAGGTCGTTGATTTCATGCGTATTGAATTCAAGAACGCGCAGGCCATATTTTTCGTTGACCACAACCACTTCAGCCTTACCGAGCAGGATATTATTGACCTTGATATCCAGCGGTTCACCGGCGAGTTTATCCATCTCAATGACGGTGTCGTCATCAATGTTCAGCAGATCGGCCAGCATCACCTCCACGGAGGAGACTTCCAGTGTGAGCGTGACCGGAATACGTTTGAGTAATGACATCGACTCGGAAAAACGGTCTTCTAAACGCGCCACCAGCTTTTCTGTGACAGACGGCGCGGGTGGCGTGGTTGCTTCGGGGGCTAACTCGAAGCCTTGCTCTAAAATATCTTCTGGCTTACTCATAGGATTTCTCCGTCTTGCTCGTTAATTCGGACAAAAACAATTTGTCTTTATCCTCTACGATCAGGGCATTAAATAATTCGGATTTCCCGATATAAACAGGGAAAGTGTCAGGCATCGCAATTGGTAAAATATCGCCGGGTTTAATCGTTGTCAGGTCGGCAACATTCAGAGGAATTTCTGCAATCTTCACGTTCATGGTTAGCGGCAGCGTATGAATGATTTCTTTGATCAGCGTTTTTTTACGCGTCTCAGCGCTGGCTTTATCAATCTGCTTTTTTTTCTCTCCGTGCTCGCTACGGCGGATCAAATTCAGAATGTAATCGGTATGCGAATCGTCCAGTAAGATGCGGAAACTGCAATTCTCATCATCACCTAATACAAATGTAAGCTGATAAGCCCAGTGGGTTTGTATGGTGCTGCTGTCGGGTTTGAGCGTCAGTGGAATACCGGATATATTTTTATTAAAAATGATATTGCAAATATCCAACGCCAGTCTGCTTCTTAACCGGATTTCCGTTTTGGTCGGTAAATCATCCTGCGACTTCTCGTCGGTGAGAGACGATGTCAGACCATAAAAGTTTCCTAATAACATTAACAATAATGCGCGATCGATATCAAAGGCCAGATGCCCAACCTGAGAAACTAATAATTCCGCACTTTTATTGATAACATCCATCTCACAATGTATTTTTTTAAGTGTTATATTTGTGCGATGTTTTTTCAGGAAATAGTTTCCAAGATGTGATTCAATTGTATCAAAACTTCCCGTAAACATAGTCGGCAGACGATGATATGGACGTCCAAGCCGGTTTCCTTCAAGTTTAAAGATTCCGGGCGTTTGACTATATTTCAGCATGGCACGCTTTCTCAGCTGTAATTTCTGGGGCGGATGAATTGATATCAAATCCCGCGGTTATCAAAGAAAATACAAATCCATTTAATTTATTTTTCATCCTTGACGCTATTCTCATAGTGTTGAAGTCCATTAGATACGAATGCAGTACCTACTCACGTCTATGGAGTAGGGCTGGATATTAGATATTTTACCCCTCTCCACTGCAAGTTATTAATGGTGATGAACTATAATTAAAAAATAATTAATTACACATCCGTGATGTCGTCCGCTTACTGCCTGTCCCTTCTTAGGCTTATTCTTACGTCTGTTTTTTGCGCTAAACTTGACGTAACCTGTTGTTTTTATGAGAATAATATTTTTATTATCTTTTAATTTAAGATTGTTAATGATACCGGTGATAGTATTTTTTTAGGAAAAACCCTATTTGAAAATAGTCTCTGATAGGGCTGCCCTAAGAAAGGGCGGTAAAACATGAGCAAGGATGAGATTAAGACATGGCACGGGCGATATCTATTATTCGATGATTGTGCTTTGGAATGATTTGTATATTTCTCGTAACGGATGTTAACTTTACTTCTAAGTGTAAATAATCATGTTTGAACTTATTGCCGAAGCAGCCTCCAGCATTAACGTTTTTTCAATGGCCAGGCGTATTGCTGCTTTTAATGTTCCAGTACTTATCCATGGCGAAACCGGTACTGGTAAAGAATGTATCGCCAAATTTATCCACTCGATTGCATTTGCGCAGGAGGCCTCGGCACCTTATATCGGTGTGAACTGCGCCGCTATTCCTGAAAATATGCTTGAAGCAACGCTCTTTGGTTATGATAAAGGGGCGTTTACCGGAGCGGTAGCCACCGTGCCGGGAAAAATGGAATTAGCCAATAACGGTACATTGTTGCTGGATGAGATCGGTGATATGCCTTTGGCGCTACAGGCCAAAATACTGCGGGTATTACAGGAACAACAGGTTGAGCGTTTAGGCAGTAACCGTCTAATCAAATTAAATTTTCGTTTAATTGCCTGCACTAATAAAAATCTTGAAGAAGAGGTTGCGGCAGGACGCTTCAGAGAAGATCTCTATTATCGCATGTCAGTGATTCCGTTGACGATGCCGCCTTTGCGTGAGCGTATGGAAGATATTATCCCACTGGCGGAATCCTTTATTAAAAAATACTCCACGGTGCTGGTAAAAAATATCAAGCTTTCTGAATCGTCACGCCGGGCATTACTCAGCTATGCGTGGCCGGGTAACGTGCGCCAACTGGAGAACGCCATTCAGCGAGGAATGATCCTGAATCGTGATGGCGTCATTTATCCCGATACATTAGGCCTGCCATCCATTGAGTCCGATTCCTGGAGCGAGCCGCAATGGCAACCTAAACCCAGTGCGCAAATCACCACCAGCGACAATCTGGGCCAGCATGGTCGCAGCGCGCAGTATCAATATATCGCTGACCTGATGCGCAAATATCAGGGTAATAAAACCAAAATTGCTGATTTATTAGGAATCACCCCACGTGCGCTTCGTTATCGTCTGGCATCAATGCGAAAACAGGGAATAGAGATCTTTTCCTGAATCAGTCTGTGGTACCGAGAACGCTTTTCTAATTTTAAGAGTAGGTCATGAGCATAAATACGATAGCCCCAGCCAGTACGATGCAGGCGCAAATGATGCAGGACATGCAGCAGATGAAAGCGGTCGCGCAAGCGCCCGTCCTTTTGCCGATGCAGGTTAACGCCCAACAGACGTCCTCTCCGGTTTCGTTCGACCGCGTTATGCAAGGGGCGCTGAATCATGTTGATCGGTTCCAGCAGGTTGCGGAACAAAAACAGACGGCCATTGAGATGGGGAAAAGCGACGACCTGGCGGGGGCGATGATCGCCAGTCAGCAGGCATCGTTATCGTTTTCCGCGCTGGTGCAGGTACGTAATAAAGTCGCTTCCGGATTCAACGACCTGATGAGCATGTCAGTCTAACGCTATGAATGAACTAATAAAAAAAGTTACTCAGTTTTTACCCTCGTTCTCTTTCAGGCTGGATGGTAATAAACGCCTGGCGTTACTGGCAGCAGCGGCTATTGCGGCCACCGCCATTATTGTCAGCGTACTGTGGAATGGCAACCACGGCTATGTTTCGCTGTACGGTAGTCAGGAGAATATCCCGGTTTCGCAGATAGTCACCGTGCTGGATGGTGAAAAGCTGGAATACCGCATCGATCCGCAAAGCGGACAAATTCTGGTTCCGGAAGAGGCTTTGTCCAAAACGCGAATGACGCTGGCGGCGAAGGGCGTTCAGGCCATGCTGCCCAGCGGCTATGAGCTGATGGATAAAGATGAAGTGCTGGGCGCCAGTCAGTTTGTGCAAAACGTCCGCTACAAGCGGAGCCTGGAAGGCGAACTGGCACAAAGCATCATGACGCTGGATGCGGTTGAGAGCGCCCGTGTGCATCTGGCGCTGAATGAAGAGAGCTCCTTTGTCGTCAGCGACGAGCCGCAAAACAGCGCTTCAGTGGTGGTGCGTCTGCATTATGGCAGCAAGCTGGATCTGGACCAGGTGAATGCCATCGTGCACCTGGTGTCCGGGAGCGTGCCTGATTTGAAAGCTTCGCAGGTCAGCGTTGTCGACCAGGCGGGGAATTTATTGTCCGACGGTATTGGCGCAGGTGAAGCGGTTTCTGCGGCGACGCGTAAGCGCGACCAGATCCTCAAAGATATTCAGGATAAGACCCGCGCCAGTCTCGCAAATGTTCTCGACTCGCTGGTCGGCACCGGCAACTACCGGGTAAGCGTGATGCCGGATCTCGATCTGAGCAATATCGACGAAACCCAGGAGCATTACGGCGATACGCCAAAGGTGAATCGTGAAGAAACGGTACTCGATAGCGATACCAACCAAATCGCCATGGGGATCCCCGGCTCGCTGAGTAACCGTCCTCCATTGGCGGCAAATCAGGTGACGAATGGTGCCAATGGAACCGCGCCAGAGGAGTCTGCCCAGCCCGCTGCGTTGTCAAAGCATAGCGAGAACAAACGCGACTACTCCTGGGACCGTAGCGTTGAACATATTCAGCATCCTGGTTTCGACATTAAACGTTTAAATGTGGCCGTGGTACTTAACCAGAGCGCGCCTGCGTTGAAGAACTGGAAACCGGAACAAACCACGCAGCTGACGGCGCTGTTGAATAACGCCGCCGGGATTGATGCTAAGCGTGGCGACAATCTGTCCTTATCGCTGCTTAATTTTGTGCCGCAGTCGATCCCCGTCGAGCCAGTGGTCCCCTTATGGAAGGATGACAGCGTCCTGGCTTGGGTGCGTCTGATTGGTTGCGGCCTGCTGGCTCTGCTGTTGCTGCTGTTTGTTGTTCGTCCGGTCATGAAACGGGTGACCGCCGAACGTCGCCGGACGTCGACGCCAGAGCTGGCGCTGGACGCCGCACCGATCGCGATTCCTGCGGACAAGCCCCATTTTGCGGCTGCTGAAGATGAACGCAAAAATATCGAACTACCTTCTTTCCCTGGTGACGATAGCCTGCCTTCGCAGAGCTCCGGTCTGGAAGTGAAGCTGGAGTTCCTGCAAAAACTAGCGATGAGCGACACCGATCGCGTAGCTGAAGTTCTCAGACAATGGATTACCAGCAATGAGCGAATTGACAATAAATAACGGCAGCAACAACAGCTACCTGGAACAGGCCGCAATTTTATTGCTGTGTCTGGGCGAGGAGGCGGCAGCCACGGTGATGCAAAAACTCAGCCGTGAAGAGGTGGTTCGTCTGAGTGAAAACATGGCGCGTCTGTCTGGGGTAAAAACCAGCATGGCAAAAAAAGTGATCAATAACTTTTTTGATGAATTCCGCGAGCAGAGCGGTATCAACGGCGCATCGCGTTCCATGCTGCAAGGGATCCTCAATAAAGCGCTGGGCACTGAAATCGCCAGCAGCGTGATCAACGGTATTTATGGCGACGAAATTCGTTCGCGGATGGCGCGTTTACAGTGGGTGGAACCGCGCCAGTTGGCGATTCTGATCTCAGAAGAGCATTTGCAGCTACAGGCCGTATTCCTTGCCTTCCTGACGCCAGAGATCTCGGCTACGGTACTGTCTTACATGAATGAGTCAGTGCAAAACGAGATCCTCTATCGGGTTGCCAAACTGAACGATGTGAACCGGGATGTGGTGGATGAGCTGGATCGTTTGATCGAGCGTGGGCTGTCAGTGCTCTCCGAACATGGTTCGAAAGTGAAAGGGATCAAGCAGGCTGCGGATATCGTTAACCGCTTCCAGGGGAACCAACAGGTGATCCTCGATCAGCTGCGCGAGCGCGATGAAGATGTGCTCGAACAGTTGCAGGATGAAATGTACGACTTCTTTATTCTGAGCCGCCAAACTGACGAAGTGCGTCGTCGACTGCTGGACGAAGTGCCGATGGAAGACTGGGCTGTGGCGCTGAAAGGTACCGAAGCGCTGTTACGCCGCTCGATTTATGCCGTGATGCCTAAGCGCCAGGTACAACAACTGGAGGCGATAACCTCACGTCTTGGTCCGGTTCCGGTGAGCCGTATTGAACAGATTCGCCGTGAAATCATGGGAATTGCCCGCGAGCTTGAGGAAGCGGGTGAAATTCAGCTACAGCTGTTTGCTGAACAGACGGCGGAGTAATACATGGCGATTGAAACCATTCGTGGTCGTTACCGGCTGCACCGTTTTCCTCCTCGCCAGCGCCATCTCCAGGCTGAACAGCTCACGCCGGGTATTACCCCGGCGGATTATCAGCGCCAGCTGATGGACGGCTTCCAGGAAGGGCTGCAAAAAGGTTTTGAGCAGGGGATGACCGAAGGCCAGGAGCAGGGTTTTCAGGAAGGTCATCAGAAGGGGCACGATGAAGGTCGTCGTCAGGGATACACTGAAGGCAGCCTGGCCGGACAGCAGGAAGGGCGCAAGCAGTTTGAACGGGCCGCGCAGCCGCTGGAAGCCATCTCTGGCAAAGTGAATGATTATCTGGCGCACATCCAGCGTAAACAGCGGGAAGACCTGTTGCAGCTGGTTGAAAAGGTGACCCGCCAGGTGATTCGTTGTGAGCTGGCGCTGCAACCGACGCAGCTATTATCGCTGGTCGAAGAGGCGATTTCGGCCTTTCCGGCGATGCCTGAATCGCTACAGGTGTTGCTGAGTAACGAAGAATTTAACCGTATCAAAGATGTCGCGCCTGAGAAGGTCACTGCATGGGGACTGACGCCATCTGCCGATCTGCAGGCGGGCGAGTGCCGGGTGATTACCGATAAATCCGAGCTGGATATTGGCTGCGAGCATCGACTCGAGCAATGTATGTCGGCACTTAAAGAGTCGCTGCTGCCGGAGCCGACGGGTGAGTGACCTTTCCAGCTTCGACAACGCGCTGCGTTCCATTGAGTCGATTCCTTTAGCCCGGGTAGCCGGGCGACTGGTGCGCGTGAACGGCATTTTGCTGGAGAGCGTGGGCTGTCCGCTGGTGACCGGCCAGTTGTGCCGCGTGGAAAGTGCCAACCATACGCTGATCGACGCGCAGGCGGTGGGATTTAATCGTGATATCACCTACCTGATGCCCTTCAAACACCCCGTCGGACTGATGGCGGGCGCGCGCGTATTCCCCGAAGAAAAAGCCCAGGAAATCCTGATTAGCGAAAGCTGGCTGGGGCGGGTGGTCAATGGTCTGGGCGAACCGCTGGATGCCAAAGGCCGTCTGACCGGCAATGACGTGCTACCGCCGCAGGCGCCGTCTATCAACCCCCTCACGCGTCGGTCGGTGAACCAACCGCTGGATGTGGGGGTAAAAGCAATCAACGGATTGTTAACTATCGGCAAGGGCCAGCGCGTGGGATTGATGGCCGGCAGCGGCGTGGGAAAAAGCGTGCTGTTGGGGATGATCACCCGCCAGACCAAGGCCGACATCGTGGTGGTGGGGTTAATTGGCGAGCGTGGCCGCGAGGTGAAAGAGTTTATCGATCATTCACTGGGTGCGGAAGGGTTAGCAAAATCCATTATTGTGGCGGCTCCGGCGGATGAGTCGCCGTTGATGCGTTTGAAAGCCACCGAGCTGTGCCACTCTATCGCGGCCTGGTTTCGCGATCGTGGGCATCACGTTTTACTGCTGGTGGATTCGTTAACCCGTTATGCCATGGCGCAGCGTGAGATTGCGTTGTCATTGGGGGAACCTCCGGCGACGAAAGGTTATCCGCCATCGGCGTTCGGCATGATCCCTAAGCTTGTGGAAAGCGCCGGCAACAGCGAAAGCGAAGGCTCAATGACCGCCATTTACACGGTGCTGGCGGAAGGGGACGACCAACAGGATCCGATCGTTGACTGCGCGCGCGCGGTGTTGGATGGACACATCGTTCTGACCCGTAAGCTGGCGGAAGCCGGGCATTATCCAGCCATCGATATTGGGCAATCGATCAGTCGATGCATGACGCAGGTTACGCCCAATGAGCACCAACAGTCGGCCCGTCTGCTGAAACAAAACTACGCCGCCTATATGGAAATTAAGCCGCTGATCCCGTTGGGGGGCTATGTTGCCGGAGCCGATCCCAGCGTCGATAAAGCCGTCAAAGTGTTTCCCGCCATTGAGCGTTTTCTGCGTCAGGAGGTGAGTGAACCCGCCTCACTTGAGCTGGTGCAAAGTCGCTTACAGGCCCTTTTCCCCCAGGCAAAGAAAGCGGAAGGTAAATAATCATGCGGCAAATTATTGATACCCTGGCGCAGTTGCAGCGCCTGCGGGATAAATCAGTAAAGGACATGACGGTCCAACTGGCTAAACAGCAGCAGGTCTGTACCGGCTTTGACAATAACATCAAAGCGCTGAGCTACCTTATTCAGAAAACTGGCACCGGCGTTGACACCCCTTCGGTTGAATCACTCAAAAACGTGACCGGATACAAAGGCACGCTACGCACGGTTATTGCCTGGCAAGAACAGGAAAAAACGCTGGCTAAAATCAAAGAGCAGCGTATTCAAAAAAATCTGGTTGCCGCGGCCTGCGAAGAGAAAATTGTCGCCATGACGTTGGCAGATAAGCGTTACGCGCTGAGCAATGAGGCGCAGGTAAAAGAGCAAAAAGCTGTAGATGAAATCGCCGCGCAATGTTGGCTAAGACAGAAGACGCTGGGCCTGGTATGAAAACGATCATTACTTTCGGCACATTTGATGTTTTTCATATTGGACATCTGCGTATTCTTGAACGCGCCGGGCAGTTGGGTGAACGACTGATTGTCGGTGTCTCTTCAGATGCGCTAAATATGCAGAAAAAAGGCCGGATGCCGGTTTATAGCCAAAGCGATCGCATGGGGATCGTTGCCGGGCTGAAATGCGTGGATGGCGTGTTTCTCGAAGAGTCGCTGGAGAAAAAAGCCGACTATATTCGCCAGTTTAACGCCGATACGCTGGTGATGGGGGATGACTGGGCCGGACGCTTTGATAGTTTGTCGTACCTGTGTGAAGTGGTCTATTTTCCCCGAACACCATCAATATCCACCACCTCGATTATTGAGGTGGTGAAAATGCTTACAACCTGAAAATATGAAATCACTACCAGTAGGTGCTTATATTTTATGAATACTATTGAAAATCTTCTTTTTAATGAGCATCTGAAATCATTTTCAGAAATTTCAAACAAAAAAAAGAAAAAGAATTTGGTTGTTTTTATAGGGCATGATTCATTTTCTGAAAATTCTAAATATTTATTTTTATCAATGGTTAGAAATGGTTCTGTCGAGTGTATATGGTGTACAGAAAATAAAAGCATTGTTGACGAGTTAACAGCTGCGAACTTACCTGTTCATCATTTGGGTTTGGATGATACTGCGACAATAAACCTGCTACTGGAAGCCAGAATAGCTATATTTAGCATCACGCCATATGTAGCAATTAAAAAAAATATATATTATTACGCCTGCCTTGCGGGGGCGATAAAGATACAGTTATGGCATGGAATATCAGTTAAAAAATTAATGTTGCAACTAACGCCATATATCTCATTAAGGAATGTAAATCATGCCTTGGCAACAAGCTGGGCATGCCATGTTGATTACTTTTTAAGCCCATCTACTTTGCTGGATGATTATTGGAAAGAAGCATTTGGATGCGATAACATCATTCATGCAGGTTATCCCAGGAATGAAGTCATTGTTCGGGATGCCTATCCATCTGAAATGATTGGAGCGAAATTTTCACCTGCTATAGAGCTGGCGATAAAAAACGACAGGAAGAAAATAATTATTATGCCAACATGGCAGAGAGATAAAATTTCGCCAGTATTAACATCAGAATTTCTTACCCATGTAATGAGGTACGCAATAAAAAATAGCATTGATGTATATCTAAAAGTTCATAAGCATTATTATGATTTTAGCTCTAATCAGGCTGACTTTTCCCTTCTGAAGGTAAAAGGGTTTTACTATATAGATAATGATATTGATATCTATCCTCATTTAAATAAATTCGATCTATTACTTACTGATTACTCTTCCGTAATGTTCGATTTCTTATTAACAGGCAAGCCTGTTGTGGCTTATGATTTTTCTGAAAAATCACATCAGAACTACGAACCAGATTATTCATTATTGCCAGTTAATGATGATTTCATATATAAAATAGCGGATAATAATGTAGAGCAGATCCTGAATAAAGCTATCCGTGCGGATGAAAAAAAATCTTTAAGGATGAAAGCTATTGAATCTTTATTTCATGGTGAAGCACAACTTGCCAGTGAAAATATCTCTCATAAAATAAAAAACATACTTATTAATACTTGATAAGTCATTAAGCCGCCATTGAATTCCATCAATGGCGGTTTTTTTTAACTATCTATAAGCATCTCAAGTTGATTGATATCAAATGTAGGTATTTGTGTGTGACTAAACACATCAAGCCTTTCGCGGAAGCTATCATCAATGAAAATAGCTTCACTTTCTGTAATATAGATACTTTTTTTATCCTTCTGACCCAAATGCGTAATGCTATCAAAAACATTGTCAAGACGCATTTTCCTCAAGGAGGAATGTATGTTTCCAGCATGACGCGTGACTAAGTGTAGTTTTATTCCATTATTTATGCATTGATATAGAAATGTGATTACCAGCAAGCATAATTTTCCGTTCTTAACAATAGTGTCATCGTAATCTATATAGACGTGTTTGAACTTAATTTTGTGTTGATATCTGTTTGATAAACTTCTGGTTATTTGGATGTTATTTGTTGTTGGGAGTATATTAATATTGACCCGCATGCTTTCATAAAGAGTCAGCATTGCAAAGTTAATACCGGCAACTCTATTAAGCGCCATTGTGCCTGCAATACGCGGCGCAACTTCCAGTAATGTCAAAGTACCCGAGGCAGAACGCTTCAACTGAAAAAACCATGCACCGTAGAGCTGTAATTTCTGCGAAATAGCGCGAGCATAAGCGTCCACTTCCGGCAGATTCACTAACGTTGAGGTCATTGCAATACCGGCACGTATACGTGAGCGTATGCGAGGTTGGCAAAACAGTAATCCCTGAGCGCGATCGGAAAAACAATCAACGGTAAACTCTTCCCCGCTTAAATATTCGCACACAATCAGATCATCTCTTTCTGTCTGTAATGATGCCAGCATTGCTGGGGTATCAACACGCGCAGCTCCCTGTGCACCCTGACCGCGATCCGGTTTAACAAAAACGGGCCATTGCTCGATCCCAGCAACGTCGTTAAAGATCTGCGGGGTGGGAATTGAATGTTTGAGGGCCTGGTATGTTTTACTTTTAAAGCGCGTAATCTGGCAGGTTTCCTGCGATGGGCAGAGTACCGTGGCGGACAGCGCGTCCCGGTTTTCAGACAAGGCAAGAAGGGCTTCATCATGTGCCGGGAAAATATAATTAATGTTTTCTTGCAGCACTAATGCCTGCAATGTGGGTAACCAATTGCAATGCGTAACGTCAGGTACGATATGGTACTCACTGGTGTAATGTCGGGCATGGCTATCGTAATCCGCACCGGCTAAAACCAGATTAACGTTTTTTTCGTATCGAAGAGACAGGTAAATTTCTCTACCAATTTCGGTCCCTGCAGGGAAGATAAGGACATTGATCATGCTGTTATGAGCTCAATAATGGTGCTGAGTTCTTCGGGGGTCATATCAGGATAAATTGGCAGACACAGCACCTGTTCGGCGATTTGGTTCGCCACGGGCAGCGTCTCTTTATTGGCGCCAGACATGTTTTTGTACATGTTAAGATTCGACAGCAATGGGTAAAAATAACGACGCGTTAAAATGTTATATTTTTTGAGATAATCGTATAACGCATCTCGCGACATTTTATAGTCGGGACGCACCAGGATCGGGAAGTAACTGTAGTTACTCTTATGATTGGCATTACTATCAGGAATAAAGATCCCTTGCGTATTGGCGAGTTGCTCTCGATAACAGCGATCGATTTTTTGGCGCTTAGCTATTGCTTCATCAATATACTTTAACTGCAAGAGACCAAAAGCCGACTGGATTTCATTCATTTTGCCATTGATGCCTGGCGCGACAACGGTTAACTCGTCAGCAATACCAAAGTTTTTCAGGTAATCGATCCGTTGTTTTGTTTTTTTATCGTAACTGACGATGGCGCCACCCTCAAAAGTATTGAACACTTTTGTGGCATGGAAGCTCAGTACCGAAAGATCGCCATGGCGTAGAATACTTCCGCCGCAATCTTCTACAGCAAAAGCATGTGCCGCATCATAAATGACGGGAATACCATAATTATTGGATATTTTTTCTATTTCGGTGGTATTACAGCTTTGGCCGTAGACATGCACCGGCATAATTAACCCTGTTTTGGAGGTAATGGCAGATTCAATCAGGTGCGGGTTGATATTAAAGCTGTGTGGATCAATATCAACAAATACTGGCGTTAATTGGTTCCAGAGAATGCTATGAGTAGTGGCAACAAAAGAATACGGGGTGGTAATGACTTCGCCTTTAATGCGTAGCGTTTGCATTGCGGCAATTAACGCGATAGTCGCATTACAAAACAGCGAGATATAAGGTACGTTCAAATAAGACGCCAACCTTTCCTCTAACAGTTGATGCATGACACCATTATTTGTTAACTGCTTACTTGACCAAATCTCTTGCAGATATGGCATAAACTCCTCGAGTGGAGGCAAGAAAGGTTTGGTGACCGTGATAAGGTTATGATCGGCTTGTTTCATTGCGGAAGATCCTGAGGAAATTTTTCACTAATCTGTTGATAGTGTTCTGGTAGCCTGGTTTTCAGACTGGTAAGGAGCGTGCTTCTGATCTTGTTGTCAGTAATACTTTTTAACGCAGCAAAATATAATTGAGGTAATATTTCCAGACGACTATCACAATAGATGATGGCCTGTACAATATGATATTGTGCTTTGCTGACGTCTTTATGGTGAATGGCCACGATAAAACCCTGGAAATGTAGCAATGGGTCACCTGGCTGTTTAAGCAACAGTTCGTCAATATCTTCTTTGATCAGCATATGGTCGGGATGAGCATACTGTTTCCAGCGGCTGTTCATCGCCTCTACCCAGGCATCTTCATGTTTCCACTGATTAAGGATCATCATCCGGTTTCGGTACATTAATTTGCTGTTATCTTTTCTGTACCAGGTGTTGTTGTCATGGCGGCGGTAGTAAGCGACTAAACGTCGGGATGAAATAAAATGCCCCTGGCGGGAAAGTTTCAGAAACATATCCCAGTCTTCCTGTACCAGTTCAGGATCGGAGCGTTCTATCTTCAGATACGCCTCGCGGCGGATTAACGATCCGATATAAAGGCTGAGATTGCCAGACACCAGCAGATGATGAAAAACATCACCATCAAGAAATATATCGCTGTAGGGAAAACGCGAGCCATCAGGCATGATGACCTCAATGGCGCTATAGCACATTACGCAATGTGGATTTTTCTCCAGAATATTAACCTGATGGGCGATTTTGGTGCGGACGATAAGATCATCAGAGTCGACAACAGCAATATATTTACCCGAGGCCATATTCATTGCCTCGATGATCGGTTTATCACCAATTTTATTTTTCTGCGAATAATAGTTAGTTTCGCGTAGGATCGTTTTGCAATGATATTTCTGCTGATATTTTTTAATGATATCAACGGACCGATCGGTAGACGCATCATCGACGATAATCACTTCGATATTTTTCCACGTCTGGTTAAAGACGCTGTCCAGCGCCTCTTCAAGGAAAGCATCGTGGTTATAACTGGTGACGATAATACTCACTAAAGGCGTTGGCATAGATTCATCTCTGACGAAAATTAGTGTGTTATCAACTAAATAATTTTTGTTGCAGGCTAATCAGTAACGTATTGCTGTGTTGTTGGGGCGGCGCATCGATGAGGTTTACGATTTCCTGAGCTGCCCGTTTCCCCGCCTGTCCATCCATAAACGCATCACAATAGTGGCGGCGAATATCAGCTAACGGCGTTTCCAGTGCAGCCCAGCCAAACGCGTCGGAGAGTGCGTTACGTAACGCCTGTATATCCTGAGCCACCGGGAGAATGTCCCGGATACGTTGATCTGCGCTGTCAGGAGTGGAGAAACTTTGCTGACCATCGAGCAACGAATTCATGTTGGGCCAGCTCAGTAAAATGACGCGTTTATTCATATGAATAGCGTCAAAAATAAAGCCGCTGCTGTCCGTCAGGATGTAATCCGCTTGTGCAATAAGCGCCAGCAGATGCTGTGGGTCGTCGAGTCTGTTCTTTAAATAGCGCTGCGCCAGCGCCAGAGAGGCGGTTTCCTCCGGTCTGTGAAGGGTGCCATGATGCAATTTAGTGACGATATTATATTCATGGCTTAACCGACCAAGCTGTTCCGCCCAATGGGGCAGCGAGCTTAGCGCGCCATAGGTTGGGGCATACAGAATGGTTTGTTTTTTCGCATTGAGCTTCAGGCTGTTTGGCAACGTGTTATCAAAAGTGTGGTTGTGCCACTCATCGAAGCGGGGATTACCGACCACTTTTGCACTGCCGCCAATATCAAGCGCGTGCTGGCTATAGTGGCTGTAGCAAAGGATGCGATGATAAAAAGCATTCCACCAGGCATGGTTCCACTCTTCTTTCGCCAGACCATACATGGCACGCACATGGGTATCCGCCAGTCCGTTTAGCAACGGTGTGTAGTAAGGGCTGACCAGGCATTTGAAATGCTGGCGTTGCTCAATGACCGTAGAAAGACGTGTTCCACCCAGCGCGGGGTCGTTAATGGTTTTAATCGTTGCCGTCATTTCATCCAGAAACGATTTATGGATTTTGTCACTCACCAACAACGAGCAAGTATGGCCCATCGCCTGCAGTGCGGTAATGATGGGGCGGTACACCGCGTAATGCAGCGACGTTTCCATATAGAAGCCAATGGTATCGAGTTGAGTGGAGGCCGAAGGTAGCGAGTTGCTTACCAGCGCGTTGACGGTCTCGGGTTTTTTATTAATTTTATTGAAGTAGTAGCCGATGTTATCGGTTTCTTTCTTCTCGATATCGCTATATCCCGCACGCTGATAACAAATACTCGGATAACACGAGAGCCATTTTCCTTCACGTAGCAGCGGCTGCCATTGCTCTTCGAGGGTGTCTGAGAGGTCATGCTCCATTTGCTGAGCCAGCGTCGGGTAATAGCGGCTATTTACCAGATAGGCGCAAACCTTATTGCAGTCGCGGGCATGGATCATGCCCTGCAGGCTTTTCAGTTCGCTGCCTTGTTTAATTTCCCCGCCGAGGATAACCACTTCCCACGGGAAATTAGGTAACGCGCTCAGGAGCGAATTGAGTACCCGAATATGCTTTTCCTGCTTGAGGATCACGCTGTCATCTTCAAGTAACAGGTAGTTTTTCCAGCCCTTACGCTGCGCCAGTTGCAGCGCCTGCATATGGGACTGACGGCGGCCAATCTGGCCATTGGTTGCTACTGATGCGGCCAGCCGGGTAACTTTTTCCGCAGGGAAATTAAGAAACGTCAGCTCTTGCTGGATGTGCGCTAAACGATCCGGACGCGAATCCAGATTCACGATCACCACCTGATCAATGTAATCCCAGCGGATCGGCTGATGATGCGTGGCGTTATGCAGGCTTTGATACCAGTTTTTCAGCATCGGGTCGGTAACCGCCTGTGCCAGCGAGGTTTCCTGTGGCTCGCTGCTTCCCAATACAAAGTCTTTATCGAATGTATTCTGGCTGTGCGAGATACAGATGATGGTACGCTCGCCCGGCAATTGCAGTGGATTCACGGTGAATTGATTGGTGAATCCCTCTTCTTCGCCTAAGTTACATTCATCATCGTAACGGTGCTTTTTCAAATAATTGCGATGGTAGCAAAAGGTGCCGTTGAGGATGTTTTGCGGGCCAAAGCTGCGGCTTTTAAATAAGCGGTTGATATGGCTATACCAGATAGGGATCTGATCGGAACCCGAAATCAACGCCCGGTGGCGCTGCATCATATCGATGGTGTAAGAGATCTTATCCGCCGGATAATAGTCATCGTCATCCATACACAGAATATATTCACCTAACGCCAGCGCATTGAGCATATTGCGCTTTCTACCGAGCGTCAGTTTTTCCGGATGATAGATATAACGAATATTAAATTTCTCCGGGTGATTCTGCGTCAGCCTGTCGATGATCGACTGATGGCTTTGCGGGGAATCGTCGAGGATCACCAGCTCCCGGCGGTCGGCAGGGTAATCCTGGTAGCGGAACATATACAGTAAATAGGGTAAGAAAGCGGCGCGGTTCCACGTTGGGGTAATGACGCTGACAAACGGCTTTTCACGACCAGTTTCCAGCGTTTTGACAATGCCGGTCAGGGCGGAACGAGCTTTAGAGGTTTCAGGCATGGTGATGTGTATTCGCGGTTCGAAAAAAGACCGGGCATTCACCCGGTCAACAGGCACTAACGTGTAATCAGGGAAAACGCCGAGAGCAGAGGGTCTCCCGGCAATATGTTCAGAATATGCTGGCGCAGCGAGTTGGCATTCTCGCTATTGCGCCACGCTTCAAACAGCGCGAAAAGGGCATATATTTCGTCGTGGCTTAATGTGGAATCGTCCATTGTCCACAGGCAAAAGAGTGTACGAATCATAAAGACGTCAGTGACCAGCCAGAAGAAACGCTGGAGCGCGCTTTCATCGTTGTGTTGCGGGAACGTATCGTGATACAGGCGATAAATAAGATAGTTACTGAAAATCCAGGCATCCTGCGCGAAATAGCGATCCCATGTCATTAACCACTGATCCTGCAACTGCTGCTGGAGCAAGGCTTCACTGTTCGCATCCTGTAGCATCAGCAGGCTTACCTGCAGGGGCAAGGTCAGCTTACGAGCGCTTTCCGGCAACAGCTCCCAATTGAAATCACAGTTGCCCATTTGGGTGATCATTTCCCGCTGCAACTGGGGGAGGCTGGGCAGTTGTGCGAATTGCTCCTGCAGTTTTCCACTTTGTGCATGGTCAGCCAACACTTGTGGCAGCGAGGCCAGCTTTTCCAGCGTGGCATCGCTACTGGCTGGGCATTTTTCACAAAAAGAGAGCATGATGCCCAGCGCATACAGGCGCAGTTCCGGCGACAAACCTGGAAGGGTGATGGTATTCAGAGCGGATTGATTCAAGACCTGATCGCGTGGGGATAACGCTGGGCTGTCCAGGTCTGCTGCACATTTTGACGTATGCAGGACAAAGGCATTGGGATCGCCTAATGCAGCCTGACAGCTGACTGGATCGGTTAAGACCAGACTTTGGCGAACTTCCGTTTTCCAGCGCATGTTGACCAGTAAAGCGGAATCCGGGTGGTGGGATAAAAACAACCGGACAAAGTCAGGCTCATAACAATCAATCATACTCATAATGTGTTCTCAGTAATCCCAATATTCAAAATCTGGCTCTAACAGTGCAATATCCATGCCTGAATTTTAATTGTAATTATATCAAGTGGTTATGTGAGGCGCGGAAAGTCGGTTTCCGCGTCAGGAAGGAAGTTTTAGCGTTGGTAAATAAAATCTGGCTCAGTGCCTAAAAAAGCCTGAATAAATTCATACTGACGGATCAGCAGATCGCCATTTTTTTCGTTGTACATCTTGCAGCGGGTCGCTTTTTGCTCAAGGCTTTGCCACCAGCCCTCTGCGGCACTTTTCTGCACGCCCGGCAGCCAGCTAAAGACCTGTTCCATTCCTGCGCGATTGACGCTTACGCCCAGCAGTTGCAGGATCGAGCGGCGCTGTTGGCTGCTGTTTTGCAACTGCTCATAATGCTGTTGAATAAGTTCATTGACGGCCAGTAGCTCGTCGCTGTCGCGACGGATCATACACAGACGTTGTTGTTCCAACTGGTGTCTGAGCGCGTCATACCGCGCCCCGTCCTCACGGATGCCCTGAAGCAGAGTTTTCACCTGCTGTAGCCTGGTGCTCACTGTTGTCGCCTCTTATTTCTGGAAAAAGCTGAGCATGTCCCCAGCCAATTGATCGGTATCAACCTGCAAATCGCCTGAGGCCAGCATGGCCTGCATTTGCGCCACTTTGTCGTAATCAACGTCACTTTGCGCATCACTGTTCAGCGTTTGCTGCGCCGTTTGCAATCCCGCCTGAGTAATGTCATCGGCGGAAAGCGATGTGGCACTGGACGCGCTCGTCTGCACGCTGCTCTTGTCTGCACGCGCCTGTTCGGTTGTCGATGCAGGGCGATTGCCTGGCAGGGTTGGGGTAATTTTCATAGCAACCTCGTACACATTTCGTTGGGTTGGTTATCTGTTATTGGCTAAAAGCGACGGCAATAGAGGAAAACTTTAATCCCATCACAAAAAATCCCCGCACTATTCCGCCGTCAGCGTGGTGACCACGCCGGTATCGTCCACCATACCGCTAATGATCCGCTGGCTGCTGCTGTTGCGAATTTTTATCACATCCCCTTTACGACCATTTTTCAACGCCACACCCGGCATCGAGGCGGTAATCCCGGCCGTATGGGAGACAATCATTACCGGCTGGTCGCGTTTAACCAATACGGGCTGAACCAGCTCGCTACGGGTGATCGGTTTACCCGGTTGCAGGGCGCGCTTGCTGGTGAGACCAATGGCTTCATCCATATTTGTCATCAACCCTTCCCGCTGGTTGCTGATATTGAATTTTTTAAGCTGCAGGTCGTCGGCCGTAATCACCGTATCTCGGGCAATCAACGACTTTGGCATCACTACCGGCACCGACACGTCGGGGCGCACTGCAACGTTATATTTCCAGCCTGCGCTGCCTGGGCAGGTCACCACAAAGTTCATGCGTGACAAGGCCATCTCCGGGGAGGTACTGGAGGTGATCTGTGGCGCCGATGCGCATAGCGCGCTGGTACTCACGGCTGAGGGGATATAGATATTGAACGTGTAGCGATAGTCCTGCCACTGCTGTTTGCGCGCCAGCGCGTCAATTTCATGACTGGCGGCATTGAGAACCCGCGCGTTGATCTGTTCCCGGGCGCTGTGCTGAATGGGATGGACGGCGGCATGTACGGGTAAGCCACAGCATATAGCCAGCATCATTTCCACGGCAAAGCGGAAAGAGGGCTTCCTTCTGTGAGGGGGTCTTTTCATAAAGTCATTTCTCATCAATCACTTAAAAGTTGGCATACATATTGCTAATAACAGCGATATCTACGCAGGAGTGATGCAAGAAATGGGAATCAGTTTTCAGCAGGCATTGGGTGTACATCCGCAGGCAGTGAAGTTACGTCTTGAGAGGACCGAGCTACTGACTGCGAATCTGGCAAACGTCGATACACCAAATTTCAAAGCCAAAGATATTGATTTTGCCGCTGAGATGCAACGGGCAAGTCGTACAAATGTTCCGCCCGAGGTTGACGTGAAATACCGTGTGCCGATGCAGCCTTCAGAGGATGGCAATACCGTAGAGCTGAATACCGAGCAGGCCCGGTTTTCACAAAATAGTATGGATTATCAAAGCAGTCTGACCTTTTTGAACCTGCAGCTTAGCGGTATCAAAGAGGCCATCGAAGGAAAATAACCATGTCGTTTACTGATATTTACCAGATTTCCGGCTCGGCGATGACGGCGCAAACCATCCGTCTGAATACCGTCGCCAGCAACATGGCGAATGCGGAATCTCCTGCCAGCAGCGAGGCGCAGGCCTATAAGGCGCGCAGCCCGGTTTTTGCCGCGGTTTACAACAATAGCCTGATAGGTGGGCATAACCGTCACGCCATTGATGGCGCCAGCGTACAGGTGCAGGACGTCATGCAAAGCGGCGGGGCGGTGAAACGTTATGAACCGCACCACCCAATGGCGGACCAGAACGGTTTTGTCTGGTACCCGGACGTCAACGTGGTCGAGCAAATGGCTGACATGATGTCCGCGTCACGTGATTTTGAAACCGACGTTGATGTGCTGAATAACGTCAAAAGTATGCAGCAAAGCTTACTCAAACTGGGAGAAGTGTAATGAATACCCTGGCTCTGTATGCCCAATCTCAGGCGCTGGCTTCTTCTCAGGAGAAGACGACGGCCGTTGCTGAAAATAACGTCGGCGCCACGGCGCAAAGCACTACTGTGGGAGACAGCAGTTCTTCTACGACGTCGTCAACCACGGATACCAGCAGTACGCCGACGACAACGACCTCAACGGAAAGCTCAGGAGTGGATACCTTCCTGACATTGTTTGTCGCGGAAATTGAAAACCAGGACCCGACCGATCCCACCGATCCCACGGCCTATATCGATCAGCTCTCCTCAATGGCGCAGGTCGCCATGATGGAAGAGATGAGCGTCCAGGCCAACACCAACGCCGTACTGATGAGCAACATTCAGGTGATGGCGCTGGGGAATATGGTCGGCGACGACATCATGGTGCAAACCACCTCGCTGGATATCGAAGATAACAGCAAGGAGATCCAGGGGCGCGTCACGCTGGATGACAGCTGTACCGATGTGGATCTGCATTTTACCGATGAAGCCGGTGATGACTACACCGTCTCGCTGATCCCGGAAGGTCAAACCTCCGTTGGACCCGGCCAGGTGGACTTCGATATTAATCCTGCGGATTACGGCATCCCGCCGGGCGATTACAGCGTATCCGTGGTGACCAATACCGGGGAAGAGGAAGTGCCGATTGAGGTAACGGGCAAGGTGGAAGATGTGCGTATTCCGCTCGATGGCAGTACGCCGGTGCTCAACGTTGACGGCGTGGGTGAAGTGCCATTCACCATGATCACCCAGTTTGGCGTACCGGACAGCACTGATGACACCACGCCGCCAGAAACTGACGACGGCAGCGATAACGCCGACAGCAATACAGTGCTCTGATTTAGTTTACATTACAGGAAGAAACAATGAGTTATGAAATTGCAGCGACGGGGCTAAACGCCGTCAACGAACAACTGGACGGCATCAGTAACAACATCGCTAACTCCGGGACGGTCGGTTATAAATCAATGACTACCCAGTTCTCCGCCATGTACGCCGGGACGCAAGCGATGGGCGTAAGCGTGGCAGGTTCCGCACAAAGCATCTCCACCGGCGGTTCAATGGTTTCCACCGGCAATGCGCTGGATTTAGCCATTAACGATGATGGCTTTTTCGTCATGTGCGACAGCGCAGGGAACATCTCCTATACCCGCGCCGGCTCTTTCGTGACGGATAAAAACGGTTATATCGTCAATGCGTCCGGTGATTACCTGCAAGGTTATCCGGTTGATGACAGCGGCACGTTGCAAACCGGTACCGTCACTGATATCCAGATTAAAACCGGCAACATCCCGGCGCAGGCCACCGACAGCATGACCTTCACGGCAAACTTTGACGCCAGTGACGAAACCATCGATCGCGCAACCGTGCCGTTTGATCCTAACAACAGCGACACTTACACCGACAGCTACACCACCACCGTGTATGACTCGCTGGGTAATGAGCACTCGGTTAGCCAGTATTTTACGAAAACCGCAGATAACACCTGGGAAGTGCAGTATACCTTTGATGGTGAGGCGCAGAGCGGCGTTCCCCCGACCACACTGACCTTTGATCAGAATACCGGCAAGCTGACATCGCCAACAACGCCGCAAACCATCACGTTCACGACCGATGAAGCTGCGCCGATTTCAATGACCGTCGATTACTCAGACTGTACGCAGTACGGCTCTGATTTCTCGGTGACGACCAACTCCGCCACCGGTTATGCCTCCGCGACACAAAACGGCGTACAGGTTGATGACGACGGTAAAGTTTACGCCACCTACAGCAACGGTGAACGCATGCTGCAGGGGCAGGTCGTGCTTGCGACCTTCCCGGACGAGAACGGACTGGAAGCGGTAAGCGGCACCGCCTGGGTACAGACCGGCGAATCCGGCACGCCGCTGATTGGCACGCCTGGCTCCGGCTCTTGCGGCACGCTCTCCTCCGGCATGCTTGAAAGCTCCAACGTGGATATTACGAACGAACTGGTCAATCTCATGACCGCCCAGCGTAATTACCAGGCGAACACCAAGGTGATTTCGACCAGTACGCAGTTGGATCAGGCTCTCTTCCAGGCGATGTAAGGCTAAGAAATGGATCGGTTGATTTATACCGCACTGAGCGGCGCCACCCAGACGCTGCTGGAGCAGCAAATTAGCGCCAATAACCTTGCCAACGTCAACACCAATGGTTTTCGCGCGGATATGGCAATGGCGAGCAATGACAAAGTAAAAGGCGGTGGCTTCGATACGCGTTTTATGGCGAAGGAGAGTCCCAGCGGCGTCAATGACAGTACCGGCGTGGCGGAAAAAACCGAACGCCCGCTCGATGTTGCTATTCAGGGATCCGGCTATATCGCCGTGCAGGATAAAGCGGGAAACGAGGTGTACACCCGTAACGGCAACATTCAGCAGGACGATCAGGGGCAACTGACCATCGATGGTAACGTGGTGCTCGGGGATAACGGCCCGATTATTTTACCGCCAAACGCGATTGCCTCTTTCGGCAGCGACGGCACGCTCTCGGTCACCCCTGACGATGGTGATGTCACAGCCACGATGGATATCGATCGCCTGAAGCTGGTGGATATTCCGGTCGCTAACCTGGCGAAAAATAGCGAGGGGATGCTGGTGACGGCGGACGGCGTACCGGCACAGCGCGATGAGAACATCAAAGTGAGCGGCGGCTTTCTGGAAGGCAGTAACGTGTCTGCGGTGAGTGAAATGATGTCATCTATCGCGATGAATCGTCAGTTCGAAGCGCAAATCAAGATGATGAAAACGGCTGAAGATCTCAGCGACTCAGGCAACAGGCTGCTACGCGGCTCCTGAGTCGTAGTCTTTAATCAGGGATAAAGTTTTATGAACGCAGCGTTATGGATCAGTAAAACCGGCCTGTCGGCGCAGGATGCTGAGATGAGTGCGATTGCCAACAACATCGCCAACGTCAATACCACGGGCTTTAAGCGCGACCGCGTGATGTTCCAGGATCTGTTTTATCAGACTCAGGAAGCGCCGGGCGCCATGCTCGATCAAAACAACATCATGCCGACCGGAATGCAGTTCGGTAGCGGTGTTCGTATTGTGGGAACGCAAAAAACCTTCACCGAAGGGAATGTTGAAACCACCGACAATACGATGAACGTGGCCATCATGGGGCAGGGGTTCTGGCAGGTGCAAAAAGCCAATGGGGATATCGCATATACCCGTGACGGCAATATGCAGGTTAACGCCGACGGCGTGCTAACCAACTCCGAAGGCTTACCCCTGCAACCGGAAATCGACGTGCCATCCGGCGCAACTAACGTGGCATTTGGTGAAGACGGCACCGTGACGGCAATCCTGCCCGGCGACAGTGACCCTACCGAACTGGGGCAACTGACGCTGGTGAATTTCGCCAACCCGGCCGGCCTTTCAGCCGAAGGCGACAACCTGTATCTGGAAACGGCGGCCAGCGGTCAACCGACGGAAGGTATTCCGGGGGAAGATGGCCTGGGAACGTTACAGGATAAAGCGCTGGAAGGCTCGAACGTGGACATCGTCAACGAAATGGTGGCGATGATCACCGTACAGCGCGCCTATGAGATGAACGCCAAAATGGTCTCTGCGGCAGACGATATGCTGCAGTTTATTAGTCAGACACTGTAACCCAAGAATGTGAAATGCCGGATGGGACACTCCATCCGGCAGAAATAGGCAGAACGTGAAAAATTATCTCTGGCTGATGGTACTGCTTCCCTTGTTAAGCGGGTGTGAATCGCAGGCCCTACTGGTCAAAAAAAATGACGAATTCTTTGCTCCTCCCAAAACGGAAGCGCCGCCAACGGCGGATGGCCGAGCGGGGGGCGTGTTTGAAACGGGGTATAACTGGTCGCTGACGGCGGACCGCCGCGCCTATCGGGTGGGCGATATCCTGACCGTGATGCTGGAGGAATCTACCCAGTCGAGCAAACAGGCGAAAACCAATTTCGGGAAAAACAATACCGTCGATATCGGCGCGCCGACGCTGTTTGGACATACCAAAGATAACCTTTCCGCTTCCGTGGACGCCAATCGCGATTTCAACGGGACGGCGACCTCGCAGCAGCAAAACAGTTTGCGCGGCGAAATTACGGTGTCGGTACACTCGGTGCAGTCGAACGGCATTCTGGAAATTCGCGGCGAAAAATGGCTCACCCTTAACCAGGGCGATGAGTACATTCGCCTGAGCGGTCTGGTACGTGCCGATGACATTCAGAACGACAACTCCGTCTCATCGCAGCGTATTGCCGATGCACGGATCTCCTACGCGGGTCGTGGCGCATTGAGCGATGCCAATGCGGCGGGCTGGCTGACGCGTCTGTTTAACCATCCTCTCTTCCCGATCTAATGCAGGATTTTGATATGCAACACTTAAGCGGGCGCTGGATGAAGGCGTTAAACGGCATCGTTATCGCCCTGAGCCTGGCGCTGCCTGGCGCGGCGCAGGCGCAATCTCTGGAGTCGCTGGTTAACGTCCAGGGGGTCAGGGAAAACCAACTCGTCGGCTACAGTCTGGTGGTCGGTCTGGACGGAACCGGGGATAAAAACCAGGTCAAATTCACTAACCAGACGATTACCAACATGCTGCGCCAGTTCGGCGTACAGCTGCCGAGCAAAATCGATCCGAAGGTGAAGAACGTTGCGGCGGTGGCGGTCAGCGCGACGCTGCCGCCCATGTACTCGCGTGGGCAGACCATTGACGTCACGGTTTCGTCGATTGGCGATGCCAAAAGCCTGCGCGGCGGTACATTATTGCTCACCCAATTACACGGCGCTGACGGAGAGGTTTACGCCCTTGCGCAAGGGAGCGTGGTGGTCGGCGGGATGAACGCGACCGGCGCCAGCGGCTCCAGCGTCACCGTGAATACCCCCACCGCCGGGCTGATACCGAACGGCGCGTCGGTAGAGCGTGAAATTCCCAGCGATTTCCAGATGGGCGATACCATCACGCTCAACCTGAAACGTCCCTCTTTCAAAGATGCCAATAATATTGCCGGTGCGATTAACGCATCATTTGGCGGCATTGCGACTGCGCAAAGTTCGACCAACGTTATCGTCCGCGCGCCAACCAGCCCCGGTGCACGCGTTGCCTTTATGTCTCAGTTGGATGACGTTCAGGTGCAGGCGGAAAAAGTCCGTGCTCGGGTGGTGTTTAACTCGCGTACCGGTACGGTGGTTATGGGCGATGGTATCGCCCTGCATGCGGCGGCGGTATCGCATGGCAGCCTGACAGTGTCCATCAATGAAAGCAGCAACGTCAGCCAGCCGAACGCTTTTGCCGGTGGCCGTACGGCGGTGACGCCGCAAAGCAATATTTCGGTGAATCATGCCCGCCCGGGAATGATCAGTCTGCCAGAGTCCAGCAGTCTGAAAACGCTGGTCAACGCGCTCAATAGCCTGGGGGCAACGCCGGACGACATTATGTCCATTTTACAGGCCCTGCATGAAGCCGGCGCGCTGGATGCCGATCTGGAGGTGATTTAATGGCCGACATCAAGGTGAATCACAGTGGGGGCATTGACGGCAGCGATGCGTTAATGGGCCCAAAAATCAAAGATAACGATTTGCAGAAAGCGGCCCAGCAGTTTGAAGCCATCTTCTTACGCAACATGCTGAAAGAGATGCGTAAAACCAATGAGATCTTCGACTCAAAAGATAACCCGTTTAACAGCGACTCGGTACGCATGATGCAGGGATTTTATGACGATCAGCTGTGCAACAGTCTTGCCCAACAGCACGGCATTGGCATTGCGGAGATGATCGTCAAACAACTCTCCCCTCATCACAAAGGATAAAGGTTGCGCGGCGGCTTAAGAACTGCGGTTTTTCGCCGCTCTTAATCGGCAAGGTTGTTAATACAGACCGGGTAACTGACCGGCGAGGACGCTTTGATGGATATGATTAACATTGGCTACAGCGGCGCATCGACTGCGCAGGTGGAGCTTAACGTAACGGCGCAAAACACAGCCAACGCCATGACCGACGGTTACACCCGGCAGGTTGCCATCACCAGTACTATTGGCGCGAGTTCCGGTTCGGCGAACAGCGCGGGTAACGGTGTGCAGGTTGACAGTATTCGCCGGGTGTCAAACCAGTATCAGGTTAACCAGGTCTGGTATGCCGCCAGCGATTATGGCTATTACAACACCCAGCAAGAGTATTTAACGCAGTTGGAAACCGTGCTCAGTGATGATAACAGCAGCCTGAGCGGGGGTTTTGATAACTTTTTTGCCGCGCTAAACGAAGCCACCACCAGCCCGGATGATTCCGCCCTGCGTGAACAGGTGATCAGCGAGTCCGGCGCGCTGGCGCTGCGTGTGGATAACACCCTCGATTATATCGACTCGCAAAGCAGTGAGATCGTCAGCCAGGAGCAGGCGATGGTGGCGCAGGTGAACACCCTGACTACCGGTATTGCCAGCTATAACCAGCAAATTGCGGAAGCTGAAGCCAACGGCGATAACGCGTCGGCGCTGTATGACGCCCGCGATCAGATGGTCGAACAACTCAGCGGTATCATGGACGTTCAGGTCAATATCGATGATGAAGGCAACTATAACGTCACGCTGCAAAACGGTCAGCCATTGGTCAGCGGGCAGGAGAGTTCCACCATCGAACTGGATACCAATGCCGACGGCACGCAAAGCATGTCGCTGACGTTTGCCGGAACCACATCTTCTATGAACACCGATACCGGCGGCTCGCTGGGCGCGTTGTTTGATTATCAGAATGAAATACTGACGCCGCTGACGGGAACGATTAACAGCATGGCCGAGCAGTTTGCCGATGCGGTGAACACGCAACTGGCGCAGGGCTACGATCTGAACGGAAATCCCGGTGAACCGCTGTTTATTTATGATGAAAACTCATCAGATGGCCCGCTGGAGGTAAATCCCGATATCACCGCCGATGAGCTGGCGTTTTCCAGTTCGCCGGACGAAAGCGGTAACAGTGATAACCTGCAGGCGCTGATCAACATCTCTACCGAACCGCTGGAGATCGAAGGCCTCGGCAGCGTAACCGTAGGCGAAGCTTGTTCATCGATCATCAGCAATATTGGTATCTACAGCCAGCAAAACCAGACGGAAGCCGAAGCCGCAGCGAACGTGTACTCCGAGGCACAGAACCAGCAGAGCAGCGTGAGCGGTGTGAGCATGGATGAAGAAGCGGTCAACCTCATTACCTATCAGCAGATTTATGAGGCCAACCTCAAAGTCATCTCCACCGGCGCAGATATTTTCGACTCTGTGCTGGAAATGTGTAGCTAACCGGAAGGGGAATGAAAAATGCGAGTAACTGCACAGCAGTCTTATGTGTCCATGACGCAGAGTTTTAACGACCTTTCCAGCGATCTTTCTCACGTCGTCACGCAGATGGCGACGGGGAAAAGCATTCTGCTACCGTCAGATGATCCTATCGCTGCGACTCGAATCACCCAGCTTAACCGCCAGCAATCGGCTCTCGACCAGTACCAAACGAATATTGATTCCGCGACGGCGGGGATGAGCCAGCAGGAATCTATTCTCGATGGCGTCAATAACGATCTGTTGGCGATTCGCGACGATCTGTTGGAAGCCGCGAACGGCACCAATACCGCCGAGTCATTATCCAGCCTGGGGCAAGATATTCAGTCGATGACCGAAGCGATGGTGTCGGCGCTCAATTACCAGGATGAAGACGGGCACTATGTGTTTGGCGGCACGGTGAACGATCGGCCGCCGATTGTCGCGGTGGATGAGGACGGCGACGGCGTGACTGATAGCTATACCTACCAGGGGAATAACGATCATCGCCAGACCACGGTTTCCAATGGTGTCGAGGTGGATACCAATGTGGCGGTCAGCGACTTCTTCGGCGATAGCCTGGATGTGCTGAACACCTTAACGTCATTATCGAAAGAGTTGCAGGATCCGTCGGTTGACCCTGCCGATCCGCAGGTACAAAGCGATATTCAGAATGCCATTAATACGGTAGACGTGGCTTCTGACGGGCTGAATGCCTCCATCGCCACCATTGGTGAAACGCAGAATACAATGACCATGCTGAGCGGTGCTCAGACGGATATCTCAACGTCCAACGATCAGCTTATCAGTCAGTTAAGCGATCTGGATTATGGCCCGGCCTCCATTACCTTTACCGGACTGGAAATGGCGATGGAAGCCACCTTAAAAACCTACTCTAAAGTGAGTGAGTTGAACCTTTTCAGTGTGATTTAACAGCGAGCAGTAGCTCAGGAATAGTATGCAGGTCGGTTTAAATACAACGTCACTCTCCGGTAGCGGAGCGCTTAATCCTTCTGTGCAGCAGCATACCGTTGCGCAGAATGCCCCTGTCCGTCAAAAGTTACCCGCAACGGCGAGTGATTACCCGGCCTCACCGCTTATTACCACCCGGCCTCAGCGCTACAGCGTGCAGCTTAACGATCAGCTCACCACGCTGCAGCAGGCCGATCACTATCTGGGACAACTGGAACAGCATTTGCTGGATTATCGCCATGCCTCGCGCCGTGGCGGGCAGACGCAGCAGCAAAAGGGCGCCGAGCTTACCCAGTGGCTGGACAAGAGAACGGCGTTATCCGGCGGCGCGGTGGACAGGCAACTGCGTCCGGTTTTGCAGGGCGAGGCGCGAGTGACCTTTCACGCGCCTGAACTGGCGCAGATGCTGCAAAAAGATGCCATAAGCTCACGCATGTTTAGTGTTTCTGACGGGCGGCAAACGCAGCACTCTGCGGTGGTGGTTGGTGAGGATATGGAGCCAGGCCAGTACAAAATGATGATGAACAACGCGCTGCGTCGCGTCGGCGTGCAGGTGCACGATCGGCAGGGCGCGTTAACGTTCTCCACCACGGAAAAGCAGTGGACGCAGATCCAACAGACCCTCAGCGTACGCGATGTCGGTGCCAAGTCGTCAGCATTTACCCCACTGAAAACATTTGCCGATCCCTCTCGTTCAGAGGAGCTTCAACAGCATATAGCGCAGGGCGGCGCCCGAACTCAGGACGGGTTACAGCAGGCGTTGGATATTATTGGCGATCAGCGTGCGCAAATGGCTGCCCAGCAGGAGAAGGCCCGGCAACTAATTGACGGTATGGCGCGTTTCCCGCAGGCGGAAAGCGCGGTGAAAGCCTCTGAATCTTTGGGGGGAGTATTGGATCATGCTAATCACAATTATCAGGTATTAGCACAGGCGGTAAATGGACAAGCCCGACTTTCCAGCCAGACTGTCCGTAGTTTATTAAGTTAATTTTGCTGGCATGCGTTTGTTGAGAAGCTAAATGCAGTGGGGTCTGTGATTAACAGACCTCCAACATCCCGTGTAAAAAGCAAATTCTGCTGTGGGTTTAAATGAAGCCACCACGTATGCAGGTTATGTTCAGTGACAAACACCCCGAAATTCGCCAGAAGAGAATCGTTTTGATCGGTTTTGGTGGTGCTAAAGTGAAACTCACCCTGTTTGGATGAGCCTGCATAATGATTAATACACGATGCGATCTTAAACGTGGATGGCATTTTGTTATTTTGCTCCAGCGGGACGAGAGTGATGGTAGTGTTTTTATTCAGTGGGCTGGTGATAAGTTCATAATGTACATTTTTGCCGGTAGTAAGATCGTAATTGGCAATAACCGTATTTTCAATATGGGCATGCGCCATGACAGTGAAAAATAGCGTTAAAACAGACAGACCAGGGAAAAAGAAATTATTTGCATTTTGGCATTTCATTTAACATTTTCTCCACTTCTTTAATTAAAATACCATTCATTTCGTTATCTTTATTTAGCCAGTGATCGAAACTCAGCGCTAACTGCCATTTGTCATTGCATTGATTGCTAAGCACAATATCAAGGGCGAGTTTGTTCAGTGAGACCCGATAATACAAGGTCATCGAGGCATTATGGCTTACCAACAGTGGGTTGAGTTGCTCTATACCAGGAAGAATATGCGGTGAAACAAGCGATGACGATTTCTTATTTTCACCGGGATCGTAAAGATGAAATACGGTAACACGGTTGGCATTTTCCAGCGTCTCTTTAACCAGTTGCGGAGCTTCTTCCATTTTAGTGACTGACGGTGCTTTAAAATAAGAGATTAAAATAAACAACGACAGCGCGATAACGATAACGGGTAAGGTAATCAGTACGGCTCGGTAAGGATGCCGCCTGATGGTTGTTTTTCTCTGGTTTCTTGTCAGTAGTTGACTGTTAAGTAAGGTTATTTCTTCATGGGCGGTTGATGGAGACGTTTCATCAAGCGCAAGGGGCTCAACAACCTCGATACGCTTCTCAGCTTCATCAATAGTACAGTTATCCACCACAGGTTCATTATAGTCAATAGTTTCAATCAGGTACTTTTTATTAAATAAATACCCTTTTTTGGGAATGGTTTTAATAATTTCCTGCTGCTTGCCGTCATCATCGATAGCAACACGCAGGGCATGAACGGCTGTCGGTAGGCTATTTCCGCCGACGATGCGATTCTTCCACACTGCGCTCATTAAATACGACCGAGATAAAACGACATCGGCATTTTTAGCTAATGTCTCTAACAGAATAAAATGGTATTCGCCCAGGCGACGTATCTCGCCTGTTTCACAATGGATTAACGCATTAAGCGAGGAATCCATCCGCCAGTTGTTGACTACGATACTCATCGATTTGTATACCTGTGCAAGATTTTATATCCCTGGTGTCACACCGTTAAAAATCAGTGCATTAAAATTCTGGAGAAATTGAAATGTCTTTCTGGCTGTAAAGCTGCAGCCGAATCGCTATTGAGTGTTTTTTATGCTGTCCAAAAATGGACTCGAAATGTAACGAAAGTGCTTGCGACTCACAATATAAAAATACAGGCTATTTGCAACTAAATGTAAAATAAACCTTGGACAGGGTAACTTAAAGCATTTTCAGCTAAGTATAATCTTATTTTTATCATGAAGTTAACCCTTCAGGTGCGTAATCAATCAACTCATGATGAGATATTTCTAATAATCTTTTAATTAAACCTTGGGTGAGTTCTTTCTTAGGTGAGGCCTTTTTTGGAACTAAAGCACGGAAAGCTAAAATAGGAGTGAGCTCTTGGTAATGAAGTTGTGGGGCTCATAAAAATTTTTTTTGTAGCGCTTTAAGTTTTCCGAACGGGTGGTCGTTTTTACAGAGTATCGAAACGAAAACGATTATTCCCAAGGAGCAGTACCATGTTATCGATTAATACTAATACCGCATCAATGTCTGCTGTAAATGCTATCAACAAAAGCAGCGCATCACTGTCTACTTCTATGGAACGTCTGGCAACAGGTAACCGTATTAACTCATCTGCAGATGACGCTGCGGGCAAACAGATTGCCAGCCGTCTGACCGCGCAGTCCAGCGGCATGGGCGTTGCGCTGAGCAACATCAACGATGCCACTGCCATGCTGCAGACTGCAGACAGCATGTTTGATGAAATGACCGACGTACTGGGCCGTATGAAAGACCTGTCCACTCAGGCAGCGAACGGAACCTACAACGACGAAGATCTGCAGGCGATGCAGGACGAATACGATGAACTGGGTCAGCAGATGTCCGATATGCTGCAGAACACCACTTACGGCGGCACCAATCTGTTCGGTGTTTCCGGTACCAGCAACACCGGTAAAGATGGTCTGTTCCAGAGCGGTGTAACTTTCCAGGTTGGTGCTGAATCTTCCGACACCATGACCGTTAACATCTCCAGCCAACTGGACGCTCTTGTTGGCGCGCTGGACCAGGTTAGTGCTTCTTTCAAAGGCGACCAGGCAGATAAGACCGGTAGCGCAGGTATCTCTGGCGGCTCCGAACTGACCACTTCTGGCTCTGCAAACGCGATGATTGGAACTATCCAGACTGCAATGGATGACGTGTCTAAGATCCAGTCCAAACTGGGTGCATCCATCAACCGTCTGAACGATACCGCGGCTAACCTGACCAGCATGCAGGACAACACGGAAGTGGCGATCGGTAACATTATGGATACCGACTACGCGACGGAAGCGTCCAACATGACCCAGCAACAGGTGCTGATGCAAACGGGTATCACCATGCTGAAGCAGTCCAACAGCATGTCCAGCATGGTTTCCAGCCTGCTGCAGTAATTCCTGACGTAATGTCATTCACAACACCGCCACCCGGCGGTGTTGTGCTTTCAGCGACCAGGCTTTTACCTGGAAACCTTCCTGAGGAAGGGAAAATCCATTTCCGCCACTAATTTAACTTACTGAATATAAATAATAAAAAATATTGGCATGCGTTTTGCTAACACATAAATAATGTTGCACGGAGTCACTGATTATGAGCTATACGAGTCCGATCCAAAAATTAGCACAAGAATTTGCCTACGCAGACATCGCCACCCAGGCGGCAAATCTGCAAAACGAGCAGAACCAACTCACTGCAGAGAGCAACGGCCTGGACTCGTTAAGTTCGGCGCTCACCAACTTTCAGTCAGCAATTGATGCGCTTAACAGTGATACTGACGGCCCGCTGACGTTTTCTGCCACCTCGAATAATGAGGCGAATACGGTGTCAGCAAACTCGCAGGCGCAGGCGGGGACCTATTCATTTTATGTCTCAAAACTGGCAGAGGCGCAACAGACGACCTTCAGCATGAGCGATGACACGTTTAGCGCATCCGGCACATTTGAGCTAACGATGGATGACGGCACGACCATGGATATCGATCTCGCGGCTGCCGATGAAGATGGCGACAGCTTTATTGATGCCAGCGAACTGGTTGATGCGATCAATGACTCGGACGACAACCCTGGTGTGTCGGCGGCACTGGTCAAAACCGATGGGACAACCACCATCATGCTGACGTCCGATACCACGGGAGCGCAAAGCGCATTCTCAGTAAGCGTAACGGGAAACACCTCTTTCTCTGATCAGATTACAGCCAGCAAAAATAACGTCACGGATGCGCAGGACGCAGAAATTCATCTTGGAAGTCAAACGGGTCCCACAATCACCAGTAGTACCAACACTTTTGACGATGTAATCCCCGGCGTAACCATGACCTTCACGGAGGCCAGCGATCCTGCTGATCCTAATGATTTGACCACTTTTACCATTGCTGAAGACTCCAGTGGTTCTCAGGAAAAAGTGCAGACCTTCGTGGATGCCTATAACACGCTGATCGACACCATTGATTCACTGACCAGCTATGGCGATGACGACACCGCTGCCGGGGTCTTTGCTGGTGATGCCGGGATGAATTCGCTGGCAAATCAGATGGATGACATCGCTCACGCTTCATACGGCGGCGTATCGATTGTGGATTACGGCATCACGCTGGATTCCGACGGTCACTTACAAATTGACTCCACCCAGTTCAGCGAAGAAATGGAAGAGAACCCGGACGGGTTGACCTCAATCTTTGTCGGCGATGACAGCATGGTCGCGCAAATGGACGACCTGATGGACAGCTATCTGGATTCCAGCAACGGCATCATTGCCATGCGCCAGGAGAACATTGATGACCAGCAGGACAAGATTTCAGATGAAAGCGATCAGCTGACTGAAACCTATAACACTAACTACGAGCGCTATGTGGAAGAGTACACCAATACGCTGGTTGAAACGTACACCATGAAAGTGAGTATGGCCGCTTTTATGTAATCGGCTGATTTAAAAGAAGGATTGAGAATCAACATGTACGACACGCAGGATGGTTATTCACAATACAAAGAGATGGATCTTGCTGCGCGTACGGCAGCAGCATCGCCTTTAGAACTGGTGCTGGTGCTGTTTTCCGGTTTGATGGACGAACTGGAACGCGCGAAAAGCCACATTGAGAACAAACGCTACGAGCGTAAAGCGCAAAGCATCAATAAATGCATCGATATTCTCAACGCCTTAACCAGCTCGCTGGAGTTTGAAACCGGCGGTGAGCTGGTAGTGAATCTCTCCCGGCTTTATGACCACTGCGTCTACCGCCTGTATGAAGCCAGCGGCGAATTGTCGTTAGAAAAAATTGATGAAGTGATCCTCATCCTGACGAATCTGCGCACAGGCTGGGAAGGTCTGTCGGCAAAACTTGGATAAGGCGATGGAAAGAGAGCGTCAGCAACAGCAACTTTATGCCCTGGTGGCGGCGATGAACGAAGCCCTGGATCAAAAACGGTGGCGTCGATTACCGGGTCTGCATCAGCAGGTGATGCGTGACTTTCATGCCTATGCTGCCTGGGAAACTGACGCCGAGGCGCTACGGGAAGTGAAGAGCAGACTGCTGATCGCGTTTGAGGCATTAATTGAGCGGCGAACGCAGCGTGCGGAAGAACTCAAAGCGTGCATGGAGAAACATCAGCAAAACCAGGAAGGAATGTTGGCGTATTCAATGGTTAATTTAATTTCGGAGAAGGCATGAATCCTGTATTACTGGCCTCGGTCAGTGCGTCGACAGAGGCCACACCGGAAAAGGCGACTATTTCGGCGTCGGCGGCCCCTGCAAGCAGCGGCACATTTTCTTTACCCCTGTCGGGGCTTAATGCCGCGGCTGAGCGGCTGATTGGCGCAAAACTGAGTCATCAGCAGACATCGACGGCTGCACATAAACAAGACGATGCGAATCCGGCAGCCATGCAGGCATTGCTGGCTATGCTACTGGCGCAACCAACTCAGGCAGCTCCGGCCGATTTACAAAAGCAGCCTGATGGCGACATGTTGAAAATGCTGGCGCAGGTACAAACCACCGATTCGGGGTCATCACTGCTGCGCCAACTGGCGAGCGCCATGGCCCAGCCGGAAAACACGTCCACGCCATCGGCTGAGCAGCACACAACTGACTTATCGTCACTGCCGCCGAAGCTGCAAACGTTATTGGCGTCACTCAGCGAGGATTTGCCGTCAGCAACGCCGGATCAGCAGGCTAAGCTGGCGACGTTTTCCGCTCAGGATCTGCGTGCGATTGCGCCGGAGCCTGCGTCACTCTCGACCACCCAACAAATTTCTGCTCGGGTGAAAGCAACCCAGAACACCGGTCCTCGCCCGGTGGTTGAGAGAAAAACCGCTGGCGTGACGGTTAACCCAGCGCCCTCTACGCAAAGTTTGCTCAATACCGCGGCGCAGGGAAATCAGCCGGTGAATCCGCTGACTGACCATAACATCGTGTCGACGCAAGCGTCCTCGCCAGTGGTGATGTCAACGGAGGAACTTGGGGAAAAACTCACTGCGCTGCTCAAAGACAGAATTCAGTTCCAGATTGGTCAGCAACAGCAGGTGTCGACCATTCGTCTTGATCCTCCTTCGCTGGGCAAACTTGAAATTGCCGTGCAACTGGATGCAGGCAAGCTGATGGTTCACATCGGCGCAAATCAGAGCGATGTCTGCCGCTCATTGCAACAATTTAGCGACAACCTACGCCAGCACCTGACGGCGCAGAACTTCATGGAAGTCAATGTTCAGGTCTCTTCCGAGGGACAATCGCAGCAGCAAAAACAGCAGTCAGGTCATCAACAGGATGAGGTGACGTCGGCGTTAACGCTTAACGACGAACCTCAATTTCAACAAAACGAATCCATTCTGATCAAAGTGTAAGAGCAAGATGAAGAAAATTGTTATCGCGTGTGTGATCAGCTCCGTCGTCGCTTTGGCTATTGCAGGGGGCGCCGGATGGGGCATTTATCATTCTATGAATAAAGGAACCACGGCTGCAGCAGCGACTCCCGCTCACGAAGCGGAAGACAGCCAGGATGAATCCAGCAGTATTTTTGTCTCCCTGCCAGAAACGGTGGTTACGCTGCATGATGATGAAGGGGGCGATCGCTATATGGTCGCTGAGCTGGTAATGGTCGTTGATTCAGAGAAAGACGCTGAAAAAATTAAGAAGGACGAACCGCTTTATCAAAGTATTACCGTAGATGAGCTCTCGAATATGAAATATGAAGATATTCGGGCGCTGAAGATCTCCGATATCAGAAAGAAAGTATTTGAGAATCTGAAAGTCGAATTAGCGAAACGCAAAATGGCGACACCTTATAAGGACATATTGGTGAAAAAAGTCGTGTTCCAATAAGCGACAATCCAGGAAATAACATGATACAGGATGCTTACGAGTCAGAAGACTTTAATGCGACGCCCGTGCTCACGCCAAAGCAAGAGAGTCATTATTTACAGGCTTATCTTCCTTTGGTGCGCAAAGTGGTGCGTCAACTTGCGCCGCAATGTACCTGCGTTATGGACAGGCAGGATATGGAACAAACGGCGCTGATGGGATTGCTGAACGCGATTCGCCGCTACGGTCAGCCAGACGAAGGTTTTGCCGGTTATGCCGTCCACCGCATACGCGGCGCAATTCTGGATGAGCTGCGCAGCCTCGACTGGCGGCCTCGCCAGCTACGGCAAAAATACCATCAGATTAAAGATTTGATTCGTGATGCGCGCACACAGCTTGGGCATGAGCCTTCATGGGAGGAGTTGTCCCGGCTGGGATTATCGTCTGAGGATTATCAGGAATATCAACAGTTGGAAGGCGCCGAAACGCTGGCCAGTCTGGATGAATTACTGAATGGCGATATGCCGATTGCACCGCTCGAAGGGCGGGGGCTTGAAGAGCAATTCGTTACCCAGGAAATGTTGAGTTATGCCCTGAGCCAACTCAGCGAAAAAGAGGGCCTCGTGCTCTCAATGTATTACCAACACGATATGAATTTAAAAGAGATCGCGCTGGTATTAGGGCTGACCGAAGCCCGAATTTGTCAAATGAATAAAAAAATCACGCACAAGATTCGTGATTGTTTATATCCAGACTAACAATTCCGAATCAACATGCGGAGGACGTAATGCAAAAGATTTTTGGTTTATTAGTGGTTTTGGGCTGCGTATTTGGCGGCTATTTTGAGGCTGGTGGCCAGTTAATTGCTATTTGGCAGCCTGCAGAAATTATTATCATCGTCGGTGCCGGTCTGGGGGCGATGATTATTGGTAACCCGGTACATGTGCTGAAAGAGATCGCTCATCAGATCAAAGGGGTGATCAGTAAAAAGAAAATGGGACCGGAGTTTCAGCGTCAGCTACTGATGTGCCTGTATGAGCTGCTGGAAATGGTGCAGAACGGTGGTCTGCGTATGCTGGATCAGCATATCGAACAGCCGGAAGAAAGTACCATTTTCCAGAAATACCCGCTGGTGCTGACTCAGAAGCGACTGGTGACATTTATCGCCGATAACTTCCGTCTGATGGCGATGGGTAAAATCGATGCCCATGAACTGGAAGGGATCCTCGATCAGGAGCTGGATACCGCCGAAGAGTCTTTGTTAACCCCTTCGCGCTCCTTGCAGCGTACCGCCGAGGCGATGCCTGGATTCGGCATTTGTGCTGCGGTATTGGGGATTATTATCACCATGCAGTCTATCGATGGCTCCATTGCGCTTATCGGTTTGAAAGTGGCGGCGGCGTTGGTGGGGACATTCTTAGGGGTATTCATCTGTTATTGCCTGATGGACCCGCTGGCAAATGCCATGGAACAGCAGGCGCGGGCAGAGCATTCGCTGCTCGAATGCGTACGTACCGTGCTGGTGGCGCAAGCGGGCGGTAAACCGACGCTACTGGCGGTCGATGCTGGCCGTAAACTTCTCCATCTGGCCTCTAAACCCACTTTCGCCAATCTGGATGCGTGGGTTAATGCGATGCTGGAGCAGGAATAAGCATGAGGAAGGGGCCAAATCGTCGCGATCGCGGCGCGAAAACCACCATTATCCGTCGACAAATTAAAAAAAACCATGCAGGTCATCATGGCGGGGCGTGGAAGGTCGCCTTTGCTGACTTTACGCTGGCGATGATGGCGCTGTTTATGACGCTGTGGATTGTAAACAGCGTCAGTAAAGCTGACCGCGAAAATATCGTGGCGGCGCTGCATGGCCAGTCGATCTTTAACGGTGGCGGTATGGCGCCGTTGAACAAGCTGGGCAAGCAGCCGATAGCGCCAGGCGCGCAGAAGAAAAACGTCACGCGCAACAAGCTTGATAAAACCGTGAATCCACAGGAGACGGCGAGGATCACGGAAGAGAACGCTAAAAAAGCGTTGGACGTGAACGAGAAAACGGCGTTACTGAAACAAAAATCAGCCCAGGAGCTAGGCGAGCTGGCGACCGACATTAACGTCATTGCCCGCAATGCGCATATGGAGACCAACCTGGAAATGGAGATTGTTCCTCAGGGGTTGCGCGTACTGATTAAAGATGATCAGAACCGTAATATGTTCGAACGCGGTAGCGCCAAAATTATGCCGTTCTTTAAATCGCTGCTGGTTGAGCTGGCCCCTGTGTTTGACTCGCTGGACAACAAGATCATCATTACCGGGCATACGGACGCGATGAGCTATAAGAGTAACATTTACAACAACTGGAACCTGTCAGGCGACCGCGCATTGTCGGCTCGTCGTGTGCTGGAAGATGCCGGAATGCCGCAGGATAAAGTTATGCAGGTCAGCGCGATGGCCGACCAAATGCTGCTGGATGCGAAAAATCCGGAAAGCGCCGGCAACCGTCGCATTGAGATTATGGTATTGACGCAAAGCGCTTCCGATACGCTGTATCAATATTTTGGTCAGCATGGCGAGAAGGTGGTACAGCCGCTGGTTGATAAGCTCGACAAACAAAAGCAGGTGACTTCTTTACGCCAACATTCTGCTCCCGTCACGCATTAATTCGGTTCCCCGTCCCCCACGCAACGTGGGGGCAAATTATCCCGCAGGGAGGCAATGTGATAGATGTAACCCATATTATTCCATTGGATATTCATACTGATAACATCACGGATGTGGCCTGTCAGGGCGCGCATTTCGACAAGGTTTCAGGGATTTGGTACACCGAACCCCATGAGTTAAACGGGGCGCTTCGTGACTATGTCTACAACACCGACAGTTTTAACATCGTCGCGCCGTACTATCTGGTGATTACCTCGAAGATGCATTGCTGGAACTGCCACCAGCTCACCCATATTCACGGAGTGATGTTTACCCGCTTTATCAGAAAAGATCAGGATGGCAAAGGCTGGCAATCTATTCGACGGAATACCTTTCTGTTCCACATTAATTCTCTGCCTGAAGAGATAAAAAAGAACATCAAAGCCAGCAATTACTATCTGGATAAAAGTAAAACTACCGGGCTACGTTACTGGATGAATCATTGTGAAATTTGTGGAGAGCGTCTGGGCGACTACGAGCTTTTCTGCGTGGAAAATGACGCCTTTCGCCTGATGACGATCGAAAAATTGTTGCGGGCAAAGATTCGCAAAGTGAATAAACTTTTTGTCAGTACGGCGGGTAATCCCGCAGAGCATAAGGCCACGGACATCGTGCGTTACCTGTGCGATGCGCGCTTCGTTATGAATGGTCCAGCGTAAGGCATAATCATACTTCTCACACCATAAAAATACTGTATACTTAAACAGTGCTGTGGGGAGGCGAGTGATGCGCAAAATCATACATGTTGATATGGACTGTTTTTTCGCGGCGGTGGAAATGCGTGATAATCCAGCCCTACGCGACATTCCCATCGCTATCGGCGGCAGTCGTGAACGCCGGGGGGTTATCAGCACTGCCAATTACCCGGCGCGTAAATTTGGCGTGCGTAGCGCAATGCCGACCGGAATGGCGTTAAAACTGTGTCCGCATCTCACGTTATTGCCTGGTCGATACGAGGCTTATAAAGAAGCCTCCCGCCAGATTCAGGCGATCTTCTCCCGTTATACCTCACTGATTGAACCTCTTTCGCTGGACGAAGCCTATCTGGATGTAACCGACAGCGCTCACTGTCACGGTTCCGCCACGCTGATAGCGCAGGAGATCCGCCAGACGATTTTCAACGAGCTACAGTTAACCGCCTCCGCCGGAATTGCGCCGGTCAAGTTTCTGGCAAAAATAGCCTCCGATCTCAATAAGCCCAATGGGCAATATGTCATTACCCCCGCCGATGTTCCTGAATTTCTCAGAACGCTGCCGTTAGGGAAAATACCCGGCGTTGGCAAAGTTTCTGCCGCTAAGCTGGAAGCGATGGGGTTGCGTACCTGCGAGGATGTTCAAAAATACGACCTGGCCATGTTGCTCAAACGTTTTGGTAAGTTTGGTCGCGTGTTGTGGGAACGCAGCCAGGGCATTGATGAGCGCGACGTCAACAATGACAGACTGCGCAAATCAGTCGGCGTCGAGCGTACGCTGGCAGAAGATATTCATGAATGGGCTGAATGTGAGGAGATCATTGAGCGGCTTTATTCTGAACTGGAACGACGTCTGGCAAAGGTAAAACCGGATCTGTTGATCGCCCGGCAGGGAGTAAAACTCAAGTTTAATGATTTTCAGCAAACCACGCAGGAGCACGTCTGGCCGCGCTTAAGTAAAGATGACTTAATTGCGACGGCGCGCAAAACCTGGGATGAACGTCGGGGAGGGCGGGGCGTGAGGCTGGTGGGATTACACGTTACGCTGCTGGATCCACAGCTGGAAAGACAGCTACTACTGGGAATTTGACTCTGATGTATTGCCGGATGGCGGCATAAACGTCTTATCCGGCCTACAAATCAGCATGTAGGCCGGATAAGCGCAGCGCCATCCGGCATTTAGTACAGAGACTTACTTCGCCGGAATCGACTTCAGCAGTTCAGTGAGAAGCGTCCAGTAGTGGCCGACGCTTTCAATATGAACCTGCTCATCCGGGGAGTGCGGACCGGTGATGGTTGGCCCGATGGAAACCATGTCCATCTCCGGATACGGTTTCTTGAACAGACCACATTCCAGACCGGCGTGGATAATCTGGATGTTCGGCGTTTTGTTGAACAGACGCTGATAGGTTTCGCGAACCAGGTGCATTACCGGAGAGTTAGCATCCGGCTGCCAGCCAGGATAGGCGCCTTTGGCTTCTGTTTTGGCACCAGCGAGCTTGCCCAGTGAATCCAGCATGCTTACCACGTAGTCTTTACCGCTGTCGATCAGCGAGCGAACCAGGCAGTGGATCTGTACATTATCGTCAGTCATGGTTACGACACCGACGTTCAGGGAGGTTTCCACCACGCCTTTCGCCACGTCGGAATTGCGGATCACGCCGTTCGGGGTGGCATTCAGCAGACGAACAAAGCTATCGCGAGACTGCGCGGTCAGCGCGGCTTTATCGTTGGCAACGGCATCCAGAAGCAGAGCCAGATTCTTCTCTTTGGCTTCCAGTTCGTTTTTCAGGATCTCCTGGTAAGTGTTAACCAGCGCTTTTAACGCATCAACCTTATCAGCCGCCACGGCGAGGGTCGCAAAGGCTTCACGCGGAATCGCGTTGCGCAGCGTACCGCCATTGAAATCAATCAGACGCAGATCCAGCTCTTCAGCGTGGCCCGCCAGGAAGCGTACTAACAGCTTATTCGCGTTACCGAGGCCTACGTGGATTTCGCCACCGGAGTGACCGCCTTTCAGACCTTTTAAGGTCAGTTTAAAGCTCTGGAAACCAGCCGGAACCGCTTCACGGGACAGCGGCAGATTTGAGGTAAAGTCGATACCCCCTGCGCAACCCATGTAGATCTCACCTTCTTCTTCAGAGTCGGTGTTGATCAGGATATCTGCTTGCAGCCAGTTTGCCTGCAGACCGAACGCGCCATCCATACCTGCTTCTTCGGTCATGGTCAGCAACACTTCCAGCGGACCGTGTACCACGTTGTCATCCGCCAGTACGGCCAGCGCGGACGCCATACCGATGCCGTTATCCGCACCCAGCGTGGTGCCACGAGCTTTCACCCATTCGCCATCAATATAAGGCTGGATAGGATCTTTGGTGAAGTCGTGCACGGTGTCGTTGTTTTTCTGCGGGACCATATCCAGGTGCGCCTGCAGAACAACCGGTTTGCGGTTTTCCATGCCAGCAGTGGCAGGTTTGCGAATCAGGATGTTACCGACCTGGTCGCGCTCGACGTGAAAACCTTTCTCCTGGGCCCAGCTCAGAATGTGTTCAGCGAGTTGCTCTTCATGGTAGGACGGATGAGGAATAGAACAGATTTTGGCAAAAATATCCCACAGCGGTTGCGGGGATAATTGAGACAGTTCAGACACGTTGAGTCTCCTTGGCGATGTCCTACAAAACTTGCTTGCAGGGCACGGGGTTAGCTGAATAAAAAACACCACAAGTCAGGCTTGCGCGATGCGATTGAGAATACCACTTTCTCCGCTGACGGCTAGCATAAAGCATGCAAAAAGAGGCGTGGATTCCGCGAAACACTGGTTTTTAGTGCGTCAGATCTCTATAATCTCGCGCAACCTGGTTCACCCTCAATTTATTAATTAGCCGTAGATAAACAGGCTGGGACACTTCACATGAGCGAAAAATACGTCGTCACCTGGGACATGTTGCAGATCCATGCACGTAAACTGGCAAGCCGCCTGATGCCTTCTGAACAATGGAAAGGCATTATTGCCGTTAGCCGTGGTGGTCTGGTGCCGGGCGCATTGCTGGCGCGTGAATTAGGTATTCGTCATGTCGATACCGTATGCATCTCCAGCTACGATCACGACAACCAGCGCGAGCTGAAAGTGCTTAAGCGTGCTGAAGGCGACGGTGAAGGTTTTATCGTCATCGATGACCTGGTTGACACCGGCGGCACCGCAGTTGCGATCCGCGAAATGTATCCTAAAGCGCATTTCGTCACTATTTTCGCAAAACCGGCAGGTCGTCCGCTGGTAAATGATTATGTTGTTGATATCCCTCAGGATACCTGGATTGAGCAGCCGTGGGATATGGGCGTAGTATTTGTCCCGCCGATCTCTGGTCGTTAATCAACACCGTTTTCAACGCCTGGCTATGCCGGGCGTTGTTCTTTATTAATCCCCATCAGGTTACACTATGCCTTAATGAGTATTCATGGAGGCTGCAAGAATGTCACAAGCTAACCTCAGCGAAGTCCTGTTCAAACCCCGCTTCAAACACCCTGAAACGTCTACGCTGGTTCGTCGTTTTAATCACGGCGCGCAGCCGTCCGTACAATCTGCCCTGGATGGCAAAACAATTCCGCACTGGTATCGCATGGTGAATCGCCTGATGTGGATCTGGCGCGGCATCGATCCGCGTGAAATCCTCGAAGTGCAGGCGCGTATCGTGATGAGCGAAGCCGAACGCACGGATAAAGAGCTCTACGACACGGTCATTGGCTATCGTGGCGGGAACTGGATCTATGAGTGGGCAAAGCAGGCGATGGTATGGCAACAGAAAGCGTCTATGGAGGAGGATCCGCAGGTGAGCGGGCGCCACTGGCTGCATGCCTCCACGCTGTACAACATTGCCGCTTATCCGCACCTGAAAGGCGATGAGCTGGCAGAGCAGGCGCAGGCTCTGGCCAATCGCGCCTATGAAGAAGCCGCTCAACGGCTGCCGGGCACGCTGCGTGAAATGGAATTTGCGGTTGCTGGCGGCGCGCCGATAACCGGCTTCCTGCATATGCCAAAAGGCGAAGGTCCGTTCCCGACGGTACTGATGTGCGGCGGTCTCGATTCCATGCAAACGGACTACTACACCCTGTATGAGCGCTACTTTGCTCCGCGTGGTATTGCCATGTTGACGCTGGATATGCCGTCGGTCGGGTTCTCGTCAAAATGGAAACTCACTCAGGATTCCAGCCTGCTGCATCAGCATGTATTAAAGGCGCTGCCGAATGTTCCGTGGGTGGATCACACCCGCGTGGCGGCCTTCGGTTTCCGCTTTGGCGCTAACGTGGCGGTACGGCTGGCGTATCTGGAATCATCACGGCTGAAGGCGGTGGCCTGTCTGGGGCCGGTCGTACATGCGCTGTTGAGCGATCCGCAGCGTCAGGCAAGCGTCCCGGAAATGTATCTTGACGTTCTGGCCAGCCGCCTGGGGATGCATGACGCTTCCGATGAAGCGCTGCGCGTTGAGCTTAATCGCTATTCATTAAAAGTGCAGGGATTGCTCGGTCGACGCTGCCCGACGCCAATGCTGTCGGGGTTCTGGAAAAACGACCCGTTTAGCCCGGAAGAGGAGTCGCGTTTAATCACGTCGTCATCTTCTGACGGTAAGCTGCTGGAGATTCCATTCAACCCGGTGTATCGCAATTTTGACAAAGGGCTGCAAGAAATAACCGGATGGATCAATCAGAGATTGTGTTAAAAGTTTGCTAAATTTTATCGATTTGGTAAAACAGATGCTTCACCTAAGGAGATCGTAATGACGTTACCGAGTGGGCATCCGAAAAGTAGATTGATCAAGAAATTCACCGCGCTTGGCCCGTACATCCGGGAAGGGCAGTGCGAAGACAATCGCTTTTTTTTCGATTGTTTGGCTGTTTGCGTCAACGTGAAACCCGCCCCTGAGAAACGTGAGTTCTGGGGCTGGTGGATGGAGCTTGAGGCGCAGGAAAAACGCTTTACCTACAGCTATCAGTTTGGTTTGTTTGATAAAGATGGCAACTGGACGGCGGTGCCGGTGAAAGAGACTGAAGTAATAGAGCGACTGGAATACACCTTACGTGAGTTTCATGAAAAATTACGTGGGTTGTTAACATCGCTGAATCTGGCGCTGGAGCCTGCTGACGATTTTAAGGATGAGCCGGTTAAATTAACCGCATAATGAACAGTAAAATGCCGGATGGCGGCGCAACCCCATCCGGCATTTTTTTATACTAAATCAGAACTGATAAACCATACCGACGGCAACGATATCATCATCGTTGATACCCAGTTTATTGTCGCTATCCAGCTGGTTGATTTTATAATCGACAAACGCGGACATATTTTTGTTGAAATAATACGTTGCGCCAACGTCGATATAATTCACCAAATCTTCATTGCCGACGCCTTCAATATCTTTACCTTTTGACAGCACATAACCCAGTGACGGACGCAGACCAAAGTCAAATTGGTACTGAACAACCGCTTCGAAGTTCTGCGTTTTATTGGCGAAGCCGCCGGAAATCGGCGTCATATTGCGCGTTTCAGAATAGAACGTCGCAATATAGATATCATTAGCATCATATTTTAAACCCGTTGCCCAGGCTTCTGCTTTATCGCCCGTACCGCGAGTCTGCAGATTCTGCTGATTGGTACGATCGGAGTTGGTATAAGCGCCGCTGACGGCGAAATCGCTACCGCCAAAGTCATAAGTAACGGACGTACCAAAACCATCGCCGTTCTGTTTTTTCACATCGCGGTCCTGGTTTTTACCCTGATATTGCAGGGTCAGATCCAGTCCATCTACGACGCCGAAGAAGTCGGTGTTACGGTAAGTCGCCAGGCCGCTGGCGCGTTTGGTCATAAAGTTATCGGTCTGCGCAGATGAATCGCCGCCGAACTCCGGGAACATATCGGTCCATGCTTCTACATCGTACAGTGCGCCCAGGTTACGACCATAATCAAACGAGCCAAGATTTTTTAATTTCAGACCGGCAAAGGCCAGACGTGTTTTTTGCTGGTTGGAATCACTTTCAGCTTTATTGCCAGCGAACTCTGCTTCCCAGCGACCGTAACCCGTCAGTTCATCATTAATTTGCGTTTCGCCCTTAAAACCTAAACGGATGTAGCTTTGGTCGCCGTCCTTGCTGTCATAATCCGTCATGTAATGCATGGCTTTCACTTTGCCATACAGATCCAGTTTATTACCGTTCTTGTTATACACTTCAGCTGCCTGTACGGATGCCGACGCCACAATCCCCATCACCACTAATGCCAGAGTGCTCTTTTTCATTTTCATTCCTGATTAAAAGTACGCGCTAATATTCACTGGGTGTGATCCCCGTTAAAAGACAGGAAGGTTTTTAACGTCTGGCAATGAACGTTTTATGACAAAGTAAGAATATTTTTAAAAAAAAGTGTTTTTATGTTTCTGTAATAAATGCGTCAAAATCTGCCGCTACGCTTGCTGATCCTGCGCAATAAAATTACATGCTTTGTGCGCTGGCTGTTGGCAACCGGGGCCAGTCCTGCTAAAACGTTCGTTTGATATCATTTTCCCCAATTTTGAATGGCAGAGAATCATGAGTGACAGCCAGACGCTGGTGGTAAAACTTGGCACCAGTGTGTTAACGGGCGGATCGCGCCGCCTGAACCGCGCCCATATCGTAGAACTGGTTCGCCAGTGCGCGCAGCTCCATGCCGCAGGGCATCGTATTGTGATCGTTACCTCAGGCGCGATTGCCGCCGGTCGTGAGCATCTCGGTTACCCTGAGCTTCCGGCGACGATAGCCTCGAAACAGCTGTTGGCGGCGGTAGGGCAGAGCCGATTGATTCAACTGTGGGAACAGCTGTTCTCTATTTACGGTATCCATATCGGGCAGATGCTGCTGACGCGTGCGGATATGGAAGACAGAGAGCGCTTTCTTAATGCCCGCGATACCTTACGCGCGCTGCTGGACAACAACATCGTTCCTGTCATCAATGAGAATGACGCGGTGGCGACCGCCGAAATTAAAGTCGGCGATAATGACAATCTCTCGGCGCTGGCGGCGATTCTGGCCGGAGCCGATAAGCTGCTGCTGCTGACCGATCAGCAGGGACTGTTCACCGCCGATCCGCGTACCAATCCGCAGGCGGAGCTGATTAAAGACGTTCACGGTATTGATGATGCGCTGCGCGCCATTGCCGGCGACAGCGTTTCTGGCCTGGGAACGGGCGGGATGGGCACAAAATTGCAGGCCGCAGATGTCGCGTGCCGCGCCGGAATCGACACCATTATTGCCGCGGGCAGCAAGCCGGGCGTGATTGGCGATGTGATGGAAGGCGTTTCCGTTGGAACGCGTTTTCATGCTCAGGCCTCTCCGCTGGAAAACCGTAAACGCTGGATTTTCGGCGCGCCGCCTGCCGGTGAAATTACCGTCGATGAGGGGGCTACCGCTGCGATCCTGGAGCGCGGCAGTTCATTACTGCCAAAAGGCATTAAAAGCGTGACAGGCAACTTTTCTCGTGGTGAAGTGATTCGTATCTGCAATCTCGAAGGGCGCGATATCGCCCACGGCGTGACCCGCTATAACAGCGACGCGCTCCGCCGTATTGCCGGACACCACTCACAGCAGATTGACACCATCCTTGGCTATGAATACGGCCCGGTTGCTGTCCATCGCGACGACATGATTACCCGTTAAGGAACAGGCATATGCTGGAACAAATGGGCATTGCTGCCAAAGCTGCGTCATACAAGCTGGCGCTGCTCTCCAGCCGCGAAAAAAATCGCGTACTGGAAAAAATAGCCGATGAGCTGGAAGCGCAAATGGAAAGCATCCTTAGTGCTAATAAGCAGGATGTAGAACAGGCGCGTGAAAATGGTCTGAGCGAAGCGATGCTCGACCGCCTGGCGTTGACCCCTGCGCGCCTGAAAGCGATTGCTGACGATGTGCGTCAGGTGTGTAATCTTGCTGATCCGGTCGGGCAGGTGATTGACGGGGGACTGCTGGATAGCGGACTGCGCCTTGAGCGTCGTCGCGTCCCGCTGGGCGTGATTGGTGTGATTTATGAAGCGCGTCCTAACGTTACCGTTGATGTTGCCTCCCTGTGCCTGAAAACCGGTAATGCGGCGATCCTGCGCGGCGGGAAAGAGACTTACCGGACTAACGCCGCGACCGTGGCGGTGATCCAAAAGGCGCTGGAAGCCTGTGGTTTACCCGCAGCAGCGGTGCAGTCTATCGACAACCCGGATCGCGCGCTGGTCGCCGAAATGCTGCGTATGGATAAATACATCGATATGCTGATCCCGCGCGGTGGCGCGGGCCTGCACAAGCTGTGCCGTGAGCAGTCGACTATCCCGGTCATCACCGGCGGCATTGGCGTGTGTCATATTTATGTGGATGATTCTGCTGAAATCGCTCCGGCGCTGAAGATTATCGTTAACGCCAAAACTCAGCGTCCGAGCACCTGTAATACCGTGGAGACCCTGCTGGTGCATCAGGATATCGCTGAGCGTTTCCTGCCGGCGTTAAGTCAAAAGATGGCGGAAAGCGGTGTTACGTTGCACGGTGACGAAATCGTGATGCAGGTACTGCATGGCCCGGCCAAACTGGTGCCGCTGAAACCGGAAGAGCTGGATAACGAATTTCTGTCTCTGGATCTGAACGTTGTGGTGGTCGAAAATATGGATGGCGCTATCGCGCATATTCGCGAACACGGCACCCAGCATTCCGACGCTATCCTGACGCGCACGCTCAGCAACGCCAACCGTTTCGTGAATGAAGTTGATTCTTCTGCCGTGTACGTCAATGCTTCCACCCGTTTTACCGATGGTGCCCAGTTTGGACTGGGAGCTGAAGTGGCGGTGAGTACGCAAAAACTACACGCGCGTGGCCCAATGGGACTTGAAGCACTGACCACCTATAAGTGGATTGGCTTCGGCGACGACACGATTCGTGCGTAATTGAAATCGGGTGATGCAAAACAGGCGTTTAATTCGCAAAGCCATACAAGCATCACCCGGTTTGTTTTAACCTTCTTCGCCGTATCCGCGTTTGTTTTCAGCTCTGCGTTTTTAATCATCCGCAGCAGACCAGATTTACTTATATTCTCGTTTGCGCCAGAAAAGCGAACTATCACAGAATTTTGCCTGTCAGGCATGAATTTTCCTGGTCTGCGGTTCACGTATTGTTCCCAACGCCTGTTCTATTAGAATCAGTCTCATTTTTATGAGGAGTTGTGGCGTGAAATCGGATATTCACAAACTTAGTATTCCTGTTGTACCGCTCGGCAATCCGTTCCCACCCCGCCATTGTTCGCTGTGCCCAAAGGGATCGGCTATTGATCGTGATAATGAGCATAAGTTAATAGACAAAAGAAGGAAGTTTAAAGCAGGTGAGATTCTCGCTCGGCAGGATGAAACCGCAGAGATGCTTTTTGTGATTCATGAGGGGTATTGCAAGTCCAGCGTGGAATGTGGCGATAACGTTTTTATCACTCGCTTTTATGTTCCTGGGGATATCATGGCGCTGGATGCCGTCGAAGGGAGAACGTATCTGACCACCATCACAGCTGCAACGGCTGCGGAAGTTTGTCATATCGATATTGCCCGGCTGTTTAAGGTAGCAGAAAAAGATCCTTTAGTGGCTGCGACAGTCATCAAGTTTCTGTGCAGAGATAATGGGTTCATTGTTGAGAAATTGCGGCGTTATGCGAATAAACACGCCGAGGCCAGAATCGCCGCTTTTCTGGTTGAGTTTTATGAGATGCATTTGCGCATTGGCAGGCCGGAAACGACGCTTCGGTTGCCTTTTTCCAGGGAAGAAATTGCCAGTTATCTCGATCTTAAAATTGAAACTGTCAGCCGCTCATTAAAATCACTCGAACAACAAGATTTGATTACCTTACATCGGGTACGTACGGTAACACTTAATAGTTATCTTGGTTTGAAAAGCTTCATCTAATTATCTCTTTTATGCACATGATTTTTTCTGTTAATACCAGGAATATTCTTTTTATATGGAAAATTCCTGGTTTTACTTGTGTGAAATAATTATCAGTTCTGATACCATTTTTCTAAATTAGTGCTTTGTTTATAAGAATATTCCCCTTCAAACGAAAGTTTCATGAGAATTTTCTTGTTGAGATGAGAATTTAGCAAAATCGCAACAAATAATTAGCATTCCAGAGAGGATAAAGAGAGTTTGATTATCTTTATGTTTTGTAAGGATTTTGGTGAAGCTTTATTTGTATGACTTTTTTGATATTTATCAAAAACATAAAAAAGATGAATTGTTTGGTTCTATTCATTTGTGTGGGTAATAATTCTGAGTGAAGGCGTATTTTAAGTAAATGTCTCTTAGGAAACTTCTTAGGGGTCTTTTTTTGTGGGAAAATTCTTAGTCTTTTATAATTTCTGCGTTTCAGAGTTTGTTGAGATGTTACTTAATTCAAATGATAATTTTTTTGGCGCGGCAATTCTGGCTCGCAATAATGGAACCGCTGGAGTGACTTAATAATAAGACTCGGTGGTGAGTTTGTTCTTAGGAGAAGATAAAATGAAAAAATTATTATTAGTGACCTCTCTGGCTTCTGTATTTGTTGCGGCAAATGCAATGGCGGATGTTACTGCTTCTGCAACAGCCTCGTGGGATGCGACGGCAACAAAAGATACCTCCAGCATGTTGGTTGTCACCCCGCTGAATTCTTTAACCTTTCAGTATGCGGAAGGCCTGAATGGCTTCAATTCCCAGGATGGCGCATTTGATGTGACCATTCAAGGCCAGGAGACCGCCACTGATTTTGAACTGACTGCTCAGATTGTTAGCAATACCCTGACTAACGCCAGTGGCGATGCTTCTACCCTGAACGTCGGGGTGGCATGGAATGGCACCCCGCTGACTAATTCATCAGATACCGTCCTGGTCAACTCCAGCTCGACTTCTGGTCTTGAAAGCCTGATGGCTGATGGCGCTTATAATGGTGCTGCTCGTGTCAGCGATCAATCCAACTTCAAATTCACCATCGCGTCAGCGACTTCTGATGGTACCCAGGCAGTAACGGATTACTCTACGCTGCCGGACGGCTATTGGACTGGCGATGTAAAAGTACAGTTCAATGCAACCTGGACGACTCCGTCTGCCTAAGCAATAAAGATTCGGGAGAATATTTTCTCCCGAATTTATCAGGAATGGTGTCATGAAAAAATATTTACCGGCAGCAATGTTGGTAGGGTTAGTAACATCTTTTTCCGGTTGGGCAATTAATGTCGGTGATATCACGTCGATAATGACTTCAGCTGAGAGCTCATTATCGAAAGAAATTACCAATACGACAGATTCGGCACGTTATGTCAGTGTTTCGGTAAAACAATTGTCATCACCTTTGGCGGGTGGTATCGAAATAAAGCCAGTTAATTCCGGAGAGTTACTTTCTACACCTGCCAATCTTATTCTTCCTGGTCAGGCGAAGGATGTATTTCGCTTCTTTTACAAAGGACCTGCAGATGATATCGAGCGTTATTATCGTCTGCAATGGATTGATGAACCGGTCACCGAGAGCGCAGAAACCCGGGCCAATAAAATGGCTGTTGCGACAGCATCCGCTGAAATTGGCACTATTTTGGTGGTCGCTCCGCGCAAAGAGCGATTCGAATATAGCCGAAATGGCGACGTTATTACCAATACCGGCAATGTTTCGTTTCGTGTGATCGCCTATGGCACGTGTAAAGATAAGACCCGCGATCGGGGGCGAGGTTGTCGCGAGCGTTATTACATTATGCCGGGGACAAAAATAAAACTACAGTTTACCGACATTAGCAACAACCGTTCTCGCATCGGTATTTGGCATGGTAAGCAGTTTATTACAGTGAAGTGATGGTCAATAGCAGCCATCTGTACGGGATAAATAAAAATACCGGGATGTAAGGATGCATATGGCAAATATATATATTGTCGGCGGTAGCATTTGTCTTTTTCTTGCGCTGGCACCAGGCTTTTCACATGCAGCTCCCGTAAAAGTGGGCAATTACGTTATTCCCAGCGCTTTTGCCCGTTCACTGGAGCAGGGAATGACGGTGCCGGTATATATCCGCTACAACGAGACTGACGAGAAAAGTCAGCAGAAAATTGCCGATGCGGTTATTGCGCTTGTTGATGGCAATATTACCGTCAAAGCCCTGACGCTTGCTGAATTACCCAATAATGCGGTGCTCTCTGAGAAAACCCGCGCGATGGTGGAAAAGATTCGTGATGTGAAATTTCATGACAACACGAATATTGAACTGTCAGATGATGTGCGCCTGCAACTCAATGTCTCTTCATTCCACCTGGAGATGATCGTCAGCAAAGATGCGTTAACTGAAGCGATTGTCGCGCGAAGCAGTCTGCTTGGGCCTTCCAGCGTGGAGACGCTCTCCAACATCCTGAATTATAACTTTGGCACCTACTACAACGACTATCGTAACGGCAGTAGCACCCGCAGTTATCTGACGATGGACAATACAACATCGCTACGTGAACACCACATCAACATTAACGGTTCGTTTTACGGCATAGGCGACAGCAATGGCAGCAGTAAACTCTATCGGGCGATGTATGAGCGCGATTATGAAGGGTATCGACTGGCGTTGGGGATGCTTGACACATGGAATGTCCAGTCTATTGCCAGCCTGAATGCGCTGAATGGCGGTAAAATTTACGGCGTGAGCTATGGAAATAAAGGAAGTACGGTGGTTGAAAACACTGCGCTTTCGCTCACGCCGATCACCGTATTTTTACCGGCCGCTGGTGAAGTTCATGTATTTCGTGACGGGCGATTGCTCAGCGTGCAGAACTTTAATATGGGCAGCTATGAAATTGATACCAGTCGCTTTCCATATGGTGTTTATGACGTCACGGTTGATATTGTGGTCAATGGCCGGACGATTAATAGTCGTATCAGCCGGGTTAATAAAATCTTTGCCCGCCAGCAGGCTGCCGGTATTGATCAGCTCTCATGGCAGTTTTTTGGCGGTTCACTGGATTATGATCGGGTGAGCTATAAGCGTAACCACTATCAGGATTTGGGTAGCGAGCAGACATGGATTGCCGGAGGTGCGGCATCGGTAACGCTGGCGATATTGTCGGGGCTAGGTCTGAAGTCGACGATCTATGGTTTTGACAATAATACGGTCAATGAAACGGACGTCACACTCAATGTGAATGAATACGTCAGTATTGGCATTCAGACGCTGGTGGCGAACGATTCGTCATGGCGAAATATCAGTAACATTAATCTCAATGTGCCTGAGGGGTATGGATCTCTTTGGGCATCTCGTGAAGACAGTAAAATTGGCGATCGTTTGCCCATACAGGAGCGTGACAATTATTCCATTGGCGGCACGCTGAACCTCGGAAAGTTTATTCCTCATGGCGGTTCGCTCACCGTGAGCCAGACCGAGAATCGTTATTCCGGCAATAAATATCGCAACCTGGACTACAGCACGACCCTATATTCTGGCAGATATGCCTCGGTTGGACTGCGTGCTGGGATCCAGCGTTATTACTACAACAACCGAAATGACGATGGGCGACAGGAACGTTATGTCAGCCTGGATTTATCGTTGCCGTTGGCTTCCTGGTTGAGCATGGGGGTCTCCCGGGATCGCTATGGCAGCACTCAGGGGAATCTCAGCGCGCGCAAGCAATATGCTGAAGGCCCCATTAAATCAGTTGGCCTGGCGGCGTCAACCCGTCTGAGTGGTGAACAATATTACGACAACAATTATTCGATAAATGGCAATCTGAGTTATGACACGAAATATAACGCCGGTACCGTATCGGTAACGCGTTCCGCGGATAACTCCACCAATATGAACTTCTCTTCACAAGGCTCGCTGGCATGGGCTGGCAAAGACTTCGGTTTGAGTAAAGAGAGGCAACGGTCAGGTGTCATCGTGAAAACAGATTTGACCGGTGAGGGGAAACTGGCTGCGAAGATTAATAACCGTAATTATCTTCTCAGCGGTAAATCAAATTTCATTGCACTGCCGCCCTATGCGCAATACAAGCTGGAGATCCTCAATGATAAGAACTCTGAGGACAGCTTCGATATTGTTTCAGGACGCAAACAGGAATTGACGCTTTATCCGGGTAACGTTGGCGTTATTAACCCTGAAATTAAAAGCATGGTCACCGTGTTCGGGCGTATCCGCTACCCTGATGGGCAATTGGCTGCAAATACCGATATCCATAATCACATTGGTAAAACGCGCACGGATGACAAGGGTGAATTTGCTATCGATATTGATAAAAAGTATCCGGTCATCACATTAATTTCAGCCAATGGCAGCGTATGTGAAGCCGATCTCGATCTGGAAAAAGCACGCGGCGCGGCGTGGGTTGGTGAGGTGAAATGCGCAACGCAAACCACTATGGCACAGAGGTAATAAAATGAAAGTATTAATTAAATGGGCTATTTTAATCTGTGCCATGGGTAGCTTTACGCCTTTACCTGTTTTGGCTTTGAAAGCCTCCTCGTCCGGTTCTGTCAGCAATAATTATTTGTTTATTGAGAATGCGATAGATGGTGAATATTTTATTACCCCATCGGCACTTGATCCGCGCTTCAGCGGGTCAAACACGTGGATAAAATACGGTACCTCACAGGTCAGTCTAGGATATTTAGGTTTTGTGGGCTGGACTGCACCCGGAAAGTATTATCAGGATATGTGGATTGATAATTCCCCGATTAATGGGCCTTTCCGGGGAATACGTTGTTATAGCGGTACCCAGTGCCCATCGACCGGGTTTATTGCCGGGCAAGGAACTGACAATAATGGTTTTTATCATGCACAGGTGGGATCTGTCGCAGGTGTAGTTGGCGGAGCCTACGGATTCGCCTCTCTGACGGATACTGCCTATGAGTATTTTCGCAATGTGTCTACCGGTAGCAGCGAAACCTACGTATTCAACCGCTGTTATACGTCTGTAAATTATGATTATTCTTCCGGGCAGCGTTGCAAAGACCAGTCGACCGGATTATGGAATTACGTTAATTATACGTTGACCAAACGCGGGCATCTGTCGCTTGAATCGACTAATGCGTTTCAGGAACTTTGGGTTGCCAGCGACGGAACGCCGAGCATCACCAAGGACTCTGGTTATTGTGAGCTTGGCGTGGTGGGCGGCACAGACGGTGTGATTTGCAAGATGGTGAGTTATAACCTGCAACAAACGGCTAATCTGACCCCCTCTCTGACGTTTCGCGCTTATGTTGACACGGCGATGCTTGGTTTTACGCCCGGAGCGGCCACCGTGAGATACTCCGGGAATGGCTCAAACTGGTATAACTATGGTACTTCAACAGCGTATTACAACGTTTTCACCACGTCCGGGGAGTATATTTATATTTTTCTGTCGAAAGTATTTCTGAAAAATCTTGTCGATTCAGGAATCAGTATCACTAATAGTCAACCGTTTACTTTTGGTTTTTATAATGGCTTAACACCAGAGTCGGGATATTACCAATTTACACCTTCGCTGCAGCTTAACATTGTGCCGAAGGAGTATGGGATCAGTATTGTCTCTGCGAATAATACTACTTCTGCAAGCGGCAGCGGTACGATTGGCGATGCCGCTCCTATTGAGATGGATTACACCGTGACGGTCTCCGGACCCCGTCAGGCCGATAGCATTACCGCCCAGGTTATTGGGGATAGTACAACGATAAACAGTGTACCTTATTGTCTGTTTACCTCTGCACAAGGAGGGCTATCCGTTCCAATCCCCGCTTTTCTTCAATACAACAGTCAGTCGGGGGGCGTGGTGCAGAAACGGAATAGCTGTAGTGAAGCAGCCATCAGCATGAGCGATGCACAGTGGCAACAGACACCCTGGGACGCAAATAACAACGATGATGGAAGCTACTATGCCACTGATTTGAAACTGCTTTTCCCAATGAATGATTCACGTTCGATGCTTACTGTATCCGGTAGCGACTGGGAAGGGGTCGTCAGCGCCAGCGGAGAGATAAAAGTGACGGCGAATTGGGTGGGAGTCACGCCATGAATCGCTGCCATTTGGCACTTAGATGGGCATTTGTCTTTCTTTTTGGGCTGACTGCATGCTCTGCACAGGCTGTTTATCTGGAATCGACTATTTATGAGATGCCATCGGATAAATCGTTTATCAGTAAACGCATCTATAACGATAGCCAGAAACAGAATTTGTACAGTATTAGCGCAGTAAAAATTGATAAACCGGGGCCGGGAGGTGAAAACAGAAGCGCTATTGCCGAAGGCGAACTTTTATTTACACCACTGAATTTCTCACTGGCACCGCAGGCGAGCGAATTTTTTAAGATTTTCTACCGTGGTCCACAGGATGATAAGGAGCGTTATTATCGAATTCTGTTTCGCGAGATGCCGATAACGCTGTTTACCCAGCGTAATCAAGGGAAAGGCGGGGAGGCTCTTCCGGTTATCGCTATGGACACCATATTGGTTGTTCGTCCGAGAAAAATCAATCTGGCATACTCGATTGATGAGAGAAACGGGATACTAAAAAACACCGGGAATACTTTTTTTAAGGTTATCGTACACCGGGGCTGTCACTCTACAGATGATGAAGCCGTCATGCGTTATGTGTTACCGGGAGAAACCTGGCATAGTAGCGAATTAAAAACACAAAACAGAAAATTTATCGTTGCTTTGCAGAAATATTTACCCGTGGGGCAGGGATGTTTCAGACTCAATCGTTAGTATGTATCTTTAAAAAATACAGTCATAAGTTCAGAATAGATTAATTCTTTGCCATTCGTACACAATATACGTTATTTTAGAAGGGATTGTATGAAAGTGTAATTAATGATCAGGTTGAGTAAGATTCAACCAGGAAAAACTGAGGTATCTTGATATTACAGATTTACCGTGCGCCTATCGTCAAAAATAAAAATGATAATGTGCCTGATGATATTGCTGAGTTGCTCATGTTAAATCCGGTTTTGTTGTGGTGAAATGTGATCTATATCGCTGGAAAAAGTTATGGGATAAGAAATTTATGACGTTCGCTCATGGTTTTTTGGGTAATATAATTTTTTTAGTTACATATGTTGTCGTTTTTTGATTTTATGCTTTTATATTTCACCTTGCTGTGAAGGTGAGTGGATTTATTTGTTCTGCTTAGGGATTTGTAATATTCCTTTTTCAATATTTGAAATGGCCTTACTATTTAATGGGGATACTCATATGGACAGTTGTGATTATAAATTCCTAATCTGCGTGAGATGACTTATGGAAAAAGTTAACTCACGCGCCGTCTTATAATTATTGGAGGTTGAAGGTGTTGTACATGCTCTCGTGCATGAAACGAGGGGCCTGCTATGCCATAAATTAAAATTGGTGATAACTATGAATACGAAAAAGGTTTTTCTTCTCAGTTATGATATTTTCCTTTTCTCTGGCTTAAAAGCGTGTTTGCCAAATTTAGTACTGGTCGATGCACATACTTATATTTCTGGGGCGCAACCCGTCATACCACAATATCCATCCTGTGTGTTGGTTATTGATAATCGATTGCCATTATTTCTGGTCAGAAAATGGCTCCAGAGAAATAGTACACAGTTCATCAATATGAGCTGTATTGTTCTTCGGATGAGTGAAAACCAGTCCGTTAATCGGGGCTATGAAGAGTATGCATTTATTAACGGATGGGAACTATCAGAGAAGGTGATCTCTCAGTTAAAAGATTATTTATTGGCACCTGGTGAGATAGCCGAAATCACCAGAGGATCACCAATATTTACTTTTTATTTAACTGAGTTTGAGGAGGAAATGTTGTATGCTTCTTTCTCAAAAGAAAGATTGCACGATTTTTGTATTGCCAACTCGCTGACAATTAAGTCAGTATATCGTTATCGGGATAAAATTACCACCCGGCTCGGATTTTCTCATTTTAACGAAACTATCATTTTCTTAACTAAGAATAATTTCTTGCATGAAGACTGTTCAACGCTAAGAAATACAGCGGAGAATATCATTTATGGTGAGGCGTATGATGTTTCAGATGCCAGTCGATTGAGTATGGCAATAAGGAATGAAGAAATCATTCCTTATTTTCAACCCATCGTAAATACCAGTGGTGATGTTTGTGGTGTTGAGGTTTTGGCTCGTTGGCCACAGGGGCATAACTATGCCATTTCTCAGCGTGAGTTTATTCCGTTGGCAGAAAAAAGTGGGCTGATTAATGAGTTGACCAGCTATTTAATGACTGCCGTTGCGCGTGATTTCGTCGCCGGAGGTGCGGGAATCAATAACACTCTATTTGTCTCATTTAATGTCAGTCCATCAGGTTTAAGTAACCCTGTCTTTTATTGGGAATGCCTTAATTTTATGGAAATAACGCAAAAGCTACCCATAAAACTGATGATAGAAATAACTGAAAATCAGACGCTTACAATCACTCCAGCAATCAAAGAGCTTATTCGTTCATTACGGAAAAGAGGCGTTCTGTTTGCTTTAGACGATTTTGGGACCGGTTACGCTAACCTCTGCTATCTCAATGAGTTAGACCTGGATGTAATCAAGATTGATAAAACGTTTACTAAGGCTATTAAAGAGGTTGAGCAACATATTCCTATGCTTGAGTCAATTATTCATCTTTCCGGGCTTTTAGGGCTACGCATAGTCGCTGAGGGGGTTGAACATGACTTTCAGCAGCAATGGCTGGGAAAAAATAATGTTGACTACCTGCAAGGTTATCAATTTTTACCGCCAGTGACGTTTAATGATTTTGTCCGGTATTACAAGCAGTCTGTCAGAACTGTTTGGATCTGCAGCTGATTCTACTCTCGCAACCTGCATCCTTTCAGGCATGGCTTTTCACATGTAGGATAAAAGCCATAGCGCATGTGTGGCGGGGGGCACCTGGAGCCGCAACCCTATCTACCCTGGAATGCGCGGCTCCCGTTGGACTTTGTTTTCTACGTCAGCAGCCTCGCCGGGGTACTGGTTGCACCACTGTTTATGTTGATGGCAGCTATTAACGACACGATTCGTGCGTAATTGAATCCGGGTGCTGCAAAAATAGGCGTTTGATTCGCAAGGCCATTGACGCATCGCCCGGTTAGTTTTAACCTTCTACCCGTGCTCACATTCGTGGACATGTCCTTTTCAGGGCCGATATAGCTCAGTTGGTAGAGCAGCGCATTCGTAATGCGAAGGTCGGAGGTTCGACTCCTCTTATCGGCACCAGTAACCAAGCGGCTTCACGCGAAACTCAACAGATTTACAAACATGCCTTGTGCCATTTCCTGAGGCGCTGATAGCGGAACTACACAAGCTTGCTTGCCTTGGTGTGCCGCAAATCGTGGAAGCGGAAGTTTTCAATTCCTGCTCCTCTTAACGCCGCCCTCCACGCCGTGTTCGCGTCGTTCCTCATTTTCCTGACTTCTTTGATCCCGCTTCCATCGGGACGAACTGATGATTCAGTGTGAACAACTATGGGAAATATATTGAAAGTATGTTTGAGAAAGATAGTCGTTGAGCCGCAGGTTAACTAAAAGGAGTTGAACGGGGTATACGTTTTCTGCATGGAGAAATCGGTGTGCTGAAAATAATAGCATCCTCGGTAGCTGGACTAAATCTGTTTCCTAATAGTAATGATGAAAATGGTTAATAAATAGTTTTTTCAGATTGGGTAAATCCCCCAGTTTTTTACATAAAGAATAATGATAGTTATAGACGTTCTTCAATGAACAATTCAGAATAAAAGCGATGGTTCTGGCAGACTCTCCTGCGATCTGCTTACGTAATACAAAAATTTCATTTTCTGTTACGGAGGTAACGCCATTGAGCGCAATGTTTTCCCCGTTCAGAACACGCTCCAGATTGTGCAAGAAAGTCGTTATCCCTTCGCTCTCTACGGGAAGTAACGCGATGTCAGGATACCTGGCATACCAATATTGGGCGATCGGTTTCATGAAACGATCGATGACCAGCACGATGCGCATCCTCGTTTTTTTTAAACCCGCCATCCAGTCTTCATTAATAAAATACGCAATATTATCTCTACTGAAGTCAACAAACAGAACGCCTTCGGACAGTTTTGTATTTCTGTTTATAAGATGATAAATAGAATCAATGAAGAAGGGATTTGTCTCGGGCCAGACGCCAGTTTGTTTCGTGATATAGGGTTCGCTCTCGAACAGATTTACATCACCAACAGGGCAACGAGAACAACCGTCAGCGTTAAACATCTTCCTCGATACTGATGATGACACGATGAAACCTCTTTTAATCACTTCGCGATAGGGTTAATAAAGAACGCTTGAATAAACAGGTAACGTAGCTTCAGCTTCGCTACCTGCGTTAGAATCAGAGCTTTGTTAAAATCATGGGCACCGATAAACCGTACCGCTCAATGTCACATTGGTTTGCTGGCTTGAGCCTGAGCCACGATAGGTACTTCCGGTTTGTCCCGCCCTTTGCGTTAAAAGTACCACGACGTTCCCCCCCATTCTCCAGGCTTTATTTTTTAGGTCGTTACGGGCCCCCGTTTCCAGGTTGCTGTTTGATGTCCATCCACCCGTGAAAAAATTTCCCTGGCTACCGGTTACATCACCTAAATAGGTGCATGAGGCATCCGGTTCGTTATGTGTTACACGCACACCCTCAGCGCCGTGCTGTAGTGAATTAGCACTGCAAGCTGTTAGCATAAGAGAAGTTAGAAAAACTAATTTTTTTTTCATGTTAGCTCCTTAATAAATTTAGCTAAAAATAATCCAATATGCTGCTAAAATTGTCGGGTGTTGAGGCACATCGTACTGGTAATAAATTGTCCTACCCCGGGATTTTAAGGAGTATGGATCATAAGGATAATTTCATACAAAATTTAAATAAATTATAATGATTTTTCTATAAATATGAGACTCTATTTTTGGGTGTAGGAGTTCCTTGCCATAAACTGAGGCTTCTTTAATTATTAAAAACGGTACCCTACGCTTACGCCAAATGTGTTTGTATCAACGAAAAGTAACTTAGCTGTTTCCCAAGAAAGATCCAGGGAAAGATTAGCAAGTGGATTTAACATAAGACCTGCACCATAGGCAAAAGCATCTTCTGAAGAAGACTGATTATCATGGTTCTTGATCTTCATTCCTGCCATGCCTACATTTCCATATAAACTAACATAGTCATTAATTCGGTAGGTTGGTCCTATCATCAACGAACTATAACTAGTTGTGTTATCTCCATCTTTATGCAACTTTCCTGCATCCCAACTGTAATTTTGTACGTCATGACGAGTTGCGGTGAGAGAGGTCAAAATTCCCCAATCAGAATTAAACTCATAACGATATTTTAGATTGAGACCGTGAAGATCTTTACTTGCCGATTTGTTTAACGCGCTAAGATGTGTTTGGGCATAGCCAAGCGAGAGGGTGTGATTTCCCATCGCTAAGGCTAATGAGGGAAAAGTTAATAGTGCTGCCATAATCCATGACGAAAAAACACGCTGCATCTTAAGCTCCTTGTTGTTCATGAAAATATCAATGCTTATATAAGCAATGGCCGTAGAAGGATGATTGCGGCAGCAATATAACCAGAAAAGTTGAGTAATGTTATGAAAATGGTCTTACATAAATTTTACCGACAATTTCAGAAAAAAGTAAGACGTGGTAACTTATTGATATATATGAATTTATAATCGGAGTTGTTTTGTTCATTGCGCAGTGCATACGTTATATATTTGTCGATTTATGGAGTACAAGTAGGTGTTTTCACCGACCATAGTGACTCGTATTTCATTGGCGGCATCAGGATGCAAGAGTCGAAAATGTGCTAAAAAATCACCTGCTGTGTCAGTAGAAAATACTTTTACCGAATCGACATCAAATGTATAAATGCCAGGCCCCGGCATTTGTAGGTTCTTCATATACACATCGCGATACAACACTTTTTTTATCTGCTCTTTGGTGATGATGTCATATTGCAGAGTAATACGTTTGTTTTTGAAATCGAGGACGATATTGCCGTCAGCGAGGAAATTTCCAGGCAGGACTGACGTTACCGTTTTGGTGGTACATAAAAATGAATCGGTAACTAACAAGGGATTGCGCTGCTGGCGTGCCTGTAAAATCAGCAGCACAAAAGCGGCTGCGAGAATAAGCAGCGTAACGCTCCTTAATACCGTTCTTTGATAGTGATGCATTTGGGCTCCGAAACATTCAGTTGATTCAAACACTGAACAAAAATATTGGTGTTAGGAACGCGAATATAATAAATAAAATTGCCGTTTTGTTTATAGACTTGCTGACTCAGTTCGGAAAAAGCCCCCACCGCGTCATCGAGAGAACGATTATCTTCAGTAACACCATAAAAGGTATATCCGTTATAGGTTCCCAGCTCAGAAAAATAGTCTGGATGGCGTTTGCTATATATATAAATCACCACCAGCAGGAACAGCGTTGCGCAGATTAAAAATAACCATTCTTTCCAGTTCGAAACTGGCTGCGAGGATTTATTGGGGGCAGACAAGGATTCTGCAACTGGCGCAACAATATCGCTGGCTCTATTTTGCGTTGCGGGTGTTGATTCTTCAGGCAGTGGTTCGATTGCTATCGAGAGCGTCACGCCAACCTTAGGGCGCGTTAATATCGCAGAAGCGGGAAGGCCGATTTTTTCGAACGAACCGCGTAATTGATTGATTAATTTGTAATAGCTGGCACTGGAAACCACCACACCTTTTCGCCCCCACACCCAGGCAATTAGATCGTCTTTTTTAAAGAGCCCCTGATGAAAAGCAAGGAGCAAATTGCATTCGGATTCAGAAATTTTTAAGCTTTCGCGATCGCATGATAAGGTCATCCGCTCGCAATCAAGAATGACTTTCTTATCAATTAGGTACTTCTTTTTACTCATAGGGCCTTCTGCTAAGAATGAGTCGTTCTGGTTAAACCATTATGTTACCTCAGTGACTACCGATCTATTGAAAGGTTTTTACTTTTAATCCTTTCATTTTGCTCATTGGCATGCGTATCAAGCCAGGTCGTAAAATCAGATGAACTCATTGGCTTTGCATAAAGATAGCCCTGTATAAAACCTACATGGTGATCGAGGATATAGCATAGCTGATGTTCTGAGCTGACGCCTTCCGCGACGATATTAAGCCCCAGCTTTTGACTCAGCATAATAATGGTATCCAGAATAGGCACGTCGCTGCCGCTGGTATCAACCGTATTGACAAAAGAACGATCGATTTTCAGGTAATCAACCGGAAGCTGTTGGAGGTAAGAAAGCGAGCAGTAGCCGGTACCAAAATCGTCAATCGCTATCAGTACCCCTTTTTCACGCAACTGTATGAGCTTATCTGACACTAAAGCCGGTTGGATAATGAGGCTGCGTTCGGTGAGTTCCAGCATGAGGCGCAGTTTCCCTAAGCTTGTGAGTAGCGACTCTACATCGGCAATAAAACTCTCATGCATCAAATGTTCAGGTGAAATATTTACGCTAATATAAAAATCTTCGGCAACCTGCCACCGTCTGACATCCCGTGCGATGAGTTCAAATAAGTGACGCGAAAGCGGAACAATCATGCCTTCGTTTTCTGCTGCGGTGATGAAGATGTCGGGTGTAATAGAACGCCCATCCGGAAGGGGCCAGCGCATTAATGCCTCCACGCCGCCACAATTACCGCGGCTGACGTTAAAAACAGGTTGATAATGCACAGTGAACTGCCCATGTTTCATACCGCGGGTGATTTCTCGGGCCATGGATAGCCGTTTCTGGGCCCAGTGCCGGTAAAGAAAAAGGGTCATAAATGAGAAGCAAAGCGAGATAGGGATGAAGATAAGTAGAGATTTCATCCACAGAGCCGTCAATGTCGTGAGAGGCGCGCCGACGGCAAGCGAAATCTTTCCGTCAGCGGTGGCGAAATGCTGGGTCATCACTATTCTGTCACGCTGCGCTGGTTGGCTGATAATCGTATCACCTTCGCCAAACCGCAGGCTGAATAAGGCGGCTCTTTCCTCTGCCAGGACATCCATCAATTCCTGAATATATCGAGAGTCGACGATGACAAACGCTGCTTTATCCGCCGTCACCTGCTCCGTGTAAACCACTGCGGGTCTGCCTGGTCCTCCGGCCATCAAGCCGAATGAGCGGACCCATCTGGCAGGTAACGGCGTCGGGAGCGTTTTACCTGGCGGCAGAGGAAAAGGGTGCGCCTGCTCCCGGGTAACAAAGGAACAGAGCAGATTGCCGTTTTCCACCAGACCAATATCGCGGATATAAGGGGTAAAGGCACGGGTACGATTAAGCTCCGACAGCATTTCAGTACAGGGCCTGTCCGCTATTTTTACGGTTTTCGCAGTGACCCGCCATGAGGCGGTTGACACATCGTTACTGAAACGTAATAAGGTATTCGCACTTAGTGCGACATCCTGTTTAAACTGCAGCACGCAGACCAGCAATGCTAATACAATCATCATGACCAGCGGCACCAGCACTGAATAAATCACAAAAGATAGCTTTAGTTTCACTGGGCTTTGCCTCTCACTCATGAATGGAACTGCGGTTTTGTATCCATGGCCGTAACACTCATTATGCTTTAGCGCTGCCACTCGTTGTGCAGAAATTATAGATCTGCCGGTTTAGGGAAAAAAGATAGGCTCTCTGACCGATTTTGTTTATCGTCAGCTCATTCACTGTTGCCGGTTGCAGGATACGCAGCCAGGAAAACATATCGCCTGTCGTATCAGAATTAAATCTGTGCACCGCTTTAACCCGAAAGGTGTAGGTTTTCATGCCGCTGCGGTTAACTGGAGTGATTGCGACATCCTGAAAGAATAACCGCTGCTCCCGCTGTTGATCCTGCACGGCATAATGCATGGCAATTCGGTTCGACTTCAGGTCCAGCACCAAAGTTCCGTTCAGCATGAGCTCTCTCGGCTTTATATAAATATTTGATTTGGCAGTGCAAATAAGATTACGCACTTCTTCCGTATCGCGCCTGGCTCCATGATATATCTGCGTTACCAGGATGATAAATCCACAGAGCAGACCGCACAGGATGATTAGTAACGTTCTTTGATGGTAATGCATTTAGGTACCGCCGTTTCAACAGGATTCAGACACTGCAAAAAAAGATTCATGTTCGGCTCCCGAAGGTAATAAAGATAATGTCCGTTCTGGCGACATAGTGGCAGCGTCAGGGTTTTATAAGCCGAAACCACCTCCTTAAATGTCACTTTATCGTTAGCCATCTTAAAGAAGATGTACCCATCCTCATTGCCAAGTATCCTGAAGCTGCTGTTGTGTTTATTTTGCGCTGGCGCATGCTGAAATTGCATCGCACTTCCCGTTAACAGCAGCAGTATAATGGTCAGGACGAGAAGGCGTATTTTCACTGCAATCTTTTTAACGTCCGTAATGTGAGCCTGTTGACTCTCTTTTTCGCGTGCGGCATCTCCGAGGTTTTCGCATGCTGGCGTAGGTTCTTTTTCGATTGGATCTAACGCCAATGATAACGTGACGCCAATTCGGGGCCGTGTAACAATATCTGCTGCATTCAGGCCAACAAGATCAAAGTTATTTCGCATCAGGTTAATGAGCTTGTAATAACTTGATTCGGAAACACAACCCGCACGGTTCTTCCAGACAAAATTAATAATATCTTCTTTTTTATATATCCCGCGATAGAACGCAAGGAGTAAATTTGTCTCCGATTCTGAAATTTTAATGATTTTAACGCCGTTGGTTAATGTCATTCTGGCGCTATCAAATATCACCTTTTTATCTATTAGTAACGATTTCTCATCCATGTCAAACCCGATCTTTCATACATTTCTCTGTCGCTTTGTATATTAACATGAAGCGGAGGGATTTCATCCCGCTTTGGAACTTCAGTTTTTTGTTATGACATTTGTGTTGAAGGTTAATTTCATTTTAAATCATGTGGTTATTTGTGCTTTATGAATTTTCCTTACCTGGATTTGAATTTATGAATTTCAGTGCGTCAGGTGAGTAAGAAAAATGTAAGGATTATTCAGCGTGTGAGGAAGCTCTTTTCCAAAATTGATTTCTAAGATTAGCCCTAAAACATGATAGCGCCGTTGGGTTATAACGTCAGTGGCTATGCACCTTGTGACAGCGGGCGCGCAATAAAAATCGCCCAGCGAGATGCTATTTTGTTTTTCCTCAACCAAAGGACGTTTGCTTTATCTGTGTTATTCGCAGAGCGAGTAGCGTTAGTTGAAAGTAAATAGCAATCAAGGAATAAACGACCATGTGCAAGAAAACTACTCTGGCTTTGCTCACAGCCTCACTTTTTATTTCTACCAGCACGTTTGCGATGTCCAATAATACCATTACCTTTCGCGGTGAAGTGTCCGATGAAACCTGTTCTGTCGCGATTAACGGTAATCAGGCAAAACCGGTAATTATTCTGCCGACGGTGAGTGCCAAAGAACTGGCGAAAGGCGGAAATACCGCAGGTCAGGTGACATTTGATATTGGTCTCACTGGTTGTACGAGTAATGCTGATAGACCGACCAAAATCTCTACCGTCTTTGTCGGTAACCAGGTGACCAGCAACGGTAATCTTGGAAATACCGGGGACGCCGCCAATGTTGAAGTCCAAATTCTCGATACGGCTGAGAAAGTTATCAACCTGACCAACGGCTTCAAAGGTGAAGGCGATCTGCAGTTGAAGCCGGGAGAGACGGAAGCCAGCGCCACCTATACCGCGCAATATTACGCCAACGGCGCGGCATCGGCTGGTACGGTCGAAGCCACTCTCCAGTACGCCGTTTCCTACCTGTAAAAACGCTTCGAGGTCCGGTGCTTGCCGTCGGACCCTTTTGATAGCAATGGAGTTGTTGCAATGAAAAAGGATGCTACCCGTTCAGGGCTGCGCTATCTGATGGTGCTGCTAGTCCTGCTCCTTCCCTTTGCCACGTCATGGGCCAGCGTCACTATTGTAGGCAGTCGGATTATCTATCCGTCGACCGTACCCTCTGTCGATGTACAGCTAAAAAATAACGATGACTTTCCCTACATCGTACAAACCTGGTTTGACGATGGCGATATGCGTATTGGGCCAGAGAACGCGAGCGGCATTCCTTTTATCGCTACGCCGCCGGTATTTCGTATCCAGCCAAAAGCAGGGCAGGTGGTGCGCGTGGTGTACAGCCAGAGTAAAGCGTTACCGCACGATCGTGAATCTGTCTTCTGGTTCAACGCGTTGCAGGTACCGCCGGCCAATATTGGCGGCCGTCAGCAGAATAAAGTGCTGGTGATGTTACGCACGCGGATCAAACTTTTTTACCGGCCGGAAGGGATTGGTTCACCGGGCAATCTGGCTAAAAAGCTGCACGTCGCCGTGGTGCGTAATGGCCGAAAAGGTGCCGGTATTGTCATCAGCAATCCGCAGCCCTGGTATGCATCCCTCAGCAATCTGAGCGTGACGGCAAGTGGTGTATCACGTCAGCTCAATGTCGAAATGATTCCACCTTTCTCCAGCCGTACTTTCTGGATACCTGGGAAATTCAGCGCCAACTCGCTTAACGGTACCGTCATCGTGACGTTGGTTAACGACCAGGGAGCAAGGATAAGCGAGCGTTATCATGTCGCCGAAGGTTAAATTCTGTCGCAAAAATATCTTCGTTATCTTAGCCGTAGCCTGCACCGGTCAGGCATTTGGCGAAGAGTACTATTTTGATCCTTCTCTGCTGCAGGGGACGGCTTACGGGCAAGGTATGGCGAGCGTTAACGGTCCCGGTACGCCCGCCGGAGAGTATCTGGTTGACGTTATGGTCAATGGCTCGCTGCTAAAATCCGGCGTAAAGCTCCGCTTTAATCCAGTCAATGGCGGACAACGCACGGAGCCTTGCCTTCCGTTCTCGCTGATGCAGGCCGCTTCGGTAAAATCGCTCCCGGACAAAGCACCGCCAAATAGCTGTCGTCCGCTAAGAGAATGGGTATCCCGAGGCGAATGGCAATTTGATAGCGCGACGCTACAGCTCAGGCTTACGCTGCCGATGAGCGAGTTGATGCACAGGCCGCACGGCTATCTTCCGCCTTCGCAATGGGACAGCGGTGCATTGGCTCTGTTTTTACGCCATAACACCAACTGGACCCACACTGACAACACCAGCCAGCACTTCCGCTACCAGTATTTGTGGAGCGGTATCAACATTGGCAGCAACATCGGACTGTGGCAGCTCCGCCATCAGGGTAATCTGCGCTATGCCGACAGCAATCAGAGCGGAAGCGACTGGCATTACAATCGCGTACGCAGCTGGGTGCAGCGACCACTCGCCGCAATCGACAGCATCCTGACGTTTGGCGATAACTACACTGACTCCAGTTTATTCGGCAGCTTGTCGTTTAATGGTATGAAACTCGCCACGGATGAACGCATGTGGCCGCAGGGCAAACGCGGCTATGCGCCAGAGGTGCGCGGCGTGGCGGCAAGCAGCGCACGGGTGATCGTCAAACAGTTGGGTAAAGTTATCTATGAAACCCATGTTCCGCCCGGACCGTTCTCTATTGATGATCTTTACAACACCCGCTATCAGGGGGATTTGCAGGTTGACGTGATTGAGGCTAACGGAAAAGTATCGCGTTTTACCGTACCTTATTCTGCGGTTCCCGATTCGGTGCGACCTGGCAACTGGCACTACTCTTTTGCTCTTGGCAAGGTTCGCCAATATTACCGCATCGACAACCGCTTTCTTGAGGGGACGCTTCAGCACGGGGTGAATAATAACCTCACTCTTAACCTCGGATCGCGGCTGGCGCATGATTATCAGGCCTGGCTGGTCGGCGGTGTATGGGCGACCCGCTTTGGTGCATTTGGTATGAATGCCACCTGGTCTGGCGCGCGAGTGGAGCATAATGATCGCCAGCAGGGCTGGCGTACGGAACTGAGCTATAGCAAGACTTTTTCCACTGGTACTAATCTGGTGCTGGCGGCCTATCGCTACTCAACCGGTGGATTCCGCGATTTGGAGGATGTATTTGGCGTACGCCGACAGGAGCAAAACGGCATTGATTACTACTCCGACACGCTGCATGAACGTCAACGCCTTTCTGCGACCGTCAGCCAGCCCTTAGGCCATTCGGGTACGCTCAATCTCAGCGCCAGTACCGCGGATTACTACCATAACCAGTCGCGGATCACGCAGCTGCAGCTGGGCTATAGCAACCAGTGGCGAAAAGTGAGTTATGGAGTCAACCTCGCCAGGCAGCGTTCTACCTGGGACTATGGCCGCTTCTACCGCAGCGTTAACGAACCGCAGGATCTGAGCCAGCGGCAAAAATATACCGAGACGACGCTGTCGTTTACTCTCTCCATTCCATTTGACTGGGGCGACAGCCCGACATCCGTAGCGATGAACTATAACCAGTCTCGCGCAAATCACTCTTCAACCCTGTCGATGACCGGGACTCGTGGCGAGCAGAGCGAGCTCTCCTGGTCTGTCTATGGCGGCTATGATCGCTATCGCCATGGCGATGAAGGGACATCGACGACTTTCGGCGGTAATTTCCAGCAAAACACCCGTTTTGGCGCGCTGCGTGCGGGCTACGACCAGGGAAAGGACTATCGTCAGGTGGCGCTGGGTTCCTCCGGGACCCTGGTGCTGCATTCCGGTGGCGTGACGCTCGGTCCTTACGCCAGCGACACGTTTGCATTAATTCACGCCGATGGCGCGCAGGGCGCAGTAGTGCAGAACGGTCAGGGAGCGGTTATCGACAGTTCCGGTTACGCCATTTTACCTGCGCTATCTCCGTATCGTCGCAACAACGTCTCTCTCGATACTCGCCAGATGCGCAGCGATGCTGAACTGACGGGGGGAAGCCAACAAGTTGTTCCCTACGCCGGCGCGATCGCGCGGGTGAACTTCTCCACGATTACCGGCAAAGCGGTGCTTATCGCGGTGAAAATGGCTGATGGCGGTATTCCGCCGATGGGGGCCGAGGTCATTAACAGCGAAGGGGCCGTCATTGGGATGGTCGGGCAGGGGGGGCAGGTTTATGCCCGTATCAGCACGCCTTCAGGCTCATTGCTGGTGCGTTGGGGAAAAGGGACCGATCGACGTTGCCATGTGCCCTACCAGTTCGATCTGCATTCGCCTGAAAACGTGATTTATCTTACTACGACCTGCGAGAGGGAATAGTCTCATGTGTTATCTTCGCCAAACGCTGCTACTTGCTGCTACCCTGCTTTTCAGCACTGCGCCCTGGGCTAACTGCGTTAAAGTGACGGATAATAGTTTCCTTTCTCAGGCGGCGATTAAAGCAGGCTATACCGCGCGCTTCTGGCGCGGCGCCTTTGATGACAATATCGGTCATCTTGGTTTGCCCTCGGTCATTAGCGTTAGCGCGAATAATAAATTCCAGCCTTCCGGCACCGTGCTTGCCAGTACGGTGGGTAATTTCCTCACTGCAGGCGTTCAGACGCCCTATACGGCAAAGCAGGTACTGTACCGCTGTGATTTGCAGGACGCCGGGAAGCTGTATGAATTGTATTCAACCAACGGCGATAACTACTATGTTGGTGGAAGTCGGGCGAAAGAAGTGGAGGGAGCCTACTATGACGCGGAACGTAACGTCGCGGTACGCATGACGAATCTGAGTACCGGCGAATACTATAGCCGCTTTTGGAAGCAGCGCCAGCTTACTGCGGATAGTTGGTTTCAGGACGATCGCGCAATTTATATTCCTGCAGGTGCATTTAGTAATGTCCTGTATGAGATGATTAAAATCGCCGCCTCGGACCACTATGTTTTTGGCGACAGAATTAACAAAGACACCTATAACCAGCCGCGCGGCTATATCGCATTTAAGGGGCCAGGCCTACTGACCTCCGCCATTCAAGCCGGTATGGATCATGCTTCAAGTTATTATGGTTGGCCCGAATCCTGGCCCGGTGCGTGGGGGAGCTACAATCAGGTCACCTATATTCGCGGCGCGGCTTGCACCATTGAAGATTATCCCGCGACGGTGCTGCTTCCTACCATTACAGGGGAGGCGCTCTCTTCTGGCGAAAGCAGCGAATCGCCTTTCAGCATAACGCTGGAGTGCGAAGCTGGCGCGATGTCCTCGACTCATCCCACCACTAGTGTCGCTAACGTAGCCATGGGTTTTTTAGTCAATCAACCTGGCGCCGTGGCCGCCGCGCGCCGCCTTGGCCTGACGACCACCGGCGGTGGATTGACCTGGTTGCTGGATACGCATTATGGCGAAAAGGGCGTGGCTTCCGGAGTAGGAATACGGATTTACGATGAGGGCGGTGCGCCGCTTAACCTTTTGCCGGACAACATGAGTACCGGAACGGGCCACGCCCGTGGCTGGTATGGATATAAGGAGCTCACCGAACTAACGAGTAAAAAAGACCGCGGTTCGGTGGAGGTCTGGCACGGTGATTTTACCGCCTCCCTTGAGGCGCTCGGCGGACAACCGGTAACGGTAGGGAGCGTGAATGCACAGTTACAGGCAGTGGTTAGTTTTCAGTAAGGCGGTATTAGCGCTGCTGTTGCTGGCAGGTGTCATTTCTGCGCCGTTCGCTGCGGTTAACATTGACCGAACCCGGCTCGTATTCGCCGCTAACGATATTGTTCAGTCGCTGACGCTCGCAAACGACAGCGTAACGCCAATGCTGTTACAAATCTGGACCGACGCCGGAGAAACAGCCTCTTCCCCTGATAGCAGCCGTACGCCGCTGGTAGTATTGCCGCCCGTCTTTAAAATGCGGCCGGATGAGTTGAGAACACTTCGCGTGATGCTGAGCTCGCGCCGCAGTCTGCCAGAGGATCGGGAGAGTCTGTTCTGGCTCAACATTTACCAGATACCGCCAGAGCTGAGTGCGACGAAAAGCGCCACCCGCAAGCTAGTGTTACCCCTACGGCTACGGTTGAAAGTATTTATTCGTCCGACTGGTTTAAAGGCACCCACCGGTAATGATGAGCAGAAACTGCGCTTCAGTATCGCTTCTCAGGGCATCACGATTACCAATCCAACGCCTTGGTACATGACCCTGGCAGTAACGGCAACAAAAGGAATCACGATCGGTAACATCATGCTCGCGCCGTATGAGCGGCGTGATGTCGTACTTTCTCAGGCTCCAGTCGTGGGGACAACGTTAAACTATGCGGTGATTAACGATTCAGGTAACTGGCGGACCTATTCCGCAACCATTATGCATAATGAGAGGTGAACGCTGTTTTTCACAGATATCCATCCCCGCGCTGAGGCATTTTTCCATCGCACATGCATTGTTCAGGCCGGACTGAGTATCGACAATGATAAGTGAAATAACCACGCGGGTTTCACTGAGGATTTTATTAACCGGACTACTTAGCGCCGATCGATAAGCAATGTGTTGATGCAACACTATGCCTTCACAATACAGTAAAGCTGATCTCTGCCAGTACAGAATGGCCGGATAAAGATTCCTTCAGACTACGTTCGCGTAATAGATAAACGCGAGCTTGTTGCCGTCCGGATCGCGTACGTAGGCGCTGTAAAAACCCTGACCATACTGCGGTCTATGCCCCGGCGCGCCTTCATCTGCGCCGCCCAGGCTGAGCGCGAGGGTGTGCAACTGCTCAATATGCTCGACGGAACGCGCATTCAGCGCCACCATCGTGCCATTACCAACGCTGGCAGGTTGTCGATCAAAGGGGCGGCCGATGCACAACCCAACGGTGCGGTTGCCGCTAAATGTTCCCCACGACGCTCCTTCTTCATTACGCCCGGCCTGCGGTTGCCCAAGCAGCTCCATTAGCGGATCATAAAACTGAATGGCGCGCGGGAGATTGTTGGTGCCTAACATAATGTAAGAAAACATACTTTCCCTCATATTCATGATGCCAGGAGTCTCTGAGGTTTTCCCGTCGTGGTGGCGTAGATGGGATAGTCTGTTGGCCTGTTCAGAATGATTCGCGTAACAGCCAGGGGCTGTCGACCAGAACTTTCTCCCGGTGGCTGTCGCCGTTGATAATATGCAACGTACTTAAACGCCCAATCTCATAATGCGGTAACTGGACTGTGGAAAGCGGGGGTAAGAACAAATTTCCGATCCCGACGAGATTATCATACCCAAGAACAGCAATGTCCTGTGGGATGCGAATCCCTTGGGTCAACAGCGTCTGATATACCATAAATGCGATGCGGTCATTGCCACAAATTACCGAATCAAATTGCGGTATCCCCCGATCAATATATCTCAGCAAAATGTCCGGAATATCACGATAGTGTTCATCTCCATATTGCATATAGCAGTGATCGAGCGCGTCAGGATTAATATTGGCTTCACGGCAGGCGCGATCGAGCCCCTGACGGCGGCGTCGCGTCGCCAGATGGTTGACAGGTAAATGCAAGCAAAGAGGGCGACGGTATCCTGCTGCTAATAGCGCCTGCACTGCCGTATATTGCCCTTGTTCATCATTGGGAATATAGCTGGCAACTGCTTCTCCCTTGTTCTCACAGTTGGCCAGGACGCAAGGGTGCTTCAGAAGTCTGGAAGGGACGTTCACCTCACGTAATCCCATCGTGGTGAAAATGATCCCTCCGGGGCGGTGTGCGAGCAGCAGATCGACAATATCGTCAGGATTATCATCGGCAAACATGTTAACTACGAAGCTATTCCAGCCGTACGCGCGCGCGGTTTCCTCGATAGACAGCGTAATGTCGACTGAAAAAGGGGTTGTGACAGTATCCAACGCGAGCACGCCAATCGTTTTATTTCTGGAACCGACACGACGAACCTGCCGGGCAGAGAGGTCCGGCACGTAATTTAGCTGTAAAATAGCCTCCTGTACCCGGGACAGGGTTTCAGGCTTCACACGTTTCGGATCGTTCAGCACCCGAGACACGGTCATTAGCGATACATTGGCCAGTCTGGCCACATCTTTTAAAGATGCCATAGTCTTCCATTAAAGAAACTAACTACCCAATCCAGTATTGTACGCAATCCATCTATTAACGGGTTGTGAACAAAGACAAATATTTATTCCAGGCACCGAACCCCGATACCGATGAATGGCAAGCGACGATAAAAAATGTGATCTTGATCCTGGCATAAAAATGTTAACGTTAACTTTTGTGATTAACATCGATTATCGCGTCAAAATCAAGTGTACCGATAAAATGTTAACGTTACCATCTTGGTATGTCATTTCCCTGAGATTACGTAGATGAATAAAAGATCTTCTCGCAGCTATCTGCTGCTTAGCGCGCTGCTGTTCTTTTTCTTTGTGACCTGGTCCTCATCAAGTTCACTTCTCTCTATTTGGCTTCATCAGGAAGTGGGACTAAAGGCGTCGGAAACCGGAATTATTTTTTCCGTGCTATCCGTCTCGGCACTCTTCGCTCAGGTTTGTTATGGCTTTGTTCAGGACCGACTTGGCTTGCGTAAACATCTGTTATGGTGCATCACAGCGCTTTTGATCCTCTCCGGACCCGCTTATTTGTTATTTAGCTATTTGCTGAGTATTAATATTTTGCTGGGGAGTGTGTTCGGCGGTTTGTTTATCGGTCTGACATTTAACGGCGGTATCGGCGTTCTGGAGTCCTACACCGAGCGCGTTGCGCGTCAGAGTACCTTTGAGTTTGGTCGGGCACGTATGTGGGGGTCTCTGGGCTGGGCTGTGGCTACCTTTTTTGCCGGGCTACTGTTTAACATTAACCCGGACCTTAATTTCCTGGTGGCCTCTTGCTCCGGGATTATCTTCTTCTGTCTGTTGGCCCGTTTAAAAGTCGCGGCTCCGGCAAGCATGGAGAAACTCGAAATCGGCGCTAAAAAAGTCTCTCTGGAAGATGCGCTGAATTTGCTTACTCTGCCACGTTTCTGGGCCTTGATATTCTTCGTGGTCGGTACCTGCATTTACGGCGTTTACGATCAGCAATTTCCGGTCTATTTCTCTTCACAGTTCCCGTCATTAAGAGAAGGGAATGAGATGTTTGGCTATTTAAACTCTTTCCAGGTTTTTCTGGAGGCGGCGGGCATGTTTTGTGCGCCCTGGTTGGTTAATCGCATTGGCGCCAAAAATGGTCTGATATTCGCCGGAATGGTGATGGCGATGCGTATGATCGCTTCCGGGCTGGTGGAAGGACCGCTGCTTATTTCCATTACTAAATTACTTCACGCTGTTGAACTACCGATATTGTTAGTCGCTATTTTTAAATACAACAGTCTAAATTTCGACAAGCGTCTGTCCTCCACGATTTATCTGGTGGGATTTGCCTGCACCAGTTCCATTATTGGCACCGTATTATCCCCGCTGGCAGGCTTTAGCTATGAGAAATTTGGCTTCGCCCAGTCCTATCTCATCATGGGCATTATGGTGTTCTGCACCACGTTTATTTCAATTTTCCTTTTGCGCTCAAATAAGTCTTCATCTGAGCCATCCTTTCTGCAGCAAAACGCTGTGTAATGCACTGAGAGTAAAGACGATGACATCCTTATTAAAACAAGCCGAACAGACGCTTGAAAAAGCACAATCCAGTATTAATCCGCGATGGTATCCGCGGTATCACCTCGCTGCTCGCGCAGGCTGGATGAACGACCCTAACGGCCTGGTTTGGTTTGACGGTTGGTATCACGCGTTTTATCAACATCACCCTTATTCTCCTGAATGGGGGCCAATGCACTGGGGACATGCCCGCAGCAAAGATTTGGTGCACTGGGAGCATCTGCCAATCGCGCTGGCGCCAGAAGGTCCGGCGGATGTGGATGGCTGTTTCTCCGGCTCCGCCGTGGTGGATGGCGATATGCTGGCACTGATTTATACCGGACATAAATTTCACGGTTCGCCAGACACAGACGACAATCTCTACCAGGTGCAGTGTCTGGCCACCAGTCGTGACGGTATCCATTTTGAACGGCATGGGATGGTGATCGATACTCCCCCTGGACTGCATCATTTTCGTGACCCGAAGGTATGGCGTGAAGGGGAATTCTGGTACATGGTGGTTGGTTCCCGTGTGGAGAAGACGGGTCAAGTGCGTTTGTATCGTTCATCCGATCTCCGCCAATGGCAAGACGAAGGGATATTCGCTGAGGCTGATGAGGGGATGGGCTATATGTGGGAATGTCCTGATTTCTTTACTCTGAGTGGGAAGCGGATCCTGATGTTTTCTCCTCAGGGGATCGCGGCGAAAGGCTATCACCATCGCAACCTTTTTCAGAGTGGCTATTTACTCGGGGAATGGCAGCCCGGTCAACAGTTCACCTATGACGGACAATTCATTGAGCTTGACCATGGGCACGACTTTTATGCTCCGCAAAGCTTTCTGACCCCGGATAATCGCCGCATTGTTATTGGTTGGTTGGATATGTGGGAATCACCGATGCCTGAACAGCAGGACGGCTGGGCAGGCATGCTGTCTCTCCCGCGCGAACTGAGCCTTGGAGATGACCATCGGGTGAGAATGAAACCCGCTGACGAAGTCTCTGCGCTGCGTGGCAGCTATTATCCAACGCCAGCTTGTTGCCTGCGTAATCAGAAAGTCCTTATTACGGATGATGCCGAAGCGGTCGAGGTGCAACTGGTATGGGATCTAATCGCCTCTACAGCTGAACAGTTTGGTATGGCATTAGGGGATGGGCTGAGAATTTACGTCGATAATCAGGCCCAACGTCTGATAGTGGAGCGTCGCTATCCAGAATATTCACTGGAAGGAACTCGCAGTATTTCGTTGCCAGCAGACGGTGTACTGTCATTACGCATTTTTATCGACCGTTCATCAGTAGAGGTATTTGTTAATGAGGGGGATGCTTGCTTAAGTAGCCGAATTTATCCTCACCCGGCACAACGCGATCTTTCACTGTTTGCGAATCATGGTGTTGCCTCATTACAGGAAGCCGGATATTGGTCTTTGGATAAATAATTTAGTCCTGATTCGCCTTACCTCTTACATTGTGAGCTTTTATTTCTGCCAGTCTTAGGCTGGCATGTTATTGCCTGGAATAATGAGATAATGAAATGGATGAAATATTAATACCTCACTCTCGCGTTACCGCGAGAAATATCAAAAGGTTTGTGTTGAAACAAAAAATTCTGGCCTGTGTGATATCGTCCGTTACGGCATTTCCCGCTATCGCAGAGGATAATACCGAACAACCAGCTACCTATATCGGGAGTTATCAAAGCTATTTTTCTGATGAATATGACACGCCGCAAGATAATACTGGCCAGCCAACAAAAGGAGATGAACAATCGACGAATAGCGTCACTGTCCCTCCTGTTACTACAGGGGCAGAAAGTAAACGGGCAACTTCATCGATGCCGACAGCCTCGCATCGAGAAACTGAAAATAAAACAACCGAGGTGAAAAAGAGTCATGCTTTAGATAAGCCTGATGATGTCAGTGTATTGCGTTTAAGACAGGAAGATCCTCCTGTTCACTGGGACAGCATTGGTCGTAATATGGAGGCTGGCGGCCTCCATGGAAATATCAGCACTCAGATAGAAATTGATGATGTTCGTTGGAGTGATAATAAGAAAAATAGCGGCAAATTTAAACTCGCCACCATTCAGGCTTTTTTAAGACATGATGAGCTACCAAACTGGTACTTTGGCTTCTGGAATGCCCGCGAGGATAGCTATAAAGGACAATTTAGTAATCAGGATTACAAAGGCACAAATACGATCAATGAGTTTTTTGTCGGCCATATTTTTGAAACCTGGCGCGGTAATATCGGTACGGAGGTTATGGTCGGTTCGGAAACAGCAACTAAACGTTGGAAAAACAGGTACAAAATCTGGCAGGACCTGCGACTGACCAACAAATGGAGCCTGGCCGGTTACGCCTATGGGGAATATCAGCCGCAGGGCAACGAACCGGGAAATGGCGATCTTGAGCAGTACATTTTTGAAATTGAACCCGCCATTCAATACCGTGTGAATCCCGATCTCGGCCTGTATTTGCGGCCATATTATTACTATAACCGTCAGGAACGTGAGAGCTGGGGCGACATTGTAGAAGAAGAATGGAAGGTTACCGCTGGGCTCTGGCGAAACTGGTATCCTCTGTTAACCTCCCTGTATTTAGGTTTCGGCCAGGACAAAATAGATAACGCCAGCAATGGCAAAGAAGTTTTCTATGACGGTCGTTATAAATTTATTGGCGGCACCATCAGCTATCCAGTTTTTGGTGAAGTTCGATTATATGGTGAATTCAAAGCACAATTCACGAAAGAAAACGGGCTTTGGACTTCTAGCGGCCATTCGTGGAATCCCTTTACCGTGGTTGGCGTGAATTATAACTTCTGATATTCAGGTGTAACATGAAAAAAATAATATTAGTGGTATCTGCCGCTCTGTTGGCACTTTCGTTTATCAATATGCCAGCCTGGTCGCAACCTTCTAAAGAAACATTACACAATAAAAGTATTCGCAATATTAATGATTTTTTTCCTCGGGTGGAGGGATCATTTGTGGGTGACCCGATGCCTGTTTATAACGATGGTGAATTTGATATTTTTTATCTCAATGATGTACGCGGCGGTAGCGATTTAGGCGTACATGCTATTCATTTGCTATCGAGCACTAATTTATATAACTACCAGAACCATTCTGAGGTGATTCCCTACGTTAACGACGTTGACGATCCTGAACTGCTATTGGGAACCGGCTCGATTATTAAAGTTGGCAATACCTGGCATGCCTGGTATACCGCGCATAATGAAAATGTGTTCCCGGTTGAGTCCATTATGCACGCGACCAGTAAAGATCGCCTTCACTGGGTAAAACACCCACAGGATACGATCCTGCCAGGTGATAATTATCGCGGTAATGACTTCCGGGATCCTCATGTTGTTTGGGTTGCAGAAAAGAAAGAGTTCTGGATGTTAATTACCACGCGAAGCGAGGGGCGCGGTGTCATAGCCCGGTACAGTTCAACCGATTTAAAGAACTGGGAAGACCGTGGTGTATTTTTTGATAATGACACGATTACCAGTAACTCTAACCTCGAATGCCCAACGCTGGTTTTCTTTAACGGACGTTGGTATCTCAGCTTTAGCGACCAATGGCCGCTACGCCTGACCCAGTACCGAGTTGCGGATAATCCGGATGGACCATGGCGAAAGATGGACAATTATGTGGTTGATGGCTCGGGGTTTTACGCAGGAAAACTCGTACTTAAAAACGATCGCCTGTTTGTTTTTGGTTGGATCCCAACCAAAGCAGGAAGCAGTGACAATGGCAATATTGACTGGGCAGGAAATCTGGTTGCTCATGAGCTCATCGCAGATGAGCAGGGGCAGCTTAGCAGCATCCTTTCACAGGAACTTCAAACGGCCATAAATGATAACCCCGGTCCGGTGACCAGCTTAACAAGCAGTAAAATGATAAAAACAGCAACACAGTTTGGTCCATTACAATCTGCAGTGTACCCACCGCTGCCCAAACGAGGTGAGTTAAGTGCAACTATAGATATCCCTTCTGCTGGAATGGTTATGAGTTTTGGTCTGACTGACGACAGAGTAAGCGATGCAAAGCTTAACGTTGTGTTCAATAAGAGCAAAGGCAAGGTCTACTTTTTCAATGCGCCACTCGCATCTATTCACCATGCGAATGCGGAATCATGGGTAAATATTCCTCTGGATGAAAAAATTGAGTTACGTGTGCTGATTCAAAACTCAATTGCTGTTTTTTATATAAATAATAAAGCCGCATTCAGTACCCGAATGTATTCCATGGCGGAGAAATCCTGGAGTATTAGTTTGCCACAAAATGATAATTTTCACGCCACATTGAAAATAAAAGAAATAATATAACGAGATATCACTATGAAAAACTATCATGCCCTGTCTGTTATTTTTGTTCTTCTTTTTCCGGCGCTGGCGAATGCGAGCATGAGCATCATGAAGGATGTATCGGGAAAGGTGATTGCTGTAGATCCGTGGTCATATCTGGATGAAGACGTGATGTGGACCTCAACCCGCTCATCAAATCCTGCCGGCGGTCGTGTTCATGGTCAACTGAAAATGAAATATTCTATAGAGGATAATAACTGGCGTAACAGCCATTTCCATAACGGAAATGATTCACTGACATTTGTACAAGGAGTGATGCGTCATGATGCGTTACCCGGTTGGTATTTGGCATTTTCTGAGGGCCGAACCACTAACTATAACGGGACCTGGGAGGATCAAACATACCTCAGCCAAAATCAGTGGACTCAGTTGATTGTTGGTCATGAATATTTCTACAAGCGTCTACGCTATGGCTGGGACGTGATGGGCGGGAGTTCATCACTTGATGACCGTTGGCAGGGGCGCGTCAAGTTCTTTACCGATTTGCGTGTTACGGACAATTTCTCGTTCTTTAACTATCTGTATCAGCAGATTGATCATCGCCGTAATGGTGGTTCACAAAATGACCGGGATAGACGTTCATTTCAGATTGAACCCGGCGTTCAATACATTATTAACAATACCACTGGAGCCTGGTTCCGCCAGCAATTCGCTTCTGCAATTTTAGACCGTGCGCAATGGGGAGATATTGATGAAAAAAGTTGGACAACATCACTTGGCGTCTGGCACAACTGGGGGAAATTATCCACGACATTCAGCGGTGGATATGGGCATTACAAAAAGAATAATGCGCGAGTTGAAGATGGCGAGGTATTCCAGAATACCCGTAACCGCTTTCTTAAATTATCAGCAAATTATCCATTAACTTCTCGTTTTACGGTATCCGGCGAAATAACCGGTTCGTTAATAAACCAGAGTGGCAGTTGGGTCACTAATGGTGATGCCATAACCACTGACTATAAGCTGATGCTGGATTATAACTTTTAACCGTCACGTTTAAATAAATGCGTTAATTACCATTGAGGAAATGTCATGAATATCTGGACGCTTGGCGATGCGGTGGTTGATCTTTTGCCGCTTTCAGACATGCAATATCAAGCTTGTGCAGGAGGAGCGCCATTCAATGTGGCAATTGGTACTGCGCGTTTACACAGGCAAAGTGGTTTTATTGGTCGGGTTGGTGATGACGACTTTGGCCACTTTCTAAAAACAACGCTGTCTGATGCAGGCGTCTCAACTGCAAGCCTTCAGGTGGATAATCAGCACAGAACCAGTACGGTGCTGGTCTCGCTGGGTAACGGTGGAGAGCGTGGATTTACATTTTTAACCAATCCTTCCGCGGATCAATTTTTAACGTCCGCCGCGCTTCCTGATTTTAGCGACGATATTCTGCACTTCTGTTCTCTGGCTCTGGTGGCTGAAGGTTGTCGTGAGACATTGGCTTCTGCCATCGCTCAGGTTAAACAACGGGGCGGATTACTGAGTTTCGATGTAAATTTACGCGAGCAAATGTGGCCCGATAAGGATGAGATGCTCAAAGTGGTACGCCACTATTCTTTACAGGCTGACATTCTTAAGCTTTCGGAAGAAGAGTGGTACTGGATGACCGGTACACACGATTTTGCCCATGCGCTTAACGGCCTTAAAGCGCTGCCTGCACAACTGAAAGTTGTGACCTACGGAGCGCAGGGCGCGATGGTGCTTTGGCAGGATAATGTGATCCATTTCAACGGTTATACCGTCGACAGTATCGATACGACCGGGGCGGGGGATGCTTTTGTTGCCGGCTTGCTGGCCTGGCTTGCAGACAACCGGATGCCGGAGTGTGTTGAACAGCTTCGCCAGGCTATCGCCTGGGCCAGTGCCTGCGGTGCGCTCGCGACAACCCGCAAGGGCGCACTGACCGCATTGCCGGATATCGAAACGCTGAATGCTTTTATTACGCGATGTCATCTACCGGACTACGAAATAAAAGACCTTTAAGCATGATAACGGCGAGCTAAATAATTTTAGCTCTCTGTGATTTTTGTGAATGTCCCCGCATCCTCATCGGATAGCGGGGGTTTTTACTTTATTTTTGCCATTCCGGCTCTTTACCTTTTTGATGCTTGATAGATACATCCTCTGAGTATATCTACTCAGAGGCTAATCTTTTATTTTTTTAAACTGAATTATTAACGTCTGGTCGAGGTATTATTTCTCTTACATACGATATTCAATCATCCCACTCTTTTTGGCAACCCAGTCATACAGTCGTTGCCCACGGAGATTGGTTTCATGCGTGTGCCAGTATAATCTTGACGCGTGGTTTTCCTGGGCTTGCTTTTGAACATACTCGATCAGCTGTTTACCTATGTGTTGACCGCGTACGTCTTCGCTAACAAATAGATCTTCGAGATAGCAATAGTTTGATTCAGTCCAGGTTGAGCGGTGAAAAAGATAATGCACCAGACCCACTATTTTACCATCATATTTAGCGACCGCACAATAAACCGGTTCGCCGGGCGTCAGAAAACGCTCCCATGTTAATTTTGTTACGTTATCTGAAATATTAGTGCGATAAAATGTCTGGTAGTTTTTCCATAAAGGGAGCCAGCCGGAATAATCTTCTTGTTCTGCAGCTGTAATAGTAAAAGTATTTTTGCTATTCATATATTTATCCTGATATTGTATAAGAATAATGTGTCAGGAGGATGATCCTAGGGGCTTTATAAATTCTCGTAAAGAGACACTTTTTACCTATTGATAGGATCCACTTTTAGCATAAAGGTTAATACAATGAAGAAAAATAATGCACCTTTATTTCAAGGATTTGTTTTAGGCAAAGGTGTCGTGAAGGAACAGGTTTATCATGCTCTTCGTGAACACATTCTTGCTGGTCGATTACCCGCAGGAACAAAGATGCCTTCAACCCGGGCGTTGTCCGAGATGATGTCAATCTCACGAAATTCAGTCATTGCCGGTTATGACAGGCTATTAGATGAAGGGTATATTCTGACCCGGAAAGGGTCTGGTACCTATGTTGCGCACCATATCCCAGATCGGAGTATCAGCAATAGCTATCCAATGATGGCGCCGGGGGAAGTCGTCATTCCTGATGAACAGCTAAACAGCCAAAATAATCCTGTGCGCGATTTATGGTCGAATGAGTATGAAGGGCGCGGCATGAACCGTCTGTTTGCGGTTGGCGTTGGCTGTACGGATCTCTTCCCGCACGCACTATGGGGCAAATTACTGCAACGGGTCTGGAGACAATCCCGGCATTAACTGGGAGCACACACTCACCCTTGCGGATACCTTCCTTTGAGAAAAGCGGTTTGTCGTTACATCAAAACAACGCGTGGCGTGAACTGTAACGACGATCAGATAATCATCGTAAATGGTATCCAACAGGCATTGAACATTACCGCACGAGCGCTGCTGTCGACAGGCAATGAAGTTTGGCTGGATGACCCGGGTTACAAAGGCGCACGAGGGGCTTTTATGTCCGCTGGCGCGATTGTGAGGCCGGTACCGGTAGATAGCGAAGGAATGAACGTGCGCTATGGAATTGATCATTTCCCTGACGCTAAGCTGGCCTATGTTGTCCCGTCGGATCAATATCCATTAAGTGGAACATTGAGTTTACCCCGGCGTTTTGAGCTATTGGAATGGGCGAAGTCAAACCAGGCATGGATATTTGAAGATGATTATAATAGCGAGTTCCGCTATGCCGATCGTTCTTTACAGGCACTACAAGGATTAGATGACAATCAACGGGTTATTTATGCCGGTACATTTTCGAAAATGATGTATCCAGAATTCCGTTTAGGTTTTTTAGTTGTTCCGCCCGGTTTACAAGAACAGATTATGGTGACGAAATATTTTACTGATCTCGGCACCAGTTATCTTGAGCAGGCCGTGATGGCGAATTTTATTGAGGAGGGACATTATGCCAGTCATGTGCGGCGAATTCGCAAGGCGTGTTATGAAAGAAGAACTGCGCTGGTCAATGCTATTCAAGAACACCTTGCTGATAAAATGATTGTTCAGCCTTCTGACTCTGGGGTTCATATTGTATGCTGGCTACAAAATGGATTGAGTGGAAATGAAGTCGAGGAAAAAGCCAGAGCGCTTGGGATGGGAATACTATCACTGAGCCGTTATTACCATGGAGATATCACCCGACAGGGAGTTTTGATTGGTTTTGCTAATCATCCTGCTGAGAAAATTACTGATGGGATACGCCGTCTGGCTCAGGTTATTTAATGAATAAGTTATTCAGCTCTTATCATTGATGCTGTAATACGCTGGTTTGGCTACGTCTAAAATATTATGCCTTTTTTATACAATGAAATGCTGTGGATCCGTTAAAAACATGCATTGTGGTTCTTTTGGACTGCTCAGTTTGATCATACTCTGCGCTGGTTTAGTCCTGTTTTGTAAGAGGTACAGATATGTCGGGCATCTTTAACCAATTCCACCAACCCGTAGGTCAGTCTTTGTCGGACTGGAAGGGCGTACCCTTTCCACAGGCTCAGCAAATTACAGGTCGCTATTGTAAGCTTGAACGTATTAACGCCGAACGCCATGCAAAAGAGTTGTATGAAGCGTACTGCGAAGCGAGCGATTTTCGTGACTGGACATATCTGGCAGCAGGGCCTTTTGACACTTTTGCTTCCTTCCTGGATTATGTAAAAAACATGGAAGAACAAACAGATCCAATGCATTTTGCCGTGATTGATTTAGCCAGTATGAAACCTGTTGGTACGTTTGCACTGATGCGTATTGATCCCTCAAATGGTGTGATTGAGGTGGGGCATATTTCTTACTCCGTACGCATGAAACGCACACGAATTTCAACGGAGGTCATATCATTGCTTTTAAAGTACGTTTTTGAGGATCTGGGCTATCGCCGTTTTGAATGGAAATGTGATGCGCTTAATGCGCCTTCCCGTGGGGCGGCGGAGCGTTTTGGCTTCAGTTTTGAAGGCATATTTCGGCAGGCTATTGTTACCCATGGGCGAAATCGGGATACCGCATGGTACTCAATTATTGACGGTGAGTACCCGACACTCCGACCGGCTTACGATATGTGGCTTAATGAGCGTAATTTTGATAACCAGGGACGGCAGATTAAACGTCTTGGGGAATTGATGGAAAGGGTATAAAAGGCTCCCCGAATAAACAGGGGGAGCCTGAAAGCTAAACACACGCGCAGAACTATTTCTGCCGCGACTCAAGCCAGACCAGCGCCAGCGTGGAGAACGCGCACATCAGCAAAATACCGACCAACCAAAACAGATACCACATCTTACAGTCCTCCCGGGTAAAGTTCGTTGTTGTGGCGGCGGATCGTTTCTACCTTGATTCGCCCCAGCATCTTGTAATAACTCCACGCGGTATAAAGCAGCACTATCGGTAGAAAAATCAGCACAATAACCAGCATGATACTGAGCGTCATCTGGCTGGAGGTACTGTCCCACACCGTCAGGCTGGAAAGGGGCTGCACGCTTGAAGGCATCACAAACGGAAACAGGGTGATTCCGGCGGTGAAGATCACGCAGGCCTGGGTCAAGGAAGCGCACAAAAATCCCCACACGGCGCGGCGTTGGCCGCAGGCATAGATCGCGAGCATTGGGAAAATCATGCCAAGTAGTGGAATAATCAACAGCAGTGGTGACTGATAAAAGTGTGCCATCCACGCGCCCGGTGAGGTTGTTACCGCTTTTAATAGCGGGTTGGAAGGACCGTTCGGATCCTGGCTAAGTAGCACAAAGCCATCAATTCCCGTCCACAGCCAGTAACCGGCTAACAGGAAGCAGAGTACCACCAGCATTGCGCTGCGACGGGTGGCGGACAGCGCGCGTTGGCGAATGATGCCCTCGGTTGTTAACTGGAGCCACACGCTCCCTTGCAGAATAACCAGCATCAGGCTTAATGCGCCACACAACAGGGCAAAGGGAGAGAGTAACTGCCAGAAGGTGCCAAGGTATTGCACATGCAGTTGCGGCGTGAGGATAAAAGGCACGCCCAAAAACAGGTTGCCGAACGCAATGCCGAAAATAACAGGCGGTACCAGACTGCCGATAAGCAATCCGCTATCCCACAGTTTTCGCCAGCGCGCATTGGCGATTTTACCGCGATAGTCGAAAGCCAACGGGCGGAAGAAAAGGGCGCATAGCACCAGAATCATTGCCGCATAAAACCCCGAAAAAGCGGCAGCGTACACGCGTGGCCAGGCGGCGAATAATGCGCCACCTGCCAGAATAAGCCACACCTGATTACCTTCCCAGTGCGCTCCGACGCTATTGATTAACACCCGGCGTTCGTCATCGTTACGTGCAATTAGCGCTAACAGACAGCCGACCCCCATATCAAACCCGTCAGTGACCATAAAGGCCACCAGAATGATGCCAATCAGCAGCCACCAAATGAGCCGCAATGTTGCATAATCCAACATGATTATCTCCTTTATCCCTGTTGTTGCGCTGGTTGTTGGCTCGTCATCGTATCTGGACCCAGACGCGCGTATTTTTGCATCAGGTAGACCTCTGCAATTAAAAACAGGGTGTAAAGCGTAAGGATAAGCCCCATGGAGAAGGCCAACTGGCTCGCGCTCAGCGCGGAGTGGGCGTACCAGGTGGGTAAAATATCCTGAATCGCCCACGGCTGACGGCCAAACTCCGTCATGAACCAGCCTGCTTCAATGGCAATCCACGGTAGCGGCAAACTCCACAGCGTCATGCGCAATACCCAGCGATGCTGGTCGATACGCCAGCGTAAGGTTTGTATCAGCGCTATCGCCATCACCAGCAACAGCAGAGAACCGCATCCAATCATGATACGGAAACTCCAGAACACGGGGGCTACCTGCGGGATGGTGCCGCGTTGCGCGGCCTGATATTGCGCTGGCGTAACGTGGTTCATATCAGGCGCGTAGTTCGCCAACAGGATGCCGTAACCCAGATCATTTTCTACGGCGTGGAAAGCCTTCAGTACCTGAGGCGTGCGGTGACCGTTGGCGATTTCCTGCAACAATAACCACGCTTCCCGGCCCCGCTGTAGGCGGGGGAGCGCGTCCGCCATCAGATTTTTGAGTCCCGGAACCGGGGTATCTAAAGAGTGGGTCGCCAGGATCCCAAGCAGGGCCGGTATCTTCACGGAAAAGGCGTTACGCTCTTGTTGCTGCTGCGGCCAGGCTATGACATGAAAAGGGGCGGGGGCGGGCTCGGTTTGCCATTCGCCCTCCATTGCCGCCAGTTTTACCGGCTGGAGCTGGGCGACCTCATAGGCTGAACTGTCACCCAGTTGCAGGGTGCCGAGGATAGCCAGCGTGCCGAAAACGGAACCCACCGCGAAGGAGCGCAGGGCAAACTCGCGATTGCGACCACGCAGCAGATACCAGGCGCTGATGGACATCACAAACATGGCGCCCGTGACATAACCGGACATCACGGTATGGACAAATTTCACCTGGCTGACAGGGTTAAAGACCAGTTCGCTAAAACTGCTCATCTCCATGCGCAGGGTATCGATATTAAAGCGAGCACCGGTTGGGTATTGCATCCAGCCGTTAGCATTGAGGATCCACAGCGCCGAGATATTGGAGCCAAACGCGACCAGCCAGGTCACCAGTAAGTGCTGGTACTTGTTTAAACGCTGCCAGCCGAAGAAGAACAGCCCGACGAAGGTGGATTCAAGAAAGAAAGCCATCAAGGCTTCCATCGCCAGTGGGGCGCCGAAAATATCGCCCACATAGTTGGAATAGAGCGACCAGTTAGTGCCGAACTGAAACTCCATGGTTAGGCCGGTTGCCACGCCGAGCGCAAAGTTAATACCGAATAACTTTCCCCAGAAACGCGTCATGTCGCGGTAGATGGTTTTGCCCGTGGCCACGAACAGGGTTTCCATGATGGCCAGCAAAAAAATCAGCCCTAGCGTCAGGGGAACAAACAGAAAGTGGTACAGCGCGGTCAGCGCAAACTGCCAGCGCGATAAGTCAATGACGTCCCACATGCGAACTCCATCAGGCATTAGAGAGTGAATAGATAAGGAAGAAAACGCCAGCCAGACCCACAGCAGAAAAGTGCGCGAGCCTGGCGAGTGGTCAGGCAGGCGGGCCGGATGCCAGCCAGGCGCAGACTTCATCCAGGCGCTCGAGGGAGTCGAGCAGATCTTCCGGCGCAGCCAGTACCAGTTCCGGTAATGGGCAGATCTCATAACTCTCGAGTAAAAGCCCTTTCAAGGTATCCAGACAGCTTACATGCCAGACATGGCGCAGCGCCGTGGCGTTGATTTGGCTCTCGCCGTAGCCGATGGTGCGGATCTGAATGTGCCCTTCGCCACACAGATTGGCGAGGAAGCGGCGATCCTCGTCGCTAATCGGCAGTTGGGTGAGGTTAATGCTATGGGGAAGCGTGGCTGGATCGCGCACGTGCGCCAGCAGTTCCTGGGCCAGCGTCAGGCCATTCATCAATCCGTCGATGGGTGGAGGCAGCAGGCTATCGTTCGGCAGCGTATTGAGTGTTGCCGCCTGCCACAGCGCCTGCGGCGCGCTACCGGCTTCCAGATGTTCCTCCCATTGGCCCTTGTCATTCTGACAACGCACTCGCCAGATGCCGCAGAAAATCGACTCCTGAATTTCGCTTTCCCGGCCGTCAGCATGCTGGATGCGCGCTGAAACTTCGCCTTCACCGAGCAGCGTATTTAAAAACGTGAGATCGTCGGCATTGAGCGTGGATAAATCCCATCCCAGTACGTCCTGCCTGGCGGGAATTCTCCGGGTAAGCTGGTGGCAAACATCGGCTAACAACGCCATCACCGCCGGGCTGTGCGGGCAGTTTTCCAGTATCGCCATGCTGGGGTCGCTGTTGACCTGGCAGGTTAGCGGCAAGGGATTCATGCTGAAGCTGTCATCACCCGGCTGCGTACCCGGTCCCAATAAATGAAAAAAGGTTTCGCTCATCTCGCTGGCTCCGGCAGTATGCGTTCTTCAACGAGGGGACGCATCAGGTTGAGCAGGTCGGCCCAGGGGTGGATGCCGCTGAGAATGCCGCGCAGCTCACCGTGGATAAACACCAGAGTTGCCGGGAAGCGGAACACGCTAAAACGATCGCCAATCGCCTCACTGTGTTCGAGGTCGGCGATGGCTATTTTCCAGGCAAACCGGGGAAATTCTCGAAGCAGCTCGGCAATCATGACCGGGTTATCGCGGACTTCCGGCGTGCGACGAGGATCGCTACTGAGCAGGACCACGCCATCACGCACGCGGGTTACCCAGCCATCCAGTTCAGACGCGCTCAGCGGTTGCCAGCCACGCGCCAGCATACGTTGCCATAACGCAGAAAATGGGGTGTCATTCGACATATTGTTTATTCCTCCAGCGTCACGCGATACTGGCGAATACGCACGCCTTCATAGTTTTCCAGCGACAGGCATTCATAGTTCAGGCAACGCGTTTCCTCGTTTGTCTGTGGCGTGATACCCCACGCGGCCAGTTGCGTAAGCGCGGCTTGTTCCGCCGCCGGGAGCTGAGCGCGTGCGATGTCGGTCAAACTACCGCCATAGTCGTCCAGTTGTACCGGCTGCAGTCCCACGAGGGCGATGTGTGCGGGGAGATGGCCGCGAATATCTGCCAGAGCCAGCACCTCGGAGAAGCTGTTCTGGTGCAGACTCATTTTTTTTGCGCTGAGGTAACTGGGAACTTTATCACCGGCGTAGGTTTGCAGGGTGCCCGGCGCGAGTCCGTAGTCGATGGCGTCCAGCAGCAGCAAATGGCTGGCCTGTTCAACGTAGCCCAGCAGATTCAGCCCCTGGGTGCCGCCATCGACAATCTCTACCCATTCTGGCCAGTGATAGTGGGCGTACAGGCGCTCCGCAAGGCGAATGCCAAACCCTTCGTCTGCCCACAGCAGGTTGCCTAAGCCCATCACGATGACGTTTGGCTCACTCATGCTCCCTCCTTGTCGCGCTGACGTTTGGCAAATTTGTGGCTACGATAGCCGTTGACCATGGTTGAGATGACGGTATCGTCGGACATGATGTCCTCGCGGATAGCCATATACACATGACCCATGATGAAGGCGGCGATGAACCACATTCCTAGCCGGTGCCAGCTGTGAATATCGAGAGAGTTGCCGCCGGTCCAGTAAAAAAACTCTGTCACATAGCGGAAGGGAGTGAAGATGGCGTACTGACTATGCTCGCCGTATAAGGCAAAACCGGTCAGGATCATAAAAACAGAGAGCAGGAAATAGCCGAACATCGCTGCCTGCGCGACGGGGTTATGTCCGATATCCTCTCTCGGTTTCTTTTCCAGAAACAGATACCAGCGCACCACCGAAAACGCGCCCTGCCACCAGCTGCGACGCCAGACCGGCACGATAAACAACTCGCGTGAATAGCGGTTACCGACAAAGGCCCAGTAAATGCGCATCAGCAGTATCACCGTGAACACCATGGCGGCGGCGAAATGCGCCAGCCGGATGTCACCCATGTAGAACAGATAAGTGGCCTCGCCGCTGACCGACGGCAGCGGTCGGCCAATGAAGTATCCGGTCACCATCAAAACCAACATGCAGCCTACCGTCAGCCAGTGCCACAAGCGAACAGGCGCTTCAAACACATAGTGGCTGACGGCGGTATCACGCGCCTCCCCGACGCGTGGGGATATCTTTCCAGTCATCGTTCCTTTTCCTCAACGCTTAGCGAACCTGGACTGCGATCAGTTCGCTGCCGTCATCGCCAAGCACGTGGGTTGAACAGGCCAGGCAGGGGTCGAAACTGTGCAAGGTGCGCAGGATCTCCAGGGGTTGATCCGGTATCGCCATTTGGGTACCCATCAGCGCTGCCTCGTAAGCGCCAATTTGTCCCTTTGGATCGCGCGGGCTGGCATTCCAGGTGGTCGGCACCACGCACTGATACAGATCGATTTTCTGGTCGCGAATCGATGCCCAGTGTCCTAATGCTCCGCGCGGCGCCTCGGTAAAACCGATCCCGCGGCAGTGCTGCGGCCAGCTTGCTGGCTCCCATTTTTCGGTATTCGCCGTCGCCAGGTTGCCGTTTTTCAGATTGGTCATCAGCTTGTCGAAGAAGTATTGCAGCTTGCTCACGGCCCACTGCGCTTCGTGCGCCCGGCACAGAATACGGCCCAGCGTAGACTGCATGCCCGACAGCGGCAGTTTGAGGGCGGACATCATGCGATCCACGGATTCAATCGTGGCGGCATCCCCTTTGTGATAGGCAATCAGCGTGCGCGCCAACGGACCAACCTCCATGGCGTGCCCCCGCCAGCGTGGGGCTTTTATCCACGAGTAACGTTCCTGCTCGTTAAGCTGCTGGATATTAATATCGCTGCCTTTCACATCGCCGGGGTTATAGCAGGGTTCGGTAATGCCTTCGAACGGGTGGCGGCCCAACTGATCATCCGGGTAACGGTACCAGGCGTGATCGACAAACTCCTGAATTTGCTGCTGATCGGCGAGATCCACAGGCAATACGTTGTTAAAATCACCGTTAATCACCGCGCCGCCTGGCATCAACAGGCTTTTGTCGCTGAAGTCATTGGCGATGTCCGGGAACGCGCCGTAGCTCAAAACGCATTTATCAGAAAGCCCGGTACCAATCTGGCTCCAGGGTTTATTGAACTGGCCGATAGCCAGCGCGTCAGGCACCATGACGTTGTTAATAAAGTCAGCGGTGCGGGTGATGATCGACTGCACCAGGTTCAGGCGTTCCATATCGACCGCGCCTACTGCGCCACTCTGATCGATATTGATAGCGCACGGCATACCCCCGACAATCCAGTTAGGATGGGGGTTTTTACCGCCAAACACCGTATGGATTTTGATAATTTCGCGTTGAAAATCGAGCGCTTCCAGATAGTGGGCAAAGCCCATGAGGTTAGCCTCTGGCGATAGCTTGTACTGCGGATGGCCCCAATAACCGTTGCGGAAAATCCCCAACTGACCGCCTTCGACAAATTTCTTCAGCCGATTTTGGACGTCAAAGAAGTAGCCTGGTGAGGACATCGGCCAGGCAGAAAGGCTCTGCGCCAGTTGCGATGTGGCGCGCGGATCTGCTTTCAGGGCATTCAACACGTCAATCCAGTCCATTCCGGCTAACTGATAAAAGTGCACCAGATGGTCGTGGCACCACAGCGTGGCCAGCATAATATTGCGAATGATGTTGGCATTGTCGGGCACCTTAATGCCAATGGCATCTTCAATGGCGTAGACAGAGGCAAGGGCATGTACGCCGGTGCACACCCCGCAAATTCGTTCGACAAATGCCCATGCGTCGCGCGGGTCGCGACCCTGAAGAATGATCTCCAGTCCGCGGAACATGGTGCCGCAAGAAACCGCGTTGGTGATGATGTTTTGCTCATCAATGTTCACTTCACAACGCATATGACCTTCAATGCGCGTAATGGGATCCACAACCAGACGGCGACCGGCATTGTTTAAGGTATATCCCTGGGTTTGATACGAATGGCTCATGCCTGTTTATCCTCATTGTCTGACGACTGCTGTCTGGCGTCGGCTAATTGCTGTTTGTGGCGGTTGTGTTGGTTAACGGCGCTGGCGACGGCGTGGACGCCGACGCCGGCAGCCACGACGCCAAGCGCGGTGAGGCCCACGGTATCGGCGGTGGAATGCGTTCCCATCTGTGGAATATCAACCACGCGGCTGTAGAACGAGCCGCGATCCCAGAAGCCGTTCTCTGAACATCCCAGACAACCGTGACCGGACTGGATGGGGAAAGAAACGCCGCCATTCCAGCGGGTGGTGGAGCAGGCGTTATAGGTGGTTGGCCCTTTACAGCCCATTTTGTACAGGCAATAGCCTTTGCGGGCGGCGTCATCGTCCCAGCTTTCGACGAACTCCCCGGCGTCAAAGTGGGCGCGGCGGTAGCATTTGTCGTGAATACGCTGCCCATAGAACATTAGCGGACGCCCCAGACGGTCGAGTTCAGGCAGCCTGTCAAACGTCACCATGTAGGTGATGATGGCGCTCATGACGTCCGGAATCGGCGGGCAGCCGGGCACTTTCACGATCGGCTTATCGGTGATCACTTTATCGATCGGCGTTGCCTGGGTGGGGTTAGGCCGGGCAGCCTGCACGCAGCCCCAGGAGGCGCAGGTGCCCCAGGCGATGATCGCGCTGGCCCCGGCGGCGGCTCGTTTGAGTTTTTCCACAAAGGGTCTTCCGCCGCTAATGCAGAACATCCCTTGTTCACCCAGCGGAGGATTACCTTCGACGGCCAGAATGTAGCGGCCATGGTACTGGCGCAGAATGTCTTCAAATACCTCTTCGGCCTGCGTTCCGGCGGCGGCCATCAGCGTGTCGTCGTAATCGAGGGAAATCAGAGAGAGGATGACGTCTTTGGCGAGTGGGTGCGAGGAGCGAATAAACGATTCGGTACAGCAGGTACATTCCAGCCCGTGGATCCAGACGACCGGGATGCGGGGTTTGTTCTCCAACGCCCAGGCTATGCGGGGCGTCATTCCTGCCCCTAATCCCAGCGATGTTGCGGCGAGGCTACAATATTTAAGAAAACTGCGTCGGCTCACTCCCTTCCGGCGCATCGCCTGATAAAAGGTCTCCTCATTATTCGTATTCATAACACGCGTTTCTTCCCCCGTTGAGTTCTGGCGCACGCCGCCAGCGATATCTAAAAAAGCGTATCCGATTAGAGGAGAGAAACAATGCGAAGAGTGTGGTTATGTCCTATAGCGATATATTCGTGACTGTTATCTGTTTTTCACCGATCGGCAATAAAAAAACGCACAGGGGAGACCGCCCTGTGCGTCGGGTTTATCGCGGAAGAACTCAAACCCCAAGGCGATCGCGTAAGCTGTAATAGGCCGCCCCCATGGCGGTAAAGGGAATGCGCAGGCTGCGGCCTCCCGGGAACGGGTAGTGTGGCAGATTGGCGAATGCGTCAAAGCGCTCGGCATCCCCGCGTAACAGTTCGGAAATCAGGCGTCCAGCCAGATGGGTGCAGGTCACGCCGTGACCGCTGTAGCCCTGCATATAGTAAATATTGGTATCAAGACGGCCGAACTGCGGCATACGTGATAACGTCAACAGGAAATTACCGGTCCAGCGGTAATCAATTTTTACCCCCTGCAATTGTGGGAAGGTCTTCAGCAGATTCGGCATCACCAGGCGCTCAATATCGTTCGGATCGCGGGCGCCGTAGACTACGCCGCCGCCGTACAGCAGGCGGTTATCGCCGGTCAGACGGTAGTAATCCAGCAGGTAGTTACAATCTTCCACGCAATAGTTTTTCGGGATCAGCGAGCGCGCCATTTCAGCGGACAGCGGTTCGGTGGTTAATACCTGTGTGCCGCACGGCATGCTGCTTTTTGCCAGCGCCGGTTCCAGTTTGTCGCCGAGGTAGGCGTTGCCCGCCACGATCACAAAGCGGGCGGTAACCTGACCTTTTTCCGTGCTGACCACCGCCGGGCTGGTGTGTTGGATTCGGGTGACTGGCGATTGTTCAAAGACGCGCCCGCCGTTCAGACGAATGGCGTTCGCTTCGCCAATCGCCAGATTGAGCGGATGAATATGACCACCGCTATGGTCGAGCAGCGCGCCGACATAACGATCGCTACTGACTTCACGGCGAATTTCGCTGCTGTCTAACAGTTCAAGCTGCGTGTTGCCGTAGCGTTCCCAGTTCGACTTCTGCTCCTCCAGCGTTTCCATCTGCTTATGGTTCAGCGCCACAAACAGCCCACCGGGGCGATAGTCGCAGTCAATCTGATAACGCTTAATGCGTTCGCGAATGATATCGCCGCCTTCAAACATCATGCTGCCGAGCATTTTGGCGGCGTCCGGGCCGTAGCTGCGTTCGATAACATCAATATCGCGACTGTAAGAGTTAACCAACTGGCCGCCGTTGCGTCCGCTGGCGCCAAAACCAATACGCGCGGACTCCAGTAGCACCACGTCATAACCCATTTCCGCTAAATGCAGGGCGGAGGAGAGTCCGGTATAGCCACCGCCCACGACACAGACATCACAGCTAACCGATTCGCTAAGGGTGGGAAACGGTTCGTACTGATTGGCGCTAGCGGCGTAATAACTGCTGGTATGTTCAGTCATGATTAAGGCTCCAGGGAGATCCAAATGGTTTTCAGTTCGCTAAATTTTTCCAGGGCATGCAGGGACTTATCGCGCCCGTTGCCGCTTTGCTTATAACCGCCGAACGGCACGGTCATATCACCGTCGTTGTAGTTATTCACGAAGACCGACCCGGCCTTCAGGCGACGACTCATGCGATGGGCGCGCGACAAATTGCGGGTCCAGACCGCGGCGCCCAGGCCGTAGTCGCTGTCGTTGGCCAGCGCCAGGGCTTCGGCTTCGCTGCTAAAACGGGTGATGACCAGCACCGGGCCGAAGATCTCATCGCGGCTGACGTGGGCTTGCGGCGCGGTATCGACAAAAATTGTCGGGCCGATAGCCGCCGGATGGATATGGCTGCGGCCATCCAGCGCCAGCGTGCCTTGCGTTTCGCCGTCGCGAATAAACGTGTCCACGGTGTCGGCATGCGCATTGTCGATAAGCGTGCCCATCGTGGTTTCAGGATCCAGCGGGTTGCCTGGCTGCCAGTTTTTCGCCTGCTCTTTCAGCAGTGCGATAAATTCGTCGGCAATACTCTCTTCCAGCAGCAGACGCGTACCAGCGATACAGACCTGGCCCTGGTTGTAGAAAATGCCTGCTGCGGCATTGGCGGCGGCTTTCGGTAGATCCGGGCAGTCGGCAAACACGATGTTGGCGCTTTTACCGCCAGCTTCCAGCCACACGCGTTTCATGTTGCTGTCGCCAGCATCTTTAAGCAGTTGCTTGCCGGTGCGGGTTGAGCCAGTAAAAGTAATCACATCGACATCCGGATGCTGCGACAACGCCTGGCCCGCTTCTTGGCCATACCCGCTAACAACGTTGAGAACGCCATCGGGCAAACCCGCTTTTTTAGCCAGCGCCGCAAGGCGTATGGCGGTCAGCGGTGATTTTTCGGAAGGCTTGAGGATTACGCTGTTGCCCGCCGCCAGTGCCGGGCCGAGTTTCCAGCAGGCCAGCAGCAGGGGAAAGTTCCACGGAACGATAGCCGCGACCACGCCGACCGGCTCGCGCACTATCAGCGCCAGATCGTTTACCGAAGTGGTGGCAACTTCGCCATAGACTTTATCAATAGCTTCGGCGTACCACCGGATGGCGCGCGCCGCGCCTGGAATATCATCACGCAGGCTATGGCGAATCGGTTTACCGGTGTCGAGCGTTTCCAGTAGCGCCAGCTCCTCGTGATGCTGCTCCATTAAATCTGCAAGCTTGTGGAGAACCGCTTTGCGTTCTGCGGGTGACGCTTGCGACCAGTCACCGCGTTCAAAGACGGCGCGAGCCGCGGAGACCGCACGATCCACATCCGCTTTTTTGCCGCGGGCGACTTTGGCGAGTGGGCGCTGTCCGGCCGGATCCTGGGTAATAAAGGTTTCGTTATCGGCGGCGGCGCAATATTCGCCGTTAATAAATAAACGGGTTTCCGGCGAATAATGACTGGCTTTCTCACGCCAATATTTAAGGTTCTGAAAGTTCATAGCTACTCCTTTTATATCAATAAGATAAAGTTCGTTGCTGATCTTTTTCAGGCAAAATCAGGCTGCACGATGCCCCAGGGATTTACCCTGTTAATGCGCGTTATTTAAGAAGGCCTGAGAAACTCAGGCCGCTACTTATTAGAATGTGGTGGGAGTGTGGGCACTGATGATGCGACAGATCCCTGCCGAGGTGTTGCTGAAGCTGTGTGGAATGCCGGTGTTAATGGCATAACTTTGCCCTGCAACAAGATGATACGTTTGACCGTTGATGGTTAAAACGACTTCACCTTCCAGTATTGTCCCAATCTCTTCACCCTGGTGTTTAATTCTCTCCCCGGTTGTCGTGCCTGGCTGATAGGTTTCAAACATCATTGCCAGCGTACGATTCGGATTTCCGTTGTGAACTAACTTCATGGATACTCCCTGACTCCCGATCTCAATCAAATCATCCTGATTGATAACCACCTGCGGTTCGTCAGGCTTTTCCGGTTCCGCGAAGAACTCGGAGAGCGACAGCCCATATACTTTCAATAGCTTTTGCAGCGTACTGATGGCAGGACTGACTTTATCCTGCTCTATGGTGCTGATGGCGCTATGCGTTAACCCAGACAGTTCGGCGGCACGACGCTGCGAAAGACCCAATTGCTGGCGGATCTCTGACAAACGTTTACCCGGCGCCAGGCCGTCATCGCTCATAATTGCATTTCCTTAACAGTAGTGGTCAGAGTCGCTGTTTTTCAGCGAGGTGGTTCTGACAAGCGGTGATAAAACCTTCAAGTAACAAACGCGACAGGGCGTATTCGCTACTGTTCCATTCCGGGTGCCACTGCACGCCGAGCGCGAAAGGATGGTCGTGAACGCTGGCCGCTTCCACTAATCCATCCTGCGATCGTGCTTCCACACGCAGCTGCGGGCCAAGCGTTTTTGCGCCCTGACCATGTAAGGAGTTAACCCAAAACGTGCTGCAACCTGGTATTAATTGCGACAGCAATCCTCCCTGTTGAACCTGGACTTCATGAGATGGGGCGTATTGCTGCTCCACCGGGAGTTCCGCATCTTCACGATGTTCCAGGAACTGTGAGTGATCGCACAGGCGACGATACAGAGTCCCGCCAGTGGCGACAACTAATTCCTGTAAGCCCCGGCAGATGGCGAAAATGGGAATGCGCCTTTCGAGCCCGGCGTTAATTAGCGCCATGCTCAGAAGATCACGCCCCGGATCGGCGTCAGACTCATCGCCATTTTCACCATAGAGGTGCGGCTGCACATTGCTTGGGCTTCCAGGCAGGAAGATACCATCCAGTTTTGGTAACAGCGCGTTCAGTAATTCTGGCTCTGCGAGCGCATGAGGTAACGCTATCGGTAATCCACCGGCATTCAAAACCGCATTCAGGTACTTTTCTTGCAGAGTCTGGGTCTCGTGACCCTTAAGCCTGTTCCTACACATCACTACACCAATAACTGGCTTGTCAAATATATTGCCCATGATCGACCTCACGTTTTGGAATAAATTATTGCCAAACGGTTCCTTGTTGTGCCATTCCGTTCATTATTTTCTCAATCTAGCAGCGTAATAACCTTCTAGCAAACTTAATTTAACATTTGACAAACAAATTGTTTGCATCCAGAGTCGAAGAGTGGACATTATATTTAACAGTCAAATCACAGAAAGCTTACCAGGCCAACGGCGGTGAATCATGGATACCAATATCGTAGAAGTTGAGAATTTTGTGCAGCATTCTGAAGAGAGGCGAAGTAGCGCGTTTGCGCGCGAAGTGAAGCAATATCTGGAACGTTATCCCAACACGCAGTTTGTGGATGTGCTGTTAACCGACCTTAACGGCTGTTTTCGCGGTAAACGCATCCCCGTGTCGGGATTGTCTAAGTTAGAGAAGGGCTGTTATTTTCCGGCATCGGTGTTCGCGATGGACATTCTGGGCAATGTGGTGGAAGAGGCGGGGTTAGGACAAGAACTTGGCGAGCCGGACAGGACCTGTGTGCCAGTGCTCGGAACGTTAACCCCTTCGGCCGCCGATCCGGAATTTATTGGGCAGATGATGCTGACAATGCTGGATGAAGATGGCGCTCCCTTTGACGTTGAGCCGCGGAACGTTCTCAACCGACTCTGGCAGAAACTTCGCCAGCGCGGTTTGTTCCCCGTCGTAGCGGTAGAGCTGGAGTTCTATTTACTCGATCGCAAGCGCGATCCCGAAGGTTATCTGCAGCCGCCGTGCGCGCCGGGAACGGACGATCGTAATACCCAAAGTCAGGTTTACTCCGTTGATAACCTGAACCACTTTGCTGATGTGCTGAACGATATCGACGAACTGGCTCGTCTGCAGTTGATCCCGGCCGACGGTGCGGTGGCCGAAGCATCGCCTGGTCAGTTTGAAATCAATCTCATCCATACCGATAACGTACTCGACGCCTGTGACGATGCGCTGGCGCTGAAGCGCCTGGTGCGGCTAGTGGCGGAGAAACATAAGATGCACGCCACGTTTATGGCTAAGCCTTATGAGGAGCATGCCGGTAGCGGGATGCATATCCACATCAGCATTATGAATAACAAAGGCGAGAACGTGCTGGCCGATGCGAATGGCGATGATTCCACGTTGCTTAAGCGGGCGCTTGCCGGGATGATCGATCTGATGCCCGCGTCGATGGCGCTGCTGGCACCAAATGTGAACTCTTATCGTCGCTTCCAGCCGGGGATGTACGTCCCTACCCAGGCATCCTGGGGGCATAACAACCGTACAGTGGCGCTGCGCATTCCCTGCGGCGATCGTGATAACCATCGGGTTGAATATCGTGTGGCGGGGGCTGATGCCAACCCTTATCTGGTGATGTCGACCATTCTGGCCGGGATCCTCCATGGTCTGGATAACGAGCTGCCGTTACAGGAAGAGGTGGAAGGCAACGGTCTGGAGCAGGAAGGTTTGCCGTTCCCGATCCGTCAGAGCGATGCGCTGTGGGAGTTTATGCAAAACGACAGTCTGCGTGAATTATTGGGTGAGCGTTTTAGCCACGTGTATCACGCCTGTAAAAACGATGAATTGATCCAGTTTGAACGTCTTATTACCGACACTGAAATTGAGTGGATGTTGAAAAACGCCTGACCGTCGTACAGGTCATTTAAAAAGAAGTCGCATCATGCGGGCTGAGCGGAGCCAGCCCGTAAAAATTGCAGGAATACCTGCCATTTCCCGGATGTCGCGTAATGGAGCGCGGGCGACAACGGGTCTTCAGATAACCGACAGAGTTTGTGACGAGGAAATGTGATGATGCCAGTGTTTAAAAACCAGCCCCGCGTGAGCATCCATGGCTCCCGCAGTAAGTACGGACCACAACTGTGCCGTACGACAGTGACCCCTTACTTTTGGAGATCCACCCCGACACGACTCAGGTTTGCGCTACCGACGTTTCGAACGCAGACCTGGACTCGATGCGGGGAGGATCGCTATGTCGACTAATTCTCCTGTGGATGTTGCAGCCCAGCCGGGCAAAACACAGTTGCGAAAATCCCTGAAGCTGTGGCAGGTGGTGGTGATGGGGTTGGCCTATCTCACGCCGATGACGGTGTTTGACACCTTTGGGATTGTTTCGGGCATCAGCAATGGCCATGTTCCGGCCTCCTATCTGCTGGCCCTGGCGGGCGTGCTGTTCACCGCCATCAGTTACGGTAAGCTGGTACGCCAGTTTCCGCAGGCCGGTTCGGCCTACACCTACGCGCAAAAAGCCATCAATCCGCACGTGGGGTTTATGGTTGGCTGGTCGTCGCTGCTTGACTACCTTTTCCTGCCGATGATTAACGTCCTGCTGGCGAAAATTTACCTCTCCGCGCTGTTCCCGGAGGTTGCTCCATGGATTTGGGTAGTGATGTTCGTGGTGATCCTCACCGCGGCTAATTTGAAAAGCGTTAATCTGGTGGCGAACTTCAATGCGCTGTTTGTACTGGTGCAGGTGGCGATAATCGCCGTGTTTATCTTCCTCGTGGTACAAGGACTGCATAAAGGCGAGGGGGTCGGCACCGTCTGGTCGCTGCAACCATTTATTAGCCAGAATGCGCATTTGATCCCGATTATCACCGGGGCGACTATTGTCTGCTTCTCGTTCCTCGGCTTTGATGCGGTGACGACGCTCTCTGAAGAAACGCCGGACGCGGCGCGTACGATCCCGAAAGCTATTTTCCTCACCGCCCTGTACGGTGGGTTGATCTTCATTGCCGCGTCGTTCTTTATGCAGCTGTTTTTCCCGGATATTAGCCGCTTTAAAGACCCGGATGCAGCGCTGCCGGAGATTGCGCTGTATGTCGGCGGCAAACTGTTCCAGTCTATTTTCCTGTGTACGACCTTTGTGAATACGCTGGCGTCAGGCCTGGCGTCGCATGCCAGTGTATCCCGTTTGTTGTACGTGATGGGCCGCGATAACGTCTTCCCGGAGAAGTACTTCGGTTATGTCCATCCGAAATGGCGCACCCCTGCGCTAAACGTCATTATGGTCGGCATTGTGGCGCTGTCAGCCCTATTTTTTGACCTGGTAACCGCCACGGCGTTGATTAACTTTGGCGCGCTGGTGGCCTTTACGTTCGTCAATTTGTCGGTGTTTAACCACTTCTGGCGTCGTGAAGGGCGTAAACACACCTGGCAGGAGAAATTGCACTATCTGGTATTGCCAATGGTCGGTGCCGCCACGGTTGCTGTACTGTGGGTCAACCTGGAGGTGACTTCGCTGACGCTGGGACTGGTATGGGCCGGGGTAGGGCTGGTATATCTCGCTTACCTGACCGGACGTTTTCGTAAGCCGCCGCCGCAGTTTGACGCGGCGAAAACTGAGCGCGCTTGGGAGTAATGGAAGCGGAATCGACAATAGCTTTCAGCTGAATTGGGCTAAAAATAAAATACGGTATGCCGCGGCAGACTGCGGCGGCATACCTGCTTTAATTGATGTACTGCTTGTATTAGGCAATAAAAAAACCGGCACGGGAGCCGGTAAGTGAATCAATGTTGTAAGATAATTATTATTATAATAATTGAATTACAATTGAGCTAACTCTATAGGAACGGGTTTCCCTATATGGTATCCCTGTAACCAACCAATACCCATCGTGATTAGCATCTTTTCAATTTCCTCATTTTCAACAAACTCAGCGACGACTTCCATTTTTTTCAGTTTCGCAACTTCGCAGAACGATCTGACCGCGCATCGACTAAACTCATCGGTCAGTATATTACGGATGAATGAGCCATCAATCTTCAGAATGTCAGCGTCTAACGTTCGTAATCGAGAATAACTGGATGCTCCGGTTCCAAAATCATCAATAGCAATTTTTGAACCGGCTTTACGTAATGCTCTCAGAACATCAGTGACATTGGCGTTATCAATGATATCTGACTCAATGACTTCAAAAATGATACGTTCCGGTGCGATGGCGTATTTTCTAAACAATGTGAAAACATTATCAAGAAAATCAATTTTATTAAGCGAATCTGGGGTCAGGTTAATAGAAAAATGGCTGTTGGGTTCAGATTTCTGCCGTGACTGTATAAAACGAAATGTCTGTTCAATCACAGTGATATCCAACGCAGGGAGTAGTCCAGCCTCGCGTGCAACCGGTAGGATGGTATCTGGGAAGATTAACTTACCATCAACCATTTTTATCCGAATAAGTATCTCGTGATAACGTGTCAGTCCAGTGGTTGAAACGATCGGTTGAACAACCAACATTGTTGATACGATGGGTTGAGCCATCAGTTCAAACGACTGTCTGTCGATCGCTTTTTGCAACATATGACGAATCACAGCCTGACTGACAATTCTATCCCCCGGCATGTGTGGGCTAAGTAACAACGGTTGTCCCTGCATCAACGAGATGTAACTTTGGGTATTAAGCTGCTTAATTGCGAGTGATAAATTTTTAATTAGATTTTTCTCGGTGGTATACGCCATACCGCAAGATAGTCCTAATTGGTAGTCTTTCCAGATAAAACGGAAAGAGTTTAGCTTTTTATACAGTTCAGTAATATCAGGTATAGCATTAAGGCGAAGAATTATCCCGTGGCCTGGTGCATAATAGATGTTACCGGCCCCGTTTATTAATTTACGCACATAGGTGCTTAACCCTTTTACAAACTCAAAACGGAACTCGATTCCATGAGTTTGCTCTAGCGTGTTTAGTTCAGTACAACGGATGTAACACAGGCACTCAGTTGAGTATTTACGGATATCCATTTGCAGGGCCTGAAAGTTAGGCAGGCCAGTATTAGGCTCTGATCTAAAAAGTTGTTTGAGGCGTCGGAGGTATTTTCGGTTACGGACGGCAAGTACACCAGCAACGACAATCGTCAGAGAAAAGACAAACACTATCGTGGAAGAAATCACCAGACTATGTAAATAGTTATTATAGTCAACGGGTGGTATATAACTATTTATGTAATATCCTAGCAAGATGAGCATAGCCACCCAAACAGGGGATATAAAAGCATGACCAATACAGATCACTCCCCATAGCATGAGCGGAAGAAGCCACAGTAATGAGTAGTCAGTAAATATGAGTATATCCTGTCTGCTGACAATCAAAGCGGACATCATGCAGACTAACAGAACCAGCCATAATACTTGACATAAAATAGGTGGGCCGGATTTTATCAATGTCTTCACATGCCTAATGTGTAAAACACACCACACTGGGTTTTGAACGCTTCTGAGCAACAAGTAACAGAAAGGGATCCCTGTCAGGCAAGAGTTCATCAACCACTGCAAGTTAATTAATGTTTGCAGTGTAAAAAGATGAGTAATTGGTTCAGAAATAACTCGCGACTGGAACCAGTGCTCAATCGAGATAAAGAGTAAGGAATTGCAGCACACCAGCCAAACAATACGTAGGGTTGTAAGCTGGCTACGGCCAAAGCTTACGGCACCTCGTTTGCCTGTCGAGAACAAATAGAATGTCTGGCTAATGAGAGCGGCCAGTAGCTGAGCCGATAACGTTAGCAGCGAATCTAATGAGTAAGAGTAGAGCGCATACAAGAAAAAGGCACCTAAAATGGGGAATGCCTTTTTCCTGTATAAAACCAGTAATGCGGAAATGAGAGGTAAAGTGAGATCGTAAAAATGCAGTGTTACACCCGCAATATCTTCCTGCTTACTGAGATGACCTGCGACAAACTGTAAAGCAAAAAATGCGATGCCTACGCAAAAATAGTCTCTAAATGCATTAACGAAATTTATGTTTGCCGTTTTTTTTAACGATATTATCATGCGCAATTCTCAGTGAGTTATCACCGCTCTCAATTTAATCCATCTATTTAAAACCGGTTATACCGGGTGCTGAAAATGTGTATTTTTGGATGTTTTTGCTAATTGAAAACTATTTAAATAGATGTTATGTAAATGTTTAAGCATAATCCTTGATAATTTTCTGGTGTATCACAACGCAAGAGAGAAGAATTTTTCTGACTGCGCTGGTAATAAAAATGCCGTCATTAGCATTTATTTCGTACAGAATATACGATCGATAAAAACGATCAATATAAATGTTTTGATAGATTTAAACGATAGGTTTGGCAGATCGTAAACACGATGAAAGATCGATGAAAGCTATTGAAATGTTATTATTTGATGTTGTTTATTTCGTTGTTGTTAATTTTGTTGCTTTGTTTTTTAAATTAATCTGTGGTTATACCTTTCTAAGGAAATCACTTTTTCTGTCGCCAGGAAAGCGAGTCTCCCCGCTCTCCTGCAAAACATGCCATTGCGAATGATTAACAGGGTTGCTGCTGCGTCGCGCAGTGAATTCCACCGCCGCCAGCCGCAATGCCATCAATATTCAGTTGAATAATCTCACGCTCGGCAAACTGCTCCTGCAAAATAGCATGGGTATTGTGGTCGGTACGCTTATCGCCAAATTGTGGTGCAATCACGGCGTCATTACAGAGATAAAAGTTGATATAGCCTGCGGCGAAATCATCACTCGCATATGTCTGACGGATGGTGGTCGGCCCTTCAAGCGTCACCACCTCCAGGCGTCGACCTTTGGCATCCGTGGCGGCACGTAATATTTCCAGATGTCGTCGGGTGACAGCATAGTCAAAGGAGGATGGATCCGGCTCAAGACCCGCCACCACCGTACCCGGATGCGTGAATCGGGCATAAAAATCTGTATGACCATCGGTAATATCTTTACCAGTGATACCCGGCAGCCAGATGATTTTTTCCAACCCTAACAGTCGCTTAAGTTCAGTTTCGCACTCGGCTTTACTGACGTCTGGATTACGATTGGGATTAAGCACACAGCTCTCGGTAATAATCGCCGTGCCTTCGCCATCCACCTCAATACCACCACCTTCCAGAGTCAGCGCCGAGCGGATATATTCGGCTTGAGCGTAGCTGGCGACAAATTCAGCCACCTCGGCATCACGTTCGTGCTCTTGCTTATTGCCCCAGCCGTTGAAATTAAACCCAACGCCGCCGAGCCCGCCGCCGGCGCTTGTTACAAATACCGGCCCGGTATCGCGGATCCACAGATCGTCGATCGGGTGAACCAACAGGTTGACCGACGGCCCGCACAGGCGCGCGGCGAGTTCGCTGTCCTCCTCACGTACCAGCATATGCACCGGTTCAAATGCCGCGATGGTTTTGGCGACCAATGCCAGATTTTCCTGGACCACCGGCAGCAGATGAGGCTCCCAGATTTCCGCACTGGCACCAAACGCCATCCATGTGGCCGCATGCGGCGCACCTTCATCCGGCATTTGCCATCTGCGGTTTTCTGTTGCGCGGACAAATTGACTAAAGCTGATGCCAGCCATACCGGCAAGTAGCATACCTGCTGATGTCACCAGTCCTTGCCTGACGAATGAACGTCTTGTCATCATGGGAATAACCTTTGCGTATTTTCACCTGACTGCAGGTGAATAAAATAATAATAGATAATAACCAGTGTGTGCATAATCTTATTTATTAAATAATAAATAAGGTGTTTTCCGGTAAAGTGCAGGCGGAATATAGCACAGTATATATTCGTTGCAATTGCTTTATTTTATATAATGGATGGTTCTGGCTGTTATTAAAATTTCTCAACTATATATATTTATAAATAATTTATATTTATTAACCCTGTTTTACCATGCAGGTTTGCGCTAAGGTCGTCATCTGGCGGACTTGCCGTAGATTGTGATCTGACCGAATGTTCTGGCGTATTTATCAATGTCACCTATCGCGTGGACTATAGTAAAGATGGCCGCTATTTCTCATCATTAATAACCGTGCGTGGGGGATGTGAATGAAGAAGATACTGATGTTGGTTGGCGATTATGTCGAAGACTATGAAACGATGGTTCCTTTTCAGGCGTTGCAAATGCTGGGGCATCGTGTTGATGCAGTCTGTCCGGATAAGAGCCAGGGTGACTACGTTCAAACCGCGATTCACGATTTTGATGGGGCGCAAACCTATAGCGAAAAACCGGGACACCGTTTTACGTTGAATGCGAATTTTGCCGAAGCGCGGGCCGTCGATTACGACGCGTTGGTGATCCCCGGCGGGCGTGCTCCGGAATATCTCCGGCTGAACCCGGATGTCATTCAGCTGGTGCAGGATTTCAACTCAGCGGATAAACCTATCGCCGCCGTCTGTCATGGTCCTCAATTATTGGCGGCTGCAGGGATATTAGAAAACCGCACCTGTAGCGCCTATCCGGCCTGTGCCCCTGAAGTGCGTTTGAGCGGCGGACATTATGCAGATATCGGTATTGATCAAGCCCATGTCGACGGTAATCTGGTGACTGCACCTGCCTGGCCCGCACATCCGCAGTGGCTGGCTAAATTTGTTGAAGTATTAATGCAGTCAGCGGCAAAGTGATGAGAAAGTCGGTATAACCTCCCGGCTATACCGACCACACAGCTTACCTCTTCATGAGTGCGAACACGCCCCAACCGATGTATTCTCGGGTGAAGGTGACGTGGCGTCCCGGTGAACTTCTCAGTTGCTCCCTGACTTCCGTTGCAAACTCATCGTCCTGATTTGCTTCCAGCCAGCGGCGCATCGTCAACCATTTTGCCGCCTCGTACCTGTCCCAACCTTCCTGGTCAGCCAGAACCATTTCAACCACGTCATAGCCGAGTGGGTCAAAAGAAGAAATGAGTTCCGCCAGGGAAAGAAAATCGGCGACAGCGGTCGCGCCGCAGGACTGCGCGATTTCCTCCGTTGCGGGCATCTGGCGCCAGTACGGTTCACCGATGAGTATGATTCCGCCAGGCTTAAGACTCTGCTCCAGTTGTCTGACCGTTCCGGTGACGCCGCCTGCGATCCAGGTTGCGCCAACGCAGGCGGCAATATCGCATTTTTCTTCAGCGATATAGCCCGTTGCATCGGCGTGGACAAAACTCACCTGCTGACTGACGCCCAGTTCCGCTGCGCGCTGCGTTGCTTGTTCGCTAAACAGCTGGCTCATATCGATACCGACGCCGAAAATGCCATGATCGCGCGCCCAGGTACACAACATCTCGCCCGAGCCGCTACCGAGATCCAGAATGCGGGTTCCCGGCTCCATGCGCAGTACCTGGCCTAACGTGGCGTATTTCTGCGCGGTGAACGGGTTATGGATGCGATGAGTGCTTTCGCTGATAGTAAAAATTTTTGGGATATCCATCTCTCTCTCCTTAGCGATTATCCAGTTGGGCGCGAACGTTGTTCAGCCCGGTGGTATTGATGCGATAGGGCTGACCATTGACGGACTTGATCAGCTTTTTGGTTCTAAGTTTTTTGAACACGTCGAGGGTGCAGTCGCAGAGCAGCAGTCCTTCGCGGCTGTAGCATTCGACGGAGGTGACGCGGCCTGAGGCGTCGCGGACGTGCTGAATCCGGCCACCTTTGGCGAGAACGTGTAAGGTACGTTGTTCCTGACGGGATAAATTCATACTGGAAAACCTGTTTAATCATCATGTGCAAAACGTGCAAACACACAGCGGTGTCCGCATTCCATTTCGGCGCATTGATAACCAGTCCGGCCTGAAAAGGTCGGTAAGCTGATTATCAGATGATTACATTCTCCAGCATCGAAGCCTCGGGTTGAGTTGAAAGGTATTTACCGGGCGAATCATACCAGCCAAAATCTCAGGAGAAAAATCCTGATACATAAAATGTGATCTGTAGCGAGTTATGCCGTTTAGTTACTTTATTAACTTCAAATTTTCGTTATGTGAGGGATTTATTAAAGCATTAAATTAATTTGATATTCTGTCTGCGCACAGAATGATATCTGTGCTGACACAGCATTGTGAGCGCATTCAGCACCATGTAATTGATTAGTGTGGGTTAATCTTTGTGTTGTTTTATTTGCCGTTTTGATAAGGCATTTTTTATTATTTTGATGATTTTCGACCGAGTTTGCGATTAATCAATTTTAAGAATTTTCTTAATGTTGCAAGTTGTGTATACTCGGTTTCGCAAGAAGCTCTTCCGTTATCACTAAAACTATAAATTTGTCCTTAACACCCGTATTACCTCTGCCCTGAATCTCTTCTCAGGGGAGAGGTTTTTTTTCTGTGTTTTTTATTAATCTCCATAATAAAGAAGTGTTAATACTATTGTTGGCCGTATTTTAAATTAATGATTGCGCAAGTATTATTCAATCGATAATACGGTGATGCTGAAATAGTATCACGATGAATCTATTTACCGGGGTACTATATAGCGTTACTTATAATTAACGGTTTTTCAGCATGATAGAAATTTTTGCTATTGACATAATTGTGAGCTTGCTCACGGATTTTAGTGTGTTAAGTGGCTATTTGTAGAGATGTGCAAACGGTTGCATGTTGCTGTTACAGTCTTCGTTCATTAAAAAAATATAGCGATGGTATATCTTAGGCCGGTATAGAGGAGTGAAGTCTAAATGATTTCTATTATCTCTTGGGCTTACGAGTGCCGTTTATGATTTCTGTTAGCTAAACACCATGGAAAATAGCAGTAAACACCGACAGGGAATATGATTTTACCCATCAGTAAGGCGTTTTTGTCACAGGCGTCATTACTCATTTCTTTATATTCATTTATATAAATCATTGTCGTAATGTTCATAAAATCAGCGTTCCGGGATGAGCGCTGGTTTTATCCAGTTCCCTGTTTTATATCACTCGTGCTGTACGCGAGCTTCCTCTTACAGTATTTCGTCAATAAAATATTAAAGGACCTCCTGGAATGGATATTGTTGAACGCTTTATCAACTACACCAAAATCAATACCACGACTTCAAGAGAAAACGGCGCAAATGGGATAATGCCTTCTTCTGCTGGTCAAATGGTACTGGCAAAACTGCTTGCAGCAGAACTTGAAGCATTAGGAATGGAAAACATTGAGGTCAGGGATACCGCTATCGTAACGGCAACACTGCCCGGGAATACCGATGACACGGTTCCCGTTGTTTCATTTTTTGGACATCTGGATACCAGCGCGGAACAGACTGCGGACACAAATGCGCAACGTCTTCACTATAGCGGTGGGGATTTGTGCCTGAACAAAGAGCTGAATATTTTTCTGCGCGAAAGCGAATTCCCGGAACTGAAAAATTATATCGGTGATGATCTGCTCGTCACTGACGGAACCAGCCTGTTAGGGGCTGATGATAAAGCCGCCATCGCCGAAATTATGAACGCATTACAGTATCTGGTGGCACATCCCGAAATCAAACATGGACCGGTGAAGGTGGGTTTTGTGCCTGATGAAGAGCAAGGATTGCGTGGCGCAAAAGCGTTTGATGTTGCCAGCTTCGGCGCTGATTTTGGGTATACCCTGGATTGTTGTGGTATCGGGGAGTTTGTTTATGAAAACTGGAATGCGGGCGATGCGGAAATCATCTTTACCGGCCAGTCTGCGCACCCCATGTCGGCCAAAGGTAAGTTAAAGAACTCGCTGCTGATGGCGCATAAGTTTATTGCTATGCTGCCAGGCGGAGAAGCGCCTGAATATACGGAAGGGCGCGAAGGTTATTACTGGGTTAAGCAGCTGCAGGGTAACAGTGCCCGCACGGTGCTTAAGCTGGATATCCGCGACTTTAGCGAAGAAGGCTATAAGGCGCGTATGGCATTTATCCGTCAGCTTGCCGTTAGTACCTGCGCGCTATGGGGTGAAAATAGCGTGGTCTGTCATTTAGCCGATCGCTATGCGAACGTGTTTAATAGTTTGCAGGGCGATGCTCATTATCCGATTGATATTGCATTACGCGCCTATCAGAAATGTGGAATTACGCCGGCACCTGTCGCCATGCGCGGCGGATATGATGGTGCAGTTTTATCGCAGAAAGGATTGCCTTGTCCGAATATTTTTACCGGTGCCCATAATTTTCACTCAATCTATGAATATCTGCCGGTGCGTTCACTACGGGCCGCCAGCGATGTTGTGGTAGCGGTTATTGAGGAAACCTTTGCTGAGTTCACGCAGCGGAGAACTCAGTCATGATTCAGGTGTTAATTGCTCTACTGGTTATTGTGGTGGTCGCACGTCTGATCCTGAAAGGTTATCGTGCGGAACCCGTGCTATTTATTGCGGGTTTGGTGCTAATGATTTGCACCGCACTCACCGGGTGGGGTTCCGTACTACCGAAAGGCGTTGCTGGCACGGGGATTTCCTTTCTCGATCCGTTCGAGGTTATGCGCGATCTTTTCAGCACCCGCGCTGCCGATCTTGGCCTGATGATCATGGCGCTGATGGGATTTGCGCACTACATGGATCATATCGGCGCAAATGAGGCGGTGGTGCGTGTCGTCACAAAACCCTTACGTGCGCTGCGCTCGCCCTATATTCTGCTTTTTTTCTCATACCTGCTCGCCAGTCTCCTGCAGTTAGCTATTCCTTCAGCCACTGGACTCGCCGTACTGCTGATGGGAACAATGTTCCCCATTATGCTGGGATTAGGGCTTTCCGCTGCTTCTGCTGCCGGGGTAATTGCCACCTCGCTTGGCGTGGCGTACACCCCAACGGCAATCGATGCTATCAGGGGATCGAAAGCGGTCAATATGGATGTGGTGGAATACGTTGTCTACCACCAGGGACCGGCAGCTCTGGCTACCGTTTTGGTCGTGGGAGTCTGCCATTTTTTCTGGCAGCGGTATTGCGACCGTAAAGCGGGAACCTTACCACGGGAAATCGGTAGCGCTGAAGTGACTGACTCAGGAAAAGCGCCTGCTTTTTATGCGCTGCTTCCCATGCTTCCGATCCTGATGGCAGTGGGATCCTCCGAAATGTTCGTCAGCGGTATTAACCTGAATATCATTACCATTGTGCTCATTTCAATGGCTATTTGTATGTTGATTGAATGGCTTCGGGTGCGAGATTTAAAGGCGGTGTGCGAAGGATTTAGCCATTTTCTGCAAGGAATGGGTACTGCCTTTACCGGTGTGGTAGGACTGCTGGTTGCGGCGGGTGTTTTTGCTCATGGTATTAAAGTCATTGGTGCGATTGATCAATTAATTCTGATGGCCGAACACGTGGGATTACCGCCATTTGCCATGGCGGTGGTGTTTGCACTGGTGACGCTTGCGGCGGCTATCATTATGGGATCGGGTAATGCGCCATTCCTTGCGTTCGTTGAGCTTATCCCGCAAATCGCTGCCAGTATGGGGGCGAATGCCGTAGCCATGATTCTGCCGATGCAGCAGGCATCGCATATGGGACGAGCAATTTCACCGGTATCTGGCGTGGTGATCGCCGTTTCCAGCGGGGCAAAAATAACCCCATTCGATGTGGTTAAACGCACCGCCGTACCGTTGATTGTCGGTTTTGTTACCCATACGCTAATCATCGGTATTTTCTACTAACAATTGCAGTCACAGACAAACCTCCGGTTCATTAAATCTGGAGGTTTTCTGGTTTGATGCATTGGTGTATTGATTACTGGTGATAATTATTAGTTTTCATCTTTATCGAGCTATTCTTATTATTTGTGGTCAACTTTGTAGCTATAAATGGTTAATAAAAATAATGTGTTTCATGGCTCTTTTTTTACATTGAGATAAATTAATCTGGATCATATTATGCTGGTTTTAGTTGTAGTAGGTTTTTAAATTGAGCAGTAACTAATTAAATGCAATAATGATTTTTCTGGGTGGGTTTTAAGTGGTAAAAAATTTAGGAAAAGTGAGTAAATCGAGGCATCATTATCAGGATGACCTGGAGGCGTTTACCTGGAGCGCGTTAGTTGCAATTGGTATCGCAATACAGGATCACAAGATCTACTCTAAAATGTCAGAGCATATTTTTATTATGCATTGGTTGGCAATCGCAAAAAAAAGAAAACTCTTCTCGCGGAGTATTGCCAATGAGCTTCAATGGTTAATTGATGAAGGCAAGAAAAAAAGCCTCAACGCACAGCTAAAATTTAAAATAGAATATTTGTATGCCACCTCAAGTGGTGACGTGACAATGCAAAATGATTATTTTAAATTCACCCACGCGATTGAAATGTTGAGAAACAACGGATGGCAGAACTTTCTACTCACACCAGAGAAGTGGCGTGACCTGCATGATAATATTAAAGTGAGGAAGGGTAACTTTATTTTTATGGATGATACCAGACTTCAGGAGTGCTTTGGCACTCAGGGCGAGATTGTCAAACCTTTCTGTATCCGGGTGTATGGTGATGTTGAGTTCGCAAAATTAACCTTTATCAAACACAACCTCCCGGTAGAATTTGTGAAGGATATTTCTAATGAATTTCATCACTTCCAGTTTCTTACTGATAAGTAATGATTAGCAGAAGTTATGAACAGAGAATTGTTAAAGCAAAAATTAGAGATCGCGACCGAATGGATTAGGTTGTCGGATGCTGCTGACAATTTATCTATCTCTTTTCGGGGCATTCTCGAGATTGGCGAAAGTTCTTCTGCGCCAGATAACAGCACGCCGCTACTCCGGTTAGAAAATGAAATGGCGACAATTGCAGTTGATTCAATGTCATGGGTAAGGGTGCCGGCAGATCGTCAGGAAAAAGTTACCGTCTATATTCTCTGACGTTTGGCTGGTGCTTTGTTCGCTTTATGCCGATCAGATACGGCTATCTTGCCCATTCTCAGTGGCGCAGGGTGTTTAATATAACTGTTTTTTTCATCCATAAATAATATTAATGTTGGTTTTTTTATAGTTTAATTCTTCACGCCAATAAAATGGCGGTTTGCTGCCATGTGAGCAACGGCGTACGTTATTTATTAGGCTATGGTGAGCGGGGAAACTTTCTCATAATTAACCATTTTATTGGTTAAGGTATTACGTGGCGTGTCGATAACAATTTAGTCAGAGATGATTGTCTAATTGTTATGGAGATGTTTAAATGTTAAGAAATGTGAGGATTAAAACCAGCCTGTTATTATTGCTTTTGGTATTTACCTTCATGCAATTCCTTTCTAATGGTTTCGAATTAGTCGATCTCAAGGGAAATCAAAAAAGTACGCTTCTACTGCACAATATAGTAAAGGAACAGGATGCGCTGCATAACGTCATTGGGGCTACCTATAAAGTAAGAAGCGTTCTTGATAATATTCAACTGCAAGATACGGCTGCTACCCAACAGACATTGCGACAGGTGCAGGATGAGATTGCCTATGCCAGAAAGCAGTTCGCTATTTTTTGGGATATACCAGGATTGACGGCGGATGATCCGCAGGTTGGTAAAATCGTCAGAACTGCTTTTGAGCAACAAATGAATGCTGAACAAAAGTATGTTGATAAGTTAAATGAGGTTTTTTCTAACGGTAGTATTGTCGGTACACAAACAAATGCCAACGCTGAGCTGCTGCCTTTGCGAAAAAATTTTGATAGGGAGATCGAGAACTACTTCAAATCAACCATGTTGGTCGGTGAAAAAATCGTAGAGCAGACACACGTTCAGTTTAACACCTCAATACTTAAAATATCCTTGCTCCTTGCAGGTACGGTTCTTATCTTTATTCTCTGCAATCTCTGGATAAACCGAACAATCATTCAGCCATTAAATATCGTGTCTGAGCATTTTTCACGGATAGGTAAAGGCGATCTGAGTCATCCCGTTCTGGTGCCGGGTAACAATGAAATTGGCTTACTGTGTTTAAATTTACAACATATGCAAAACGGCCTGCGGGAGACCGTCAGTACGATCCGCGATGGCGTTGAGTCTATTAATATTGGAATGCAGGAAATTGCTTCGGGTAATTCAGACTTATCAACCCGAACGGAGCAGCAGGCTGCGGCGGTGGTTGAAACGGCGGCCAGTATGGAACAGATTTCTGTAACGACCAAAAATAACACTGATAAATCACATCAGGCGTCCGCCATGACGAGTGAAAGTACGGAAATGGCATTGCGTGGCGAGCGCTTAATGAGCGACATGGTTGAAAAAATTCACCTGATCAGCCGCAACGCGCAAAGCGTGAATGAAATCTCTCATGTGATTGATAGTATTGCTTTCCAGACCAACATTCTCGCCTTAAACGCCGCGGTAGAAGCGGCGCGCGCTGGCGAATCCGGGCGTGGATTTGCCGTTGTGGCGAGTGAAGTCAGAACCCTTGCCCAACGTAGCGCCTCCTCAGCGAAAGAAATTAGCGAACTGGTGGCTAAGGCGGCAATCAGCGTCAAGGAAGGGGTGGAGATAGCTGAAAACAGTGGGGCCATGATGGCGGACATTGCTAAGGCAATACGCAATATCAATATACTCATGGAAGATATATCCGGCGCATCGGGGGAACAGAGTAGCGGCATCGAGCAGATCCGCGTTGCTGTCACGCAAATGGAGCAAGTCACTCAACAAAACGCGTCGCTGGTAGAGGAAATCGCCGCCACGACAGGCAGTGTGGAAGAGCAGTCGGCAATGCTATCCCAGGCGGTGGCTGTGTTTCAGGTTGATGAAAACCCGCAGCAGGGCACGCAGGACAAGCAGTAGAACATGCTCATCTCATCAGCTGTAAATTCAGTCTGATGAGATGGCTGGCTGTCGGGAAATAGTGCCTCAATCATATTGATAATAATTCTCATTATTATTGTTGTGTCGCGCAGGGAATGGTAATGTTGCTCCTGGCCATAACCTGTTAATCCCATTTTCTGTGCAGAAGACAGCATGAACAACACCACTCTGAATGCGTCCAGACGCGTAGCCCGTACTTTTTCCGTCAGCGAGTTTATGGATTTTGGTGAGCGTTATGGGATCGACTATCGCTTTCCCCTGCTGGCGCAAAAGCCGGACTTGCCGTCCGCTAGCCCTGTGCTGCAAGGTGAAATTGAGGAGATGACGCTTCCCTGCGGGATGTGCGTGACGCACTCTGATGTACAAGTATTGCAACCCTACGAAACCACCTCCCGCCACAGCAGTCCCCTGTATATGCTGGTGGTACTGGAAGGCTGCGTGATCCTCTCGCTTAACGGCCAGGAACATGTGGTACGTTCCGGCATGGCATTTAGCTCACGCCTGAGCGAGCACCAGACGATGCGCGCCCGCCATCATGCCGACTGCAAACTGCGAACCTTATCGCTCGGTCTGTATCCCGACGGCGCGTGGCGCACGGGGTTGCTCGAATCGTTGATGCGTGAGTGGGAAAGATGCCAGACGCCGACGCTTATCTGGCAGGTGCCGGGATTTTTACTCAGTGGTCTGGAGTATGCGCAGCAGGGTACGCTCAGCAATGTCTCTCGTCAGTTGATGCTGGAAGGGTTGATATTGCAACTGTTCGGCCATGGTCTCAGCGTGTGCCAGGTCGAGAGCGGCAAACACCTTGCGGCCAGCGGTGAACAGCAGCGGCTGGAAGTCGTTCGTCGCCTGTTGGAACAGAATCCTGAAAATGACCACACGCTCAATGAGCTGGCGCAACGCGCGGCGATGAGTCCCAGCAGTTTGCGTAGCAAGTTTCGCGCAGCCTATGGCTGTTCGGTCTTTGATTACCTGCGCGATTGCCGCCTGGAACGCGCGCGCGGTTATTTACTGGAAGGATACAGCGTACAGCAGGCAGCCTGGATGTCGGGATACCAGCATGCCACCAACTTCTCTACCGCCTTTCGTCGTCGTTACGGTTTTTCGCCAGGCGATTTGCTCAAGCTTTGCTAATCCATTTTTGCGTTTTGCGCACGTTGCAGGCAGACAATTTGGCACTGCGCATAGGTAATCTGGCATCCGGCATAGCTATCTCCGTCAGCAAAAAGGTAATAATTCTCACTTACAATTAGAAATGCCTTTGGAGATACTCATGTTCGCGAAGACTCGGTTGGCGCTGCTGGTAGGATGGGTGACCGGCAGCGTGGCTTTTCCTCTGCTGGCGCAGGAAACAACAAAAAACGATACGGTCGTTGTCACCTCGCAAATGCAGAGCGGGGCCACCAAGCTTGCCACGCCGGATATTGAAACCCCGCAATCGGTATCCATCATTACCCGCGAACAGTTTGAAGAGCAGGGCGCAACCAGCGTGCGCCAGGCCGTTAGCTATACGCCGGGGGTCTACAGCAATCAGATTGGCGCCTCCAACCGCTTTGACTACATTGTGCTGCGCGGCTTCTCCGATGGCAGCCTGGACAACGTCTATCTCGATGGTCTGAAGATGATGGGCGATACCAACTCACACAGCTCGCTGGTGGTCGATCCGTGGTTCCTTGAAGATATCGAAGTGGTGCGTGGTCCGGCTTCCGTACTGTACGGGCGTTCTTCTCCGGGGGGGATCGTCGCGTTGACGTCGCGTAAGCCGTCGTTCGACGCGGGTGGGGAAGTAAAGTTGTTTGCCGGCAACAATAATCAGCGCGGCGCGGCGTTTGACGTTACCGGGGCGCTGGATGATAACGATCGTGTGGCGGCGCGCCTGAGCGGGATGACGCGTTACGCGGACTCACAGTTTGGCCCATTGAAAGAAGAACGTTACGCGCTGATGCCCAGTCTGACCTGGCGCATCACCGACCAGACACGTCTGGATCTGATGGCCTATCTGCATCGCGATCCAGAAGGCGGTAGCCACTCCGGTCTGCCCTATGACGGCACAGTCGTTCCGCATTACGGGCAAAAGATCTCTAACACCTTTTACGAAGGTGAGGATGATTACGACAAATACGATCGCCGTGAAAACATGGTGGGCTACAATATTGAGCACATGTTTGATAGCGGCTGGTCGGTGCGGCAAAAGCTGCGCTATCTGCATACCGACGTTGAACTGAACCAGGTATATGCGGCGGGATGGTTGAACGAAACCGAGCTTAATCGCGGCTATTCCGGCTCGGATGAAAAAATGTCGGCGATTACGCTGGATAACCAGCTCGACGGCAGCTTTGATACCTGGCAGGTCAACCATCGTCTGCTGGTGGGGATTGATTATCAGGATCGCAGCAACAATACCACCGGCTACTACGGCGCATTCCCGCCGATCGACGCTTTTAACCCGGTGTATGGCGCGAAGCCGGATTATATCGACATGTATGCGCGTGAAAAGCACAAGCTGCGCCAGACGGGCTACTATTTACAGGATCAGATGTCATGGGATCGCTGGCGTATTACGCTCGGCGGTCGCTACGATCAGGTCAGCGTTTCTAACATTGATAAGATCAACGATACCCGCAGCGATCTGGATAAAAACAACTTTAGTACCCGCGCCGCATTGCTCTATTTGTTCGATAACGGCTTTGCGCCGTACGTGAGTTATTCCACCGCCTTTACGCCAACCAGCTTTGCCGATGAGAACGGCAATCTGCTGGATCCGATGAAAGGCAAGCAGTGGGAAGCAGGGCTGAAATATGAACCGGAAGGACTTAACAGTCAGTTCAGCGCGTCGGTGTTCCGCATTAATCAAACCAATATCGCCACCAAAGAAGAGCCGACCGATCCGTACCGCTCGATTGGGGAAATTGAATCTGAAGGGGTGGAGCTGGAGGCGATAAGTCAGCTGACGGACAGCTTCCGTCTGCAGGCGGCATATACCTATACCGACATCCGCTACAAGAAAAGCAGTCCGGAGGAGCAGGGCAAGCGTGCTGTGTATGCACCACGGAATCAGGCCAGCACCTGGCTGAGCTACGATGTGAAAAGTGGCCCGCTGGATGGTCTGACGCTCGGCTCGGGCGTGCGTTATGTCAATGGGATCACCAGCGATCGTCTGAATACGCATACCCTGCCATCCTATACGTTGGTGGATATGGCAATTGGCTACGATTTAACGAATATCGGTATTAAAGGACTGAGCGCCCAGTTGAACGTCAACAACCTGACCGATAAGCGCTACGTTGCGGCCTGTAATTCGCTCTCATACTGCTACTTTGGCGCTGAGCGCAGCATTGTCGGCAGCGTATCCTGGAAATTCTGATGCTTTAGCCGGATGGCGGCGCTGGCACCTTATCCGGCCTACGGTAGTGTGTAAATTGTAGGCCGGATAAGCGCAGCGCATCAGTCGTAGTGGATTGCGGCTATTTTGTAAAACCGTTTTGCATACAAATTTGCGCGCTGGTTCTCAGAGTGAAGGCGATTTTGTCTGGGTACCGGCTGTAATAGTTATGCTCTTCTTCCAGCCCTTTCGCCTGCGCCAGACGTACTGTTTCCAGCGAGCAGGTACGGTAGATCAGATCTTTATTCATATTGGTCTGCTTCTCGCGCTGTTTGTCAGCAGACAGCGCCAGCCAGCTCTCTGACAGCGAGTAATCGTAGACCACCCGATTCGCTTTCGCCTGTACGTTCTCAATGGTAATGAATTCGTCGATTTTCAGTCTCGGCTGCCCACGCATTTTTTTCTTATCTTCTGCGGCGGCATATTGGGCCAGGGTATTAATATCCATGCTGGCTATCTTCTGTTTATAAGTCTCGACATACGCGGCGGGTTGCTGATAATGCTGTGCGTAAGCGTTCCTTAATTCCCCATCGCTCATCGTACAACCCACCAGAAACAGAGGTAATAGCAGTGCCAGTTTTATTTTAGTCATAATATTGTCCTGTTCATTATTGTGAACCCAGTCAGCCATAACAAAATAGAAAATGAATAATTAATGGTGATAGTTAAGGTTGTATAAACCGGGGCGTGAAGGCACAAGGACAATAGTCTTAAAATGGCGGAACAGGCGGGAAACCCTGCCAGAATTGGCAGGGTTATTACAACATTAATGGCCGATCATTTTAGCCTTCGGGATCAGTTGGAAATACATGTGTTCGGGCACCGGCGTATCCCAGACATTGGCATAAACCGCATAACCAACGGTGGCAAAAAGAATACCCAGCACCAGTATAGTCATAACAACGCCTGACAATGCCGTTTGCCGCCATAACGGTTTGCCGTTTCCTTGTTCCCCTGGTGGGGTGTGCAGTGAAAAGCTCAGCGTAGAGGCCACCGGGCAGGATTCAACGCAGGTCATACAGCCGGTACATTCCACGGTACGCACCTGAATCAGTCGATCAACCGGAATAGTCGACGGGCAGTTTTTCGCACATTTCCCGCAGTCAATGCAACTGTCTGCATTACGCCGGATTTTAAACGGCGAGAGCAGAGAGAACAGGCCAAGTAGTGCGCCGTAAGGACACAGATAACGGCACCAGGCGTTACGAATGAACAGGCTCAGGACGCTGATAACTACCACGAAAATAAGTGTGGCGGAGCCGATATGACGAAAAAAATCGAGCATCTTCACGTCAATGATCATGCCGTAGGCCGACATCAGAAAGTACTGAATTCCCTGGGCGGGCATCGACAGAGCGATATACAGGAAGAAACCCAACAGCAGATACTTCAGACTGCGCAGTGGGATATCCAGCCAGCGCGGCAGCGTGAAGTTGCGACCCACTACTTTTCTTCCCAGAGTACCAAGCAGTTCGGAAAGCGTACCAACCGGGCATAGCCACGAACAGAAGGCTTTTTTTAACAACAGGCTAATCAGGATAAACGCAACTAGCAGCAGCATAGAGGCAGCATGGATGGGCGGGAGAAAACCGGTCTCCAGCGTGTAGCGGATATTCATCAAACCCGCGATAGGCAGCCATCCCTCAATGCCGCCAGGTCTTGGAATATAGACGCTGGTACCGGCAGTTTCAAAGTAGCGGACCCAATAATAAAATGTCACGCCAATATAGATATTGCTGGCCAGCAGGAGAAACTGGGTGGCTTTTCGCCAGGTGCTGGCATTACGCCAGTCATTCCACGGCATTTTGCCTCCGGTCGTGCCTGGGCGACGCTGCCAGCGCGTTCTCTTTTTCCCGTTCATGGTTTCACATTATCCCTCATATTTCCCCTCCTGCTTTCAGAAGGCGTCATCACCGGGATATGCTAGCGCTATTCAGATTTGGTGTATTTGATTTGCATCTTATTAAGCGGCTGTTATTTTTATGGCGCGAATATGCCTGAATAAAAATAACAGCCCGATACTTATCGCAGGTCAGATAAATACCCTTAACGGGGTATTTATTTCTCTGTGGAGAAATAGGTTATTCCTGAAATATCTCTACGCGGTCGCGGCCATTACTTTTCGCCAGGTACAGCGCCCGATCGGCCTTATCAACCAACTGCTTATAGTCAGGATGGTAGTCATATTCGGCGATGCCAATACTGACGGTGACAGAAAACACTTCTGTCGCTGAGGCCGCCATGCGCATCTCGGCAATTTTCATACGCAGCGTTTCGAGGATAATACTGGCCTGAGACTGATCTGACTCGACAAGCAGAATCATAAATTCTTCGCCGCCGTAGCGGAACACGTAATCGCTGCTGCGAATATGATCATAAATAACCGCCGCGACGTTTTTGAGCGTCATATCACCAGTGTTATGCCCGTAGTTGTCGTTAATTTGCTTAAAGTAGTCGATATCCAGCATCGCCAGGGTAAAGGGCTTGCGGGTATGTAACGCCAGCGAGATCTCACGCCGCATAATGGTCGGGATAAAGCGGCGGTTAAGCAATTGCGTCAGTGAGTCTTTACCATTTTCCTGCTTCACCAGCGCGTCGAACATTGAGGCGAGCAGGAAATGGATTTTTGCCGAGAGCTGGCGAACATCCTGCAACAAGCTCATCCGTTCAGGTTCTGTCGCCTGATGCTGATGCGACAGCGTGGTGGTCAGGCGGTTGTCGATTTCCGCAATCAGCGACTCCATTTCTTTCAGCAGATTGCTGTTGCCCAGAATGTATTTTCCCTTGTGTGCGAACCACATACCAAAATCAGAATTCGCCAAAAGAACCAGCTCACCGAAAGGCATTCCGGTGGCGATATTATAGATAAACTGGTTTTCCCAGTCGGTAAATGAACGTATTTGCCGCTCGCGTTCGACGTTGACGTCATCGTAAATGGTCTGCAGGCGATACTGTTCCTGCGTATGCATGGAGTTTTGATAGCTGGGGGAATAGGAGACGGTCATGGCCTCCAGGGCGGTATCCATTGCCAGGCTGCTGAAACAGATAGCGTCGCTCAGCAGGGCAGGCGAGTATTCCGCTTTCTTTTTCAGGACCCGATACAATTCATCTTTCAACTTACGCGCGCCGCGATTAACCAGATCGATAGGCAGCCCGATGCGGGCATGTACCACGCCAATTTTGCGCTGTTTTGCCAGCAGTTGTGAGAGGTCTTCATGCGCGCTGCCGAGTACGCTGCGTAGCCAGTCAAACATACTGCCGCTGAGGCGGGTGCTGACCTGTTCAGTATTGAGGAACAATGCACTCTCCGCATGGGAGAGCATATAGTCATAAAAAACGCTCACTAAATGGCGGATCTCTTCGTCGCTTAATGATGTCAGGATCGTATGAACTTCAGGGGATGTTTGACGTAACAACGCCTGCCATTCTGTAAGGAGTAATGTGTCGTTAACCGGAGCAACCTGTTCCATCTCACTGCCACTCAAAATGCGATTTAAAAATTCAGGCGGTATTACGGACAATTACGTCACAATGGTCAAGTTAAACTCTCTTAACGATGGCTGATACCTTCATAAATAAGCCTGAGCGCGAAGACGCCGATAATAGCGCCTATCACCCGGCTGGCAACCCGCTGGATACGGCCATACGCACGGCGCACGGCGGGCAAAGAAAACGCCTGGCTGAGAAAAATACGCCAGATGACGGAAGACAACACAATACCTGCCCAGGCCATTAGCCTCGCCCACGTAGGCGTTTCTGCGCTGAGGGTGACGGAGAAGATACTAATAAAAAACAGAACGGTTTGCGGATTAGATAAATCCGTTAATAACCCGCGGCGGAAAAATACGTACCACGGGGCGGAAATCGGCTGCTGTAACGTTGGCATTTGCGGTGTAGCCTGATGGCGAATACTGTTCCAGGCAAACCACAGCAAGTAGGCGCCGCCGACAATTTTAATCAGTGAAAATATCTCTTCACACTGGGTAATGAGCGTCGCCATGCCAAAGAGCCCGAGGCCGGAGTAGAACGCATCGCCTAAGGCCACGCCCAGACCGGTCATCACCCCTGCGCGTCGTCCAGAGGCCAGGCTGGTTTGCACCACCACGAACAGGTTCGCGCCGGGATTAAAAAAGGTTAAAACAAACAGGCTGATGGTGAGTACGACGGCGTGTAAAGGTTCCATAGACAACGATTCCATTAGTGAGAGCGGGCCTGCGGCATGCTTAGACTGCTAACACTATAATTTTAGCGCGTTTGTCATTCTGCGTATTCACTCACACTGTATTGTGAAATGCGCCTAAATTTGCAAATAACGCCTACGCCTGGTTTCTGTAACCCCGCTGCGCCGGTTAATGCAGCGGCGTGGGATCTTCTGTAATTCACAACGCGCAAAATATCTTTATATTTCCGCCAGCTCTGGATCTTTTTAGCGGCCTGAACTACTTATTAATCATCCTTGACTCGCATGGCGGATGTTCAGGATTGATGATGGCATATATAACAAAACCTGGAGCTTTTATATGAAAACTGGATATAAAGTATTAATTGGTGCGTTAGCTTTAGTCTTTTCCAACGCCTATGCCGCGGAATTTATGACAAAACTTGAGTTTGAAAAGGTTGAGTCGCAGTACACAAAAATCGGTGATATTTCAACAAGTAACGAAGTTTCTGTGGCAGATGCTAAAGAAGAGCTGCTGAAGAAAGCCGAAGAGAAAGGTGCCGATGTGGTGGTATTAACTTCCGGCCAAACGGACAATAAAATCCACGGTACAGCCAATATCTACAAGAAAAAATAATACGTAGCTGTAAATATTACGCAACCCGCCGGTCATTGTACCGGCGGGTTTTCTTTTAGTCTGCGCCAGAACGTGGTCCTGCTAATACCGAGATATCGCGCAGCCGCGGTTTTATCACCATTGAATTGTGCCAGCACCTGTTGCGGCGTCAGTGATGAAGTGACCTGCGGTGGCTCAGCAACCGCGGCCAGTTCTGGTAATAGCTGCTGCAGAAATTGTACGTTCAACTCAGGCTGCGGTTCGACGCTCAAAAACAGCGCCAGACGCTCCATCATATTGCGCAACTCGCGAATATTCCCCGGCCAGCCATAATTCAGCAGCGTAGGCTGGCTCAGTCCCAGACCCTTACGCACGGGTTCAGAAAACGGTACGTCCAGTTCCGCCAACGACTGTTTTAAAAAGCCTTCCGCCAGCGGCAGAATATCGGGCAGCCGTTCGCGCAGCGGCGGCAATTTGAGGCGCAGAATGCTCAGGCGATAAAACAGATCGGTACGAAACTCACCCTGTTTCATCTCTTGTTCCAGGTTGCAGTGCGTGGCGCTAATCACCCGCACATCGACCGGAATCGGCTGATGTCCACCGACCCGGGTGACCTCTTTTTCTTCCAGCACGCGTAATAATCGGGTTTGTAACGGTAGCGGCATTTCGCCTATCTCATCAAGAAACAGCGTCCCGCCGTGGGCAATTTCAAACAGGCCCGCGCGTCCTCCCCGGCGGGAGCCGGTAAACGCGCCATCTTCATAGCCGAACAGCTCCGCTTCCAACAATGATTCGGTGATGGCGCCGCAGTTGACGGCAACAAACGGCGGTGAAGGTTTTCCGCGCCGATTCTCCTGACGGGTGAAATATTCACGATGAATAGCCTGCGCCGCCAGTTCTTTACCCGTGCCGGTTTCACCCTGAATCAGCACCGGCGCACGCGAACGGGCGTAGAGCATAATGGTGTGCCGCACCTGTTCCATTTGCGCAGAGTGACCGCGCATATCTCCCAGCGCATAGCGGGTGCGCAGCGTATCACCAGAGGCGTATTGCCCGTTTCTGCGTAGCGTCAGACGGGTCATATCCAGCGCGTCGATAAACGCCTGGCGCACGGTAGCCGCCGAATAGATAAAGATACCGGTCATGCCCGCTTCTTCCGCCAAATCGGTAATCAACCCTGCGCCGACCACCGCCTGGGTGCCGTTGGCCTTCAGCTCGTTGATTTGTCCACGGGCATCTTCCTCGGTGATATAGCTGCGCTGTTCAAGCTGCAAATTGAAGGTCTTTTGAAAGGCGATTAGCGCGGGGATGGTTTCCTGATAGGTAATGACGCCAATCGACGACGTCAGTTTTCCCGCTTTCGCCAGCGCCTGTAGTACGTCAAACCCGCTGGGTTTAATCAGGATCACCGGAATCGATAAACGGCTTTTCAGATACGCGCCGTTAGAGCCTGCCGCAATGATGGCATCGCAACGTTCGGTGGCCAGCTTCTTACGGATATAGGCCACCGCTTTTTCGAAACCAAGCTGAATAGGGGTGATAGTCGCCAGGTGGTCGAACTCCAGACTGATGTCGCGAAACAGTTCGAACAGACGCGTGACCGAAACCGTCCAGATAACCGGTTTGTCGTCATTCACCCGCGGCGGAAGATGCGTATCAGCCATAAGCAACCCAAAAAGTAAGGAACCGAGTATAAGGGTTTAGTTGTGTTTCATAAATGTTGCAATGAAACGTGAAGGAACGTTTCATGAAACGATAGCTGACACGCTTTTGTGCAATAAAAATACAGGGTCTAAATGTAATTATCTGTTTTAAAAAGTAAAAATGAAATTTGAATAAAAGTTACGGTCTTTGGCATACCCCTTGCTTTAGGTAAATCAACGAATGATAACAAGTTGATAACAAGAGGACGGGATATGTCTCAACACTCCCCAGGGCTGGCGTTTCGCGCCGCGCTCAGCAAAGAAAATCCATTACAAATCGTTGGCACCATCAACGCCAATCACGCTCTGCTGGCTCAGCGTGCCGGGTATCAGGCGATTTATCTCTCCGGCGGCGGCGTCGCGGCCGGGTCGTTGGGTCTGCCGGATCTCGGTATTTCGACCCTTGATGATGTACTGACCGATATTCGTCGTATCACCGATGTTTGCCCGCTGCCATTGCTGGTGGATGCGGATATTGGTTTTGGATCGTCGGCGTTCAATGTGGCGCGCACCGTGAAGTCGATTGCCAAAGCCGGGGCCGCTGCGCTGCATATTGAAGATCAGATCGACGCCAAGCGTTGCGGGCATCGTCCGAACAAGGCGATCGTCTCCAAAGAAGAAATGGTCGACAGGATCCGCGCCGCCGTGGATGCCCGTACCGATCCTAACTTTGTGATTATGGCGCGAACCGATGCGCTGGCGGTGGAAGGATTAGAGGCGGCTATCGATCGTGCCCAGGCGTATGTCGAAGCGGGGGCCGATATGCTGTTCCCGGAAGCCATTACCGAGTTGTCAATGTACCGCCAGTTTGCCGATGCGGTGCAGGTACCGATCCTCGCTAACATTACCGAATTTGGCGCCACGCCGCTGTTCACTACCGATGAATTGCGTAGCGCGAACGTCGCCATGGCCCTGTATCCGCTGTCGGCCTTCCGCGCCATGAACCGTGCGGCTGAACGGGTTTACAACGTGCTGCGTCAGGAAGGTACGCAAAAGAGCGTGATCGACATTATGCAGACGCGCAACGAACTGTACGAAAGCATCAATTACTACCAGTTCGAAGAGAAACTCGACGCGCTGTATAGCAAAAAGTAGCCGTCCGGCTTACGTGGCTACTCTCACACCCTCAGCACCCTACATATTATAAAAATGACGAGGACAACATGAGCGACACAACAATCCTGCAAAACAACACGCATGTCATTAAACCGAAAAAGTCAGTTGCGCTGTCTGGCGTGGCCGCCGGAAATACCGCGTTATGTACTGTCGGCAAAAGTGGTAACGACCTGCATTATCGCGGCTACGATATTCTCGACCTGGCGCAACAGTGCGAATTTGAAGAAGTCGCGCATCTGCTGATCCACGGTAAATTACCCACTCGCGACGAGCTCACCGCCTATAAAAGCAAACTCAAAGCGCTGCGCGGCTTACCTGCAAACGTGCGTACCGTGCTGGAAGCGCTGCCTGCCGCATCCCACCCGATGGATGTAATGCGTACCGGCGTCTCCGCGCTGGGGTGTACATTGCCGGAAAAAGAGGGGCATACCGTTTCCGGCGCGCGCGATATTGCAGACAAGCTGCTGGCGTCGCTCAGCTCTATTCTCCTGTACTGGTATCACTACAGCCATAACGGCGAGCGCATTCAGCCGGAAACGGATGATGATTCCATTGGCGGTCACTTCCTGCATCTGCTGCATGGCGAAAAACCGTCGCCAAGCTGGGAAAAGGCGATGCACATTTCACTGGTGCTGTATGCCGAGCACGAATTCAACGCGTCCACCTTCACCAGTCGTGTGATTGCGGGGACCGGCTCTGATATGTATTCCGCGATTATCGGCGCGATTGGCGCGCTGCGTGGGCCGAAACACGGCGGGGCGAATGAAGTTTCGCTGGAGATCCAGCAGCGTTATGAAACGCCGGATGAAGCCGAAGCGGATATCCGCAAACGCGTGGAAAACAAAGAAGTGGTGATTGGCTTTGGTCACCCGGTTTACACCATTGCCGATCCGCGTCATCAGGTGATTAAGCGCGTGGCGAAGCAGCTTTCTCAGGAAGGCGGTTCGCTGAAAATGTACAACATCGCCGACCGTCTGGAAGAGGTGATGTGGGAAACGAAAAAGATGTTCCCCAACCTCGATTGGTTCTCGGCGGTCTCCTACAACATGATGGGCGTCCCGACCGAAATGTTCACTCCGCTGTTTGTTATCGCCCGCGTTACCGGCTGGGCGGCGCACATCATCGAACAGCGCCAGGATAACAAAATTATCCGTCCTTCCGCCAACTACACCGGCCCGGAAGATCGCGTATTTGTGCCGATCGAAAAGCGTTGCTAATTAAAACCTCTAAATATAAAAACAGGAGTTGTACCCTATGTCCGCACATATTTCGAACGTCCGCCCAGACTTTGACCGTGAAATCGTCGATATCGTTGATTACGTTATGAATTACGAGATCACCTCAAAGGTGGCGTACGACACCGCGCATTATTGCCTGCTCGACACCCTTGGCTGTGGCCTGGAAGCGCTGGAATATCCGGCCTGTAAAAAACTGTTAGGGCCGGTGGTGCCGGGGACCGTGGTGCCGAACGGCGTTCGCGTACCGGGCACCCAGTTCCAGCTTGACCCGGTGCAGGCGGCGTTTAACATCGGCGCGATGATCCGCTGGCTGGACTTCAACGACACGTGGCTGGCGGCGGAATGGGGCCATCCTTCCGATAACCTCGGCGGTATTCTGGCCACGGCTGACTGGCTGTCACGCAACGCGGTAGCGGCGGGGAAAGCGCCGTTGACCATGAAAAAAGTGCTGACCGGGATGATCAAAGCCCATGAAATTCAGGGCTGTATCGCGCTGGAAAACTCCTTTAACCGCGTAGGTCTCGATCACGTTCTGTTGGTAAAAGTCGCCTCCACGGCGGTGGTCGCTGAAATGCTTGGGCTGAGCCGGGATGAAATTCTCAACGCCGTTTCGCTGGCGTGGGTCGACGGCCAGTCGCTGCGTACCTATCGTCATGCGCCAAATACCGGCACGCGTAAATCCTGGGCGGCAGGCGATGCGACCTCCCGCGCGGTACGTCTGGCGCTGATGGCAAAAACGGGCGAGATGGGATATCCGTCGGCGCTGACGGCGAAAACCTGGGGCTTTTATGATGTCTCCTTCAAAGGGGAATCGTTCCGCTTCCAGCGTCCGTACGGCTCTTACGTGATGGAAAACGTGCTGTTTAAAATCTCCTTCCCGGCCGAATTCCACTCGCAGACCGCGGTAGAAGCGGCAATGACGCTGTATGAGCAACTGCAGGCCGCGGGTAAAACGGCGGCGGATATCGAAAAAGTGACCATTCGTACCCACGAAGCCTGCATCCGCATCATCGATAAAAAAGGCCCGCTGGATAACCCGGCGGATCGTGACCACTGTATCCAGTACATGGTCGCCGTGCCGCTGCTGTTTGGACGCTTAACGGCAGCCGATTACGAAGACGGTGTGGCGCAGGATAAACGCATTGATGCCCTGCGTGAGAAGATCACCTGCTTCGAAGATCCGGCCTTTACCGCTGATTATCACGACCCGGAAAAACGCGCTATCGCGAACGCCATCACTCTCGAGTTCACCGACGGTTCACGCTTTGAGGAAGTGGTGGTGGAGTACCCGATCGGTCATGCGCGCCGTCGTCACGACGGTATGCCGAAGCTGGTCGAGAAGTTCAAAATCAACCTGGCGCGTCAGTTTCCGACCCGTCAGCAGCAGCGCATTCTGGATGTCTCCCTGGACAGAACTCGCCTGGAGCAGATGCCGGTCAATGAGTATATGGACCTTTATGTAATCTAAACCTGCGTGCGGCAAGGCGTAAGTTCAACAGGAGAGCATTATGTCTTATAGCGAGTTTTATCAACGTTCGATTACGCAACCGGAGTCGTTCTGGGCCGAGCAGGCCCAGCGAATTGACTGGCAGCAGCCGTATACGCAGGTGCTGGACCACAGCAACCCGCCGTTTGCCCGCTGGTTTTGCGACGGGAAGACCAATTTATGCCATAACGCCATCGACCGTTGGGTGGAAAAACAACCCGAGGCGCTGGCGCTGATTGCGGTGTCATCGGAAACCGAAGAAGAACGCACGTTTACCTTTCGTCAGCTATACGACGAAGTGAACGTCGCGGCGGCGATGTTGTTGTCTCTGGGCGTGCAGCGCGGCGATCGGGTTCTGGTGTACATGCCGATGATCGCCGAGGCGCACATTACGCTGTTGGCCTGCGCGCGTATTGGGGCGATCCATTCGGTGGTATTCGGGGGGTTCGCTTCGCACAGCGTAGCGGCGCGGATCGACGATGCCCGACCGGTGGTTATCGTCTCGGCGGATGCCGGCGCGCGCGGGGGCAAGATCCTGCCGTATAAAAAGCTGCTTGATGATGCTATCAGCCAGGCGCAGCATCAGCCGCGCCATGTCGTGCTGGTCGATCGTGGCCTGGCGAAAATGGCGCGGGTTGAGGGACGCGACCTCGACTTTGCCGCGCTGCGCCAGCAGCATCTTGGTACGCGCGTACCGGTGACGTGGCTGGAGTCGAACGAAACGTCCTGCATTCTCTACACCTCCGGCACAACCGGTAAACCGAAGGGCGTGCAGCGTGACGTTGGCGGCTATGCGGTCGCGCTGGCGACTTCGATGGACACCATTTTTGGCGGCAAAGCGGGCGGCGTATTCTTCTGCGCGTCGGACATCGGCTGGGTGGTTGGGCATTCGTATATCGTGTACGCCCCGTTGCTGGCGGGGATGGCGACGGTAGTGTACGAAGGTCTGCCAACGTACCCGGACTGCGGCGTGTGGTGGAAGATTGTTGAGAAGTATCAGGTTAGCCGGATGTTCTCCGCGCCAACGGCGATACGCGTACTGAAGAAATTCCCGACCGCACAGATCCGCAATCACGATCTCTCCTCACTGGAGGTGCTGTATCTGGCTGGGGAACCGCTGGACGAACCGACCGCCAGTTGGGTAACGGAAACCCTGGGCGTCCCGGTTATCGACAATTACTGGCAGACCGAATCCGGCTGGCCAATTATGGCGATCGCCCGTGGGCTGGACGACAGGCCATCGCGGTTGGGCAGCCCTGGCGTGCCGATGTATGGCTATAACGTGCAGTTGCTCAATGAGGTTACCGGTGAACCCTGCGCAGCGAATGAAAAGGGGATGCTGGTCATTGAAGGGCCGCTGCCGCCAGGGTGTATTCAGACCATCTGGGGCGATGACGAGCGGTTCGTAAATACCTACTGGTCGCTGTTTTCTCGTCAGGTATACGCCACTTTTGACTGGGGCATTCGCGATGCCGACGGCTATTACTTCATCCTTGGCCGGACGGATGACGTCATTAACGTCGCCGGGCACCGATTGGGTACGCGTGAGATAGAGGAGAGTATTTCCAGCTATCCGAACGTCGCAGAAGTGGCGGTGGTCGGCGTGAAAGATGCGCTGAAAGGGCAGGTGGCGGTTGCATTTGTCATTCCGAAACAGAGCGATAGCCTGGAAGACCGTGACATCGCGCATTCAGAAGAGAAGGCGATAATGGCGCTGGTGGATAGCCAGATTGGTAATTTTGGCCGTCCGGCACACGTCTGGTTTGTGTCGCAGTTGCCTAAAACGCGCTCCGGTAAAATGCTGCGTCGCACGATCCAGGCGATCTGTGAAGGCCGCGATCCCGGCGATCTGACGACCATTGACGATCCGGCATCGCTGCAGCAAATTCGCCAGGCGATCGAGGAGTAGCCGTTATTAATTGGCCCGGTGGCGCGATGCTTACCGGGCCTGAATTTTAATCGACTTTCTTATACGGTCCGTGATAGTAATCAAACGGCGCATAGACCGTATCCGCCATAAAAGACAGCGGCACATCGATAAATAACAGCGCTAAATCGAAATAGTTATAATCGTAAGCGCCTGGATTTTTTAGTTTATCAATGTCGTGGTGCGTACCCACATAATAGGTATTCGAATCCTCGCCTTCCGTGCGCGCATTAATGCTGCCACATCCTGAAAGTAATGTGCTGATAAAGAGTGCCATTACCGCAACCGTCTTTCTGCTCATCCTGTGACCTGGGTTTACCGTCTCGTTTACCATAACAGGTTAAAAGCGGCTTTTGTCCGCAGAACTTAAGCGCATTGAACACGCTTTGTCGGTCGGAAAAGCGCAGCGCCATCCGGTGTATGATTAGCGCCAACCCAGTTGATAATGGTAATGGCCCACACTCAGCAAAAACTCCGGCGACACGGAAGGACTCCATGAATCATCGCCGCCGACGCCCATATGGAAGCCATCAATATTGAGCCAGGTACCCGCCTCCGGTTGCAGCAGATGGCGGTGACTGGTTTCCATCAGCTGCTGCTGACTAAAGCGGCTGATGTTGAACAGGAAGTCGCCGCGCCATTGATGCGTGCCGTAGTGCAGTTCGCGCGTGCCGCAGCGCAGACCGTTTTCGCTCGGGAAAACATACGGGGTGTACATCTCATCGAGTGACAGATCCCAACGGTCAAAACAGGCGGCGCTCAGGCGATCCGGGTAGTTCTCATGTGGGCCGAGACCTAACCAGTTCACTCGCTCGGCCACCTGTACCAACTGGCAGCTCAGGCCAATACGCGCCGGATACGGTGTGCCGCTGGCGACGTCGACATCCACCGTTATCTGCATCTCGCCATGACTGTCGATACGGTAGCTTTTTCGGCTGACGAACAGCGTTTCACCCTGATACTGCCACGCATGTTCGGTGGTGATCAGTACCGCTTTGCTTAGCGTGTCGGCAGCACAGTCCAGTAACGTTGCTTCGACCTGATAATGACCGGCTGCCTTCCAGCGTTCAACCCAGGCATTCGGGTCAATGCGGGTTGACTCGCTGATGCCAATATCATTATCCAGCGGCGCACGGGTGAACTGGTCGGTCAGTGGGGTTAGCAGTTGGGCGGCATCGCCAATCCAGTACTGTGTCAGCAGGCCAGACCGACGGTCGAATTGCCAACGCTTGTTGTCGTTCTCAACAGTAAAGCTGTTTTCGCTAACGTTGAGCTGTGGCGTTGTGCGGGCAGTTGGCAGCCGCGCCAGGCTCAGTTTCTCTTCCAGCTTCCACTGCTGCCAGGCGCTGATGTGTCCCGCATCTGACCATGCGGTGGCCTGAGGTTGTTCCACGCGTACCGTCAGCCACCGCTGGCCGGTGGTTTCCGGCATCGGGACATTTGGCAGGGTAATCACCTGGCGTCCCTGCGGGGCGATATCCAGAATGATTTCGCCGGCGGCCAGAGGGTTGCCATCCTGGGCAATCGACCAGTGCAGAACTTCGTTATCGCTGCGGCGGAACAGGTATTCGCTGGTCACTTCAATCTGACGTTCGGTGCCCGGCAGTAACGTGAACTGGAAAAACTGCTGTTCATGTTTGGCCTCGTATAATGCCGGATGCGGGGTGCGATCGGCGAACACCAGTCCGTTCATACAGAACTGACGATCGTTAGGCGTGTCGCCAAAGTCACCGCCGTAGGCTGACCAGGCCTTACCGTTGTCATCATGTTTAATCAGCGACTGATCCACCCAATCCCAGACAAACCCGCCCTGCAGGCGCGGATACTGACGAAATGCCTGCCAGTATTTGGCGAAGCCGCCGAAACTATTGCCCATCGCATGGGCGTATTCACAGAGAATGAGCGGACGCTGCTCGCCGGGCATCGACAGCCATTTTTTGATCGACCATTTAGGCACCGCCGGGAAAGGCTGATCCTTGTCGACACGAGCGTACATCGGGCAAATAATGTCGGTCGCCGCGGTATTCGCGCCGCCGCCTTCGTACTGTACCGGGCGGGACGGATCTTCCGATTTCACCCAGCGATACAGCGCGTCGTGATTGACGCCATGACCGGATTCATTGCCCAGCGACCAGATGATAATGCTCGGGTGGTTGCGATCGCGTTGCACCATGCGTGTGACGCGCTGGCTCATGGCAGGCAACCATGTGGGATCGTCGGTGAGGCGATTCATCGGCACCATACCATGGGTTTCTATGTTGGCTTCGTCGACCACATACAGGCCGTAGCGATCGCACAGGGTGTACCACAACGGATGGTTCGGGTAATGCGAGCAGCGCACGGCATTAAAGTTGTTCTGCTTCATCAGCAGAATATCCTGCACCATCGTCGCCTCATCCATCACTTGACCATTGATCGGATGGTGCTCATGACGGTTGGTGCCGCGAATCAACAGCGGTTTACCGTTGAGTAACAGCAGTCCGTTTTCAATGCGGACCTCGCGAAAGCCGACATCGCAGGCTTCCGCTTCAATCAGCACTCCGTCGACGGTGTGTAACTGCACAACGGCACGGTACAGATTGGGCGTTTCGGCACTCCACAGCGCTGGCTTTTCGACGTTCAGACGCAGGGTAACCCGGTCATGATAAGTGCCGCGTTCATCAATAATTTCGCTGCCGAGCGGGGATGTCGTTTCGTTAGTGAGCGTTTCACCTTCCCACAATTGCAGGGTGAGGCGTAAATCTTCGCTCGCGTTGCCCGCTATCCTGACATCCGCTTCCAGCACGGCGCGGCTGAAGTCGTCGTTAAAGCGGGTGTTAATGCGCAGGTCGCGGATGTGTGCGGTGGGTTTATGCAGCAGGGAGACATCACGGAAGATCCCGCTCATACGCCACATGTCCTGGTCTTCCAGATAGCTGCCGTCGCTCCAGCGCAGCACCATCACGGCCAGGCGGTTTTCGCCGTGCAGCAGATAATCGCTAAGATCGAATTCAGACGGCAGACGGCTGTCCTGACCGTAGCCAACCCAGCGACCATTGCACCACAGATGAAACGCGGAATTGACGCCGTCAAAAATAATGCGCGTCTGACCTTCATCTAACCACGTATCTTCGATATTCAATGTGAGCGAGTAACATCCGGTCGGGTTCTGCGCCGGAACATAGGGTGGGTTAACCGGAATCGGGTAGGTGACGTTGGTATAAATTGGTGCGTCGTAACCGTCCATCTGCCAGTTAGAGGGGACATTGATAGTATCAGCTTGGGGGAGATCGCTTGTCAGCCAGCTTTCCGGCACTGCTTCCGGCGCGGGAAACCAGGCGAATTGCCACCGGCCATTCAGGGAGCGTAACTGAGTTGAACGCTGATTAGCTCGCGCATCATCCGCTGAGCGCCAGCTACAAAAAGGCGGGTGCGCCTCCAGGCGATTGAGTTGCGTGACGCCGGGATTTTCCCAGTCGTGGCGGGCCAGAACAGCGGAGAGTGAATCTGTGTTCAGGTTCATAACGGTATCCTGCTTGGTTTTGTTACTCGCTCACAATTTTAAACAAAATACGGATAAGCGATCCCAACTGTAAAGGATGTGGCGTTTAATGAGTGAACTGACTCACATAATTGTTATGCGTTCACATTTTAGGTGTGAGCTGAGAGACTTGCCGCGCGAGCTGGATCAATGAGTCCGCCAGCGTCTGGGGAGACGTAGTTTGCGTATCGGGAGGTAGAACCGTTTTGCGCTTAACCAGGGTTACGGGCAGCAGTTGGTTACCCACGGTTGATTCGCCACGGGGAAGTTGCAGCAGCCTGTCGACGCTGGTTTCACCCAGTAACGGAAAATCCTGCCTGATGGTGGTTAGTGGTGGAATGTAGCAGGCGCTATCTTCTGTGTCATCGTAGCCGATCACCGAGATATCCACCGCCACCCGCAGACCGAACTCGCTGATTGCCCGCATCGCGCCCAGCGCCATTTGATCGTTAGCAACCAGCATAGCGGTGGGGAGATTACCACTATTGAGCATATGCAGCGTTTGCTGAAAACCGGACATCGCACTCCAGTCGCCTTCCAGCTCTGCGACGGGTTGCAACTGGTAGGACGCCAGATATTTATGCCACCCCGAATGGCGAAGCCTTGCCGAAACCGAAGTGTGCGGCCCGCTCAGCAGGGCGATACGCTGGTGTCCGTGCTGCACCAGATGTTCAACGCCGAGGCGGGCGCCGTCGTCATGGGAGAAAATCACGCTGTTTATTGGCGTCTGGTCAGAGACATCGAGAAACAGCACCGGCACCGTACCGCAGGCGGCAGCCACTACAATGGCGTCTTCTTCATCCAGCGGATAGTTAATAATAAGCCCGGTTACGCGTTGAGAAAGCAGGTTGTGGACTGCGGCTTTGCATGCTTCAACGCCGCTGCGTTCGACCATGGCGATCACCACGCTGGCACCGGACTGGTCGGCGCGGGATTTTATGGCGGCAACGATTTGTGAAGGGGCGTGCAGGGCAAGATTCGCCGTCACGACGCCAATCAGCGACGTCTGTTTACCTGCCAGTTGCTGTGCGACGCGGTTAGGGATGTAATTGAGTTCCGCCATCGCGGCCTCAACTTTCTGTCGGGTTTTGGCGGAAACGTGGCTGGCCTGATTCACGACGCGCGAGACGGTCTGGTAAGAGACTCCTGCATGGTCTGCCACATCGTACAGCGTTACCGGTTTCACGTTTATCACCCCTGTTATGTCGTTATCTACGCGCTATCATGCCACAGAGAAACCGTTTTGGGTTATGTACGGCCAGGTTCTGCGAGGCACATTCCAGGGTTGCGCCTCGTGTGCCGGAGGATTTATCGTCGTGATGTTTAACAGAATAAAAAGTGAGGGCATCGTGAGCGACTCTGCGGCAAACAACATTCTGTCCATCTACCGGCGTCATGCGGATGCCTTTGCCAGTCAGCGCTCTCGTGCTCTGTTTGAAAAAAGCTGGCTGGACAAGTTCATCGCGGTAATGGGCAGGCAGGGGAGCATTGTGGATATTGGCTGCGGGAACGGTCAGCCGATTGCCGGGTACTTTATCCAGCAAGGTTTTCAGCTCACGGGGATTGATGGTTCCGCAGCGATGCTGGCGCGGGCCAGGCAATCCTTTCCCGCTCATCGCTGGCTGGAGCAAGATATGCGTGAGCTAGCGATTGATGAAACCTTTGATGGACTGATTGCGTGGGACAGTTTTTTCCATTTAACCCAGCAAGACCAACGAAAGATGTTCCCGATTTTTGACCAGCTTAGCCATCCCGGCAGCGCGCTGATGTTTACCAGCGGTACGGGGGACGGCATTGCGATGGGGCAATTTGAAGGTGAGCCGCTATTTCACGCCAGCCTCGCACCTGATGAGTATCGTGCATTGCTCTCAGTGCACGGCTTTGCGTTGATTGAGATGGTGATGGAAGACCCGGAATGCGCAGGGCACACGGTATGGTTGGCGAAAAAAAACTAAATACCGCGAAAGGTTTTACGCCATTCGGCGGGACTGACGCCAAAATGAGATTTAAAATGCTGACGCCAGGTGACGGGCGATTGAAAACCGACCTTTTCGGCGATGCGTTCAACGGGCAACTGACTGGACTCCAGTAACGCCTGGCTGCGGTGAAGACGCTCGGCAATCAACCACTCTGCCACGCTCGACCCGGTGGCTTTCATAAAGTGACGGGTTAAAGTGCGACGGCTCATCATCACCCGCTGCGCCAGCGCATCTAGACTATGCTGCTCGTGGATATGCAGGCGTAAATAATCAAGCAGGGCGTTGATGCGCTGATCCTGGGTGTTTTTCGCTACCGGCTGTTCGATAAATTGTGCCTGACCACCTTCGCGATGCGGCGGCACAATCATCCGCCGCGCAATCTGATTCGCTACCGTGCTGCCAAAACGCTGGCGGATCACGTACAAACAGCAATCCAGCGCGGCGGCAGTGCCTGCTGAGGTAATAATACCGTCGTCATCCACATATAGAGCGTTGATATCCAGACGCGCAGCCGGGAAGCGGGCCTGAAAATCCTGCTCGAACTCCCAGTGCGTGGCTGCTCGTTTGCCATCCAGCAGACCTGCATAGCCGAGGACAAATGCGCCCAGACACAGCCCGACAATTTGCGCGCCGTTTTGCCGCGCGCGGTTGAGCGCATTAAGCAAACTCTGCGGCGGGCGATCTGCCGTAGTCCCCCAGTAAGGGATCACCACGATGTCGGCTGCCTCTACCGCTTCATAGCCGTGGGCTGCGTTAATGGAGAAACCGTCCTGCGAGGAGACAATACCGGGCAGTTCGGCGCACAATTGCACGTCAAAGTGCTTTTTCGCCGCTACTTTGTCACTGAAAATGATGCATGGCACCGAGAAGTGAAACGGGCTGAAATCTTCCACGGCGACAATAGCGACGGTAAGCGGCTGCATACGATTCCTCTGCGGATATTAAAATGTCAGGGTTTCACCATCTTCCGGCACGTTGACGCATTGCGCAATCTGGTTGTCGCTGGCGTACTCTTTCAGCGCGGCGCGGGTCAACAAACAGTGGTTTATCGCCTCCATATGCGTGGCCACAATTTGTGCGTTGGGAAGGGTGAAGTGGGTTTTTAGGACATCTTCTGCGCCCATAATAATTGGGCCAAAACCGATGACGTGAGCAAAACCGGCGTTCAAAATTACCACGTCCGGCTGAAAAGTCAGCATGTTGGCTTCCACTTCGTCACGCCAGATAGTATCCCCAACCAGATACAGCGTTTTTTCCGCCGGATGTTGAAAGATAACCCCGCAGGCATCGCCTAGACGTTCCGCCATTTGCGGGATGGCGTAAGCGCGATCTGAGCCATGCTGACCACCGGTTTTACGTAGGGTGATGTCGCCCAGCGTGGTGTTGTGCGTCAGTACGTTAAGTTGGGTGAAACCCTGAACTCGCAGCACCTGCGCATCCTGCTCATTTTGCACGTAAATCGGTTTGTCTTTCGGCACGACCCGTGCTGCAACCTCATCCCAGTGATCTTCATGCAGATGCGTCACGATCAGCGCATCGACGTTAAACAGCGTATCAATATTGACAGGCAGATCGACGGTGGGATTGCGGATCTCCGCACGTGCTGTTCCGGCAAAGCCCGGATAAGCACTCTTTGCAGCCAGCATTGGATCGATTAGAAAGGTCTTGCCGCCAAAGGTGATGCACTGCGTGGCGTTGCGGATTTGCGTGATATTCATGGTGTTTGCTCCACGTGTTGGGTCAGTGGTGTCATCGTAGAGTGTTGTGCATAAGTTGAATGTGGGCAAATGGGCGAGTAGCGATGGGATCGGGCCAATCCTAAAGGTCAGAGGCCGATAATGTAATCAGATTTAAAGTCATTGAATATTTACTTTGTAACTCCCGGATTAATTCATTGCTATTAGACCGAACTGCATAAAAATACAGATATATAAATAAAGATTAATTAAATGCAAAGCGGTTTCAGAAAATATATTAGTTAAATGCAATATATTGCAGTCAATAAAACAGATCGCGAACCATGAAATAAGAATGCTATCATTCACACCAGACACGGCAGGCAACTGCTGGCCAACGCATTCAGCCCGGAGCACCTCATGAACAACGACATTCCGCTAAAATATTATGATATCGCCGACGAGTACGCGACCGAAGCCGCAAAGCCGGTAAGCGATGCCGAACGCGATGCGCTGGCGCACTACTTCCAGCAACTGATCACCCGTTTAATGAACAACGAAGAGATTAGCGAAGAAGCGCAGCAGGAGATGGCAACCGTGGCCGGTGTCGACGCGCAGCGTATCGACGATATCGCGGAGTTCCTCAATCGCTGGGGTAACGAGTAGCCAAAGACGTGGTCTGTGTTTTACACTGCGCGCAAATTCAGTAGATATACTCTGCGAGTATTAGATTTAATCAGGTGGGAACAGCAATGAACGGAACAATCACAACGTGGTTTAAAGATAAAGGCTTTGGATTTATCAAAGATGAAAATGGCGATAACCGCTATTTTCATGTGATTAAGGTTGCTAATCCTGAGCTGATCAAGAAAGACGCGGCGGTAACCTTTGAACCGACCACCAACAACAAAGGTCTGTCTGCCTATGCGGTGAAAGTCATTCCAGACAGCAAATACATCTATATCGCGGGCGAGCGCCTGAAGCTCACGGCGATCAAGTCGTACCTGGTATACAGCGAAGAAGTCCCTGTCGAGACCCGTATTGATAAAGAAAACGCGGTGCTGTCTGTCGGCGTGCTGATGAACAGCATCCGGCCGAAATCAGAGGTGAAGCCTGGCGAAATGCGTAAGCTGAAAAAACTGGCTATCACCACTTTCCAGGGGACGACGCTGATCTTCTCCGAAGATGAAATCGACATCGATGCGACAGTGAAACTGCTTAAGGTCTGAAGCCCTGCGGAGCTGACCCAGCCTGACGAAGGCTGACCTTCATACCGGGCAACGCTCAGGATGCTTTTTCATGTACCGTCATGATGAAAACCAGCGGGTTTTCCCCCTGGTTTTCATAAAAATGCGCAACGTCCGTTCTGGCCGTTGCTGAACAACCGGTCTGCACCTGATACCGATGGTCCTGTACCCCAAGCGTGAGCGTACCTGCCTGTACATAAAACAGTTCAAGCGTCCCTTCCGTGTGACCGGGTGACGCAAATTTTTCCCCCGGCTGCATTTCCCACATCCAGAGCTCGGTCATCTCGGGGCCGCCGGATCCTGCGAGCAGTCTTGCTCTCCCGCCTTTTTCACCTTCCCACAATTCCGGGATCTCATCTTCAGCAATGAGATGCACGGTTGGTTTTGAACTGACATCCACAAAGTCAGCCACCGAAACCCCCATCGCGGCAGCCAGGCGGCATAGCAGGGCAATGCTCGGATTCGCCCGACATCCCTCAATCTCAACCAGCGCCCCCTTGCTGACGCCCGCGCGACGGGACAGCTCATCAAGTGATATTTTCTTTTGCTTACGATACAGCTTAATACGCTGAGATACGGCTTCGTTCACGGTGCTGGCAATCGCATCCGCATCGGTCATTAAATTGACTTTTTTGGTCATAGGTCATTATCATGGAATAAATTGGTCATTATAGGATTATCACGTGTGCACAGTATCTCCGTCAATTGCTCCTGAAATTTATCGTATTGCACCCGGCTTTCGAGCGCTGAGTATCCACGTAAAAGCCGCCCCGGTGCTGAACCCCGATATTGGCGAAACGGCGCTGCAGGAAGCCTGTGAGGCGGTTCTGAGCGGTGAGCCGGAATGGGCGGAATCTCATCTGGCCGCATGGGCTGAGGTTTTTCAACAGTTTGGCGCTAAGCCCAAGCGTACCCCTTGTTCAGCCGATGCGTTACGTAAGCGCGTATTACGCGACGGAACGATGCCTGCACTCGATCCCATTGTTGATCTCTATAATGCCGTTAGCCTCCGCTATGCCATTCCCGTGGGTGGCGAAAACATTGCGGCCTATCAGGGGGCTCCACGTCTGGTTGTGGCAAAGGGCACTGAGCCTTTTGATACCGTTAAAGACGGTGAGACCGCCATTGAATACCCTTCGCAAGGCGAGGTTATCTGGTGCGATGATGCAGGCGTGACCTGCCGTCGCTGGAACTGGCGGCAAGGGATCCGCACCCGATTAAACGTGGAAGCCCAGCAAATGTGGTTTATTCTGGAAAGTCTGCCGCAGATGCCGCTGGAGAAGCTTTATGAAGCCGGGAAGATGCTGACCGACGGTCTTGAAAAAATGATGCCAGGCCTGTGGTTTGACGTTGCTCTCATCGAAGAGCAACAGTAGTCAGCTTCTGCAGGAGAAAGGCGAATGACAACAGCTGGCTGCTTACTCATAGTGGACCTTGATATCGCAGGAGGTCCGTTTTGTGCCAGAAACTGACATGCTTATTGAGAGGACTCATCCAGAAATATCAGCGAGTTCAGGATGTGATCCTCCCATATCCCATTAATTTTCAAGTAGGATTGTGCATATCCCTCTTTTTTGAATCCTAATCTTCTCAACGTATTGCTGCTGCGTAAGTTATCAGGGAGATGATTTGCCATAATTCTGTGTATTCCGTAACGCTTACGAACATACTCGATCGAACTTTCTAAAGATTCATACATTAAACCTTTACCCTGGCTAGCATTTTCTAATGAAAACCCAAGGTAACATGCCTGAAAAACGCCATATACAAAGTTGGTAAAGTTGATCGTCGCTATAATATGCTCATCATTTTTCAACGTAACAACCAGAGGCAGACTTCTTTTTTCCTGATAATCGTTGAGGGAGTTGATTATTCGATTTTGTATATTCTCTAATGAAAAATATTCATCGTCGCGCAAAGGTTCGTAGGGTGCCAGATGAGTTCTGTTATTCACTAAATAATGCTGAAGATTTTTTGCGTATTCATCGACAAGCAAATGCACATCTGTTCGTTCTGTCGAAAACAGTTTCATAATTCATCCGCACGTAAGAATTGGGGTGTGTATATTAACAAATTTTGTTTCTTACAAACTACTTAGTTTATTTTTTCTAATAATCGCGTTCTGTTTATTCATAAAATTACTTCGATTTATCCTTAACAGGGACAGTATCCGCTCATCGCTGCCTGGCGATGTCAGACAAACTGTTTCAGGATAACAGGTGGCTTCGTGCCAGCAGCGGAGGAGAACGTTTTACATAAAAGGCGAAGGCAGTACGTTGCATGAATACCTTTTGTATCTCTTTTCTTATTTATTATCGCTGTGGTCCAATTAGTTAGGGTAAAAGCAAAAGGAACAGGAGGAATTTGGTAATAACCTATTCAGAATGTTAATTATTGATTAAATAAAAGTAGCATCTCGTGAGGTTGGGGTATTTTCAATTCTCATAGACGAGAATTTAGACATCATGATATAATATGATGGAGAAAACTCGCAGTTTATTAATCTGCGCGTAACGTAAATAAATTTTCGGGGAGTGTATTCCAGTGGGACGTAAATGGGCCAACATTGTTGGTAAAAAAACGGCTAAAGACGGTGCAACGTCTAAAGTATATGCAAAATTCGGTGTGGAAATCTATGCTGCTGCTAAACAAGGTGAACCGGACCCAGAATTAAACACCGCTTTAAAATTCGTTATTGAACGTGCGAAACAAGCCCAGGTTCCAAAGCATGTTATTGATAAAGCGATTGATAAAGCCAGAGGTGGTAGCGACGAAACGTTCATGCAAGGGCGTTATGAAGGCTTTGGTCCAAGTGGTTCCATGGTTATCGCTGAAACGTTGACTTCAAATGTTAACCGCACGATTGCTAATATTCGCTCAATCTTCAATAAAAAAGGCGGAAATATCGGGGCGGCGGGTTCTGTCAGCTATATGTTTGACAATACCGGAGTCATTGTATTTAAAGGCACTGACCCTGACCATATTTTTGAAATTTTGCTTGAAGCTGAAGTTGATGTTCGTGATGTCACCGAAGATGAAGGCAATATCGTTATTTATACTGAGTCTACCGACCTTCATAAAGGTATTGCAGCGTTAAAAGCAGCGGGAATTACCGAGTTCTCCACAACAGAATTAGAAATGATTGCTCAATCAGAAATTGAACTTTCACCAGAAGATTTAGAAATCTTTGCAGGGCTTGTTGATGCCCTTGAAGATGACGATGATGTTCAAAAAGTATATCATAACGTTGCAAATATCTAATTCTAAATTAAAGAAATCTGTCTTGTGGCAGATTTCTTTAACGAATAAATTTGTTAAAAAAGTATATCTGGTCTGACAGTACGGCAGAAAAAAAGTAAATATCTGCTGGCTCAATTCTGGCTCTGTCTCGCCAGCCACTGACCGACGATAGGCCATAATTTCTCCGCACTCCGCGTCCTAAAAAAGCCCATGTGTCCAACGGAAGAAAGACCAAAATCTGCGTGCCGAATTTCGCGATGTTCGATTTTTGCGTTTTGCACTGGCTCCATCAGGGATGCAATAGCTTCAGGGTTAGCCCACGGGTCGTCATCAAAACCCACCACCAGTAAAGGTAAGGTTATCTCGTTTGCCCGTTGGCGTGCATCCCAGTCAGGATCGTCGTAGAAATAACCCGGCATTGCGCTCCAGCGTCCCCACTGAAGCATCACAGGAGCAGGCAAATCTTCGCCCAGTCCGAGGCGCCTGGCAGGCATATACCCGAAGATACGGCAAAGAACCGGGGCCAGAACACGCAGCAAGCACCAGACCCGCATCTTCTCTGCCGTTTGTTTTATTGTGCTCGTCACCCCGGCATGGGAGGCCACAATGACGGCAGCGTGCAGGGCGGAGGTGGCCGTCGAAAGCAGAACAGCATGCCCGCCGACACTGTGTCCTACCGCCAGCAGGTTAAGCCCAGGGTAACGCGTTTTAGCCCAGGCAGTGATGCAGCCCACGTCCTGCTCGATCCAGTCTGACATTGAGATGCTGTAGCTACGGAGCTTTCCGGATTTCGAGCGGCCCGTTCCACGGTAATCATAAGTGATGACATTGAATCCCTGGTTAAAAAGATACTCAGCGAACCCCTTATAAAACGCCTGTACAACCGCCGTGGCTGGGTGAAGTATAACGATCGCTCTGGCATCGCTTCTTTGCCAAATCGTGGCAGACAGAAATCCGCCTTCATTGACCGGTATTATTATTGAATTCATTCATTGAGCCTTATCTATGTGGTCATACCAGTGGGTTCTGAATTCAATGTAGCTTTAACTCGCGAATCTGGCGATTTTTTTTGTTCTGTATTCCGGTCTCGTTAAAGGAGATCGGGAATAGCGGAAGACTATTTAAGCTTTCCTCTCAGAGCTTCATAGACGTCAAGCGCTTTCTGCACATTCGCCTCATCCAAAGATATCTCCGAGAAGTCGATAAACCAGGTTCCTGAGCTGTGCTTATTGATGACAAAGCGTTTTTTACCCTGAGCGAAACGATATTCAACATCGTATTCTTTGTTAAACGTCGAGCCAGCATCAGGAATGGTGAACGTTGTTGTTACACCCGAATCTTGTGGATCCCATTTTAAGAAGTTTGAATAAAGTGCGATCCAATTTTCAAGATTGCTTTTCGTGACGTAGCCGAACTGATTAACGACATTACCACCGTTATAAATAACCATCATCGCATAATCACCATCGTCATCGAGGCGTAAAGTCCCATGGAAAGCATCATTATATTTAGGGTCTTTCGGTAACTGGATATCGATGCCCGTTTTGTACTGCGTCCAGGGGTAATAAAAGGCTGGTTTGCCTGGTGTAGAGCAGCCTGTTAAAAACATCATTAACAATAATCCCAGTACTTTCTTCATATTACATCCTGCTACGTTATTTTAATAATATTGATACAATGATTTTGTCGATATATTAACGGAGTGGAGGTCATAAGGCTAGTACTACCTGAGCTATTGGTAATCTATCTAAAATCTAATAATCAGGCTAATCCTGCCAACATTTACAGAATGTGTGGCTATATTATGTAAGTGCGCTTCGTTAATTACCAAATGATTCCAAATAACTCCAAATACTAACCATATTTAGTAGTCATCTATAGCCATTTTGATACAATAAACTGTTGTAAAAAAATAATAGTAAAGTACCATATGACTAATCAAAATGGATGGTTATGTCTGTTACTCTACAGTGGAAAAATACAAGCATTCATCCATCAAAACTATAATACCGAGATGAATAAATAAAAATGGGAAGAAGCAATAAACGAAAGGCTCCGCAATCTAATCCGTCAAAAAAAAAGCCAAAGGATAAGAGTGTACCTAAACCTTTTCTCAAAAAAGTTAGTAGTTTTATTTTATGGCTTTCAGCTACTGGTGGGCTTACATTTGCTGTTACCTATGTTTTCGATTTTTTGACTGGAGATGTAGAGGTCAAGTACGTTAAATCTTCTGGAAGAAGCTATCAATTTAACTTAATGAATAAAAGCTCTACCGACCAGGTTATTGAAAACTTCAGAATAGTTCCTGATTTTGAACAAAAGGTAATATATAAAATTACTAAAGATATTACCGGTGTTTTTACTAAGGATGGTGTTTCAATTCCTGGGGGGAATATATCCTCTATGCCTGCGTATGAATATAAAGAAATGAATGGCTACGTATTAGCTGCGAAGTCTGATGTGAATTTCTTTGTCCCACCTTTGGTGGCGAGGAATTATGTGGAGCCGGAGTATGTTGTAGTATTTGCTGAATATAGGACGAAGTCAAATAATAAATACATGGCAAAACTTGAATCTGCTTTAATAACTTTAAATCTTAGAGATGGTGTTAAGCGGCAAAAATATTTAATTGTTAATAATTTCTGGACTCCAATAAGCAATAACAACTTTGTTGATGCAGTAAAAATCGCTTGTCGAGATGATGACGTCTTTGCAAAAACAGAAGAATGTAAAAAATACATTAATAATTGATTGTTTTTATTTTTTGTGAGAAGGATTTGGTTTTTATCACATAGAAATTCTGTTGTCTGTATATTATATGTATAAAGTGATATCGAAAAATAGGAATGTTTTAAGTCTGGAGATAAGGTGAAAAATTTAATATTTATTGTGGATGAAGATCTTCAAGATTAACCCTCGACCGATTACCGTATGAACCATCATAGGAAGGCATTGTATTTGCAAGGGAAAAGGGGGGTTGCCTTAGTGCAGAACTGGAACTAAAAAAGAAGAGCGTATTCTCATCGACTAAAGAGGGACGTTTAGGATTTGGTATGAATGCGTTCAAAGGTTCAGTAGGCGCAAGCGTGGATCTCAATCAAGAGCAGGATGAGAACTATACAGTTTATGTTGAGTTTAATCAGCCAGTGTAATATGCCATTTTGATTTCAATCCTGTTGGCAATTGTCGATTGCTTAATCGATGATTGCCATTTATATGTGACAATATAGTGTAAACCAACCTAAATGACATGAAGTCGCTATTTGCCTCAGCTATCCTCAAGCCTGACGCTCCGATACCTAACAAATGTGATCTACTTCACCTCCCGGCAACCAAAATCTCCTGTGACTCCACGCCGTCTTCTATCTGTTTCGCCACCTTTTGTAAGGCGGGAAGATGCTTTTCCGCGGCCTGCTCGATGCTCATGGCGCTGGCCATATACACCAGGTTCAGACAACCGATAACCCGCTGTTCGCTGCGAATGGGAACGGCGATGGAGGCGATTTTTTCTTCCTGATCCCAACCGCGATAGTTCTGTCCAAAGCCATCTTTACGTGCGCGGGCCAGAATAGCGTCGAGCTTCAGTGGTTCGCGGGCCAACTGGAACTCTTCTCCCGGTCTTGAGGCCAGAATTTCAATCAGTTCCTGACGTTCATTCTCCGGGCAAAATGCCAGCCAGGTCAGGCCGGAGGCGGTTTTCAGCAGCGGCAAACGACGACCGACCATCGCCCGGTGAAACGACAGGCGGCTGAAGCGGTGGGTGGTTTCACGTACCACCATCGCGTCTACATCCAGCGTGGACACATCGGTCGGCCAGATGACTTCGCGCAGCAAATCCCCCAGCAGCGGGGCAGCAAGCGCAGAAATCCACTGCTCGTCACGAAATCCCTCGCTGAGTTGACGGACTTTAATGGTTAAGCGAAAGCTGTCATCGGACAGGCTGCGCCGGACGTAACCCTCATCCTGCAAGGTTTCCAGCAGACGTCTGACCGTGGTGCGGTGCAGACCGCTCAGCTCTGCCAGCAGGCCAACGCTGGCCCCGCCGTCAAGCCGATTTAACATATTTAATAACATTAACCCACGCGTTAGCCCGCGCACGGTTTTGTATTCAGTACCGTCGTCACTTTTCATATTCATTGACAAATCTACAGATAAAACAACGTTGTGCACTTGGTGCACATCCAGGCATGTTTTGATTGTAGCGCAAAAACTCACTTCTATACTGACCGCACAATAAAAATTATTCACATATTTTTAACAAAACAAATTGCGCCTCACCAGGGCCTGCAATTGCGTTTTGTCCGAGTAGTGAGGTTCTGAAATGACAACGATAAATCCTGATATCCAACCCGCAGTGCAGCACACCGTGCAGGTAGCGATTGCTGGGGCCGGCCCGGTAGGGCTGATGATGGCGAACTATCTTGGTCAGATGGGCATTGAGGTGCTGGTGGTGGAGAAGCTCGACACGCTGATCGACTATCCCCGCGCCATCGGTATTGACGATGAAGCGCTGCGCACCATGCAGTCCGTTGGTCTGGTCGAGAACGTTTTGCCACACACCACGCCGTGGCACGCGATGCGCTTTCTTACCCCGAAAGGCCGCTGCTTTGCTGATATCCAGCCGATGACCGACGAATTTGGCTGGTCGCGCCGCAATGCGTTTATTCAGCCGCAGGTGGATGCGGTGATGCTGGAAGGGCTGGCGCGTTTTCCCAACGTGCGCTGCCTGTTTTCTCGCGAACTGGAAGCCTTCAGCCAGCAAAATGGCGAAGTGACGCTGAACCTGAAAGCGCCGGACGGCCAGCGGGAAACGGTGAAGGCCCAGTGGCTGGTGGCCTGCGACGGTGGCGCCAGCAACATCAGGCGCTCGCTGAATGTGCCGTTCGAAGGCAAAACCGCGCCGAATCAATGGATTGTGGTGGATATCGCCAACGATCCGCTGAGTACGCCGCATGTGTATCTGTGCTGCGATCCGGTACGCCCGTATGTTTCTGCCGCGCTGCCGCATGCGGTGCGCCGCTTTGAATTTATGGTGATGCCGGGAGAAACCGAGGCTCAGCTTAGCGAGCCGCAGAATATGCGCCAACTCTTGAGCAAAGTGCTGCCGAACCCGGACAACGTCGAGCTGATCCGCCAGCGCGTGTACACCCATAACGCCCGTTTGGCTGAACGTTTTCGTATTGACCGTGTGCTGCTGGCGGGAGATGCGGCGCACATTATGCCGGTCTGGCAGGGGCAGGGGTACAACAGCGGTATGCGCGATGCCTTCAATCTGGCGTGGAAACTGGCGCTGGTGATTAATGGCAAAGCCGGTGATGCGCTGCTGGATACTTACCAACAGGAACGCCGCGATCACGCCAAAGCGATGATTGATTTGTCGGTTACCGCAGGCAACGTGCTGGCGCCGCCAAAACGCTGGCACGGCGCGGTGCGCGACGGGGTTTCCTGGCTGCTGAACTACATTCCGCCGGTCAAACGTTACTTCCTTGAAATGCGCTTTAAGCCAATGCCGCAGTACCACACTGGGGCGTTGGTACGTGAAGGCGAGGCGAAAACCTCACCGGTCGGCAAGATGTTTATCCAGCCGAAGGTCACGCTGGAAACCGGCGAAGTAACGTTGCTCGACAACGTCATCGGCCCGAATTTCGCGGTGATTGGCTGGGGCTGTAATCCGCTATGGGGCATGAGTGAAGCGCAGATCCAGCAGTGGCAGGCGCTGGGGACGCGGTTTATCCAGGTGGTGCCGGATACGCAGATACATACCGATCAGGATAACCATGACGGCGTTACCCGCATTGGCGATACGCAAAACCGTCTGCGCGCGTGGTTTGCCCAGCACAATTCGGCGCTGGTGGTGATGCGTCCGGACCGCTTTGTGGCCGCGATCGCGATTCCGCAAACCCTGGGCAGCACCCTGAATAAACTGGCGTCGGTGATGACGCTCACCCGCGTTAATACCGATATTCCCGTTGAAAAGGTGGCCTGATATGCACGCTTATCTTCACTGTCTTTCCCACTCGCCGTTGGTGGGCTACGTCGACCCGGCGCAGGCCGTGCTCGATGAAGTTAACGGCGTGATCGCCAGCGCCCGCGCACGTATTGCGGCGTTTGACCCTGAACTGGTGGTGTTGTTTGCCCCCGATCACTACAACGGTTTTTTCTACGATGTGATGCCGCCGTTCTGTTTAGGCGTAGGGGCCACCGCAATCGGCGATTTCGGCAGTGCGGCGGGTGAACTGCCGGTGCCGACAGATATCGCTGAAGCCTGCGCGCATGCGGTGATGAAAAGCGGTATCGATCTTGCCGTGTCCTACAACATGCAGGTCGATCACGGCTTTGCGCAGCCACTGGAGTTTTTGCTCGGCGGCCTGGATAAGGTCCCGGTGTTACCGGTGTTTATTAACGGCGTCGCCACGCCGCTGCCGGGCTTTCAGCGTACCCGCATGCTCGGTGAAGCCATTGGTCGTTTCGCCAGTTCGCTGAATAAGCGCGTGCTGTTTTTAGGTTCCGGCGGCCTGTCGCATCAGCCACCGGTGCCGGAGTTGGCGAAGGCCGATGCCCATATGCGCGATCGTCTGCTTGGCAGCGGTAAACAATTACCCGAAAACGAGCGTGAATTGCGCCAGCAGCGAGTGATCAGCGCCGCCGAGAAATTCGTGCAAGACCAGCATACGCTGCACCCGCTTAACCCCGTCTGGGATAACCGCTTTATGACCCTGCTTGAGCAAGGGCGTTTGCAGGAGCTGGACGCGGTCAGCAATGAAGAGCTGTCCGCGATGGCGGGCAAATCAACGCACGAAGTGAAAACCTGGGTTGCCGCCTTCGCCGCCATTTCCGCCTTTGGCAACTGGCGCAGCGAAGGCCGTTATTACCGCCCGATCCCGGAGTGGATCGCCGGATTTGGCTCCCTGAGCGCCACCACACAGAACTGAAACAGAACTGAATATGCAGGAGAAGATCATGACTTACCAACCGCAAACCGAAGCCGCTACCAGTCGTTTTCTTGACGTACAGGAAGCAGGCGAAACCTTACGCGTGCATTTCAATGACTGTGGGCAGGGCGAAGAGACCGTGGTGCTACTGCACGGCTCAGGTCCTGGCGCGACGGGCTGGGCGAATTTCAGCCGCAACATCGATCCGCTGGTTGAGGCCGGATACCGGGTGATCCTGCTGGATTGCCCTGGCTGGGGAAAAAGCGATGGGATCGTTAACCGCGGTTCGCGATCCGATCTCAACGCGCGCATTCTGAAAAGCGTGGTCGATCAGCTGGATATTCAGAAAATCCACTTGCTGGGCAACTCAATGGGTGGTCACAGTGCGGTGGCGTTTACTTTGAGCTGGCCGGAGCGCGTGGGCAAGCTGGTGCTGATGGGCGGTGGAACAGGGGGCATGAGCCTGTTTACCCCGATGCCGACCGAGGGCATCAAGCGTCTGAATCAGCTGTATCGTGAACCGACCATCGAAAATCTGAAGCTGATGATGGATATCTTTGTCTTCGACACCAGTGACCTGACTGAAGCGCTGTTTGAGGCGCGCCTGAATAACATGCTGTCGCGTCGCGATCACCTGGAAAACTTTGTCCAGAGCCTGGAAGCCAACCCGAAACAGTTCCCGGACTTCAGCCCGCGTTTGGGTGAAATTAAAGCCCAGACCCTGATTGTCTGGGGCCGCAACGACCGGTTCGTGCCGATGGACGCCGGTTTGCGCCTGCTCTCCGGGATTGCCGGTTCTGAACTGCACATCTACCGCGACTGCGGGCACTGGGCGCAGTGGGAACATGCGGATGCCTTTAACCAACTGGTGCTGAACTTCCTCGCACGCTCTTAAGGAACGGACATGACGAATCTTAATCTTGAGCAGTTAGCCGCTGACTTACGCCTGGCAGAGGAAAAAGGGGAAGCTATCGCCCCGCTGCGCGAATTGATTGGCGTGGACAACGCCGAAGCGGCCTACGCCATTCAGCGCATCAACGTACAGTACGACGTGATGCGCGGGCGGCGCGTGGTTGGTCGCAAAGTGGGGCTGACGCACCCGAAAGTGCAACAGCAACTGGGCGTCGATCAGCCGGACTTCGGCACGCTGTTTGCCGACATGTGCTATGGCGATAACGACACCATTCCGTTTGCCCGCGTGCTGCAACCACGTATTGAAGCGGAAATCGCGCTGGTGCTGAATCGCGATCTACCCAACGCCGACACCACTTTCGACGAACTGTATAACGCCATCGAGTGGGTGTTGCCCGCGCTGGAAGTAGTTGGCAGTCGCATCCGCGACTGGTCAATAAAGTTTGTCGATACCGTGGCGGATAACGCTTCCTGCGGTGTGTATGTGGTCGGCGGTCCGGCGCAGCGTCCGGCAGGGTTAGATCTGAAAAACTGCGCGATGAAAATGACGCGCAATAACGAAGAGGTCTCCAGCGGGCGCGGCAGCGAATGCCTGGGGCATCCGATCAACGCCGCCGTCTGGCTGGCGCGCAAAATGGCCAGCCTCGGCGAACCGCTGCGTGCGGGAGACATCATTCTCACTGGAGCCTTAGGCCCGATGGTGGCGGTAAACGCGGGCGATCGTTTTGAAGCCCATATCGACGGTATTGGTTCAGTTGCCGCCACTTTCTCAGCGGCGGTTACAAAAGGAAGTCAGTCATGAGTAAGCGTAAAGTCGCCATTATCGGCTCCGGCAACATTGGTACCGATTTGATGATTAAAATTCTGCGCCACGGCGTGCATCTGGAGATGGCGGTGATGGTGGGTATTGACCCGGAATCCGATGGTCTGGCGCGCGCCAGACGTATGGGCGTTGCCACCACCCATGAAGGGGTGACAGGGCTTATCGCCATGCCTGAATTTGCTGACATCGACATCGTGTTTGATGCCACCAGCGCGGGGGCACATGTGAAGAACGACGCCCTGCTTCGCGCCGTTAAACCGGGGATCCGCCTGATCGATCTGACGCCTGCGGCGATCGGTCCGTATTGCGTGCCGGTGGTGAATCTGGAGGCTAACGTTGACCAGCAGAACGTCAATATGGTGACCTGCGGCGGGCAGGCGACCATCCCAATGGTGGCGGCAGTCTCTCGCGTGGCAAAAGTCCATTACGCCGAAATTATTGCCTCGATCGCCAGTAAATCTGCGGGGCCGGGCACTCGCGCCAATATTGATGAGTTCACCGAAACCACGTCAAAGGCGATTGAAGTGGTTGGCGGCGCCGAAAAAGGCAAAGCCATTATTGTGCTCAACCCGGCCGAACCGCCGCTGATGATGCGCGACACGGTGTATGTACTGAGCGAAGCGGCCTCCCAGATTGAAGTCGAAGCTTCTATTAACGAAATGGCGGCGGCGGTACAGGCGTATGTCCCAGGTTATCGCCTGAAACAGCGCGTGCAGTTTGAAGTCATTCCACAGGATAAACCGGTGAATCTGCCGGGTATCGGCCAGTTTTCCGGGCTGAAAACTGCGGTGTATCTGGAAGTGGAAGGCGCGGCGCACTATTTACCTGCCTACGCGGGCAACCTCGACATAATGACCTCCAGCGCGCTGGCGACCGCTGAGAAGATGGCGCAGTCACTCACCCGTCAGGCAGGAGAAGCAGCATGAACGGTAAAAAACTCTATATCTCTGACGTGACCCTGCGTGACGGCATGCACGCCATTCGTCACCAGTATTCGCTGGAAAACGTGCGCCAGATTGCGAAAGCGCTGGATGACGCGCGGGTTGATTCCATTGAAGTGGCGCACGGCGACGGTTTACAAGGTTCCAGTTTTAACTATGGCTTTGGTGCGCACAGCGATCTCGAGTGGATTGAAGCGGCGGCGGACGTGGTGCAGCACGCTAAGATCGCCACGCTGTTGCTGCCGGGGATCGGTACTATTCACGACCTGAAAAATGCGTATCAGGCCGGGGCGCGAGTGGTACGCGTGGCGACCCACTGCACCGAAGCGGACGTGTCGGCCCAGCATATTCAGTATGCGCGCGAACTGGGTATGGATACCGTCGGCTTTCTGATGATGAGCCACATGACCACGCCGGAAAATCTGGCGCAGCAGGCGAAGCTGATGGAAAACTACGGCGCGACTTGTATCTACGTGGTCGATTCCGGCGGGGCGATGAACATGAGCGATATTCGCGCCCGCTTCCGCGCCCTGAAAGCGGTGCTGAAGCCGGAGACGGAAACCGGAATGCATGCGCACCACAACCTGAGTCTCGGCGTGGCGAACTCGATTGCCGCGGTGGAAGAGGGCTGCGATCGTATCGACGCCAGCCTGGCAGGGATGGGCGCAGGCGCGGGAAATGCGCCGCTGGAAGTGTTTATTGCTGCTGCGGATAAGCTCGGCTGGCAGCACGGTACCGATCTGTATGCGCTGATGGATGCCGCCGACGATCTGGTGCGTCCGCTGCAGGACCGCCCGGTGCGGGTGGATCGCGAAACGCTGGCGCTGGGCTATGCCGGGGTGTACTCCAGCTTCCTGCGTCATTGTGAAGTGGCTGCGGCACGCTATGGTCTGAGCGCGGTCGATATTCTGGTTGAACTGGGCAAGCGCCGAATGGTGGGCGGCCAGGAAGATATGATCGTCGACGTGGCGCTGGATCTGCGTAACAGCAAATAAAAATGATTACGCGGCTGGCAATGTATCAGCCGCGATTCACCTGCATCGTGACCTCAGAGGTACATCTTATGACTACCCGTACCCCCGCATCTTACCGCCTGACGTTGACCGTCGGGCTGTGTTTTTTAGTCGCCCTGATGGAAGGGCTGGATCTACAAGCCGCCGGGATCGCTGCCGTCGGTATCGCGCAGGCGTTTGCGCTGGATAAAATGCAGATGGGCTGGATCTTCAGCGCCGGTATTCTCGGGCTGCTGCCCGGCGCATTGGTGGGCGGTATGCTGGCTGACCGCTATGGCCGCAAGCGTATTCTCATTGCCTCCGTGGCGCTGTTCGGCCTGTTCTCGCTGGCGACGGCGATTTCCTGGGACTTCTCGTCGCTGGTTGTTGCCCGTCTGATGACCGGCGTCGGGCTGGGGGCGGCATTGCCGAATCTGATCGCGCTGACCTCCGAGGCGGCGGGTCCACGTTTTCGCGGCACGGCGGTGAGCCTGATGTATTGCGGCGTGCCGATTGGCGCGGCGCTGGCGGCGGCGCTTGGGTTTAGCGGCCTCGCCTCCGCCTGGCAAACGGTGTTCTGGGTTGGCGGGGTGATCCCGCTGCTGCTGGTTCCGCTGTTGATGCGCTGGCTGCCGGAATCACAGGTTTATACCCAACAACCACAGGTGGCTGCCGCGCCGCTACGCGCCCTGTTTGCACCAGCGACGGCGAGCGCTACGCTGCTGCTGTGGCTGTGCTATTTCTTCACCCTGCTGGTGGTGTATATGCTGATCAACTGGTTGCCAATGCTACTGGTGGAGCAGGGCTTTCAGCCCTCGCAAGCGGCAGGCGTGATGTTTGCTCTGCAAATCGGCGCGGCCAGCGGGACGTTAATTCTTGGGGCGTTGATGGACAAACTGCGTCCGGTGGTGATGTCGCTACTGATCTACACCGGCATGTTGGCTTCGCTGCTGGCGCTGGGGACGGTGTCGTCATTGAGCGGTATGCTGATGGCGGGATTTGTCGCGGGGATGTTTGCCACCGGTGGGCAAAGCGTGCTGTATGCGCTGGCGCCGCTGTTTTACAACACGCAGATCCGCGCCACCGGCGTGGGCACTGCCGTCGCCGTCGGACGTTTGGGGGCGATGAGCGGCCCGCTGCTGGCCGGGAAAATGTTAGCGCTGGGCACCGGAACGGTGGGTGTAATGGCGGCGTCTGCGCCGGGGATTTTGCTGGCGGGCCTGGCGGTATTTATTCTGATGAGCCGTAAATCGCAGATGCCGATCCCGGCTAACGGTGCTTAAGCGATCGTCCGGTGGGGAGTGTCCGACCTGGCATCTGCGTCTGATGCAAGGTCGAGACATCACCATAATTGCGGGTGAGCGCGGAGCCTTGCGGGTATGGCTGTGATAGTGTGAGGGCTGATTTCCGTTAAAACAGGAGCCAGAACATGTCGCAGAATAATCCGTTAAGCGCCATCCTCGACAAACAGGATTTCCTGCTACTGGATGGTGCGATGGCGACGGAGCTGGAAGCGCGCGGTTGTGATTTAGCCGACAGCCTGTGGTCAGCCAAAGTGCTGGTCGAAAACCCTGAGCTTATCCGCGAAGTACATCTTGATTATTACCGGGCGGGGGCGCAATGCGCGATCACCGCCAGCTATCAGGCCACGCCAGCAGGTTTTGCCGCGCGCGGCCTGGATGAAGCGCAGTCGAAAGCGCTGATTGGCAAAAGCGTGGAGTTGGCGCGTAAAGCGCGTGAAGCTTGGCTGGCTGAGAACCCGCAGGCGGGTACGCTGCTGGTGGCAGGATCCGTTGGGCCTTACGGCGCGTATCTGGCAGATGGATCAGAGTATCGTGGCGATTACCAACGTAGCGCTGAGGAATTTCAGGCGTTTCACCGTCCGCGCGTGGAAGCATTGCTGGATGCCGGGGCCGATCTGCTGGCCTGTGAAACCCTGCCGAATTTTACCGAGATTAGCGCGCTGGCTGAGCTGTTGACCGCGTATCCGCGGGCTCGCGCGTGGTTCTCATTTACCCTGCGCGACAGCGAGCACCTGAGCGACGGTACGCCGCTGCGTGACGTTATCGCGCTGCTGGCGGGGTATCCGCAGGTAGTGGCGTTAGGCATCAACTGTATTGCGCTGGAAAATACCACTGCCGCGTTGCAGCATCTGCATGGCTTAACGGCGCTACCGCTGGTGGTGTATCCGAATTCGGGCGAGCATTACGATGCTGCGAGCAAAACCTGGCATCATCACGGTGAACATTGCGCGCGGCTGGCTGATTATTTGCCGCAGTGGCAGGCCGCTGGCGCAAGGTTGATTGGCGGGTGCTGTCGCACCACGCCTGCGGATATTGCCGCGCTAAAAGCGCGAAGCTGAGAGTTTATCGGGTCTACATCGTTCACTGTAGGCCTGATAAGCGCAGCGCATCAGGCATTGCCGGATGGCGGCACAAACGCTTTATCCGGCCTACCGAGCAACATAGCGTTATGCCGCATCCGCCAGAACAAACATGCCGTACGGGTGGATTTCGAGGTAATACTGCTCGCCGACGTCCGGCTGCAGGCGCGTGGCGTTGACCTGCAATAAGATCTCCTGTCCATGCCACTCCACCGTGACTTCATACTGAGGGCCCATATACGCGACGTGGCGGATCACGCAGCGCTGGCTCTCTTCACCGCGATCGCTGAGCGTGATCGCTTCCGGGCGTACGCCGACCATCCCTTCCCCATGATCGTTAAAGTGCGGCGGGCGCGGCAAACGATAGCCGTAGATATCAACGTATTCTGCGCTGAAGGTCGCCGGGAACAGGTTGGCATCGCCCATAAAGCTCGCCATAAAACGTGAGGCTGGCTGACGATAGAGATCCTGCGGCGTACCGATCTGCATGATGTGTCCTTTATTCATCACCAGTACGGTATCGGAAACCGCAAAGGCTTCGCTCTGATCGTGGGTAACGTACAGCGAGGTGATATCAAACTGTTTTTGTAGCTCGCGGATCTTGTCGCGCATGCTGCGACGCAGGTTGGCATCGAGGTTGCTCAGCGGCTCATCAAACAACAGCACCTTCGGTTTGAGGATCAACGCGCGGGCCAGCGCCACACGCTGCTGCTGCCCGCCGGAGATCTGATCGACATAACGCTCTTCGAAACCCTCCAGATCCACCATCGCCAGCGCTTCTTTCACTCGCACCTTCACTTCGCTGCGCGACACGCCGAGCATCTTCAGGCCATAGCCGACGTTCTCCCCCAGCGACATGTGCGGAAACAGGGCATACGACTGAAACACCATACAGATATCGCGTTGCTGAATTGAACGGTGGGTGACGTCTTCGCCATCAATAAAAATTTGGCCTTCGCTCGGTTTTTCCAGCCCGGCGACAAGGCGCAAAATGGTGGTTTTGCCGCAGCCGGACGGGCCGAGCAGCGTCACCATTTGCCCCTGCGGAATGGTGAGGTTGATATTGTCGATAACTGTGTTGCTGCCAAATCGTTTAGTGACGTTGCGCAGTTCAACGAAATTTTTCTGAGTCATAGTGCGCTCCATTACGCCTGGTTTTTAGCTTTTGAACGGGAGGTACGTGATTCACCGATCAGCCAGTCAAAGATGAAAATAATCGCCAGCATCACCACGATCAGAATCGAACCGTAGGCAATCGCCACGCCGTATTCACCGTCTTCCACGCGGTTGAGGATGTAGGCCGTTGCCACGCGGGTATCCGGCGTGACGAGGAACACAATGGCGCTGACGGTGGTAATGGCGCGCACAAAGCTGTAGATCAGCGCCGAGAGGATTGCCGGGCGCAGCAGCGGCAGCAGGATATGCGTAATGGTCCGCAGGGAACCGGCACGCAGGCTAAGCGAGGCTTCATCCAGCGATTTATCGATTTGGCCTAAGCCCGCGATGCCCGCCCGGATACCGACCGGCACGTTACGCATCACCATTGAGATAATGACGATGGCGGCGGTGCCGGTGAGGTACACCGGGGCGCTGTTAAAGGCCAGAATGTACGACACGCCCGCCACGGTGCCGGGAACGGCAAAGCACAGCATGGTGGTGAACTCGATGGTTTTTTTACCTTTAAACTGCTGGCGTACCACAATCCAGGCGATCAGCAGGCCAAAGATGGCAGTGATCGGCGCGGCAATCCCGGCGTAGAGCAGAGTGTCGAGCAGTGAAGGCCAAGCGCCGTCGCTCATCCCCTGGCCGAACAGTTTGGTAAAGTTCGCCAGCGTCAGGGTGTAGTCCACGCCCCAGTTAACGGTGAAACTGCCGTAGAAAATGCTGCCGTAGAGCAGGGCGTTAAAGGCAATCCACACCGCCAGCAGCGCAACCACGCTCCACACCAGCGTGACTGGCAGCGGCTGCACATCACCCCGGTAGGATTTACCGGAAACGGTAACGTACGAACGTTTGCCGATCCACATGTACTGCACACAGAATACCAGCAGCGAGAACAGCAGCAGGAATGCGCCCAGCGTACTGGCGGCCTGGTAATCGAGTTGTGAACCGGTGATGTAGAAGTAGATTTGCGTCGCCAGAACGTCGAAGTTACCGCCGAGCACCAGTGGGTTACTGAAGTCGGCCAGCGACTGCACCACCACAATCAAAAAGGCGTTCGCCAGCGCCGGTTTCAGCAGCGGAACAAACACGCCGTTAAAGGTCTGCCAGCGGCTGGCGCGTAGGGTGTATGACGCTTCTTCCAAAGACGGATGAATGGTCTTGATCGCCCCGTCGAGGATCATAAACGCCATGGGGGTGAAGGCCAGCACCTGTGCCAGCCAGATGCCGGTAAAACCGTACAGCCAGTTGGTGTTGGTTAAACCAAACCATTCGACCATAAATTCGGTGATGTAACCGGAGCGGCCCATCATCAGCGTAACGCCTAAACCGACGACAAACGGCGGGGTGACGATCGGTAAAATCGAAAAAATACGTCCGATAATGGCGCTGCGTTTGGCGATACGGGTGGTGTAGATCGCCAGCACCAGGCCAAAGAAGGTACAGCCGACGCCAACGGCAATCGACAGCATAATCGAGTTGAGGATCACCTGAATGATATGCGCCTGCGACAGCACATTCATAAACGCCAGCGGGGCAAATTCTCCGGCGTCGTTGGTGAACATCGGAATGAAAATGGCGATGCTCGGCCAGACGATAAAAATACCGATCAGTGCGACAATCGCGGTCAGTGAGCCGATGACAAAACGGTCGCCACCCAGCCATTCCAGACGGGTGAGTGCCAGGGTCATGATCGCCCCGAGCGCCACAAACAGCACGATGGTGGCATAGCCTAAGCCGCGACCTTCAAGCGTGGCGCTGGCGACGATAAAGGCCATACAGAAGAATGCCCAGCCCGCATCAAGATAATGGCGGCCGCGCTGTTCGCGTCTGGCTTCATGAAACGGGCGAACCAGCAGTAGGCTCGGCAGCAGATACCATAACCAACTGATATTGAATTGTGACCAGCCGTACGCGGCGAGTATTTCCTCGCTCGTCGACTCCAGCAGACCGTAGTCCAGGCTCCAGCTTGGCAGCAGGGCAAACGCCAGCCAGCCGAGCAAAACCCAAAGAAATATCGCATCCCGTTTTTTCACGGGATGGAGTGCAAGTGTGTGTGACATAGCGGTTCCGGTATTTCAGGCCGGGCGGGCGCTTACGCCGCACCCGGCAAATGAACGCAACGTGGGCTTATTTACCCATCTTAACTTCGCTAACCCACTTATTGATCAGGGCTTTACGCACGTCGGTCGAGCCGTACTTATCCATGTCGTAATTGATAAGCTTCAGGTCGTCGAGCTTCAGCGAGTTCGGCGAGGTCTCGGCGGTGGTGTTGGTCAGGATCTGATAGGATTTACCTTTCTTCCATGCCAACTCCTGGGCGTCTTTCGACAGCACCCAGTCAACGAACAGTTTGGCGTTGTCGAGGTTACGCGCGCCTTTCAGGATGCTGACGCCGCCGATCTCATAGCCGGTGCCTTCGCACGGGGAGATCAGCTCCAGCGGCGCGCCCTGTTCTTTTTCCAGCGAGTAGTCGTGCAGGAAGCCAATGCCGATCGCTGTTTCGCCACGGGCGGCGTTACGTGCTGGAGCAATGCCGGATTTGGTGTACTGGGAGACGTTGGCGTTGAGCTGTTTCAGGTAATCAAAAGCCTGATCCTCACCCCACAGCTGGGCAAAGGTCGCGAGTGCGGTGTAAGCGGTGCCGGAGCTTTGCGGGTCAGCAATCTGGATTTCCCCTTTGTATTCCGGTTTGGTCAGATCCTTCCAGCATTTGGGGACCGGTAGATTTTTCTCTTTCAGACGCTGAGTATTAACGCCAAAGCCCAGAATACCGACATACACCGCCGAGGAGAGGTTACCTTTTACTTTTGCCGGATCGCGGAATTTCTCCATGATCTGCGCGAGGTTAGGTGATTTGTACGGCTGCAGCAAGCCCATTTCACCGGCCTGGGACTGTGGATCCAGCGTACCGCCGTACCACACATCCGCCTGCGGGTTTTTCTTCTCGGCATCCACTTTCGCCAACGTACTGCCCGACCCGTTGCGAATGAATGAGGTTTTCACATCATATTTGTCGCCGAAGGCTTTGGTTTCGGTTTCGCACATTTCGTTGGTGGCGCTGCAATATACCACCAGACGTCCTTGAGCTTGTGCCGCACTGCTGAAGGCAGCCAGCGCCAGAGCAGAGGCAATCAGGGTAGAGGTAAGCGTCAGTTTCATTGTTTTATCCTTTGACTGAGAGAAGGGGTAACGCCGGCAATAAGCAACGGCATCAGCAATAAACCCATAAAGACAGCGGCAACCGAGAGCAAACTGAACATTCCCGACCAGCCGTAATGTTCTATGACCAGCGACAGCGGCCAACCCGCCAGCGCGGCCCCCAGATAGGCGAACAGCCCGAGAAAACCGGTGATTGAACCTGCCGCCGCTTTGTGTCCGCATTCGACAGCGGCCAGACCAATCAACATCTGCGGGCCAAATACAAAAAAGCCCACGGTAAAGAAACACACTGCCAATAGCGCGTAGTGGTGCACCGGGGCCAGCCACAGCGCGGCGACGGAGACCATTAGCCCCAGCGTGAACAGCAAAATCATCGGCGCACGCTGACCGCTAAACAGTAAATCCGATCCCCATCCGGCAAATAGCGCCCCCAGCAAGCCGCCGACTTCAAACAACATCACCGTGGCATTGGCGCTGAGCAGATTCACGCCGTGGCTTTCGGTCAGCCAGATGTTGCCCCAGTCGTTGAGCGCAATGCGGATCAAATAGACCAGTACATACGACACGCCGAGCAGCCAGATCATCGGGTTTTTCAGCATGGTGGTGCGTAACATTTGCCACAGCCCCATCGGTGGACTTTGCTGCTCCTGACGCAGCTCCAGCGGGTCGTGCCGCCATTCTCCAACCGTCGGTAATCCCTCTTCCCGGGGCGTGCCTTTCAGTTGCAGGGTGAGCCAGATGCCTAACGCCATGCTGATTATCCCTGGTGCCAGCATCGCTGCCTGCCAACCCCACCAGTGGGCGGCAAAAGCGCTAATCAGCGGGATGATGGCCCCGCCGATGTTGATCGACATATTCCAGCAGCCCCACCAAAAACCGCGTTCGTTGCGTGAATACCAGTGGGTCAGCAATCGGGCGCAGGGCGGCCAGCCCCAGCCCTGAAAAAATCCGTTCAGCGTCCAGACCGCCAGCAGCAACGTCAGCGATTCACCAAAGGCGAATACCACATTCAAAACACCCGTAGCAAACAGGCCGATGCCCATGAACGCGCGCTGCCCATGGCTGTCGTGCCACAATCCGGCGGCGAATTTCGACAGGCCATAGGTCAGATAAAACAGCGATCCCAGCAGGCCGATATCACTTTTATCCAGTCCCAGATCCGTTTGCAGCGCCGGAAGTACATAGTTGACGCTTTTGCGCGTCAGATAAAACGCGGCGTAACCAATCACCATACACATCAGCAGGCGGGGACGTAACGTCCGGTATTGTTGGTCTGTTTCGCGTGCGTGCATGGCGGTCTCCGTTTGTGCTGACTATAGGAAAGTGAAAGCAAAAGGGGATGAGAGAAAGTCCGCAGTGACTAAGACTTTTTCCTGGTTAGCGGCTGGTTTGTTGCAAATTTGTGGGCAGGTTAACAATTACCCGCGTGCCGTGGTTTGATTCCAGCGTGAGTTCGCCACCGAGGGCGCTTACCCGCTCACGCATCCCCTGGATACCGAAACCGGGAATTTTTTCCGGGAGGATACCCACGCCGTTGTCCTCGACTTCCAGAGACAGGCGGTGTTCCCGCTGGCGTAGCGTAATCGATACCTCGCTGGCATCGGCATGCTTACAGACGTTATTGAGCAGTTCCTGCATCAGGCGATACAGTGTGAAGCGCACCGTTTCATTTTCTGGCGTATTTTCCAGATGATAATTAAATCGGCAGCGGATGCCCCGTTCGGCAAAGGCAAATTCATTCACCAGATGATGCAGCGCGTCTTTGAAAGACAATTCATCGAGCGCGGGCGGACGCAACTGGCGAAGCAGTTGGCGAGTGGAGTGGTGAATGCGCCGGGCAAGATCGTTGATCTGATTCGCCGCCTCAAGCGTTTGCTCGCGACCCGGCGCGCGTTTGACCAGCTGCGACTGAATCTGGATGGCGGTAATATTCTGGCCTATTTCGTCGTGCAGTTCGCGCGCCAGGCTTTTTCGCGTGTCTTCCTCGGTACGAATCAGCTGTTCGGTTAGCGCACGGCGGGCCGCCAGTTCGGCTTCCAGACGCTGGCGATAATGGTGCAAGTTTTGCGCCAGATGCTGCTGGCGGCTGATGGCGATGCCAAGACCAATACCCAGCAACGCTTGCGTGGCGAGGAAAATCTCCAGTTCAAGCAGATTGCTGAATCCCACGCCTATCTGCCGGGCGATGGTGATCATCATACTGCCGAGCAATCCGGACAACACGCCGCCCTGCCAGCCAAATTTCCATGCCATCACCACGTTCGGTAAAAAGACCACGATCAGCAGCAGGCGCTCGATATCCGGCGACAACACCATCTGTGTGCCAATGCCAATAATAAAAAACAGGCTGCACCAGATGATCAGCGAGGTGCGCAGCGGAGGATTGGTAGTATCCAGCCCGAGCAAATGATAACGGTGCTGTTGGCGCAGAAATTCATAGATCAGATAGACAAACGGCGTCAGCAGCACGCCGCCGGTAAACGACGCCAGGCCAATTAACGTTGCCGGGCTTGCGATAAACGGTGGCAGCAGGGCGGTATTAAGCAATGACGTGACGGTGACGGCGGTCAGCAACAGCGTTAAACGTTGCCAGTACAGGGGGAAGCGGTGCCAGTATGACTGGCCGATGCTCGCCGGAAGAAGGCTAATGAATGGGGCCACCAGCAGGATATAGCCATTCAGTAATTGCTCGCTATGCAGCCAGAACAACATCAGTACCGGCGGCAGCACCAGCGCGGGCCAGTAGCGGCGGGAAAGCAGAATCAACAGTGCAAGATAGACCCCGTGTGGCAGGAATAATGCCGCCTGCTGACCGTTGTGGGTCAGGTAAAATCCCAGCGTCCACAGCATCAGCCAGCCCGATCCCCAGGCCAGCAGAATAAACAGGGAGATGACCCAATGACGAAGGTTACGCGACATTAATGCCCCGTCAGTAGCTGGTGGTCGAGGGCAAAATGCACCAGATCGATAGTGCTGTGGCATTGCAGTTTGCCCAGCACGTTCGCGCGGTGGACGTGTACTGTTTTGTGGCTAAGATCGAGCTTAAAAGCAATTTCTTTCACGCTGTCGCCTTTGACCAATAGATCAAACACTTCGCGCTCGCGCGGGGTCAGTACCTCCAGGACCTGCGCGGGCTGTTCGCCGCCGCGTAAGGCTCGCAGCGCATCGGCGCACAGATAATGCCCGCCCATACCCACCGATCGTACCGCCTGCACCAGTTCTTCGGGTCCGCAGCGTTTGGTCAAATAGCCGCTGGCGCCAGCATCCAGTGCGCTTTGTACAAACGTCGGCGAGTCATAAATGCTAAGAATAATGGCGCGAAAACCGGGCTTCTGCGCCCGCAGTCGTTTTAGCAGGCTCAGGCCATTTTCATCCGGCATGGCGATGTCCAGCACCGCAACGCTGACATCGTCATGCAGTAATGCAGGCCAGGCCTGGGCCGCGCTGCTGAACTGACCGATGACGTTGAGATCATCTTCGAGACTGAGTAATTGCGCAAAGCCGGAACGCACCACCACATGGTCATCCACCAGCACAACATGAATCATGATATTGCTCTCTTGCCTGACAATAGCCTCTATGATGCCTGCCAGCGCAGCGCTGGCAATCATCCAGGCGCAGTTATGTAACGAATGTAACAAAATCGCAATACACGTCATCCTTCAAGCTGCCTCTTTGTTGGCTGCACTCAGAAACCCCAGTCACATAGTTATCTATGCTCCTGGGGATTTCTTCCCTTGCCGCCTCGACGCATCTTGAATGATTTTGTGTATAAGCATTGCCACTTTTTTTCTAAAAACGCTTTGTTCTTAGCCAGAATTTTTAATTCCTTTATCAAAGTGTGCCGCAACGAAATACTGCCTCCATAACAAGACAGGGGAGCAGACAATCATGGCTATTTCATCGCGTAACGCACTTCTTGCCGCACTGGCATTCATCACCTTTCAGGCGCAGGCGGTGAACGTCACCGTTGCGTATCAAACTTCCGCCGAACCCGCCAAAGTGGCGCAAGCGGATAATACCTTTGCTAAAGAGAGCGGAGCCACCGTTGACTGGCGCAAGTTTGACAGCGGCGCGAGCATCGTCCGCGCGTTAGCATCCGGCGACGTACAAATAGGTAATCTTGGCTCCAGTCCGCTGGCGGTAGCGGCCAGTCAGCAGGTGCCGATTGAGGTTTTCCTGCTGGCATCAAAGCTCGGCAATTCTGAAGCGCTGGTGGTAAAGAAAAACATCAGTAAACCGGAAGATTTGATTGGTAAGCGCATTGCCGTACCGTTTATTTCCACCACCCATTACAGTCTGCTGGCCGCGCTGAAACATTGGGGGATTAAACCCGGCCAGGTAGAGATTGTGAACCTACAGCCACCAGCGATTATTGCCGCCTGGCAGCGCGGAGACATTGACGGCGCGTACGTTTGGGCTCCGGCGGTCAATGCACTGGAAAAAGACGGTAAGGTACTGACTGACTCGGAAAAGGTCGGCGAATGGGGTGCGCCTACGCTTGACGTCTGGGTGGTACGCAAAGATTTTGCCGAGAAATACCCTGAGGTAGTGAAAGCATTTGCGAAAAGCGCCATTGATGCGCAGCAGCCCTATATTGCTAATCCTGATGAATGGCTCAAGCAGCCAGAAAATATCAGCAAACTGGCGCGCTTAAGCGGCGTGCCAGAGGCGGATGTGCCGGGCCTGGTGAAAGGTAACACTTACCTGACACCACAACAGCAAACTGCTGAGTTAACCGGGCCGGTGAACAAAGCGATTATCGACACCGCGCAGTTTCTCAAAGAGCAGGGCAAAGTGCCCGCCGTCGCGACGGATTACAGCCAATACGTGACCGATCGTTTCGTGCAATAAAGGGGACGCTGATGCTGCAAATCTCTCATCTTAATGCCAGTTACGGCGGCAAACCGGTGCTTGAAGATATCAACCTGACGCTCGATAGCGGTGAACTGCTGGTGGTGCTGGGACCTTCCGGTTGTGGGAAAACCACATTGTTAAATCTGATAGCCGGATTTGTGCCGTATCAACACGGCAGCATTATGCTGGCGGGCAATAAGGTCGAAGGACCTGGCGCAGAACGCGGGGTGGTGTTTCAGAATGAAGGTCTGTTGCCCTGGCGTAACGTACTGGATAACGTCACTTTCGGTCTGCAGTTGGCGGGCATGGAAAAGCCGCAGCGTCAGAGAATTGCTCAGGAAATGTTGCAGAAAGTTGGGCTGGAGGGCGCGGAAAAACGCTTTATCTGGCAGCTTTCCGGGGGACAGCGTCAGCGCGTCGGCATTGCCCGGGCGCTGGCGGCCAACCCGCAGTTGTTGCTATTGGATGAACCGTTTGGCGCGCTCGACGCCTTTACCCGCGAGCAGATGCAAACCCTGCTGTTGAAGCTGTGGCATGAGACCGGGAAACAGGTGTTGTTGATTACCCACGATATCGAAGAAGCGGTGTTTATGGCCACAGAACTGGTATTGCTGTCGCCAGGGCCTGGCCGGGTGCTGGAGCGACTGCCGCTTAATTTCGCCCGGCGTTTTGTGGCTGGAGAGGCAAGCCGCAGCATTAAGTCCGATCCGCAGTTTATCGCCATGCGCGAGTATGTGTTAAGTCGTGTCTTTGAACAACGGGAGGCCTTCTCATGAGCGTGGTGATCAATGACAAACCCCGCCGCCCGCGGGCGCTGAACTGGCGCTGGCCGTTCTCGCGGCAGATTACCTTAAGCCTTGGAACGCTAGCCGTGATTCTGGCGCTGTGGTGGGCGGTGGCGGCGCTGCAGTTAATCAGCCCGTTGTTTCTGCCACCGCCGGGCCAGGTTTTGCAAAAACTCATCAGTATTGCCGGGCTGCAGGGGTTTATGGATGCCACGCTGTGGCAGCATCTGGCGGCCAGTTTGACGCGTATTGTTATCGCGCTGCTGGCGGCGGTGCTGTTGGGGATTCCGGTTGGTATCGCCATGGGGTTAAGCCCGACGATTCGCGGCATACTCGATCCCATCATTGAACTGTATCGTCCGGTACCGCCGTTGGCCTATTTACCGCTGATGGTTATCTGGTTTGGTATTGGTGAAACCTCCAAGATCCTGCTGATCTACCTGGCGATTTTCGCCCCTGTGGCGATGTCGGCGCTGGCGGGTGTAAAAAGCGCGCAGCAGGTGAGAGTCCGGGCCGCACAGTCGCTGGGGGCCAGCCGTGCGCAGGTGCTGTGGTTTGTGATTTTACCGGGTGCCTTGCCGGAAATTCTTACCGGGTTGCGTATTGGACTGGGCGTGGGGTGGTCAACCCTGGTGGCAGCCGAACTGATTGCCGCCACGCGAGGTTTAGGATTTATGGTGCAATCAGCCGGTGAGTTTCTGGCAACGGATGTGGTGCTGGCGGGGATCGCGGTGATTGCAGTTATCGCGTTTATTTTAGAGCTGGGTCTGCGCGCGCTTCAGCGCCGTCTGACGCCCTGGCATGGAGAAGTACAATGAGTGAACGTCTGAGCATTACCCCGCTGGGGCCGTACATTGGCGCACAAATTACCGGCGCGGATTTAACGCGCCCATTAAGCGATAACCAGTTTGAACAGCTTTATCATGCTGTATTGCGCCACCAGGTGGTGTTCCTGCGTGAGCAGGTGATTACGCCCCAGCAGCAGCGTGCGCTGGCGCTACGTTTTGGCGACCTGCATATTCATCCGGTTTACCCACATGCCGAAGGGGTGGACGAAATAATCGTGCTGGATACCCACAACGATAATCCGCCCGATAACGACAACTGGCACACTGATGTGACGTTTATCGACACGCCGCCCGCCGGGGCGATTCTGGCGGCAAAAGAGTTGCCCTCGACCGGGGGAGACACGCTGTGGACCAGCGGGATTGCTGCTTATGATGCTCTTTCACTGCCGTTTCGCCAGTTGCTGAGCGGCCTGCGTGCAGAGCATGATTTTCGTAAATCGTTTCAGGAATATAAATATCGCCAGACGCCAGAGGATCATCAGCGCTGGCTGGAGGCTGTCGCCAAACATCCACCGTTGTTACATCCGGTGGTGCGTACCCATCCGGTAACGGGTAAGCAGGCGCTGTTTGTGAATGAAGGATTTACCACACGAATTGTTGATGTAACGGAAAAAGAGAGCGAGGCGCTGCTGGGATTCCTGTTTGCACATATCACCAAACCGGAGTTCCAGGTGCGCTGGCGTTGGCAGCCTAACGATGTGGCGATTTGGGATAATCGCGTGACGCAGCACTATGCCAACGCGGATTACCTGCCGCAGCGGCGCATTATGCACCGGGCGACGATTCTGGGTGACAAACCTTTTTATCGGGCGGGATAAATGGCCGCTGGCGCTTCGCTGACCGGACCTACAGAGAGTAGATACTGTTATTGCCTGCAAGCCTTTTCACGTTTCGCGGTTACGGATTGCAGGCACGACCAGTCACAGCGCCGT
>NZ_JBRYHT010000008.1:0-207507 GCF_053309355.1 Citrobacter freundii complex sp. 2025EL-00176 | reverse complement strand
ACGGCGCTGTGACTGGTCGTGCCTGCAATCCGTAACCGCGAAACGTGAAAAGGCTTGCAGGCAATAACAGTATCTACGTTTCGCGCGGTGGCCCAGAGAAGGCGTTGCCGACTAAACAAACGGCGCCAGCGGATCCGCAATCTCAAATGCCGCTTCGCGCTCCGCCTTCGGCGGGTAAATCAGCTCGCTGACAATCGACACCTTCAGCTTCTTCGCTTCTTCACGCGTCAGTTTCACCTGCTGATCCCATCCTTCGGTATATACCGCGCCCCACGCGCCGAGATCCAGACAGGTGACATACATCTCCTGACGATACGGCAGCGGCGCGACGTTCAGCAGACTCGCCGCCGCGTTGTTACCGGCAAATTTCCCCAGCAGAATAGCGTGCTGGCAGGTCATCAGCGCATGATTGCCTTTGTCATCGGTGGCCGCGTAGGCGACGTCGCCGGTGGCGTAGATATCCCCATGACCCAGCACCTGGAGGTTCTCGTTCACGTGCAGGCGTCCCAGACGATCGCGTGGGGCGTTAATCTGCGCGGTCAGGCTGCTCGCCTGAACACCTACGGTCCAGATCACCGTTTGCGAGGCGATAACCTGCCCATCTTTCAGCGTTACGCCAGTCGCGTCGACGCTCTCCACTTCTGCATTCACCAGCCACTCCACGCCCAGCTCGGCGGAGGCATTGATAATCACATCGCGCAGCGCCTGACTCCAGCGTCCGCCCGGCTGTGCACCGCGTTCAACTACGACCACTCTGGTCTTAGCATCGGCCCCTAATATTTCGCGCAGACGGCCCGGTAATTCCAGCGCCATCTCAATTCCGGTAAAGCCGCCGCCGCAAACCACCACGGTATTGCGCGCCTCACTCTCCGGCTGTAATGCCAGATCTTTAATGTGCTGTTCAAGCTCCGCGGCGCTCTCCAGCTGGTCGAGATCAAAGGCGTGTTCGGCGGCACCGGAAACGGCGTCGCGGTTAACGTGGCTGCCGCTGGCCAGCACCAGGCGGTCATAGCGATGCAGATGGTTTTCTCCGTTGGTGTCTTTCCAGCTAACTTCGCGGGATCCCGGCAGGATCTGTTCGACGTACCCTTGTAAAAAGCGTATGCCGGTGGTGTCGAACAGCGGCTGTAGCGGAGCGACCAACGTGTGAACGGCATTTTCATAAAAGCGTGGACGCACGCGCAGCTCGGGCTGCGGTGCAATCACCGTAATATCAATATGTTGTTGATTTTTATCCGCTAAACGCGCGGCGCTCAGCGCTGCCCACATCCCGGCAAAGCCGGCGCCCACGATCAGAATTTGTTTTTGCATGATGCTTGTCTCACTGGTGACTCCGATTTATTTACTCGGATTTTATTTGTCGTAGTTATAAATTGCAATGCGATTTGGAACCTGTCACGGATCGAACCCAGCGTATTGTTATTATCTTTTTGATAAATATGGTTTTAAATTTTAATCTATTTGCAGATGTGATCCGGTATCTGGAATGCATGATGCGAAAAAGCTACAATATACTCAGATTCATTTTGGCTGAGATAAGATAATGGCATTCTACAGTTCCGGGGTTGAGTACGGCATCCATAGCCTGATGTGCATGGTGGACAGCAAAGGCGATGCCCGCGATATGAGCGTGCGTGAAATCGCCGAGCTGCAGCGCGTGCCCTATGACTATCTGGCCAAAATCTTTACCCGCCTGTCGAAGGCTGGGCTGGTGCGTAGTAGCGAAGGGAAGGGCGGCGGCTTCCAGTTGGCGAAACCCGCGGAGGAGATCACCGTGCTGGACGTGGCGAATGCCATTGATGGCGATAAACGTATTTTTGAGTGCCGCGAGATCCGTCAGCGGCTGGCGGTGTTTGATGAGCAGCCGCCAGAGTGGGCCTGTGAAGGTATTTGCGGCGTGCGTTCGGTGATGGATATGGCGCAGCAGCGGATGGAAGAGGCGTTAGGTCAGCATACGATTCTGGATTTAGCGCGAAAAATGTATCGCAAAGCGCCGGACACCTTCGTGGTGGAAGTGCAGGAATGGATTGCCGCGCGCAAAGGGTAACGCATTGAAAATGCCCGATGGCGCGAGTCCAATCGGGCATGTTGAATGTAGGCCGGATAAGGCGTAAACCGCATCCGGCACTGAAGATTATTGCTCGGTACTCGGCGTATTAATCATCCGGTTCAGCCATGGCACCATAATCGCCATCACTACCGTTACCGCCAGCGTCACCAGGCCTATCTTACTGAAGACATTGGTATAGATTGGCAGCGTTTGCAGTGGGTCGGTGATGTTTTCCGGCACAGCGGTGAACGTTGCGACATAACCCCCCATCAGGAAAGCAGCGGCCTGCGTCAGGAACCACATCCCAAGAATAAAGCCCATCAGGTGCTGCGGTACCAGCGCGGCGACCATCGCCAGTCCCAGGGCGCTTATCAGCAGTTCACCCAGACTCTGGAACAGATACACCAGGACGATGAACCACGGCGATGTCAGCCCTTGCGCATCGGCAAACCACATTCCAGCAGCAGCGGCCGTCAGGAAGCCCAGCGAACACAGGAACATACCGAGTGTAAACTTCATCGGCATGGTCAGGTCTTTGCCTTTATTTCCCAGACGGGTATAGATCGCGGCCAGTACCGGGCTTGCCACTACCACCCAGAACGGGTTCAGTGCCTGGAAGCTTACCGGGTTGATGGCGAAACCAAGAATTTCATGGTGCACGTTATTGATAGCAAAGAAGTTAAGTGATGTTGGCATCTGTGCGTACAGCACATAGAACACGACCGCTTCCAGCATCAGGATAAAGGCCACGAACATCTTGTTGCGCCCGGTTTTATCCAGTTTGAAGGCCTGACGGAAGAAGATGATCGTCACGGCAATCGACAGGACGATCAGCACCAGGTTAGCAATCTGCACGTTGTGCATCAGCCAGGCGCAGATAAATACCATTACTACCGTACCGGCCAGCACGCAGAATAGATTACGGAAATTCAGCGGCTTATGATCTGGCTCTGAGCCGATATCCTTCACCATCCCACGGCAGGCAAAGTAGACCAGCAGCGCGACGATAAGCCCGGCCCCGCACAGGTTGTACGTAACGGCATAACCAAACTTATCGGCAATCACCGGCGCCAGCGACAGCGACAGCAGCGAACCGATGTTAATCGACATATAAAACAGGGTGAAAGCGCCATCCAGTCGGGCGTCTTTCGGGGGATAGCATTTTGACAGCAGGCTTGCCGGGTTGGCTTTAAACAGCCCGTTACCCACGGCAATGGTACCCAACGCAATAAAGATCAGATCGGGCTTGAGCAGTGACATCCCGGTCATGAAGTAGCCGATCGCCAGCACAATCGCACCGAGTACCAGTGTGCGCTTGGTACCTAACAGGTGGTCGCCGACGTAACCGCCGATCGAGATCAGGCCGTAGACCAGTGCGGCAAAAGCACCAAAGGTGACGAATGCCTGTTCCTGAGAAAAACCGAGTTGCTTAACAAAAAATACCGCCAGGATGCCCTGAACGCCGTAATAGCCAAATCGTTCCCATAATTCCACAAAGAAGATCATGAAGAACGGACGAGGTTGCTGCAGCAAGCCCGTAGGTGCAGTTTTATTCATATTCCATCGCCTTTCAAAGCCATCCCGAAAAGTATGAACGCGTATGCTTAAACGCGCCGAAAAAGTCTTGTTTTGTTATAGACTGCGGCGATTAGCCGTGCGGGTAGAGTATTATACAGATAGTTTTCGATCCAATTAGTTGATCACACTAATTATGATTTATTTGTTGGGTTGATGTACTAATTGTGTCCGGATGATAAAAACAAAAACGCCCGCGCGGGCGGGCGTTTACAGGCTTTACTGTTTGCAGCGGGCCGGGTTATCTCCCGGCGGCAAACATTTTATGCTTCTTCGTCGTCACGCAGCGGAACAATCAACATGTCGACGTGGACGGTGTTGATCAGTTGACGTGCGGAGGACATCAGTTTGCTCCAGAAATCCTGGTGGTGACCACAAACGACCAGATCCATGTCGTATTTTTTGATGGCATCAACCAGAACCTGGCCCAGGTCGCCGCTACCGCTCAGGGTTTCGGTGATAGGGTAGCCTGCGTTGGTGGACAGCTCGGTTAACGCGTGGTGGGTTTCTTCAGAAATACGTTTCTGCATGTCGCCCAGATTCACGTCGATTAGCCCGGTGTACAGGTCGGAATAGTTTACGTCAACGTGGATAAGGGAGACTTTAGCATTGTAAGGCCGCGCCATAGAGACCGCTTTTTCAACCAGAACTTTGCTTTCCGGAGAAAGATCAACCGCGATAAGAATGTGTTTATAAGCCATAGTGTTACTCCTTCCATAAGTTGTCGATGACTAGCCTGCTGGCGTTTATCTGCCGCTGCGTCATTCGCGTCCTGCGAACCTTATGCGCGGGGCTAGCCCAGTCGTAAAAACGTACCATATAAGGACTATCCTTACATTATAGCGACCAGGATAATCCGTCAATCCGCCTTGCTTGCCAAGCAGTTAAACAAATTTTTTAGTTAATTGCATTGATAGCGATTAACCTTCTGGCAAAAAAATTAACTAATCTCCTACACTATTTAGAGAGGCGCTCGGATGCGTGATACTAACACGAGCGGTTTCGGTAGCACTCTTCACTGAATGATTGGTAGGGTATCGGGGAGCGGTAGTCCCGGAAAGGAGTTCCGTGGGCGGGTCGCCGGGGAGGAGATATGATAAGCACCATTGCGTTATTCTGGGCTTTGTGTGTCGTTTGCATTGTTAATATGGCGCGCTATTTTTCTTCGTTACGCGCACTGTTAGTGGTACTTCGTGGTTGCGATCCATTACTTTACCAGTATGTCGATGGTGGGGGATTTTTTACCTCGCATGGGCAACCCAACAAGCAGATGCGTCTGGTGTGGTATATCTACGCTCAGCGTTACCGCGATCATCATGATGATGAATTTATTCGCCGCTGTGAGCGGGTTCGTGGTCAGTTCATTCTTACCAGCGCGTTATGCGGACTGGTGCTAATCAGCATGGTTGCGCTGATTATCTGGCACTGATTACCAACGACAGATACAAAAAAAGCGGGTCAGTTTCCTGACCCGCTTTTTTACCGTGCATCCGCTTAGATTAACTTCAGGGAGAGCCAGTACAGCCCGCCGGAAAGAATAATCGCTGCTGGCAGGGTGAAGACCCAGGCCATCAAAATGCTGGTCACTGTTTTACGCTGCAAACCGCCGCCATCAACAACCATCGTTCCCGCAACGGAAGAGGAGAGAACGTGGGTGGTGGAGACAGGCATACCGGTGTAGCTGGCGAGACCGATAGAAACGGCGGCGGTCATCTGCGCCGACATCCCCTGAGCATAGGTCATGCCTTTCTTACCGATTTTCTCACCGATAGTGGTCGCCACGCGACGCCAGCCAATCATCGTACCGCAGCCCAGAGCCAGAGCAACGGCCATGATTATCCATACTGGTGCGTACTCAATGGTGCTCAGCATATCGGTTTTCAGTTTCTTCAGCAGACGCTGATCGTCACCGCTTACGCCAGGCAATTTCACCACTTTATCCGTGGTATCAGAGATACACAGCATAATACGGCGCAGTTGACCACGCTGTTCAACGCTTAACTTGTCGTAGGTTTCCAGATTCGCCAGCATACCTTTCGCACGCTCAAGCGCGTTGATGGTATTCGCCGGGTGGCAATGGAACTCTGCCGATGGCGTTGTGACTGTTTCCGTCGGGGACGGAATCAGCTGGTCTACGCCAGTCGCCTGCTTGAGCAGGTCCGGGCGTTGCTGGAAGAAGACTTCGACGTTATTGATAGCATCGCGGGTACGGGTAATTTCGTAACCGGAAGCATTCATATTCACCACGAAGCCTGCAGGCGCTACGCCAATCAGTACCAGCATCACCAGACCAATGCCTTTCTGACCGTCGTTCGCGCCGTGAGAAAACGCCACGCCGATAGCGGAGAGGATCAGGGCAATACGCGTCCAGAACGGCGGCTTTTTCTTGCCATCTTTCTTTTCACGTTCTGCTGGGGTCAGGTGGATACGGGCACGTTTTTTCGTACCACTCCAGTAGCGACGCAGAATGAAAATAAGACCGCCAGCAACCACCAGGCCGACAATCGGCGAGATGATAAGCGAGGCAAAAATACCCATTACTTTCGGGATGTTAAGTGCGTCCACCACCGAGGTGCCGTTCATCAGCGCATTGGTTAAACCAATACCGATAATAGCGCCAATCAGCGTGTGGGAGCTGGATGCAGGCAGACCGAAGTACCAGGTACCCAGGTTCCAGATAATTGCCGCCAACAGCATGGAGAACACCATGGCGAGGCCATGTGACGATCCCATATTTAGCAGCAGATCTGTAGGCAACATATGCACGATGGCATACGCTACGCTGAGACCACCCAGCAAAACACCAAAGAAGTTGAACAACGCAGCCATGACCACCGCCAATTGCGAACGCATTGCACGGGTATAGATCACGGTTGCGACAGCATTGGCTGTGTCATGGAAGCCGTTAATTGCTTCGTAGAACAGCACGAAAGCCAGAGCAAGCAATAGTAAAAGCCCGGTATGTAAATCCAGGCCAGCAAACAAATGTAGCATAGGACGTTACGCCATTTTGAGGACATGAACGCGGCGCATTATCAGTGACTTTGGCGGCGCGGGCAAAGTGAAATATAGAGTTTTTTTGATTTGTCTCCTGCTTTGTTTTACACCACTAAAGAATTATCCTATATATTTCAGATAAATACCCTTTATCGGTAGTTTGGTGCTGGTGCGACCACTGAGGAATCTTTACAATTCACCCCCGCTTTTTAGAGAGGATCGCAACGTGGAAAGGTTTGATACCGTTATTATAGGCGCTGGCGCAGCGGGTATGTTTTGTGCCGCGCAGGCAGGACAAGCAGGTCGTCGGGTACTGCTGATTGATAATGGTAAAAAGCCGGGACGCAAGATCCTCATGTCTGGCGGGGGGCGTTGTAACTTTACCAATCTTTATGTCGAACCTGCCGCATATTTGAGTCAAAACCCGCATTTTTGCAAGTCGGCGCTGGCACGTTATACGCAGTGGGATTTTATCGATCTGGTGGGTAAGCACGGCATTGCCTGGCACGAAAAAACGTTGGGTCAGCTGTTCTGCGACGATTCCGCCCAGCAAATTGTCGATATGCTGGTGGACGAGTGTGAAAAAGGTAACGTAACGATGCGGTTACGGAGCGAAGTCCTTAGCGTGGAGCGAAATGAGGAAGGCTTCACTCTGGAACTGAACGGCATGACGGTCGGCACGAAAAAGCTGGTTATCGCCTCCGGTGGTCTTTCGATGCCGGGTCTGGGCGCGACGCCGTTTGGCTATAAAATTGCCGAACAATTCGGTCTGAACGTGTTGCCGACGCGCGCAGGTCTGGTGCCTTTCACCTTACACAAGCCGCTGCTGGAGCAGCTTCAGGTGCTCTCTGGCGTATCGGTTTCCTCCGTTATCACCGCCGAGGACGGCACCGTATTTCGTGAAAACCTGCTCTTTACGCACCGCGGGCTTTCTGGTCCGGCCGTGCTGCAGATTTCCAGTTTTTGGCAGCCAGGTGAATTTGTCAGCATTAATTTGTTGCCGGATGTTGACCTTGCGAGCTTCCTCGATGACCAACGCAGCGCCCACCCTAATCAGAGCTTAAAGAATACGCTTGCTATGCAGTTGCCAAAACGCCTGGTGGAATGTTTGCAGCAGTTAGGGCAAATCCCGGATGTCTCGCTGAAACAGCTTAACGTGCGCGATCAGCAAACGCTGGTGGAGACCCTGACCGAGTGGCGGGTGCAGCCGAACGGTACGGAAGGGTATCGTACCGCTGAAGTTACGCTGGGCGGCGTGGATACCAACGAGCTGTCATCGCGCACGATGGAAGCCCGTAAAGTACCAGGTCTCTATTTTATTGGTGAAGTAATGGATGTCACGGGCTGGCTGGGCGGATACAACTTCCAGTGGGCATGGTCGAGCGCCTGGGCGTGCGCGCAGGATTTGATCGAAAAAAACTAACTTAATACCCGGACGCTGGTGGCGGGTATAAGCGCCTGCCACCCAATTTTTTGAAATGTTTGATTAACAATTGTGCTACATATCACAAAATCAAAGCCAGTCTAAAAAGTCGCTTTGACACGCTTTCTCTTACCTTCTAGAGTGGAAAAATACAGATTTTAGATAAGAGACTATCTGTGAAATTAAGATGGTCTCTTATTGCATTTTTTTAGCTAATGGCGACCTTCTTCCGAATATTATGAAGGGGAAAGCCATGTCCGCATGCTCATTCTCAAATCCGATAAAAATCCGTGGCGTTGATGACGTTATTCATTGCATCGACTCTCGCGGAAAAATAAGTGGCAGAGCCGGTGTTATTTGGTGGTTGGCATTAGGCGGCCTGTTCCTTGATGCTTTTTCAAATTCAGCTCTGAGTGCTGGATTAAATACAATGACCCGCAATTTAAATCTGAGCGCAACTGAAGTTGCGTTACTTACCTCATTTTCATCGTGGGTTGCCATATTATTTAATCCCATTGGCGGCTGGATTGCCGATCGCTGGGGGCGTGTACCACCGCTGATTATCGCCAAAATAATGGCGGTGATCGGGGCGCTATTGGTGATGTCATCCTCCAGTTTCAGCACCATAATCGTGGGCCGCTTCTTTGTTGGCGTGTCTTACGGGATGGATTTTGCCGTGGCCATGGCGATGCTGGCAGAGTTCACGCCGGTGAAACTAAAAAGCCGTTTAAACACCTGGCAAGGGGTCTGGTATGTTGCGGTTTGTTTAAATCTGGCATTAGCGCTGATGTTTTATTCCTGGGATGTCGGGGATGCTATCTGGCGTTATTCTATTGCCGTGACTGCATTATGTGGACTTATTGTGCTTTTCTTCCAGTTCCGTTATTTAGTAGAAAGCCCGGTATGGTTAGCGAGAAAGTCACGACTTTCTGATGCTGTGACCGCTATGAATAAAATATACGGTGATAATTTTATTCTGGCGCCAAAAGGGGAGCAAAAACCTGTCATTGGGCAAGCAGAAAAAGGGGCAAAAAATGTACTGCTAATATTCCGTGGCGTATATTTACCGCGTACGATTCTGGCTTCTACGGTTCAGATCTGCCAGTCAATCCAATATTTTGGTGTCGGCTGGTATTTGCCGGTTATTAGCGCCGCGATGTTCGGTAAAAACTTTGTGTACGCAACCTTGTGTTCACTATTTTTTAACGTATTTGGTATCGTCGGCGGTTTCTTGTCTCCTGCAATCGGCCGTCGTCTGGGCTTGCGCCGCTCTTCGGCGATCGGTTTTGCCGTGGCTTTTCTCGTACTGCTCACGCTGGGACTGTTCAGCGACAGTATGCCGCTGTGGGCCTCTTTGCTGGTCCCCGCGTTGTTTATTCTTTGTCACTCAGGTGGGCCCGGTGCAAACGGGAAAAGCCTTTCATCCCTCTCTTTTCGCAGCGAACTACGGGCAGGCGCGAATGGCGTGGTCGGTGCGCTCGGGGCAATAGGTGCGGCGCTCGGTCTGTTTATCTTCCCCGTTTTCCGTGATCTCTACGGCCTGCAAACGACCTTCCTGATTATGTCCGCCGTGCCGTTGTTCGCCAGCATCGTCTGTTTTGTGATCCCATGGGATCCCACTCGCACTACGATTCAGCCGGATAACGAGCCTGGTGCCCCACAGTTCGAATCACCCCATTCATCCTATCCCGAGTCGATGGCCCCAGAATCAAACAGGAGTACGAAATGATTGAATATGAAGATGTCATTCTGGCTATTGATGAAGGTACATCTGGTACGCGTGCGGCAGTGGTGGGGCGAAATAGCCAGGTCCACTGCCTTGAATACCAACCGCTTCAGGTCAGTAGTCAGCGCCATGGCGTTGTTGAACAAGATGCTGATGAAATTTTGCAGGCCACTATTGCGGTGTGTCGTACAGCGATTGCCAATGCGCAGCATAGCAAGATGCGTATTGTGGCGCTGGCGATTGCGACGCAACGTTCAACCGCGGTGCTCTGGGATGCAGACACTGGCAAGGCGCTGGCACCTGCGATGGTCTGGCAGGATGCACGTTTTACGGATGAGCTGGCGCGACTTGCTCCCGAATGGGATGCGAAACTGCTGCCGGTAATTGGACGACCGGTTGGGATACGTTCACCTTACCTCTGGGCCTCATACCATATCGCCAATACACCGGCAGTGAAGCGCGCGCACCAGGCCGGAACACTGGTTTTTGGCACCGTTGACAGTTGGTTGCTCTGGCATCTGGCGGAAGAAAAAAAATGTGTCACCACCCCCACCAACGCCACCTCTGCGGGCGCGTATTGCCTCAACGAGCATCAGTACCATTTGCCATGGCTGCAGACCCTGAAGTTCCCGACGTCATTGCTGCCTGAATTGCACGATGATACCGATGATTTTGGCACTACACGTGAAGATATCCTCGGGATCAGCGTCCCGATCCGGGCTTGTGCCGGGGATCAGTTTGCGGGGGCTATTGGGCTGGGTTGCACTGAGCGCGGGCAGGCGTTGTGCATGCATGGGACCGGCAGCTTTGTCGATTTAATGATGGGGCCGACGGTGCCGACATTGAAAAAAAGCTGTGAAAGTACGCTCACCATGACCGCGCGCCGACAAAAAGGACGCTCACATTTCTCTGTAGAAACATTCGTCCCGACGACCGGTTCGGCCCTGAACTGGGTGTGCGAAAAGCTGCGCTGGTTCGACTCACCCGAGCAAATCAGCGAGCTGGCTGCGCAGGCCAATGATTCAGGCGGCGTGAGTTTCATTCCAGCATTAACGGGGCTGCGTGTTCCTCATTTGCAGCCGCATGCCCGCGCCTCGCTTAACGGTATTTCAATCTCGACCACGCGTCCGCAGGTGGCCTACGCCATCCTGGAAGGCATTGCGCATTCGGTAGCCGCCTGTATGCGTGCGAATGAAGCGGCAACTGGCATCGCAACGCAAGAGCTGGTGGTAGGCGGCGGATTGTCCAATAGCGACACGTTATTGCAAATCCAGGCCGATGTTAGCGGGATCCCCGTTCGGCGGATGGCCGAAACGGCGAGGGCTAGCTTACGCGGCGCGGCGTTTCTGGCGGGAGCCGATGGGCTGCTGTGGGATTCGTTGTCTGATGCCTGCGCCACGCTGAAAACGGCGCGTTTGTTTGAACCCAAAATCAGTCATGACCTTCGCGAACAAAAAATTCACCGCTGGGAGATGCGTATTGCGCTCGAAATGGAAACCGCCAGCAGTCTCACTACAGCTAATCAGGAGCACGCCGACTCATGAAGTTTTTCCCTTCGCGAAAGCCAAACAAAACACGCAGTGATATGTACGGCGCCGAGCCGTTGCGTCTTCAGCGTCCTGAGCAACTGGACCGGCTGGAAAGCGAAACCTACGACATTCTGATTGTCGGCGGCGGCGTGACGGGGGCCTATGCGGCGCTGGATGCCAGCCTGCGCGGCTATCGGGTGGCGTTAATTGAGAAGAGTGATTTTGCCTCGGGAACCTCATCCAAGTCATCAAAAATGGTGCACGGCGGTTTGCGTTACATCGAGCAAGGGAACCTCGGACTGGTACGTCATTCTTTGCTCGAGCGCCAGCGCATGCGCCGCAATGCTCGCCATCTGGTGCAGCGGCTGCCCTTTTTATTTCCGGTACTCGATAAGAATGGCGTGTTTGATAAACGCATGTCCTCTGCGTTTGAAAGTCTGCTCTGGACCTACGATCTCGCCGGGGGATGGCGGGAAGGCATTCTTCACCAAAAATTAACTCCGGCGGAAGTGTTATCGCACTGCCCAACGCTGAAAGAAGAGCAGCTCTCCGGTGGCTTTATGTATTTCGATGCCCGCGTTGATGACGCCAGGTTAACGCTGGCCCTGGTGCGGACGGCGGCGTTTCATGGGGCGACGGTGACAAACCATGCCGAAGTCATCGAAACCACACGCGACCAGCATGGCAAGGTTAATGGGGGCATCGTGTATGCCGATGGCAGGGAAATCCAGGTCAAAGCGCGGGTGGTCATTATGGCGACGGGCGTCTGGTTGCGTGACTGGAGTGGGCTGAAAAAAGGGGAATCATCGCCGCTGAATATCCGTCCGGCGAAGGGGGTTCATGTCGCCATCCCGTGGATGAAAATTCGCAACGATTGCACGGTGACTATTCCGGTGGCCGGACGCAGTCGGCGCGCGACCATTACGCGCTGGGGTAACGTCTCCTATCTGGGCACCACGGATGAAGACTATCAGGGTGATTTGAACGATGTTCACTGCACTCGCACTGAACTGGACTTTCTGCTGGAAGGCGCAAACTCGGCGCTGAAAACGGATCTGCGCCCGGAAGATGTGGTGGGAAGTATCGCTGGTTGCCGCCCGCTTGTCGGTACCGCGGGCGGCAAAACCGTGGAGATGAAGCGTAACCATGAAATCAGGGTTGCAGCGGACGGACTGATTACCATTGTCGGCGGCAAACTGACGACCTCGCGCCACATGGCGGAAGAAACCATTGATGCGGCCAGCAAAATACTGGGCCGTAAAAAGGCCTGCTCAACGAAAACTGCGTATTTGCTTGGCGCGGCTGGCTATGACCCACAGGCCATTCTGGCCTCTGGCGGTCTGTCTGCACATCTGGGCGAGCGCTATGGCACCGAAGCGCATTTTGTCAGTGACATTATTCAGGCCGATCCCTCGCTGGTTAAACCTATCGTGGAAGGGCTTCCCTACACCGAAGCGGAAGTCGTATATGCCGTACGCCATGAGCTTGCCAGCACCGTTGATGATGTGCTGTCGCGTCGAATTCGCGCGCGTCTGATGGCACGCGATGCGTCAGCCGCTGCCGCTGAACGCGTTGGGGAAATACTGCAACAAGAACTCTGGTTACAGCCTGAACAGGTGGCAAAACAGGTAGCCAGCTATCAGGCCGCAATTAAACATGAAAAATCAATGCTTATGGGGACATCAGAATGATCAGTAAAGAAGCGATTAAACGTGGTTACAACCGTGGAAACTATACCGTTGGCGCACATACTCGCCCCGCATGGGCAACGGATATCACCAGCAGCAATGGCGCAAAAGGAATGCAGGTAGATCCCGTTGCGGTTAGCGAAGCGACGTGTGACCGACTGCGGGTGATTGCTGATGAGGTGCTGACTTCGGAGTCCGATGTGATTACCTGGACCCGCGACTGGTGGGCCGGTTCGATGATTGCGGAAACCCAGGGTGCGCCCGCCACCTCAAAAGGCGTGATTGTGCGCGTTTCTACCGTAGAACAGATTCAGGACGTAATGCGCCTCGCCAGTGAATCCGCTATTCCGGTCACAGTTTCTGCCGGGCGCAGTAACGTTACCGGAGCCGCCTTGCCGTTGCGTGGGGGGATTGTGCTCGACGTTTGTGAACTCAACAAATTGCTCGATTTTGACCCGCAAAGCCAGATTGTTGAGGTAGAAGCCGGCATGTTTGGCGATATTTTCGAGCAAACTATCCAAAAAGAGTACGGCATGACCATGGGGCACTGGCCGTCATCGTTTGGGATCAGTACCGTCGGCGGTTGGGTCGCCTGTCGCGGTGCGGGACAGCTTTCTACCCGCTACGGAAAAATTGAAGATATGGTTTTTGGTATGGATGTGGTGTTGGCCGATGGGCGCTTAATCACCGTTGGCGGCTATGCACGCAGCGCTATCGGGCCTGATTTACAGCAAATGTTTATAGGTTCGGAAGGCACGCTGGGCGTGATTGTACGTGTGCGTTTGAAGCTACATCGTCTGCCGGATTATGGCCGTGCTATCGCCTGGGGTTTTTCCAGTTTCGCCAGCGGGCTGGAGGCGTGTCGCGAAATCTTACAGCATGGTGCTAATCCAGCGGCACTGCGCTTGTACGATAACCTGGAAAGCGGCGTGCAGTTTGGCCTGCCCGAGACCAATGTCCTGTTGATTGCGGATGAGGGAGAACCCGACATTGTCGACGCGGTGTTGGCGATCGGTGAACGTATTTGTCAGCAGAGCGGAGAAGAACTTGACGGTGAATCCATCTTTGAGCGCTGGCTGGATACCCGCTATCTGACGGGAAAAAGCGCCGAAGGTTTTAAGAAAAGCCCCGGCCTGGTGGCGGATACGCTGGAAATGGTGGGGCGTTGGCGCGATCTCAGCGCGGTTTATGATGATGTGGTGGCAGCGATCAACGCCGTACCGGGCACGCTGGCGGGGTCAGCGCATCAGTCCCATGCCTATGTCGATGGCGCATGTCTTTACTTCTCGCTGCGTGGCGATGTGCCCGTCGAGCAGCGTGCGGCCTGGTATCGTGCGGCATGGGATGCGGCAAATGCGGTACTGATTAAACACAATACTTCCCTTAGCCATCACCATGGCGTCGGGCTGCTCCGTTCCCCCTACATGCAGGCTTCTTTAGGCGAATCGCTGTCGGTTCTGGCTGATATTAAAAAAGCGCTGGATCCGCAGAATATCCTTAACCCGGGCAAGCTGGGCTTAAGCGCCCAGCTTCACGCACATCAGGCAGGTCAATCATGATAAAAAACCTTGGCGTGCTCCTGGCACGCCAGCCCGTCATCATGGCGATTTACGGCATTGAGCAACTGAAAACCGCGCTGTCCAGCAAAGCTGAAGTCTGCATTATTGCCAATATCGATCTGATCAAGCTCCAGCCGGTGATCGAACTGCTGTCGAAGGCGGGAAAGTATGTCATCGTGAATATCGACAGTTGTAATGGGCTGTCCCAGGATAAAGGCGGCATTGATTATGTGGCCGAAACGGGGGCGATGGGGTTGCTTTCCACGCGTCTACAAACCGTACAGCGCGCGAAAAAATGCGGGCTGATCACCATGCAGAAAATCTTCGTCACCGACCGCTCCACCTGGCTACGCAGCCTGAAAGCCGTGGAGCAAAGCGAACCCGATTATGTGCAACTGATGCCTGCGCAGATGCTGCCGCTGCTGCCGCAGGCCGATCGTAATGTGTTGCCGCCGATTGTGGCCTCCGGGTTTGTCTGCAATGAGGAGCATGCCCGGACGGCGCTGTTGCACGGCGCGATAGCTGTATCAAGCAGCGACAGCGCGTTATGGGATGTGAATCTGCTACGTTAAACCACCGGGAGCCAAAAATGGAAAACACGCAGCTGTTTGTCGTTGCACATTATTTTGCCCAACCGACGATGGGTAACAAGGTTAACGACGCGCTCAGAATGCTGGCAGAGGCGACGCGTCAGGAACCTGAAATTATATCGTATGAGTTTTTCCGCTCCACGGAAGACGGCGATCGTTTTGTGATTCTTGAAACTTATCGTTGTGCAGAGGGGCTCGAGCTTCACCGGCAAACGGAACATTTCCAACGTATTGGCACTGGCATTATTGCCCCGATGCTGGCGCGTAAAGAGGTGAAAAGTTTTCACATTCATCCCGATGAACCGCGTGGTTAAAAGCTGTCCATTTATACTGCAAGGAATACCTCAATGAACAATGCCATGAAGGATTTTGCGTTTACGACGGTAGCGGAAATTATCGTCGAGTGGGCGGGTGCGTCTCGGTTAGGAGAGATCCTTCAGCAACGGTTTAGCGCGCGTCGTGTATTGCTGGTGACCGATTCCGGTCTGGTCAAGGCAGGGGTTTTACCACCGGTTCTGCACGGTTTGCACAACGCAGGGTTTCAGGTGACGGTTTATGATCGGGTCCAACCCGACCCACAGGAGCGCCTCGTTCGCGAAGCTTTACAGGTTGCCCGCGATGGTAACTGCGAGATGGTTATTGGTCTGGGGGGCGGCTCCTCGCTCGATGTCGCGAAGCTGGTGGCTGTATTAATCAACGCTGAACAAGACCTGGCGGAGCTTTACGGCATCGACAAGGTCACCGGGAAACGCCTACCGCTGGTTAACATTCCCACCACAGCCGGCACCGGGTCTGAAGTCACCAATATTGCAATTTTGACGACCAACGATGACAGCAAAATGGGCATTGTTTCCCCGCAACTGTATGGTGATTTGGTGCTGTTGGATGCACAACTGACCCTGGGACTTCCTCCTGTCCATACTGCCGCCGCCGGGATAGATGCGATGGTGCATGCGATTGAGGCCTATACCGGCAAGCATAAGAAAAACCCACTCTCGGACGCGCTGGCCCGCGAAGCGTTACGTTTAATCAGTCGCCATCTGGTGACCGCATGTCGTGACGGACACAACCGTGAAGCGCGAGAAAATGTGCTGCTGGGCGCGATGCTGGCGGGACAGGCTTTCGCTAACTCTCCGGTGGCGGCGGTGCATGCACTGGCTTATCCCTTGGGAGGCAGACACCATATCCCGCACGGCTTGTCGAATGCGCTAATGTTGGTTCCGGTGCTGCAGTTTAACGTGGCGGTAACTGCACCACTTTATGCCGAGCTGGCTCCTGTCATTGGGGCGCAGGTAACAGGAAATGTGGATATCGATGCCCAGTCGTTTATTGCCGGGATGGTAAGCATTATTGCGGCAACCGGGGCACCGAACAGGCTACGTGACGTTGGTGTTCCCGCAGACGGACTGGCGATATTGGCGCAGGATGCCATGCAGCAGACCCGCTTGCTGGGCAATAATCCCGTTACGCTAAGTGAAGACGATGCGTTGCGGCTTTACCAGCAGGCTTATTAAATCCAGAACGTGTCCGGTGAGCGGATCACCTGACACGTTTTGTTGGCGGCGATATCCCCACTACAACCGAATAGACATATTGAATCCAGGTGTTAGTATTCAATAGACAGCAGTTATGAGTATGCGTGTTTCATTTCCGGCCAGGAACGCTGATGATGACAACATTACTACCCGATTTCACAGCATTTTCGTCATTCACTTCCTTCGCGGCGCGCGTTGCCTTAACGCCTGCTCGCTCAATGGCCATTGTTTTTCATTCCTTCTCATCCCGGATGGAATCTCCCGCTGAATAGCTATTCAGTGGGCTTTGTGACACGCAACGTTTGATTACAGGGATTACGGCGGGTCGAATATGGATAAGTTTAAGCGTCATCTGATGTGGTGGGGAGCGGGCATTCTTGTGGCGGTGGCCGCGATAGCCTGGTGGATGCTGCGCCCTGCGGGAATACCGGAGGGGTTTGCAGCCAGCAACGGCAGAATTGAAGCCACCGAAGTGGATATTGCCACTAAGATTGCCGGGCGTATTGATACCATCCTCGTTTCGGAAGGGCAGTTTGTCCGTCAGGGCGAGGTGCTGGCGAAAATGGATACCCGCGTGCTGCAGGAGCAGCGGCTGGAGGCGATCGCGCAAATCAAAGAAGCTGAAAGCGCGGTGGCGGCGGCGCGGGCGTTGCTGGAACAGCGACAAAGTGAAATGCGCGCCGCGCAGTCGGTGGTAAAACAGCGTGAGGCGGAACTGCAGTCGGTCTCTAAACGTCACGTGCGTTCCCGTTCGCTATCCCAGCGAGGGGCGGTGTCCGAGCAACAACTGGATGACGATCGGGCCGCGGCGGAAAGCGCACGTGCCGCGCTGGAGTCGGCAAAGGCGCAGGTCTCTGCAGCCTTTGCCGCCATTGAAGCCGCTCGTACCAGCATCATTCAGGCGCAGACCCGCGTAGAAGCCGCGCAGGCTACCGAACGTCGCATTGCCGCTGATATTGATGACAGCGAGCTGAAAGCTCCGCGCGACGGTCGCGTGCAGTACCGCGTAGCCGAACCGGGCGAGGTACTTTCCGCGGGTGGGCGCGTGCTGAATATGGTTGATCTTAGCGACGTCTACATGACGTTCTTCTTACCTACCGAACAGGCTGGCTTACTGAAGATTGGCGGCGAAGCGCGACTGGTGCTGGATGCCGCGCCGGATCTGCGTATCCCGGCGACCATCAGCTTTGTGGCAAGTGTTGCGCAGTTCACGCCGAAAACGGTGGAAACCAGTGATGAACGTCTGAAGCTGATGTTCCGCGTCAAAGCGCGTATCCCGCCAGAGCTGTTGCAGCAGCACCTCGAGTATGTGAAAACCGGTCTGCCGGGCATGGCGTGGGTGCGTGTCGATGAAAATCGCGCCTGGCCTGAGGATCTGATGGTGAGGTTGCCGCAATGACGCATCTGGCGCTGGTTCCGGTTCCTCCCGTGGCGCACCTTGACGGCGTGAGTCAGCATTACGGGAAAACGGTCGCGCTGAACAATATCACGCTGGATATTCCCGCCCGTTGCATGGTGGGGTTGATTGGTCCGGATGGCGTTGGTAAATCGAGCTTGTTGTCGCTCATCTCCGGCGCGCGGGTTATTGAACACGGTAACGTGATGGTGCTGGGGGGCGATATGCGCGACCCGAAGCACCGCCGGGATGTCTGCCCGCGCATTGCCTGGATGCCGCAGGGACTGGGGAAAAACCTGTACCACACGCTGTCGGTGTATGAGAACGTTGATTTCTTTGCCCGCCTGTTTGGTCATGATAAAGCAGAGCGCGAAGCGCGGATTACCGAGCTGCTGAACAGTACCGGCCTGGCGCCGTTTCGCGATCGTCCTGCCGGGAAACTCTCGGGGGGGATGAAACAAAAGCTGGGGCTGTGCTGCGCGTTGATCCACGACCCGGAGCTATTAATTCTCGATGAACCCACCACCGGGGTCGATCCCCTGTCCCGCGCTCAGTTCTGGGATCTGATTGACAGTATTCGCCAGCGCCAGACCAACATGAGCGTGCTGGTTGCGACCGCCTACATGGAAGAAGCCGAGCGCTTTGACTGGCTGGTGGCGATGAACGCCGGGGAGGTATTAGCCACCGGGAGCGCGCAACAGCTACGGGAACAAACCGCCAGCGACACGCTGGAGCAGGCGTTTATCGCGCTGTTACCCGAAGCCCAGCGTCAGGCACACAAACCGGTGGTGATCCCACCGTATCACGCTGAGCGGGAAGAGATTGCCATTGAGGCGAAAGATCTGACCATGCGCTTCGGTAAGTTCGTCGCCGTTGACCACGTTAACTTTCGCATTCCGCGCGGGGAAATCTTCGGTTTTCTCGGCTCCAATGGCTGCGGTAAATCCACCACCATGAAGATGCTCACCGGACTGCTGCCCGCAAGCGAAGGTGAGGCATGGCTGTTTGGGCAAGCGGTTGACCCGAAGAATATCGATACCCGTCGCCGGGTAGGCTATATGTCACAGGCGTTTTCGCTCTACAGCGAGCTGACCGTGCGGCAAAACCTCGAACTCCACGCGCGGTTGTTCCATATCCCTGAGGCAGAAATCCCTGAGCGCGTAAAGGAGATGAGCGAGCGTTTTAGCCTGACCGATGTCGAAGACGCGTTGCCCGGCGCGCTGCCGCTGGGGATCCGTCAACGGCTGTCGCTGGCGGTGGCGGTGATTCATCGCCCGGAAATGCTCATTCTTGATGAGCCGACCTCCGGGGTCGATCCGGTGGCGAGGGACATGTTCTGGCAATTGATGGTCGATTTGTCGCGCCAGGATAAAGTGACCATTTTTATCTCCACCCACTTCATGAACGAAGCAGAGCGCTGCGATCGCATGTCGCTGATGCACGCCGGAAAAGTGCTGGCCAGCGGCACGCCGCAGGAACTGGTGAAGCAGCGCGGTGCCGCCAGTCTGGAAGAGGCGTTTATCTCCTGGTTACAGGAGGCGGCTGGCCCGGCGCCGGAGACGACGCTTTCGCAGGCTGATGCGCCGGTGGTGCATGAAAATAATCAGCCACCACGCCAGGGCTTTAGCCTGCGGCGTTTGTTCAGCTACAGTCGCCGTGAAGCGCTGGAACTGCGACGCGATCCGGTGCGCTCCACGCTGGCGCTGATGGGGACGGTGATCCTGATGCTGATTATGGGCTACGGCATCAGTATGGATGTGGAAAACCTGCGTTTTTCGGTGCTCGATCGTGACCAGACCGTCAGCAGCCAGGCGTGGACGTTGAATCTGGCGGGATCGCGCTATTTTATCGAGCAGCCGCCGCTCTCCAGTTATGACGAACTGGACAAACGGATGCGTTCGGGCGAAGTCGCGGTAGCAATTGAAATTCCGCCCAATTTTGGCCGCGATATCGCGCGCGGCACGCCGGTGAAGATTGGCGTCTGGGTTGACGGGGCGATGCCGAGCCGCGCTGAAACGGTTAGGGGCTATGTACAGGCGATGCACCAGACCTGGCTGCAGGATGTGATGGCGCGTCAGCCCAATGCCAATGGGCAAAACGGGCTGATGACCATTGAAACGCGCTATCGTTACAACCCGGATGTGAAGAGCCTGCCGGCGATTGTTCCGGCGGTGATCCCGCTGCTGTTGATGATGATTCCCTCCATGCTCAGCGCACTCAGTGTGGTGCGCGAAAAAGAGCTGGGGTCGATTATCAACCTGTACGTTACGCCCACCACCCGCAGCGAGTTTTTGCTCGGCAAACAGTTGCCTTACATCGTGCTGGGAATGCTGAACTTCCTGCTGCTGTGCGCGCTGTCGGTGTTTGTCTTCGGTGTCCCACATAAGGGCAGTTTTTTAACGCTGACGCTGGCCGCGCTGTTGTACGTCACCATTGCCACCGGGCTGGGCTTGTTAATCTCTACGTTTATGAAAAGCCAGATCGCCGCCATTTTTGGTACGGCGATTATTACGCTGATCCCGGCGACGCAGTTTTCCGGAATGATCGATCCGGTTGCCTCATTGGAAGGGCCGGGGCGGTGGATTGGTGAAATTTATCCGACCAGCCATTTTCTGACCATTGCGCGCGGGACGTTCTCTAAAGCGCTGGATCTGGCGGATCTTTGGCAGCTATTTATCCCGCTGGCAATCGCCATTCCGGTAGTGGTTGGTCTGAGCGTATTACTGCTGAAAAAACAGGAGGGGTGATGCGCCGATTACGCAATATTTATAACCTTGGCATCAAAGAGTTACGCAGTCTGCTGGGTGACAAAGCGATGCTGACGCTGATCGTTTTCGCCTTCACGATTTCGGTTTACTCCTCCGCAACTGTCCTGCCGGGATCGCTGCATCTGGCGCCGATTGCCATCGCGGATATGGATCAGTCGCAGTTGTCGAACCGGATTGTGAACAGTTTTTATCGCCCGTGGTTTTTGCCGCCGGAGATGATCACCGCCGATGAGATGGATGCCGGGCTGGATGCCGGTCGTTATACCTTTGCCGTGAACATTCCGCCTGATTTTCAGCGTGATGTGCTGGCCGGGCGACAGCCGGATATTCAGGTCAACGTCGATGCCACGCGGATGAGCCAGGCCTTTACCGGCAACAGCTATATCCAGAATATCATTAGCGGCGAGGTGAACAGTTTTGTGGCGCGTTACCGCGATAATAATGAGCCGCCGGTGGCGCTGGAAATGCGCATGCGCTTTAACCCCAATCTGGAGCCTGCCCGCTTTGGCGCGGTAATGGCGATCATCAATAACATCACCATGCTGGCGATTGTGCTTACCGGATCGGCGCTGATCCGCGAGCGCGAACATGGGACCATTGAACACCTGCTGGTGATGCCGGTGACGCCGCTTGAGATAATGATGGCGAAAATCTGGTCGATGGGGCTGGTGGTGCTGGTGGTTTCCGGTCTGTCGCTGATGCTGATGGTGAAAGGCGTGCTCGGCGTACCGATTGAAGGTTCCATTCCGCTGTTTATGCTGGGGGTGGCGCTGAGCTTGTTTGCCACTACCTCGATCGGCATTTTTATGGGGACGCTGGCGCGCTCCATGCCGCAACTGGGGCTGCTGATGATTCTGGTGCTGCTGCCGTTACAGATGCTCTCCGGCGGCTCCACGCCGCGTGAAAGCATGCCGCAGGCGGTGCAGGACATTATGCTGACCATGCCGACCACCCACTTTGTCAGCCTCGCGCAGGCGATACTTTATCGTGGGGCCGGGTTTAGCATTGTCTGGCCGCAATTCCTGACGCTGCTGGCGATTGGCGGCGCGTTCTTCCTGATAGCGCTGCTGCGTTTTCGCAAGACGATCGGCACGATGGCGTAAACATTATTGCCGGATGGCGGCTGTGCCTTATCCGGCCTACAAACGAGAACGGGTGTAGGCCGGGCAAGCGAAGCGCCCCCGGCAACGAAACAGGCTCTCACTCTTCTTTCGGCAGGCACTGCAAATGACCGTGGCGCACGCCGCGCTGGGAAATGACGTCATCGGCAAAATGCTGCACATCGCCCATGTCGCCTTTCAGCACGGCGATTTCCAGGCAGTCGTCATGGTTGATATGCACATGTAATGTGGCGACCGATAAATCATGATGGTGGTGCTGGGTGGAAACAATACGGCTCGCCAGGTCGCGTTTCTCATGCTCATAAACATACGAGAGTACCGCGAAGCCTTGGGTGCCGTGCTCCTGGGTGGTTTCTTGCGCCAGCGCGCCGCGCAGAATATCGCGGATCGCTTCGGAACGGTTGTTGTAGCCACGGCGCTGGCTCAGGCCGTCGAGCGTTTCCAGTAAATCGTCATCGAGAGTAATGGTGACTCGTTGCATCTGCAATTAACCTTTCATGTGGCGCGTTGACGCACAGAGAATGCGGGAATTAGCGTATTTTGTAACACACGTTCGGCCTCTGGGGAAAAGGTTAATGCTCCCGCAATAAACCCAGCAGCGTGCTCACCTGCTCATCCAGTGGAGCGAGAGTATCTTTAACGATCAGATGCAGCGGCGTGGCGCGGCGAGCGCCATGGCTTAACGGTAGCGGACGTAAAAGCCCCTGGGCCAGTTGCGTTTGAATACGCTCTTCAGGCAGCCAGCCGTAACCGACCTGATACATCACTGCATCAATCGCGGCATCAATGGTAGAGAAGGTCCAGGCATCGCGCACCGGTTGCTGCGGGTTGTCGCGATCGGCAATGCGGATCAGTGGCCACGCGCGTAATGCGTCTTCATCCAGCGGCGCATCCAGCGTGCAGAGCGGGTGATCGCGATGGGCAACGGCCACGAAGTCAATGTTCATCAGCCATTCACCACGCCCGGTAACATCCTGACGCCGGGTCAGGACCATGACGTCCGCATCGGCATGCGCTGCCAGTCTGTCGTCTGCATTTTCCAGTACCTCGGTCAGGCGCACCTGCGTTTGCGGCCACGCCTGCTGAAACTGCTTGAGGATCGCGAACAGGCGTTTGCGTGGGAAGATACTATCTACCAGCAAATCCAGCCGTGTTCGCGTGCCGTTTTGCAACGTTGCAGCCCGGGTCTCCACCCATAAAAAGGCCTTCAGTAACGGTTTGACCTGAGCTAGCAACAACTCGCCCGCCGGAGTTAAAACCGCCCTGCGGCCTTCCGGCGTCAGCAGCGTCACGCCGAGTCGCTCCTGCAATAGCGCCAGATTGTAGCTTACCGATGACTGGCTACGATTGGTCTCTTCCGCGGCTTTCGCAAAGCTGCCCAGTTCCACCACTTTCTCCAGCAGCGCCCATTGCTCGAGGGTTGTTTTGTGCATAACTCATCTAAAAATTGAATGAATATGATGTAAACATAGCGTTATTCATCCAATTTTTGAAGCGTTAAGATCCTCGCACCAAGTAAGAGGAGAACGAATATGAGCGCTTTTGATAAACATGATTTGAGCGAATTTGTCGGCAAACATCTGGTCTATACCTACGATAATGGCTGGAATTACGAGATTTACGTAAAAAATGAGACCACGCTGGATTACCGCATTCACAGCGGTATTGTGGGTAATCGTTGGGTGAAAGATCAGCGGGCGTATATTGTGCGGGTAGGGGAGAGTGTTTATAAAATATCCTGGACCGAACCGACCGGGACCGACGTCAGCCTGATCGTAAACCTGGGCGACAAACTCTTTCACGGCACCATCTTTTTCCCTCGCTGGGTGATCAACAATCCGGAAAAAACGGTGTGCTTCCAGAATGATCATATTCCGCTGATGATGTCGTATCGCGATGCGGGTCCGGCGTATCCAACCGAGGTGATTGATGAGTTCGCGACCATCACCTTCGTACGTGACTGCGGGGCTAACAATGACGACGTAATTGCCTGCGCGGCGAGTGAGTTGCCGAAAAACTTCCCGGAAAATTTACGCTAAGGCTTCCAGACGCTGCACGGCGTCGGCAGTCAGGGTAAACGGCGTGGGGGTACAGACCGCCAGGCTCAGGGCGTCGAGCTGACACTGGCTAACAGAGAGTGAGGAGGTCAGCGCGGTGCTATCGACGCTGACGATTTGCCAGGCGCTGCCGCCACGCTGTTTTACGATAGCTTCTTTGCGCGTCCAGATGCGCCAGAACGCCGCCAGCCGTTGCTCCGGGTGTTCAGCTTCAACTTCAGCATGTTCCCCAAGACTGAATACCGTATTTGCCAGCGACTGCCAGTTATCGCGGGGGCGAATAACTTCAATATCGCAGCCGACTTCCCCTTCGTCGCTGAGCAGCAGGACGATGTCATCGCCGCTATGACTGAGATTGAACCACAGCGGCGTGTCAGCGGGAAAGGCGGGTTTTCCTTGCTCACCGTAGACAATATCCGGCAATGGCGAAAGGGCATGGGAAAGCAGCACGCGGCCTGCCAGCCATCGTGCCCGGCGAGCACCTTGCGGCGCTTGCTCTTTCAGCGCGGCAGGCAGTTCGCCAGCACTTAAAACAGAAACTTTCCCAAGAACGATCTGATACATATCAGGACTAACCTTTAGTAATAATGGGGTTGTGTATCATTCTTCGCGTGCCATTTGCAAGTTTATCCCGGTAATCGACTTTTGGGTCTGCCAGGTCCCAGCAAAATTGCCAGTTTGCTGCCGCCTTTGGTGGTTTCCATCCAGATTTTACACACGCTGGTTAACGGCACGGAGAGTAACATACCGACCGGGCCGAGCAACCATCCCCATACCAACAGGGAGAGAAAGACGATCAGCGTCGATAATCCCAGGCGGTGCCCCATCATACGGGGTTCGAGAATATTACCAATCACCATATGCACGACCAGAAACAACGCGCCAACCAGCACGCATTCATAAATGCCGTTGAACAGCAGCGCCTGAATCATGGGTGGGACGGCGGAAATGACCGAGCCAATGTTGGGCACGTAGTTTAGCAGGAATGCCAGCACACCCCACATCAGAGCAAACTGAATCCCCATCAGCGCCAGCCCCAGCCAGACAATGGCGCCGGTCCATAAGCTGAGCAACGTTTTCAGCGCCAGATAGTGTGAAACGCCCTTCAGCGCCCGATGCAGCCCCGCAATATGAATCTGCGGATTGTTTAACGCGAAGCGCAGCTTATAGGGGACGTGGCGCACTTCAAACAGCATAAAGACGACTGTCATTACCAGCAGGACAACGCTGGCCATGGCGCCGGAAAGACTCGTCATTAGCGTGGTCGTGAAGGTCATCAGTTTGTCGGAGTCCATCCGTTGCAGCATGCGCTCCGGGGACATATGCAAGTTCAGAAAGGGGACCATTTCTTGCAGATACAGAACTTTGCGCGTCAGCTCCTTATTGTACTTTGGCAGCATGGCCATGAACTCAGTGATCGACGAGGCAAGCACGCCAATCAGCGCCGTTAGAACAATCAGCATGACCACGACCACTAACGTAATGGCTACCGGGCGACGCACCCCCCGGCGAATAAACCAGGTGACCAGCGGGTTTAATACGATGGCAAAAAAGAGCGCCAATAGCAGTTGCACAATGATATCCGCCGCGGCATGGATGCCCGCGAGGATCACCACCAAAGCGGCCAGTTTGAGCAAAATATGCATACCCGTTTTATCGGGCTGAGCGGTTGTCATGTTTTCTTCCTGTTTGCGTTTTTGCATTAAGTGTAGCGGTTGGCTTGCGTCTGTTATTCCTAAACTCGCTGCTGATTTATGTTCTGCAACATGGTAGAAATGAAACACTGTTGTGAAAATGTGGTGACCTTCCATGCCCGAACCCGTCGCTGAACCGACGTTAAGCGGTTTGCGCCTTAATCTGCGCATTGTTTCGGTGGTGATGTTTAACTTCGCCAGCTATCTGACCATCGGCCTGCCGCTCGCGGTATTGCCAGGCTATGTACATGATGTGATGGGGTTTAGCGCCTTCTGGGCGGGACTGGTCATCAGCCTGCAATATTTCGCCACGCTGCTGAGCCGTCCTCATGCCGGTCGTTATGCCGATCTGCTGGGGCCGAAAAAAATTGTAGTATTCGGGCTGTGCGGCTGCTTTTTAAGTGGCTTGGGTTACCTGCTGGCGGGATCAACCCAAGGTTGGCCGTTGGTAAGTTTGTTGCTGTTATGCATCGGGCGGGTGATTCTGGGTATCGGGCAAAGCTTTGCCGGCACCGGCTCTACACTATGGGGCGTAGGGGTTGTTGGCTCGATGCATATCGGACGGGTGATTTCGTGGAACGGCATCGTGACCTATGGCGCGATGGCGATAGGCGCCCCGCTGGGCGTGTTGTGTTACGCCTGGGGTGGCTTACAGGGACTGGCGCTGACCGTGATGGGCGTGGCGCTGCTGGCGATACTTTTGGCGCTCCCTCGACCGGCGGTGAAGGCCAGCAAAGGCAAGCCGTTGCCGTTTCGCGCTGTGCTTGGGCGCGTTTGGTTGTACGGGATGGCGCTGGCGCTGGCCTCCGCCGGATTTGGCGTGATCGCCACCTTTATCACTCTGTTTTATGATGCTAAAGGCTGGGACGGCGCAGCTTTTGCGCTGACGCTTTTTAGTTGTACGTTTGTGGGCACCCGCTTGCTATTCCCAAATGGTATCAACCGGTTGGGTGGGCTCAATGTCGCAATGATCTGCTTTAGCGTCGAGATTGTTGGGCTGCTGCTGGTCGGGATGGCCTCCATGCCGTGGATGGCGAAAATCGGCGTTCTGCTCGCAGGTGCCGGGTTCTCGTTGGTTTTCCCGGCGCTGGGCGTGGTGGCGGTAAAAGCCGTCCCGCAGCAAAATCAGGGCGCTGCGCTGGCGACCTATACGGTGTTTATGGATTTATCGCTGGGTGTTACCGGGCCGCTGGCCGGGCTGGTTATGACGTGGGCGGGCGTACCGGTTATCTATCTGGCGGCGGCCGGGCTGGTGGCGGTGGCGTTACTGCTGACCTGGCGGCTAAAAAAACGGCCTCAGGTGGTGTCACCGGAGGCCGAGTCATCGTCTTAACCGTTACTGGATAACCAGCGTGTTAATGATGTTTTCTGCGGTCGTTTGCGCTTTTTGCTGATCGTCAGCCGGCAGCGTAATTTGCAGCGTCAGCAGTTGGTTGTCCACTTTACCCAGCACCACGGAAGAGTAAGCGGTCTGGCCTTTGGCTGAGATGATGCTGTCTAGCTGTTGCAGCGTGTGGCCTTTCAGCTCAATAGATTTATTGGTGACGACCTGCAACTGCGGGTCGCGGCTACGCTGTTGATCTTCCAGACGTTTTGCCAGCACCGCCAGATCTTCGTTGGTATTGTCGCCGACGATCACAATCACCGCTTTCTGGCCGGTTGCGTCAGAATATACGTGCATATTGTTCGCCTGGGTGCCCAGCTTGCCGCTCTGATCGGTCATATCCGCTGGCAGGGAAAAACTGAGTTTGCCGTCCAGCAGGCTGACCGGTTGTCCGGTGGCGTTACTTTCTGCGGCGGCACCCTCTGCCGGCGCTTTCGTATCGCTATTATCACAGGCCGCAAGCCCCATAACCAGCAGGCCAATACCGACATATTTAACCAGATTGCGCATTGACTTCTTCCTTTCGATAAACGGCCATAACGGCTCATTCGACCATCTTATCACAACTCGGAAAATGAACCTTTAACTCGTCTGCAATGCAGATAATTCAGATTTATCTGCCAACCTTTTCAGTAACATATTCAGCAGTACGCCGTACATCGGCAGGAAGAAAATAATGCTGATCAGCACCTTGAAGCAGTAGTCGACCAGCGCGATTTCCATCCAGTGCTCGGCCATAAAGGCATCCGGGCTGCGCCAGAAAGCGATAAAGAAAAAGGCCAACGTATCGCTGATGTTGCCAAACAGCGTGGAAGCCGTCGGCGCCAGCCACCAGCGACGGTTCTGACGCAGGCGGTTAAAGACATGCACATCCAGAATTTGTCCCAGCGCGTAAGCCATAAAGCTGGCGGCGGCGATACGGGCGACAAACAGGTTAAAGTGCAGCAGCGCGCCGAATCCCTGCCACGACCCCATATAGAACAGGGATGACACAACATAGGAGATCAACAGCGCGGGGATCATCACCGCAAAGATGATACGTCGTGCCAACGGCGCGCCAAAAATACGCACGGTCAGGTCGGTCGCGAGGAAAATAAACGGAAAGCTAAAAGCGCCCCATGTGGTATGGAAACCAAAAATGGAGATCGGTAGCTGCACCAGATAGTTGCTGGAGGTGATCACCAGCAGATGAAATAGCGATAGCCAAAACAACGCTTTTACGCGCTGAGATTGTGTAAACGGAGTCATATTGTGACCTTTTTGTTGGATGGGGTGAGGGAACCCAATAAAAAACCGTCGCATGATACTGCTTTAAGAGCACATTGCAATGGTTGTTTTTCACGCAATCGTTAACCTGATTGGCTTACGCCACAACAGAGCGTAAAATAACGCCGTTTTTGAATGAACGAGACTACGATGAGCGATCTGTTTACCTCTCCCGACCATACTCTTGATGCCCAGGGACTACGCTGCCCGGAACCTGTAATGATGGTGCGTAAAACCGTGCGCGGTATGCAGGCGGGTGAAACGCTGCTGATTGTCGCCGACGATCCGGCGACGACCCGCGACATCCCCGGCTTCTGTACCTTTATGGAGCATGAACTGGTGGCAAAAGAGACCGACTCGCTGCCGTACCGCTATTTAGTGCGCAAAGGTCATTAAGCGAAGCGCCATCCGGCCTACAAAGACGGTGTAACCTGTAGGCCGGATAAGGCAACGCCGCATCCGGCACACACATTACCCTTTACGCAACAACCGCAGCGCGTTCGCGGTCACCAGCACCGTCGCCCCCGTATCCGCCAGCACCGCCAGCCACAGTCCGGTTATCCCGAGCAGCGTGGTGACGAGGAAAATCCCCTTCAAACCCAGCGCAATCGCAATGTTCTGGCGAATATTGGCATGGGTGGCGCGCGCCAGCTGAATCATTTGCACCAGACCACGCAGACGGTTGTGGGTCAGGGCGGCGTCCGCCGTTTCCAGCGCGACGTCGGTTCCGCTACCCATGGCAATGCCGATGGTCGCCGCTTTCATCGCCGGGGCGTCGTTGATGCCGTCGCCGACCATCGCCAGCGGCGACTGTTGGTTGAGATGGGTAACGGCCCGCACCTTATCTTCCGGCATTAATCCTGCTTTGAATTCCAGACCCAACTCCCCGGCAATGGCGGCTGCCGCGCGTGGGTTATCACCGGTCAGGATGACCCCTTTCACGCCGATTTGATCAAGCTCGGCGATAGCGCTGCGAGCGTCATCGCGCAGCGTGTCCTGTAGGGCCAGTACGCCGAGAACGGTATCGTTACGCAGCACCAGCACCACCGTCTGACCCGCGCTTTCCAGCTCGCTTATCTGTCCGGCAAAGGCATCGGCAGGTCGCTTGCCCGCAGCGCAAATCAGCACGCGCTCGCCATTGACCAGTGCTTCAATTCCAGAGCCAACCAGCGCCCGTTGCTCTTTCGCGACAGGAATAGTCAGCTCGCGCGTTTGCGCTTCCCGAACAATCGCCTGCGCCAGTGGGTGTGTTGCACCTTGCTCTACCGCCGCTGCCAGCGCCAGCAGTTCAGCCTCATTAACACCGCTTGCCGGATGAATCGCCGTCACGCGCGGTTTTCCGATGGTCAGGGTGCCGGTTTTATCAAATGCCACCTGCGTGACTCTACCCAGCTGTTCCAGCGCCGCGCCACCTTTAATGAGTGCCCCACGACGCGCGGCGGCGGCAAGACCTGACGTAATGGCAGCAGGCGTTGAGATAACCAGCGCGCACGGGCAGCCAATCAGCAACAGCGTCAGCCCCTTATAAATCCACTCCTGCCAGGAGGCGGCAAACAGCAGCGGCGGGACGAGGGTAACCAGCAGCGCAACCGCCATAATCGCGGGGGTATAAATTCGGCTGAAACGGTCAATAAAGCGCTCAATGGGCGCGCGGCGTTCTTCCGCTTCTTCAATCAGCTTCAGAATGCGATCGATAGCGCTGGCACCCGGCTCGGAGAGCACTTCCAGCGTAACCAGACGGTCCACGCTGGTGGCGCCCGCCGGGACTTTCTCGCCGGTGGCGCGTTCAACCGGGATCGATTCGCCGGTCAGAGCGCTTTCATCAAAGCTGGCAAAACCGGAGATCAGCTTACCGTCGGCAGGTAAACGCCCACCCGCGGCAACTTCGATAACATCGCCAGGCTGGAGGGTATTGATTGCGACCTCTTCGCGCTCGCCATTACGCAGGCGCGTGGCGGTTTCCGGCTTGAGTGCCATCAATGCGCTAACGCCTTTGCGGGCGCGGCTGGCGGCCCATCCTTCCAGGCGCTCGCCAATTAAAAACAGCAATAGCACCATGGCGGCTTCCGCCGTCGCGCCGATAAACAGTGCGCCAATCGCGGCCACGCTCATCAACGTTTCAATGGCGAAGTAGCTGCCGGTTTTCATCAGACGCAGGGCCTGGCGGGCAATGGGATACAGGCCCACCAGCGTAGTGGCGATAAACGCTATCTGACCGAAAGGATGATTGAACTGCTCCAGCCCCCAGCTAATCGCCATCATGATTATCAGCGAAATCAGCGGCAGGTTCTCTTTCAAGCGTGATTCGGGGGCGGCATCCGGCGCTTGTTCATCGCGCAGGGTATAACCTGCCTTTTGTACCGCACTTTCAACTTGCTGGCGGATGTCAGAGCCCGCATCAACGACCAGTTTTTCGGTGGCGAACAGCACCTGGACCTGGTTGACGCCACTCACCTGGCGGACCGCATTTTCCACTTTTCGGGCGCAGGCGGCACAGTCCATTCCTGCCACTTTCCAGGAATAACGGGTGCCCATTACGCGATCGGATACGGTGGGTTGGGTAGAGCAACTTCCTTCGCAGCAGCAGTCGTCCGCCTTTTGTGGGGCTGGCGCTGGCTTGAAAGAAGAGAATTGTGGGGCTTTTTTGCCAGGGGCATCAGGCGTCGACATGGCATCCTCCGGTTAATAATCATTTCGTATTAACCGAAGGATACACTCTGGAGTCGACTCCAGAGTCAAGCGATATTACAGATACAACGAACGAACAATCAGGAAATGTCCGGCGAAGTAGCAGGCGGCGGCAATGGCGTTATCGGCGCGGAAGCGGCGGCGATAATGGCTACCCAGCCAGACAAAATTGCCGATGAACAATAATGAGGCACCGAGGAATGCCGACAGCGCGGGGCCAGTAGGACGGAAGAACCACAGTTCGCCTGCCATCCAGACCATCATCAGCGTGATGCCGATAAAAGTACAGATCGCTAAACGTAGCTCTTCCAGTCGCGTCCAGATGATGGCGATCAGCAACGCCCCCAGCACCACCAATACCAATGGCAAAGGCCAGAAGAACGACAGCGTCATTTGGCTGGCGAAGTAGATGGTATACAGCAGGTGCGAGAGGAAAAATGCCCCCACGGCGTAGAGTAGACGTTGGCGCGGCAACAGCGTCAGCGCATCGCCCAGCAGTGAGGCAAGCAGCCCTGCCAGCACCAGATAGCTGATGGCGTTAAACATTGGCGCTTGCCAGGCCAGCAGCGCCAGCAGGAGTAAAGTGAGGGGTTTAAAGACCCAGCGTTGCCAGGCGGGCCCACGATAGGAAGCATCCACGAACAACCATGCGGAAAGGCAGACAGCGATAAACGACCAAAGCATCTTAGTTCCTTGAATTCGTTATTTTTTCGTAAGCGGGGTGCTTACGGCTCTATTGTTCAGTGTAGAGGTCGACACTGCCAGATGACAACACCATAACAGGCAATGTATGCTTATTTCCGCATTTTCTGATGGGTTAATACTATGAGCAAGCCGCCACTTTTTTTCATTGTTATCATTGGCTTAATTGTTATCACCGCGTCGTTTCGCTTTGTCCAGCAGCGGCGTGAAAAAGCGGATAACGATGCAGCACCGCTGGTGCAAAAGCAGGTGGTAGTGAGTAATAAGCGGGAAAAACCACTTAACGATCGGCGATCCCGTCAACAGGAAGTGAGCCCGGCAGGAACCAGCATGCGCTATGAAGCCAGTTTTAAGCCGCAAAGCGGAGGTCTGGAGCAGACGTTTCGTCTGGATGCCCGGCAGTACCATGCGCTAACGGTCGGAGACAAAGGCACGCTGAGTTACAAAGGTTCGCGTTTTATTGATTTTACGGCTGAACGCTAAGGTTGCATCTGACTGATGCCGGATGGCGGCTTACGCCTTATCCGGCCTACAAATTTTGTCGCTCCGGCTCGCAACGCGCCGCCGGGCGAAAAATCACAGTTACTTCTTCAACTGATCTTTAATCTTCTTCTGCCAGACCAGTAGCTCAAAGACGCCGAACAGGAAAATGCGGATTTTCTCCCCGCTGGTCATCTGCGGGCCATCTTTTGGCATGGTGCTTTTTAGCAGCGCCAATTGCATGCCGTGCATCAGCACCATAAATATCAGTGCGACGTTAACGAAGATGTTAAGCGGGCGCGGGAAGGGTTGGAAAATATTCAGTAATAAAAATGCCCACACGCACAGCATCAACAGACGTCCCAGATTAATTAGCATCGTGCTCTCCTTGTGCTTCACGTTGATACAGGCGGTAAGCGACCTGTCCTGCCACTTTTTCACGGTATAGTGACCAGTTTACCGGAACCGGCGGCAGGCCGTTTTCGACTTCGCTCTCAACGTAAATATACGCTTCATCTGCCAGCCAGCCATGGGTTTCCAGAAGCGTTAATGTTTCTTCCAGTAATCCTTTGCGAAACGGCGGATCAACGAACACCACGTTATGCGGCGTACCGGGTTGGGCCAGAAACGCCAGCGTATTGGTGTTGACGACGCGGGCATTATTTGCCTTCAGCGTAGCAAGATTCTTTTGCAGCTGCTGCGATACCGCGCGATCCATCTCCAGAAGCGTCGCATTTGCCGCATAGCGAGAGAGGGCTTCCAGCCCCAACGCGCCGCTGCCGGCGAAGCAGTCCAGGCAATGTGAATCGACCATTACCGGGGCCAACCAGTTAAATAAGGTTTCGCGTACGCGGTCGGTGGTCGGGCGCAGGCCGGGACTGTCCGGAACCGGGAGTTTACGGCCACGCCATTGCCCGCCAATAATGCGGATCTGGCCGCTACCAGAGTGATTCGGTTTTTTCATTTCAATTATTGCTCAATCCGCTGCTGACGTGTCATTCCAGGCGGTGATGTGAGTTAAGTTAAGTGATAGACTATTTCATCATTTTTTTAGCTGCTATGTACATAGCGTTGACGCTGTGCCATGAAGCAACAGCGGGGGAGTGTAGTCGCAAATGGCGAAAGAGAAAAAACGTGGCTTTTTTTCCTGGCTGGGCTTTGGTCAAAAAGAGCAGGCACCGGAAAACGAGACAGAACTAAAAAACGAAGAACAACAACCGGTTGCTGAAGAAACTACCGTCGTTGACGAACAGCCGCGCGCCGAGGAAACCCGTAGCGACGCACAAACGGAAGCCTTTGCTGCTGAAGTTGTTGAAGTCACTGAACAGGTTGCGGAAATCGAAAAACTGCAGCCGGAAGAAGAACCTGTTGCTGAGCAACCGCAGCCGGAGGTTGAGCCGGTTATTGAATCCACTGTTGAACCTGCAGTGGAAACCCCTGCGGCGGCGGTTATCGAACACGAAGAATTGCCGCTGCCGGAAGAGGTGAAAACCGAAGCGGTTTCTGCCGAAGAGTGGCAGGCTGAAGCGGAAACTGTAGAAATCGTCGAGGCGGTTGAAGAAGAAGCCGAAAACGAACCGCAGCTGACCGGTGAAGAGCTGGAAGCGCAGGCCCTGGCTGCCGAAGCGGCGGAAGAAGCCGTCATGGTAGTGCCGGTTGAAGAACCGGTAGAAGAAGAGGCGGTCCAGGAGCAGGAAAAACCAACCAAAGAAGGCTTCTTTGCGCGCCTGAAACGCAGTCTGCTGAAAACAAAAGAAAACCTCGGTTCCGGATTTATCAGTCTGTTCCGCGGTAAAAAGATCGACGATGATCTGTTTGAAGAGCTGGAAGAACAGTTGCTGATCGCCGATGTGGGCGTAGAAACGACCCGCAAAATTATTGCGAATCTGACGGAAGGCGCCAGCCGCAAGCAGCTCAAAGATGCAGAAGCGCTGTATGGCCTGCTGAAAGATGAGATGGGCGAGATTCTGGCGAAGGTTGATGAGCCGCTTAACGTCGAGGGTAAAACGCCATTTGTTATCTTAATGGTTGGCGTCAACGGTGTGGGTAAAACAACTACCATTGGTAAGCTGGCGCGTCAGTTTGAGCAGCAGGGGAAAACGGTGATGCTGGCGGCGGGCGATACCTTCCGTGCGGCAGCGGTAGAGCAGTTGCAGGTCTGGGGTCAGCGTAACAATATCCCGGTGATTGCGCAGCATACCGGCGCGGATTCCGCCTCCGTTATCTTTGATGCCATCCAGGCCGCGAAAGCGCGTAACGTAGACGTGCTGATCGCTGATACCGCAGGGCGTTTACAGAACAAATCGCACCTGATGGAAGAACTGAAAAAAATCGTTCGCGTCATGAAGAAGCTCGACGAAGAGGCGCCGCATGAAGTTATGCTGACTATCGACGCCAGTACCGGGCAGAATGCGATAAGCCAGGCCAAACTGTTCCATGAAGCGGTGGGCTTAACCGGTATCACCCTGACCAAGCTGGACGGTACGGCGAAGGGCGGGGTCATCTTCTCAGTTGCCGATCAGTTTGGCATCCCTATCCGCTATATTGGTGTGGGCGAACGTATCGAGGATTTACGTCCGTTTAAAGCGGACGATTTTATAGAGGCACTTTTTGCCCGAGAGGATTAACAATGATTCGCTTTGAACATGTCAGCAAGGCCTATCTCGGTGGGAGACAAGCGCTGCAGGGAGTGACCTTCCATATGCAGCCTGGCGAGATGGCGTTTCTGACCGGCCACTCTGGTGCGGGTAAAAGTACCCTGCTGAAGCTGATCTGTGGAATTGAACGGCCCAGCGCCGGGAAAATCTACTTCAGCGGGCATGACATCAGCCGTTTGAAAAACCGTGAAGTACCGTTTCTGCGTCGTCAGATTGGCATGATTTTTCAGGATCACCACCTGTTGATGGACAGAACCGTGTTTGACAACGTGGCAATCCCGCTGATCATCGCGGGCGCCAGCGGGGACGATATTCGTCGTCGCGTGTCAGCGGCGCTGGATAAAGTCGGGCTGTTGGACAAAGCGAAAAACTTCCCGATTCAGCTCTCCGGCGGTGAACAACAGCGCGTGGGCATCGCCCGTGCGGTGGTGAATAAACCTGCGGTACTGCTGGCGGATGAACCGACGGGGAACCTGGATGACGCGCTGTCGGAAGGGATCCTTCGTCTGTTCGAAGAGTTTAACCGCGTCGGGGTCACGGTATTAATGGCCACGCACGACATTGGACTGATCTCCCGTCGCTCCTACCGTCAGATGGTCCTGAGTGATGGACACCTGCATGGAGGCCTGGCGCATGAATAGACGTGACGCTATCAATCAAATCAAACAGTTCGGTGGCCGACTGGATCGTTTTCGTAAATCAGGCGGTGCGCCGGGTGACGGTGGTCGTAATGCGCCAAAACGCGCGAAAGCCGCGCCAAAACCGAACTCACGTAAAACCAACGTTTTTAACGAGCAGGTGCGCTATGCGTTCCAGGGCGCGTTGCAGGACCTGAAAAGTAAGCCGCTGGCGACGTTCCTCACGGTGATGGTGATCGCCATCTCCCTGACGCTGCCAAGCGTGTGCTACATGGTTTATAAAAACGTAAACCAGGCGGCAAGCCAGTATTATCCCTCGCCGCAAATCACCGTCTATCTGCAAAAAACGCTGGATGATGACGCGGCGGCGCGGGTGGTGGGTCAGTTGCAGGCCGAACAGGGCGTCGAGAAAGTTAATTATCTTTCCCGCGAAGATGCACTGGGCGAATTCCGCAACTGGTCCGGCTTTGGCGGCGCGCTGGATATGCTGGAGGAAAACCCGCTTCCTGCCGTAGCGGTGGTTATCCCGAAACTGGATTTCCAGGGTACAGAGTCGCTGAATACCCTGCGTGACCGCGTTGCACAGATCAACGGTATTGATGAAGTGCGGATGGATGACAGCTGGTTTGCTCGTCTGGCGGCGTTGACGGGTCTCGTTGGGCGCGTATCCGCGATGATTGGCGTGCTGATGGTAGCGGCGGTCTTCCTCGTCATCGGTAACAGTGTGCGCCTGAGTATTTTTGCGCGACGCGATACCATTAACGTGCAGAAGCTGATTGGCGCAACGGACGGGTTTATCCTGCGCCCGTTCCTTTATGGCGGAGCCCTGCTCGGTTTTTCCGGCGCATTTCTTTCACTGATTTTGTCAGAAATTTTGGTGATGCGTCTGTCGTCAGCGGTTACGGAAGTGGCGCAGGTTTTTGGAACTAAGTTTGATATCAACGGCTTATCATTCGACGAGTGCCTGTTGTTACTGCTGGTATGCTCAATGATCGGCTGGGTGGCAGCCTGGCTTGCCACGGTTCAACATTTACGCCACTTTACCCCCGATTAAAAAATCTCTGGTATAATCTTTCCCTGCACTGAGTAGTTCGCTCTGCAGGGAAAGAGTCCCTGTTATCTCTTCCCGGCGTATTCATTGTGATGTCACATTTTGTGCGTAATCTATACACATTACGACATGGAACTTGTGGATAAAATCACTGTCTGATAAAAGATTGAATGATATTCTCGTTGCTCATAAGCTCTGGCATGGTTGTTGCTACTGGTTTTTGTTAATTAGTTTTTTTGCCAACGCGCCAGATGAAAAGATTGAGAGGATTTGAATGACCAAAGAAATGCAAAATTTAGCTTTAGCCCCTGTTGGTAACCTGGAATCTTACATCCGGGCTGCGAACGCGTGGCCGATGTTGTCGGCTGACGAGGAGCGGGCACTGGCTGAAAAGCTGCATTACCAGGGCGATCTGGAAGCAGCTAAAACGCTGATCCTGTCTCACCTGCGCTTTGTTGTTCATGTTGCTCGTAACTACGCGGGCTATGGCCTGCCGCAGGCGGATCTGATTCAGGAAGGTAATATCGGCCTGATGAAAGCCGTGCGCCGTTTCAACCCGGAAGTGGGTGTGCGCCTGGTTTCTTTCGCCGTGCACTGGATCAAAGCTGAGATCCATGAATACGTTCTGCGTAACTGGCGTATCGTGAAAGTCGCGACCACTAAAGCACAGCGTAAGCTGTTCTTTAACCTGCGTAAAACCAAGCAGCGTCTGGGCTGGTTCAACCAGGACGAAGTTGAAATGGTGGCTCGTGAGCTGGGTGTTTCCAGCAAAGACGTGCGCGAAATGGAATCCCGTATGGCGGCGCAGGACATGACGTTTGATATGTCTTCAGACGACGAGTCTGACAGCCAGCCGATGGCGCCGGTTCTGTATCTGCAGGATAAATCCTCTAACTTTGCCGATGGCATTGAAGAAGATAACTGGGAAGATCAGGCCGCGAACAAACTGACTCACGCAATGGAAGGTCTGGACGAACGTAGCCAGGATATCATCCGTGCCCGTTGGCTGGATGAAGACAACAAGTCAACGTTGCAGGAACTGGCCGATCGCTACGGCGTTTCCGCTGAACGTGTTCGTCAGCTTGAAAAGAACGCCATGAAAAAACTGCGCGCGGCGATCGAAGCGTAATCTTCCAGCAAACCTGGAAATGCTGATAAACCCTGGATGAAAATCCGGGGTTTTTTGTTTTTATCTCTCCCTCTATCTCCTGACGTTTATGCTTTTTGTCATCAAGTTGTTATCTGCATGTCAAATTTAGCTATTCCAAAATAATAAAAATCGGGTATGTTTTAGCAGAGTATGCTGCTAAAGCACGGGTGGCTGTCCAATAATCGAAATAAAGTGCTGAACAACAACATCACAACACACGTAATAACCACAATAATGGGGATTGTCAGGATGAATATGAAGGGTAAAGCGTTATTGGCAGGATGTATCGCCCTGTCTTTGAGCAATATGGCGTTTGCTAAGGATATTAAAGTGGCCGTTGTCGGCGCGATGTCCGGTCCGGTAGCGCAGTATGGCGATCAGGAGTTTACTGGCGCAGAGCAGGCGATTGCGGATATCAACGCCAAGGGCGGGGTGAAAGGTGACAAACTGGTCGTGGTGAAATACGACGATGCCTGCGACCCGAAACAAGCGGTAGCGGTCGCGAACAAAGTGGTCAACGACGGAATTAAATACGTTATCGGCCATCTGTGCTCATCTTCCACACAGCCCGCGTCAGATATCTATGAAGATGAAGGCATTCTGATGATCACCCCGGCAGCAACGGCACCGGAGCTGACCGCGCGTGGTTATAAGCTGGTGATGCGTACCACCGGCCTGGATTCCGATCAGGGGCCAACTGCCGCCAAATACATTCTGGAAAAAGTGAAGCCGCAACGCATCGCGATCATTCACGATAAGCAGCAGTACGGTGAAGGTCTGGCGCGCGCGGTGCAGGACGGCCTGAAGAAAGGCAACGCCAACGTAGTGTTCTTTGACGGGATTACCGCCGGTGAAAAAGACTTCTCGACGCTGGTGGCGCGCCTGAAGAAAGAGAATATCGATTTCGTTTACTACGGTGGTTATCATCCGGAAATGGGGCAGATCCTGCGTCAGTCTCGTGCCGCTGGTCTGAAAACCCAGTTTATGGGTCCGGAAGGGGTAGCGAACGTGTCGCTGTCTAACATCGCGGGTGAGTCTGCGGAAGGCTTACTGGTAACCAAGCCGAAGAACTACGATCAGGTGCCCGCGAACAAACCGATTGTGGATGCTATCAAGGCCAAGAAACAGGATCCAAGTGGCGCATTCGTGTGGACCACTTACGCCGCACTGCAATCCTTGCAGGCTGGCCTGAACCAGTCTGACGATCCGGCTGAAATTGCCAAATACCTGAAAGCAAACTCAGTAGAAACCGTCATGGGGCCGCTGTCCTGGGACGAGAAGGGCGATCTGAAAGGCTTCGAATTCGGTGTGTTTGACTGGCATGCTAATGGTACGGCCACAGACGCCAAGTAATTGAGTGCCGGGTGGCGGCTTCGCCTTACCCGGCCTACAACGAGTACTTTGTAGGCCGGATAAGCGTCAGCGCCATCCGGCTTTCTTTTAGCGCTTCTCCCAGCCATCCGCCTGTGCTGTAAAGCCTAACGCCTGCATAAACGCGGCCATCACGCTGCGGTCTTCAACGCCTACATCTGCCATCCACCATGAACTCACACTTGGGTTTTCGCGGATCACCTCTTCGATCAAATACTGCCCGACGCCGCGACGACGGGTGATTTCACGTACGCGTAACGAATCCAGAGCGCCTTGTGTGCCGCTCAGCGTGACGCGTACCGCGCCAAGCAGACGCTCGTTAAAGCGCGCGGCATAGATCCGGTGCGTTTCATCTACGCTTAATGATGAGGCGGAGTATTCCGGCCAAATTTTGCCAAGATCGATGAGATCCTGAGCACTGAAGTTGTTTAAACGAACGATGGTCAGCTTCATGAGCAGCATGTCCAAATCACAAAAGATGGAAGCAGTGTACCGAAATAATTCGCCCGGATGCTTTCTCTTTTTTATGCGATTAACCAGATTAATAGTTTTGCGACAACGGTAATGACAGTTTGAAACATTAGAGATTGAAAAACAGGCAGGATAATACCCTGGAATGCAGCATTTTATTCCGCTCTTTGTACCGTTATTTTATGCTGACAAACGTGCTTTTTTTTGTTTATCTATAGCGAAAAGCAGAATATTATCTTTTCTTAATCGACTGAAATATAGAGATTTTAGCCTGATTTTGCTTAAAAAACTGTGCTAAACCATTAATGAGACTGGTAAAAATAGTGCAGTTCAAAAAAAGCACAGTCTGCTTTTTAACCACATAAATACAAAATATTAATTACGTCACGAATGGGGATTCAGGTAATGAAACGGAATGCGAAAACAATCATCGCAGGGGTGATAGCACTGGCAATGTCGCATGCTGTCATGGCAGAAGATATTAAGGTCGCCGTTGTCGGGGCGATGTCGGGTCCGGTCGCGCAATGGGGTGATATGGAATTTAATGGCGCACGTCAGGCCATTAAAGATATCAATGCCAAAGGCGGGATCAAAGGCGACAAGCTGGTCGCCGTGGAATATGACGATGCGTGCGATCCAAAACAGGCCGTTGCCGTAGCAAACAAAATCGTTAACGACGGTATTCAGTATGTTATTGGCCACCTGTGCTCATCTTCGACCCAGCCAGCGTCAGATATCTATGAAGACGAAGGGATCCTGATGATTTCCCCGGGGGCAACCAACCCGGAACTGACTCAGCGTGGTTACGCACACATTATGCGTACTGCGGGTCTGGACTCATCTCAGGGACCAACCGCCGCGAAATACATTCTGGAGAAGGTGAAGCCGCAGCGCATCGCCATCATCCATGATAAACAGCAATACGGTGAAGGCCTGGCGCGTTCGGTGCAGGACAGCCTGAAAGCGGGCAAAGCCAACATCGTCTTCTTTGATGGCATCACCGCTGGGGAAAAAGATTTCTCTGCGCTTATTGCCCGTCTGAAGAAAGAAAATATCGACTTCGTCTATTACGGCGGCTACTACCCGGAAATGGGGCAAATGCTGCGCCAGGCGCGATCCATTGGCCTGAAAACTCAGTTTATGGGGCCAGAGGGTGTGGGTAATGCCTCTCTGTCTAATATCGCCGGTGATGCCGCAGAAGGCATGCTGGTGACGATGCCAAAACGCTATGACCAGGATCCGGCAAATAAAGCGATTGTCGATGCGCTCAAAGCTGACAAGAAAGATCCAACCGGACCGTACGTGTGGATCACATATGCAGCCGTCCAGTCACTGGCGAGCGCAATGGATCGCAGCGAAAGCAAAGAGCCGCTGGATCTGGTGAAAGATCTGAAAGCACACGGGGCTGATACCGTGATTGGGCCGCTGAAATGGGACGAAAAAGGCGATTTGAAGGGATTTGAGTTTGGTGTCTTCCAGTGGCACGCCGACGGATCATCGACCGTCGCGAAGTAATACCTGAAGACGAGTTATCCCACCGCCCGTGCAAAACGGGCGGGTTAAGAAAGGTTACCTTATGTCCGAGCAGTTCCTCTATTTCTTGCAGCAGATGTTTAACGGCGTCACGCTGGGAAGCACCTACGCGCTGATCGCCATCGGTTATACGATGGTGTACGGCATTATTGGCATGATCAACTTCGCCCATGGCGAGGTGTATATGATCGGCAGCTATGTCTCCTTTATGATCATCGCTGCGCTAATGATGATGGGGATTGATTCCAGTTGGCTACTGGTCGCGGCGGGCTTCGTCGGCGCGATTGTGATTGCCAGCGCCTACGGCTGGAGCATTGAACGGGTGGCGTATCGGCCCGTGCGCAGCTCCAAGCGCCTGATCGCGCTGATTTCCGCCATCGGGATGTCCATCTTCCTGCAAAACTACGTCAGCCTGACGGAAGGTTCGCGCGACGTGGCGCTGCCCAGCCTGTTTAACGGCCAATGGACCGTCGGCAGTAGTGAAAACTTCTCTGCTTCCATCACCACCATGCAGGCGGTTATCTGGATTGTAACCTTCCTCGCGATGCTGGCGCTGACGCTGTTTATTCGCTATTCGCGTATGGGACGCGCCTGCCGCGCCTGTGCGGAAGACCTGAAAATGGCCAGCTTGCTCGGCATTAACACCGACCGTGTGATTGCGCTGACCTTTGTGATCGGGGCGGCAATGGCGGCGGTTGCGGGCGTGCTGCTCGGTCAGTTCTATGGCGTAATTAACCCCTACATCGGCTTTATGGCTGGGATGAAAGCCTTTACCGCGGCGGTACTGGGCGGCATTGGCAGCATTCCTGGAGCGATGATCGGCGGCCTGATTCTGGGCGTTGCCGAAGCGCTTTCTTCTGCTTATCTGAGTACCGAATACAAAGACGTGGTGTCGTTCGCACTGCTGATTCTGGTACTGCTGGTGATGCCGACCGGTATTCTGGGTCGCCCGGAGGTAGAGAAAGTATGAAACCGATGCATTTTGCAATGGCGCTGCTCTCTGCCGCCATGTTCTTCATCCTGGCGGGTGTCTTTATGGGCGTTCAGCTAGAACTGGACGGTACCAAACTGGTGGTGGATACCGCCGCGGATATCCGCTGGCAGTGGGTGTTCATCGGCACTGGCGTGGTGTTTCTTTTCCAACTGTTGCGTCCGGCGTTCCAGAAGGGCCTGAAGAGCGTCTCCGGGCCGAAGTTTATTCTGCCAGCGATTGACGGCTCAACGGTGAAACAGAAACTGTTTCTGGTGGCGCTGCTGGTGATTGCCGTGGCATGGCCGTTTATGGTCTCGCGCGGCACGGTGGATATCGCCACGCTGACGATGATTTATATCATCCTCGGCCTCGGCTTAAACGTGGTGGTGGGGCTTTCCGGCCTGCTGGTGCTGGGCTACGGCGGCTTCTATGCCATCGGCGCTTACACCTTTGCGCTACTGAACCACTATTACGGCCTCGGTTTCTGGACCTGTCTGCCGCTGGCGGGACTGGTTTCTGCCGCTGCGGGGTTCCTGCTCGGCTTCCCGGTTCTGCGCCTGCGTGGTGACTATCTGGCGATTGTGACCTTGGGTTTCGGCGAAATCGTCCGTATCCTGCTGCTCAACAACACTGAAATCACCGGCGGCCCGAACGGTATTAGCCAGATCCCGAAACCCACCTTTTTCGGTCTGGAGTTCAGCCGCAGCGCGCGTGAAGGCGGCTGGGATACCTTCAGCAACTTCTTTAACGTGAAGTATGACCCGTCCGATCGCGTGATTTTCCTCTATCTGGTGGCGCTGCTGCTGGTGGTGTTCTCACTGTTTGTCATCAACCGTCTGCTGCGTATGCCGCTGGGACGTGCGTGGGAAGCGCTGCGTGAAGATGAAATTGCCTGCCGTTCGCTGGGCTTAAACCCAACGCGCATCAAGCTGACTGCCTTTACCATCAGCGCTGCGTTCGCGGGTTTCGCCGGCACGCTGTTTGCCGCGCGGCAAGGTTTTGTCAGCCCGGAATCGTTCACCTTTGCCGAGTCAGCCTTTGTGTTGGCGATTGTGGTCCTGGGCGGAATGGGCTCGCAGTTTGCGGTCATCCTCGCGGCGATCCTGCTGGTGGTGTCACGCGAACTGATGCGTGATTTCAATGAATACAGCATGTTAATGCTGGGTGGTTTGATGGTACTGATGATGATCTGGCGTCCGCAGGGCTTGTTGCCGATGACCCGTCCGCAGCTGAAGCTGAAAAACGGGGAAGCAAAAGGAGAGCAGGCATGAGTCAGCCATTATTATCCGTGAACGGCCTGATGATGCGCTTCGGCGGTCTGTTGGCGGTGAACAACGTTGAGCTGGAACTGAGGCCGCAGGAAATCGTCTCATTAATCGGGCCGAACGGCGCGGGGAAAACCACAGTCTTTAACTGCCTGACCGGTTTTTATAAACCGACGGGCGGGACGATTAAACTGCGCGACCAGCATCTGGAAGGGCTGCCGGGCCAGCAGATTGCCCGCATGGGCGTGGTGCGCACTTTCCAGCACGTACGCCTGTTTCGCGAAATGACGGTGATTGAAAACCTGCTGGTGGCGCAACACCAGCAATTGAAAACCGGCGTCTTTTCCGGCCTGTTAAAAACGCCGTCGTTCCGTCGCGCGCAGAGTGAAGCCCTGGATCGCGCCGCTACCTGGCTTGCGCGTATTGGTTTGCTGGAGCATGCCAACCGCCAGGCCAGTAACCTCGCCTATGGTGACCAGCGTCGGCTGGAGATCGCCCGCTGCATGGTGACGCAGCCGGAGATCCTGATGCTTGACGAGCCTGCCGCTGGCCTCAACCCGAAAGAGACCAAAGAGCTGGACGAGCTGATTGCCGAACTGCGCAACCATCACAACACCACCATTCTGTTGATTGAGCACGATATGAAACTGGTGATGGGAATTTCCGATCGTATTTACGTGGTGAACCAGGGCACGCCGCTGGCGAACGGGACGCCAGAACAGATTCGTAATAACCCGGACGTGATCCGCGCCTATTTAGGTGAAGCATAATGGGGGCGAGGCATAATATGGATAAGGTGATGTTATCGTTCGATAAAGTCAGCGCCCACTACGGCAAAATTCAGGCGCTGCACGAGGTTAGCCTGTATATCAATCAGGGTGAAATCGTAACGCTTATCGGCGCCAACGGCGCGGGGAAAACCACCCTGCTCGGTACGTTATGCGGCGATCCACGCGCGACCAGCGGGCGAATTGTCTTTGATGGTAAAGACATTACCGACTGGCAAACGGCGAAAATCATGCGCGAAGCGGTGGCGATCGTTCCGGAAGGGCGTCGTGTGTTTTCGCGCATGACGGTGGAAGAGAACCTGGCGATGGGCGGCTTCTTTGCCGAGAAGGACCAGTTTCAGGAACGTATCAAGTGGGTGTATGACCTGTTCCCGCGCCTGCATGAGCGTCGCATTCAGCGTGCGGGTACCATGTCCGGCGGTGAACAGCAGATGCTGGCGATAGGCCGTGCGCTGATGAGCCAGCCCAGGCTACTGTTGCTTGATGAGCCGTCGCTGGGTCTGGCGCCGATTATCATCCAGCAGATCTTTAACACCATCGAGCAGTTACGCGAGCAGGGGATGACCATCTTCCTCGTCGAGCAGAACGCCAACCAGGCGCTGAAGCTCGCCGACCGCGGCTACGTGCTGGAAAACGGCCATGTGGTGCTGGAAGACACCGGCGATGCGCTACTGGCGAATGAAGCGGTGCGCAGCGCTTATCTGGGCGGTTAAACGTTCTCTTAAGAGATAAGGGGCCTGATATGGCCCCTTTTTATTGCTCTATGTTACTATTGAGAATGGTTATCAATAATAACATGAACATGGAGAAAGGATGATACGTTCAGGTACCTGCATGATGATTGGAACTCTGTTATTGGCGCTTGCATCTGGTGCTCAGGCATTGGAACCGCAAACATTTGACCCGCGCGATCCGTCTATCTGGCAAGAGAAACCGGCCAACCCGTTGGCACAGTCCAGCTCGCCCTGCGAAGTATTCACCAGCTCGGTATGCCCTGGCTGGGAAGATGAGAAATCAGATATCCAGCGTGAACGTGAGCGGCGGGAACAGCAGCGTTTACAGAATGAATATGAACGACGCTGGCGTCGGGATTAACGTTACCGGAGTGTATGGGCAGCGTGTCAGCCAATGACGCTAGCTAAATCTGCAGGTATTGCGAGCCTGGTCCCAGCAAGCATAGGTTATTTGCTGCATAATCAACGGCTTGATGTATATCCTGAGTCAATGGTAATTGAATGAATGATTTACCGCGTCAAACTGACGTGCTGCCCATGCCCGCAATAGAAGGTGTCACGGTCTCTTTTAATGGACTGCACTATCTGCGCCCCGAGCTGCTTCTGGATTTCGTGAGCGTCAGTAGCGCGCCGTTGCTTGCCGTTACGCCTGTCGCATTGCTGTACTCTTCTGTTGGTGTGCTGCAACAGGTTGACTTACGCAAGTTGCCGGTCGATGTTTGCGGGCGCGTGGTTTACCCCATCTCTTCGCTGAAGCTTCCGGCGTTACGGGGAAAGCTCATCATTAACGCCCAGTCCCGACGACTCAAGTTTCTGGAAAGTCTGGTGGCGATATCGCCAGAAGATAATATCCACGGTATGCAGATCCTGGGACTGGCGCTGGAGTTTACGTTCGCACATCCTGAGTGATCTCATCTGTACGGCAAATCTTTTTATGGGCCGGGTAAGGCACCTCCCCGGCTTTGTTGTGCTCCACCCCGCATTTTCCTGTCACTACGCTTTCACCGCCTTGCCATCTGTTTGTCGCCTTACTATCTTTTTTTTGTAATAAAAAAGTTATTTTTCTGTCATTCGAGCATGTCATGTTACCCCCGCGAGCATAAAACGCGTGATATCGCGCATCCGGCACAACAAGAGAGATAACCGATGATATCGTTACGACATACAGCTTTAGGACTGGCACTTAGCCTGGCATTTGCAGGTCAGGCGCTGGCAGTCACCACCATCCCGTTCTGGCACTCAATGGAAGGCGAACTGGGTAAAGAAGTTGACTCACTGGCGCAACGTTTTAATGCCGCCAATCCCGACTACAAAATTGTCCCACAGTACAAAGGCAACTATGAGCAAAGCCTGAGCGCAGGTATTGCCGCCTTCCGTACCGGAAACGCCCCTGCGCTGTTACAGGTTTATGAAGTGGGTACGGCAACGATGATGGCCTCAAAAGCCATTAAACCGGTCTATGAAGTATTCAAAGAGGCTGGCATCAACTTCGATGAATCTCAGTTCGTGCCGACGGTTTCCGGTTATTACACTGACTCGAAAAGCGGACATCTGCTCTCCCAGCCGTTTAACAGCTCCACGCCGGTGCTGTACTACAACAAAGACGCCTTCAAAAAAGCCGGTTTAGACCCTGAGCAGCCGCCAAAAACCTGGCAGGATCTGGCGGAATACACCGCGAAGCTGAAAGCCGCAGGTATGAAGTGTGGCTACGCCAGCGGTTGGCAGGGCTGGATTCAGATTGAAAACTTCAGCGCCTGGAACGGTCTGCCGGTCGCCACCAAAAACAACGGTTTTGACGGTACAGATGCGGTGCTGGAGTTCAATAAACCGGAGCAGGTGAAACACATTGCACTACTGGAAGAGCTGAATAAAAAGGGCGACTTCAGCTACTTCGGACGTAAAGATGAATCCACCGAGAAGTTTTACAACGGGGATTGCGCCATTACCACCGCTTCTTCAGGTTCTCTAGCCGATATTCGCCACTACGCCAAATTCAACTATGGCGTCGGCATGATGCCGTACGATGCCGATGTGAAGGGCGCACCGCAGAACGCGATTATCGGTGGAGCCAGTCTGTGGGTGATGCAAGGTAAAGACAAAGCCACCTACGAAGGCGTGGCGCAGTTCCTTAACTTCCTCGCGAAACCAGAGATTGCTGCCGAATGGCATCAGAAGACCGGCTATCTGCCGATCACCACCGCCGCGTACGATCTGACTCGCGAACAGGGCTTCTATGATAAGAACCCAGGGGCCGATATCGCCACCCGTCAGATGCTGAACAAACCGCCGTTACCGTTCACCAAAGGACTGCGTCTGGGCAACATGCCGCAGATCCGTACCATCGTGGATGAAGAGCTGGAAAGCGTGTGGACCGGAAAGAAAACCCCACAGCAGGCGTTGGACGCCGCGGTAGAGCGTGGCAATCAGTTACTGCGCCGCTTTGAGCAATCGACCAAATCTTAAGTGTATAAGTGCCTGATGGCGCTGCGCTTATCAGGCCTACAGCGTTTGTAGGCCGGATAAGGTGCTTGCACCGCCATCCGGCACCTTCCAGGAAAAGAACCTTCATGTCCTCATCCCGTCCGGTGTTCCGCTCGCGCTGGCTTCCCTATTTACTGGTGGCCCCGCAGTTAGTTATCACCGTTATTTTCTTTATCTGGCCCGCTGGTGAAGCGCTATGGTACTCGCTACAAAGCGTTGATCCTTTTGGTCTTTCCAGCCAGTTTGTCGGACTGGAAAACTTTGTCGCGCTATTCCATGACCCGTACTACCTTGATTCGTTCTGGACGACGATAAAGTTCAGTACGCTGGTTACGGTAAGCGGCCTGCTGGTGTCGCTGTTTTTTGCTGCGCTGGTGAATTACGTCGTGCGCGGTAGTCGTTTTTACCAGACGTTGATGCTACTGCCCTACGCCGTTGCACCCGCCGTTGCCGCCGTATTGTGGATCTTCCTGTTTAATCCCGGTCGCGGGCTGATTACCCATTTTCTCGGTGAGTTTGGCTATGACTGGAACCATGCGCAAAACAGCGGTCAGGCAATGTTCCTGGTGGTGTTCGCGTCGGTCTGGAAGCAGATTAGTTACAACTTCCTGTTCTTCTTTGCCGCACTGCAATCTATTCCCCGGTCGCTGATCGAAGCCGCTGCGATTGATGGTGCGGGGCCGATTCGCCGCTTCTTTAAGCTGGCGTTACCGCTGATTGCACCGGTCAGTTTCTTCCTGCTGGTGGTGAATCTGGTGTATGCCTTCTTTGATACCTTCCCGGTGATCGACGCCGCCACGGCAGGTGGGCCGGTACAGGCGACCACGACGTTGATTTATAAGATCTATCGTGAAGGCTTTGTCGGCCTGGATCTCTCTGCGTCAGCCGCGCAGTCAGTGGTGCTGATGTTCCTGGTCATTATTTTGACGGTGGTGCAGTTCCGCTATGTGGAAAGTAAGGTGCGTTACCAATGATTGAGAACCGTCGTGGGCTGACAATATTCAGCCATACCATGCTGATTGTGGGGATCATGGTGATCCTGTTCCCGTTGTACGTCGCGTTTGTCGCGGCGACGCTGGACAACAAAGCGGTATTTGAAACGCCGATGACGCTGGTTCCCGGCACGCAGTTGCTGGAAAACATGAAATACATCTGGGTCAACGGCGTGGGCGTCAACAGCGCGCCGTTCTGGCTGATGATGCTCAACAGTTTCATCATGGCATTCAGTATTACGGTGGGGAAAATCACCGTCTCTATGCTCTCCGCGTTCGCCATCGTCTGGTTTCGCTTTCCGCTGCGCAATCTGTTCTTCTGGATGATTTTTATCACCCTGATGCTGCCGGTTGAGGTGCGTATTTTCCCGACGGTAGAAGTGATCGCCAACCTGAAAATGCTCGACAGCTACGCGGGCCTGACGCTGCCGCTGATGGCGTCGGCTACCGCGACCTTCCTGTTCCGTCAGTTCTTTATGACCCTGCCGGATGAGCTGGTTGAAGCGGCGCGTATTGACGGCGCGTCACCGATGCGTTTTTTCCGCGATATCGTGCTACCGCTGTCAAAAACCAATCTGGCGGCGCTGTTCGTGATCACCTTTATCTACGGCTGGAACCAGTATTTGTGGCCGTTGTTAATTATTACCGATGTTAACCTGGGCACTGCGGTGGCGGGCATCAAAGGCATGATCGCCACCGGCGAAGGTACCACCCAATGGAATCAGGTGATGGCAGCCATGCTGCTGACGCTCATCCCTCCGGTAATCATCGTGTTAGCCATGCAGCGTGCCTTCGTGCGTGGTTTAGTGGACAGTGAGAAATAAAATGGCAGGACTCAAACTACAGGCAGTAACCAAAAGCTGGGACGGCAAAACCCAGGTGATTAAACCGCTAACGCTGGATGTCGCGGACGGGGAATTTATCGTCATGGTCGGGCCATCCGGCTGCGGCAAGTCTACGCTGCTGCGGATGGTGGCTGGGCTGGAGCGGGTCAGCGGCGGCGATATCTGGATCGATAATAAGCGCGTTACCGAGATGGAGCCGAAAGATCGCGGCATTGCGATGGTCTTCCAGAACTATGCCCTCTATCCGCATATGAGCGTGGAAGAAAACATGGCCTGGGGGTTGAAGATCCGCGGAATGGGTAAGGAGCATATTGCCGAGCGGGTGAAAGAGGCGGCACGTATTCTCGAACTGGGTGAACTGCTCAAACGTCACCCGCGCGAACTTTCAGGCGGTCAGCGTCAGCGCGTGGCGATGGGGCGGGCAATTGTTCGCGACCCGGCGGTATTTCTGTTCGATGAGCCGCTTTCTAACCTCGATGCCAAGCTGCGCGTACAGATGCGTCTGGAGTTACAACATCTGCATCGCCGACTGAAAACCACCTCGCTGTATGTGACGCACGATCAGGTTGAAGCGATGACCCTTGCCCAGCGGGTGATGGTGATGAACAAAGGCATTGCCGAGCAGATCGGTACGCCGGTTGAAGTGTACGAGAAACCGGCCAGCCGCTTTGTGGCGAGCTTTATCGGCAGCCCGGCGATGAACCTGCTGGATGGGCGCATTAGCGCTTCGGGTACGCATTTTGAACTGGATGACGGCATGGCCTTGCCCATCGCCAGGAACGTCCGGGAGTATATTGGGCGTAACATGACGCTGGGTATCCGCCCGGAGCATATTGCGTTAAGCTCGCAGGCCGATGGCGGTGTGCCGTTGGTTGTCGATACGCTGGAAATGCTGGGCGCGGATAACCTGGCGCATGGACGCTGGGGCGAACAAAAGCTGGTGGTGCGACTGGCGCATCAGCATCGCCCGACGGCAGGCAGCACGCTATGGCTGCATCTGCCGGAAAATCATTTGCATCTCTTTGATGGCGAAACAGGACAACGCGTATGAGTAACTGGCCTTATCCCCACATTGTCGCCCATCGCGGCGGCGGTAAGCTGGCACCGGAAAACACCCTGGCGGCGATCGACGTGGGGGCGCGATACGGGCACACCATGATTGAATTTGACGCTAAGCTGTCGAAAGACGGTGAGATCTTTCTGCTGCATGACGACAATCTGGAACGGACCAGTAACGGCTGGGGCGTGGCGGGCGAGTTGAACTGGCAGGATCTATTACGTGTGGACGCAGGCGGCTGGTTTAGCGGTGAGTTTAAAGGTGAACCGTTGCCGCTGCTCTCGCAAGTGGCCGAGCGTTGCCGTCAGCACGGTATGATGGCGAATATTGAAATTAAACCCACAACCGGCACCGGAACATTAACCGGCAAAGTTGTGGCGCTGGCTGCACGTGAACTGTGGACGGGAATGACGCCGCCGCTGTTGTCGTCTTTTGAAATTGACGCGCTTGAAGCGGCGCAGCAGGCGGCCCCAGAACTGCCGCGCGGTTTACTGCTTGATGAATGGCGTGACGACTGGCGTGAGCTGACCACGCGGCTCGGCTGCGTCTCGATTCATCTTAATCATAAGCTGCTGGATGAAGCGCGCGTGGATGCGCTGCGCGACGCAGGGCTACGTATTTTGGTTTATACCGTCAACCGACCCCAGCGCGCGGCGGAACTGCTGCGCTGGGGAGTGGACTGCATCTGTACCGATGCCATTGATACGATAGGACCGGATTTCCAACCCTATTAAGGCCCAATCGTTTTTAACGGAACGTTAGGCTGCGGCGTGCTGGAGGGCTTCAGCATGTCGCCGTTCTTTTTCTCCGACAGCATATGTTGCTTATTCAGCGAGCTATCCGGATTACGGGTTCCGTTCAACATGCCACCGTTGCTGTTGGGCAGCATTTGCTGTTGACCCGAATTCAACTCGCCAGGCTGAGACTGAAGGACTCGCTGGGAGTTCGTGTTGATTTGGTTTTCCATATGCTGTTGCTGCATGCGGGTTTGCGTTTGCAACTGCTGGTTGAGCATCCCTTTTTGCTGAATTTGCTGCGTTTGCATTTGGGTCTGCATACGCTGCTGGCTCGGGATCTGATAACCCGGTTGATTCGGGTTATTCATGGTGTTGATGGGCTGTGCAAAGCCTGCAAACGGCAATAGCATGGCTAAAAGTAAGAGTCGTTTCATCGCTTTTCTCCTCTCGGGGATCGTTTAAGTTTACTCCTTTCTCGCCGTTACGATGATTATTTCAGAGTTATGCACCAGGCTTAGTGGGGGCCGACCCCCATACATCTGGAGAATAACGATGATAAAACCGACGTTTTTACGCCGGGTAGCCATTGCTGCTCTGCTCTCAGGAAGTTGTTTTAGCGTTGCTGCCGCGCCGGCAGCGCCACCACCGGTATCCTACGGTGTCGAGGAAGATGTGTTCCATCCCGTGCGCGCGCAGCAGGGAATGGTGGCCTCGGTGGATGCATTAGCCACCCAGGTCGGGGTGGATATTCTCAAACAGGGGGGCAATGCCGTTGATGCCGCCGTCGCCGTTGGTTACGCGCTGGCGGTGACGCATCCGCAGGCGGGGAACCTGGGCGGCGGTGGTTTTATGCTGCTGCGCACCAAAGACGGTAACACGACGGCGATTGATTTTCGTGAAATGGCGCCAGCTGCCGCGACCCGCGATATGTTTCTCGACGATCAGGGTAACGCCGATGCGAAAAAGTCGCTGACGTCGCATCTGGCATCCGGTACGCCGGGTACCGTGGCGGGTTTCTCGTTGGCGCTGGAGAAATACGGCACGATGCCGCTGAATAAAGTGGTGCGTCCGGCGATGAAGCTGGCGGAAGAGGGTTTTGTGGTTAACGATGCGCTGGCCGACGACTTAAAAACGTACGGCAGCGAAGTGATCCCTAATCATGAGAACAGCAAAGCCATTTTCTGGAAAGACGGCGAGCCGCTGAAGAAGGGCGATAAGCTGGTCCAGAAGAATCTGGCGAAAAGCCTGGAAATGATTGCCGAAAACGGCCCGGATGCGTTTTATAAAGGGGCGATTGCCGACCAGATTGCCGGAGAAATGCAGAAGAACGGCGGTCTGATGACTAAAGAGGATCTAGCCAGCTATAAAGCCGTTGAGCGTACGCCAATCAGCGGTGACTATCGCGGGTATCAGGTCTTCTCCATGCCGCCGCCATCCTCGGGCGGTATTCACATCGTGCAAATTCTCAATATTCTTGAAAACTTCGACATGAAGAAGTACGGCTTTGGCAGCGCTGATGCCATGCAAATCATGGCGGAAGCGGAAAAATACGCCTATGCCGACCGCTCAGAGTATCTGGGGGACCCGGACTTTGTGAAGGTGCCGTGGCAGGCGCTGACCAACAAAGCCTATGCGAAAACGCTGGCCGATCAAATTGATATCAACAAGGCCAAACCTTCCAGCCAGATTAAACCGGGCAAGCTCGCCCCGTATGAAAGCAACCAGACCACCCACTTCTCGGTGGTGGATAAAGACGGCAATGCCGTGGCGGTGACCTATACCCTGAATACCACCTTCGGCACCGGGATTGTGGCGGGTAATACCGGTATTCTGCTCAATAATGAAATGGACGATTTCTCTGCCAAGCCGGGGGTGCCGAACGTATATGGACTGGTGGGCGGTGATGCTAACGCGGTCGGTCCGAAGAAGCGTCCACTGTCGTCTATGTCGCCGACTATCGTGGTAAAAGACGGGAAAACCTGGCTGGTGACCGGCAGCCCTGGCGGGAGCCGAATCATCACTACCGTGCTGCAAATGGTAGTAAACAGCATTGATTTCGGAATGAACGTCGCCGAAGCGACCAACGCGCCGCGCTTCCATCATCAGTGGTTACCGGATGAACTTCGCGTCGAGAAGGGCTTTAGTCCGGACACGCTCAAGTTGCTGGAGCAAAAAGGACAGAAAGTGGCGCTGAAAGAGGCAATGGGCAGCACGCAAAGTATTATGGTTGGACCGGATGGTGCTCTGTATGGCGCCTCTGACCCGCGTTCCGTGGATGATTTAACGGCGGGATACTGATTTTTAATACCAGGCCCGGTGTCAGGCACCGGGCTATTTGCAGATTATGCCGTGAGTAATCGGGCTGGATTATCAATACAGAGCTTGCGAAGAGTATCTTTGTCTACTCCACGGGCAGCCAGATAGGCGAGGAAGACATTCGGTACAAACCCCCAGCCATTTCCGCCATTTTTCGCCCACATCTGTTTGAGAAAAACGTCATGGCTTAAAACGATTTGGTCGGCGTAACCTAACTCAATCAGATGTGCTACCGCATCAGCTGTCTCCTGAACGCCCGGCGCGACACCTTCTTTTGGGAAGGTAATGTCCAGACCAATCATGTCAAATTCAAGCCATACGCCGCGGTCGAGCATTTTACGTTGATAGGCGACATCTTTTCCTGAAGGGTCCGAATGCGCCAGCGAGACTTTTGCCGGAGAGACGTTCATTTCTTCCAGCACAATATCCAGCACCTCATCCCCCAGTCGCAGCCACCCCGGCATATGGATATTCATCGCCGTGTGGGGGTTGTTACATTGTGCCAGAGACGCTGCCCGCAGGCTGTTACGCTCCGCGTGGGTAAAAGCAGGAGATACGCCGATTTCACCGATCATGCCCGCGCGAATATCCGTCTCACCAATACCCTGATTCAGTTCTTTATCAATGAGTGAGGCTAACAACTCGACAGGTTTATGGATCCGGGAGCTTTCAAATTTCTCCAGATAAGGTCCTGAGGACGCAACGATATTCAAACCCGTTTTTAAGGCAACTTCTCGTAGCGCTGAGGCGTCCCGCCCAATGGATTCTGATCCCGTGGCGTCGACAATCGTCCTGCCGCCTAAGGACATAAAGTTATTGATTTCAAAGATAACATCATCAATCTCTTTTCTGTCCATGTTATCAGCGCAGCAGTATGGGTCGTGTTTCAGCCCCCACTGCAGGTCAGCACTGACTTTCTTTCCCACCAGTTGCTGTGAAAAAGCATAATGTGGCTCGTCAACGACCGATGACAGATCGTTAAACAGATGCTCATGCGGTAGCGTCAGACCCATATCAGTATGCGCCACCGGGCCAGTTACGGTTTGCAGGAAACCTTTCATCCTGACACCTCCATTTTTTGCGCCATTTTGGATGCTCTGTATTCAGGGATGGTGGTAACAATCGCACCGACTAACGCGAACAGCGTACCGATGATGGTGACCAGATAGACCGTATTGCCTAATGAAGGGATCAATTCATCAATTAGCACTGAGCCAAGCAGTTGGCCTGCTGTTGACGCTACGCCCAGCATCAATAGCCCTAAGCCTCTCACCAGAATCGCCATCAGCCCGATGGACAGCAGACCCAGCGGGCCACCGAGATACATCCACCATGTATCGGGTAACTGGACGGTGACATGTCCTAATGCGATACGTATCGCCAGCGCTGCGCCCAGGACACAAAAGCCGACGATGAAGTTCCATGTAATGGACACCAGCATGGAGCCCGTTGCCTCGGCGACTTTAGCATTCCCCGCAGGCTGCCAGCCAGCGAGTAGCCCTGCCAAAAAGGGGAGGATAGCGAGCAGGATAAACGAGGTTGAGTGCCACTGTGGAGACACGACAAAAACGGTGGCGATAACGGCAAACAATGCGCCAGTAATACGCCATGGCGTAAAATATTTCTTCTCATCCACACCGACGCCAAAACGGTCGCACAGCAGGCCGGAAAGGAGCAGGGCGGAAATTAATGCCGTTTGAAAGGTGGCTACACCCAGCGCGCTGGCGGATGCGCCTTCAGAAAATACAACCATCGCTCCGCATAATCCTGCAAACCAATTCCATAGCGGGATTTTTCTCTTTTTAATCAGCGTAGGGATCGAGGCGAATTGCTGGCGTGTTTCTTTGCGCGCAACAATAATAAAAAACATGACGACCAGACCGCTGGCAAACGAGATTACTGCGCAAGCATTACCGTCTTGTAACCAGTGTCCTAACTGCCCATTAACGGCAGACTGCATCGGGGAAAGCATACCGGCTAAGATGGTGGCAAGCATCAGTAAGGGGGTTGAGTACTTATTCTTGTTCATACATCAATCCTTATATTTTATAAAAGGAGTAACTTTCGTTACTCCATTGTTTTTTATTTTCTGGCGATGAATTGAAGCGTGTTGACCCACAGGTCGGTATAAAATGGCCATGACATAAACTGCTGGGTTCCCCAGTGTGGGGAGCAGTCACTCATAAAGCAGGCGGTTTTACCCTGTTGGTATTCACCGAACACTAACAATGGGTCATTATTTATTGTTAATACGACATCGGCATCGTCCCTGGCGACGACCTGGTTATATCCAAGAAATACCGGGTAATCTGAGAATCCGTTAACAACAGGATGTTCAGGTGAGGCCGCCTCAGCATAGATACCCTCAGGCTTTTCTACCCGGTCATCGCCATCAAGCATAATAACTGGCAGAACCTCAGCAAGAACGGTATTCTTATAATTGGCTTTTGCCTCAATACCCATAAATGACAGATAGCCGCCAATCATGAGTAGTCCACCGCCATTTTTGACGTACTCTTTAATTGATTCCAGAGCGTTTGGCTTTATTTTCAACTGATAAAACGTCTCGTTTTGCAACAGGAAGGTATTGCTGCCAATGTCGCTAATAACAATAACATCGTAACGGTTTAACTCATCAATGCTCTCTGGAAATGCAATTTGTACCGTGTGGGCAGGCATGTAATCAATTTCAACGCCGCCTTTTCTCAAGCATTCCAGTAACCATGTTGCGCCTTCTTCATATTTACTGGAGGTGAAGCTGTCATAACCTTTTGAATGAATCATGTGAATATGCCAGGATTCTCCAATAAAGAGCACATTTAGTTTTTTCTGCGTATTGTTCATAGTCTGCCCCTTGATTTAGTGAGTAGAGATAGTTTGTTTGTAATGTGAACCCTGAATGCGATGAAGAACGGATTCGTTTTCCGGCATATCAGAGGCATTAGGCGTTTCAACCGCAAGTGAGGCAAATGCGCTGGCGTAGCATAATGCGGATGCCAGTGATTTTCCTTTGGCAAGGCCAGACGCGAGGGCACCATTGAAAGCGTCGCCAGCGCCAGCGGTATTTTTTACAACTGCCGGAAATGCCGGGGAATAGATGAATTGTGTTCCGTCATAAGCGAGAGAACCTTTGCTACCTAACGTAATAATGGTATTTTTGACGCCTTTCTGATGAATAATCTTCGCTGCACATTTGGCTGATTCGATATCATTAACCGCCATATTTGCCAGCAGGCCTGCTTCTGTTTCATTGGGCGTGATATAATCGATGTTATCAATGATGGTATTAACCATTTCATTGTATGGCGCTGGATTGATAATGACCGGTATGTCATTTTTTTGTGCGAGACGAATTGTTTGCTGCAGTGCTTCGTAATTCGTCTCCAGTTGCACAAGAACAATATCTGAATGAACAATGGCTTCTTTCTGAATGGTGATTTCATCAGGGGAAATTGTCATGTTGGCGCCAGGGTAGATAGCGATGACGTTATCTCCGGTATCTCCATTGACCATGATGGTTGCTGTACCTGTTTGTGTTTCTTTGCTCTGGTAGATAACACTTTTATGAATTTTTGATGAGTTTATAAAATTAATGGCGTAATCACTAAAATGGTCTGACCCTACTTTGGTAATAAAATGCACATCAGAATCGGCATAGCTTGCCGCTAATGCCTGATTACATCCCTTACCGCCGGGTGAAAAAATAAATTTATCGGCAAGTAATGATTCTCCCGTCGAGGGTAATCTCGGTAGGTAACTGATAATATCAACATTGAACGAGCCAATAACACATACATTATTTTTCATGGCAGAGAGACCTTTTTTTATTTTCTGCGCTGATTCATATTTTTCCAGCACATAAGCGATTTCATTTTTTGCAACGTTATCAAGAGAATCAAGGGTAATAAATGCACCACCATGACAGCGAGTGAGATATCCCTGTCCGGCAAGTTCATTGAGATCTGAACGAATAGTTTCCTTTGTTACCTTGAGACTTTTCGCCAGATTTGAAACTTTTACAACTCCCGAAATACTGAGTTCCTTCAATATTCTATGATGGCGTTCAAATTTCATTTTTTACCTCACCGTGGTTAAATTAATCCCAGGGGAAGTATATTGTTGTGATTGTCACCATAAAGTGATGGCAGAAACCAAAAAAAAACAAAAATGTAATATTAATACTGCTGAATTTACGGAAAAAACGGTGATAAAGCTTAAAGTGGCAATAACCATGAAATTCAGATGGTTATTGTTTTTATATAGGGGAAGTTGGTTGCAATAACGGGAATGTTCTGAAGGTTTGTGACGTTTCGCCCCACAAGGTGGGGCGGGGAAGCTTTATTTCACGCGCGCCATAAAGTACGCATCAACGTACTCACCGTTGCGCAGACCGTATTTCTTACCGGTGCCTTCGATTTCAAAACCGTACTTCTTATAGACCGCCACGGCGGGCTCGTTATCAACAAATACCGTCAACTCAATACGGTCGACGCGCAGCCAGTTATCGCACATGTCGATCATCGTGCGGATCAGCGCGCTGGCGACACCGCGGTTTTGCCAACGCGCGTCAACACAAATACCGAAATCAGCGACGTGGCTGCGGCGCGGGCGCTGGGCAACAGCAATGGAAAGATGCCCCACGACGATATCATCGATGCAGGCAACCAGCTGTTTGATCCCCGGCTGATCGGCGAGTCGCGTTTGCCACATCTCCATGGAAGGATGAGGAACCTGTAGCGTGTTGTGGTACACCTCCGGCTGGGCGTGGATCTGACGAATTACGTCGTAATCTTTAGGTTCAGCGTGGCGTATCACTATCTCACTCATTCCTTATCTCCTGCAGGGTTAATTGAGCATTTACACTCGCTGAGAAAGAAAATTCCGTCAACTGCATTTTTTTGCAAAAAGAAGTGGACAAGTGCGAATGAGAATGATTATTATTGCTCTGCGTTCAGGGGAACCCCTACGGAGAACCTGAAAGCACGACATTGCTCACATTGCTTCCAGTATTACTTTAGCCAGCTTTTGCTGGCTTTTTTTTTGCGTTTTGTTTCAGCCTGGCTTACTTGTCATTTTGTCCCCGGGATGATGCCGGATGGCGCTTGCGCTTATCCGGCCTACGGCAGAGACCTGGGTTTTGTAGGCCGGATAAAGCAACGCCGCATCCGACACGATGACAGGATGGATTCAGTCTCCAGCCGCTTTGCGCTATGGTGTAGACAATCACCTTCAAAAGGATCGTCTCATGACCTTACACTGCGCATTTATTGGATTCGGTAAAAGCACCACCCGCTACCATCTCCCTTACGTTCTGAATCGTAAAGATACCTGGCATGTCGCACATATTTTCCGTCGTCACGCTAAACCGGAAGAGCAGGCGCCGATCTATTCCCACATTCACTTCACCAGCGATCTGGATGAGGTGTTGGGCGATCCGCAGGTAAAATTGGTGATCGTCTGTACGCATGCAGATAGCCATTTTGAATACGCCAAACGCGCGCTGGAAGCGGGTAAAAGCGTGCTGGTTGAGAAACCGTTCACGCCGACGCTGGCGGAAGCAAAAGTGTTGTTCGAACTGGCGCGAAATAAGGGGCTGACCGTCACGCCGTATCAGAATCGTCGTTTTGACTCCTGTTTTCTCACTGCTAAAAAAGCGATCGAGAGTGGCAAACTGGGCGAAATAGTGGAAGTTGAAAGCCATTTTGACTACTACCGACCGGTGGCGGAAACCAAACCAGGCCTGCCGCAGGACGGCGCATTCTATGGTCTGGGCGTACACACCATGGATCAAATTATCTCGCTGTTTGGGCGTCCCGACCATGTAGCCTATGACATTCGCAGTCTGCGCAACAAAGCGAACCCGGATGATACCTTTGAAGCGCAATTGTTCTACGGTGACCTGAAAGCCATTGTGAAAACCAGCCATCTGGTGAAAATCGACTATCCGAAGTTTATCGTTCACGGCACCAAAGGTTCGTTTGTGAAGTATGGTATCGACCAGCAGGAAACCAGCCTGAAGGCCAATATTATGCCCGGTGAACCCGGTTTCGCCGCTGACGATTCTGTTGGCGTGCTGGAGTATGTCAATGATGATGGCGTTACGGTGAAAGAAGAGGTGAAACCGGAAGTGGGGGACTACGGTCGCGTCTATGATGCGCTGTACCAGACGCTGACCGTCGGTACACCTAATTACGTCAAGGAATCTGAAGTTCTTACCAACCTGGAAATCCTCGAGCGGGCCTTCGAACAGGCATCTCCTGCCACGATAACTCTCGCTAAATAGCCCTTACAGACTCCTCTGGGCTTGTTCATATTTTTTGAACAGAGGAGTCAATTTTCACCCTCTATGATCCCAGGCGGATTGAGTCCACACTTACTCCATCGAAAACATCTGGGGGTGAACATAATGATCTATTTACGCAAAGCTAACGACCGTGGCCATGCTAATCATGGTTGGCTCGATTCCTGGCATACCTTTTCTTTTGCCAACTACTATGACCCGAACTTTATGGGGTTCTCGGCACTGCGCGTGATTAATGATGACGTGATCGACGCAGGTCAGGGCTTTGGTACTCACCCCCATAAAGACATGGAAATCCTGACTTATGTGCTGGAAGGCGCGGTGGAGCATCAGGACAGTATGGGCAATAAGGAGCAGGTTCCGGCCGGTGAATTCCAGATTATGAGCGCCGGGACGGGGATCCGTCACTCGGAGTACAACCCGAGCAATACTGAGAAACTGCACCTGTATCAAATCTGGATCATGCCGCAGGAAAACGGTATTACGCCACGCTATGAACAGCGCCGTTTCGATGCGGTTCAGGGCAAACAACTGGTGCTGTCGCCGGATGCCCGCGATGGTTCGCTGAAAGTGTACCAGGATATGGAGCTGTACCGCTGGGCGCTGCTCAAAGATGAGCAGTCGGTACATCAGATTGCCGCCGAGCGCCGCGTCTGGATCCAGGTGGTAAAAGGCAATGTCACCATTAACGGAACCAAAGCCACCACCAGCGATGGCCTGGCAATCTGGGATGAGCAGGCAATTTCGATTCATGCCGATAGCGACAGCGAAGTGTTGTTGTTTGACCTGCCACCAGTCTAACGTGCTGTAACCTGATGTAGGCCGGATAAGACGCGAAAGCGTTGCCATCCGGCTTTTCATCGTTTGTCATTAATTCCGCACGTCCGTGGTAAACTGGGGAAATCTATCCCTTTTTAACGCTTCAGGACGATGAAAAAGAAAAGACCCGTACTTCAGGATGTAGCCGACCGCGTGGGCGTGACCAAAATGACGGTCAGCCGCTTTTTGCGTAACCCGGAGCAGGTCTCCGTGGCGCTGCGGGGCAAAATTGCCGCTGCACTTGATGAGCTGGGTTATATTCCCAATCGCGCTCCTGATATCCTTTCTAACGCCACCAGTCGCGCTATCGGCGTGCTGTTACCTTCTCTCACCAACCAGGTTTTTGCTGAAGTGTTACGCGGCATTGAGGCCGTCACCGACGCGCATGGTTATCAAACCATGCTGGCGCACTACGGCTATAAGCCCGAAATGGAGCAAGAGCGCCTCGAGTCGATGCTGTCGTGGAATATCGATGGTCTGATCCTCACTGAACGTAGCCATACACCCCGTACGCTGAAAATGATCGAGGTCGCGGGTATTCCGGTCGTTGAGCTGATGGACAGTCAGTCCCCGTGCCTGGATATCGCCGTCGGTTTTGATAACTTCGAAGCCGCGCGTCAGATGACCGCCGCTATCATCGCCCGTGGACACCGTCATGTTGCTTATCTTGGCGCGCGTCTTGATGAACGTACTATCATCAAACAGAGGGGCTACGAACAGGCTATGCGCGATGCCAATCTGGTGCCGTACAGCGTGATGGTGGAGCAGTCTTCATCTTACTCATCCGGTATTGAACTTATCCGCCAGGCGCGGCGTGAATATCCGCAACTGGACGGTGTGTTCTGTACCAACGATGACCTGGCGGTAGGGGCGGCATTTGAATGTCAGCGTTTAGGGCTGAAAATCCCTGACGATATGGCGATTGCCGGTTTCCACGGCCATGATATCGGTCAGGTAATGGAGCCGCGTCTGGCGAGTGTGCTCACGCCGCGTGAAAGGATGGGCAGCATTGGCGCAGAACGCCTGCTGGCGCGCATCCGAGGTGAAGCAGTCACACCTAAAATGTTAGATTTAGGTTTCACCTTGTCACCGGGTGGATCTATTTAAGCCAACAACTTTGAAGTAGCTCACACTTATACACTTCGAGCACGAATGGATATTGCTTCTCTATTTATCCGGCTGGACAATGTTACCGATAACAGTTACCCGTAACAATTTCCTGATTCTTGTACCAGTGGGGGCAACGCTTTGAGCACGACTAATCATGATCACCACGTTTACGTTCTGATGGGCGTATCGGGCAGCGGTAAATCTGCTGTCGCCAGCGAAGTGGCGCATCAACTGCAGGCCGCGTTTCTTGATGGCGATTTTCTCCATCCGCGCAGCAACATCATGAAAATGGCTTCCGGTGAGCCACTCAACGATGACGACCGTAAACCGTGGTTACAGGCGCTGAATGACGCCGCCTTTGCGATGCAGCGTACCAACAAGGTGTCGCTGATCGTTTGTTCCGCGCTGAAAAAAGTCTATCGCGATCAGCTGCGCGACGGTAACCCGAACCTTTCATTCATCTACCTGAAAGGCGATTTCGACGTAATCGAAAGCCGCCTGAAGGCACGTAAAGGCCACTTCTTCAAAACGCAAATGCTGGTAACCCAGTTCGAAGCGCTGGAAGAACCGGGGGCGAATGAAAATGATGTTCTGGTGGTTGATATCGATCAGCCGCTGGACGGTGTGGTAGCTAGCACCATTGAAGTGATTAACCAGGGCAGTAAGTAGTGACTACATTAACGCTTGTTTTAACAGCAGTAGGGTCTGTTTTGTTACTGCTGTTTTTGGTGATGAAGGCGCGTATGCACGCCTTTGTTGCTTTGATGGTGGTGTCCATTGGTGCAGGTCTCTTTTCCGGTATGCCGCTTGATAAAATCGCGGCGACCATGGAAAAAGGGATGGGAGGCACGCTCGGCTTCCTGGCGATCGTGGTGGCGCTGGGGGCGATGTTTGGCAAGATTCTGCATGAGACCGGCGCGGTCGATCAGATTGCCGTCAAGATGCTGAAATCTTTCGGTCACAGCCGCGCGCATTATGCGATTGGCTTGGCCGGCCTGATTTGCGCATTACCGCTGTTCTTTGAAGTGGCGATTGTGTTGCTGATAAGTGTGGCGTTCTCAATGGCGCGTCACACCGGAACGAACCTGGTGAAGCTGGTCATTCCGCTGTTTGCGGGCGTGGCGGCTGCCGCGGCATTCCTGCTGCCGGGACCTGCGCCGATGCTGCTGGCTTCTCAAATGCACGCTGACTTTGGCTGGATGATCCTGATTGGCCTGTGCGCCGCGATTCCGGGCATGATTATCGCCGGGCCGTTGTGGGGCAATTTCATCAGCCGTTACGTTGAACTGCATGTACCGGAAGACATTACCGAACCGCATCTGGGCGAAGGCAAAATGCCCTCCTTTGGCTTCAGCTTATCGCTGATCCTGCTGCCGTTAGTGCTGGTTGGCCTGAAAACCATCGCCGCACGCTTTGTGCCGGTTGGGTCTTCAACCTACGAATGGTTCGAGTTTATCGGTCATCCGTTTACCGCGATTCTGGTTGCCTGTCTGGTGGCGATTTACGGTCTGGCAATCCGCCAGGGCATGGCAAAAGATCGGGTGATGGAGATCTGCGGTCACGCGCTGCAACCGGCGGGGATTATTCTGCTGGTGATTGGTGCGGGCGGCGTGTTCAAGCAGGTGCTGGTTGATTCCGGCGTTGGCCCGGCATTGGGTGAAGCGTTAACCGGTATGGGGCTACCCATTGCCATTACCTGCTTTGTGCTGGCTGCGGCGGTACGTATCATTCAGGGGTCCGCGACCGTGGCCTGCTTAACGGCGGTCGGTCTGGTGATGCCGGTGATTGAGCAACTGAACTACTCCGGCGCGCAGATGGCGGCGCTGTCTATTTGTATCGCAGGCGGCTCAATCGTCGTCAGCCACGTTAACGACGCCGGTTTCTGGCTGTTCGGTAAATTCACCGGCGCGACCGAAGCGCAAACGCTGAAAACCTGGACGATGATGGAAACCATCCTCGGTACGGTCGGCGCGATTGTCGGTATGATTGCTTTCCAGCTGTTGAGCTGAGTCTTGTTGCCCGGTGGCGCTTGCGCTTACCGGGCCTACAAACGAGCACACATCCACATCGTAGGCCGGGTCAGGCGAAGCCGCCACCCGGCGTAATATGAGTGCGTCACCCCTTCATCCACATCCGTACGCCATCGAGGAACATCTGGGTTGCCATCATCACCAGAATCAATCCCATCAGACGTTCCAGCGCGTTCACTCCTTTCTCGCCCAGCAGGCGTAAAAACAGCGACGACTGCAGCAGAATCACAAATGTCCCACCCCAGGCGATCAGCAGCGCAATCACCAGATGCCCCATTTGGTTCGGATACTGATGTGATAACAGCATCAACGACGCCAGGATTGTCGGTCCCGCCACCAGCGGGATTGCCAGCGGTACGATAAACGGTTCTTCGCCTGCCGGAAGCCCGGTGCTGTTCCCGGTCGCGCTGGGGAAAATCATCTTAATGGCGATCAGGAACAAAATGATGCCCCCGGAAATCGAGACGGTTTCTGCCCGCAGGTTAAGAAATGCCAGAATTTTCTCGCCCGCAAACAGGAATATCAGCATCACCAACAACGCAATGAACAGCTCGCGAATCATAATCGCGCGACGGCGTTTTGGTTCGGTATGTTTCAATACGGACATGAAAATGGGCAGATTTCCGAGCGGATCCATAATCAGGATCAATAAAACTGCCGCTGAAATGATTTCATTCATAACTCAAATTCCCTGATAATTACCGCGGACTTTCTGCTTGCTTGCGCAGCGGGATAAGTCGCATTACTGATGGCTTCGCTATCATTGATTAATTTCACTTGCGACTTTGGCTGCATTTTGTATGGTGAAGGATATGCCACCAGGACACTGGCATACATACACAGCACACATCTCTGCAGGAAAAAACGCTATGAAAAATGTTGGTTTTATCGGCTGGCGCGGTATGGTCGGCTCTGTTCTCATGCAACGCATGGTTGAGGAGCGTGACTTCGACGCCATTCGCCCTGTTTTCTTTTCTACTTCCCAGCTCGGGCAGGCGGCACCGACGTTCGGTGGAACCGCGACCGGCACGCTTCAGGACGCTTTTGATCTGGACGCGCTGAAGGCGCTCGATATCATCGTGACCTGTCAGGGCGGCGATTATACCAACGAAATCTATCCAAAGCTTCGTGAAAGCGGTTGGCAGGGTTACTGGATTGACGCGGCCTCTTCGCTGCGTATGAAAGACGATGCCATCATCATTCTCGATCCGGTTAACCAGGATGTCATTACTGACGGTCTGAATAAAGGTATTAAAACTTTTGTCGGCGGTAACTGTACCGTTAGCCTGATGCTGATGTCCCTCGGCGGCCTGTTTGCCAATGACCTGGTCGACTGGGTTTCCGTGGCGACCTATCAGGCGGCTTCCGGCGGCGGTGCGCGCCACATGCGTGAACTGCTGTCGCAGATGGGCCATCTGTATGGCCATGTGGCCGATGAACTGGCGACCCCTTCTTCTGCTATTCTCGATATCGAACGTAAAGTGACGACCCTGTCCCGCAGCGGTGAACTGCCGGTTGATAACTTTGGCGTACCGCTGGCCGGGAGCCTGATTCCGTGGATCGACAAACAGCTCGATAACGGCCAGAGCCGTGAAGAGTGGAAGGGACAGGCGGAAACCAACAAAATTCTCAACACCTCTTCTGTGATCCCGGTCGATGGCCTGTGTGTGCGCGTCGGCGCGCTGCGCTGCCACAGCCAGGCGTTCACCATTAAACTGAAAAAAGATGTGTCTATTCCGACCGTGGAAGAACTGCTGGCGGCGCACAACCCGTGGGCCAAAGTGGTGCCAAACGATCGGGAGATCACCATGCGTGAGTTAACCCCGGCGGCCGTTACCGGCACGCTGACCACGCCAGTAGGCCGTCTGCGTAAACTGAATATGGGACCAGAGTTCCTGTCAGCCTTTACCGTAGGCGATCAGTTGCTGTGGGGGGCTGCGGAGCCATTGCGCCGTATGCTGCGCCAGTTGGCGTAATAATTTGTTAACGATCAAGGGGTGAGGAATCACCCCTTTTTTTGCGTAATACAGGAGTAAGCGCAGATGTTTCATTTTTTACCAGGAGTAAGATAAAGCATTGGCTATTCTTTAAGGGTGACTTAGTACCGGAGGTATTAAGTTGTTGCCTGAAGGTGGGACGACGCAGAGAGGATGCACAATTGTGCTGCGCCGTTCAGGTCAAAAAAAGTGTCACTACCTGATGTCGAAAATCAGTTGGAAGGCGTGACACCATAAAACAGGATGACAACCATGTCCGTTCGTATCGATAGAGACGTGATTAATGCGCTAATTGCAGGCCATTTTGCGGATCCTTTTTCCGTACTCGGTATGCATCAAACTGACGCGGGACTTGAAGTCCGCGCCTTACTTCCAGACGCCACAGAAGTGTGGGTGATCGAACCCAAAACCGGACGCAAAGTCGGCAAGCTGGACTGCCTCGACTCTCGCGGTTTTTTCTGTGCTGTACTTCCCCGCCGTAAAAATTTCTTTCGTTATCAGTTAGCCGTTGTCTGGCATGGGCAACAGAATCTGATCGATGATCCTTATCGTTTTGGTCCGCTAATCCAGGATATGGATGCCTGGCTGTTATCTGAAGGTACGCACCTGCGTCCTTACGAAACGCTGGGCGCGCATGCGGATACCATGGATGGCGTAACCGGTACGCGTTTCTCAGTCTGGGCGCCCAACGCCCAACGTGTTTCGGTGGTCGGGCAGTTCAACTACTGGGATGGCCGTCGCCATCCGATGCGTCTGCGCAAAGAGAGCGGTATCTGGGAGCTGTTTATCCCCGGCGCACAGCAGGGTCAGCTGTATAAGTACGAGATGATCGATGCTAACGGTAAGCTGCGCATTAAAGCTGACCCTTACGCCTTCGAAGCGCAGATGCGCCCGGAAACCGCGTCGCTTATCTGCGGCCTGCCCGAAAAAGTGGTGCAAAGCGAGGAGCGCAAAAAAGCCAACCAGTTTGATGCGCCGATCTCTATCTACGAGGTGCACCTGGGTTCATGGCGTCGTCATACTGATAACAACTTCTGGCTGAGCTACCGCGAACTGGCGGATCAACTGATTCCTTACGCCAAGTGGATGGGCTTTACTCATCTCGAGCTGTTGCCGATTAACGAGCATCCGTTCGACGGCAGTTGGGGCTACCAGCCTACCGGCATGTATGCGCCGACCCGTCGTTTCGGGACGCGTGATGATTTCCGCTATTTTGTGAATGCCGCGCATCAGGCGGGGCTGAACGTCATTCTGGACTGGGTGCCGGGCCATTTCCCGTCAGATGATTTTGGTCTGGCAGAGTTTGATGGCACCAGGTTGTATGAGCACAGTGACCCACGTGAAGGGTATCACCAGGACTGGAATACGCTGATCTACAACTACGGCCGCCGTGAGGTCAGCAACTATCTGGTGGGTAACGCCCTGTACTGGATTGAACGTTTTGGTATTGACGCGCTGCGCGTGGATGCCGTGGCGTCGATGATTTATCGCGACTACAGCCGGAAAGAAGGGGAATGGGTCCCGAATGAATTTGGTGGTCGTGAAAACCTCGAAGCGATTGAATTTTTACGCAATACCAACCGTATTCTTGGCGAACAGGTGCCCGGTGCCGTGAGCATGGCGGAAGAGTCAACCGACTTTGCCGGCGTATCAAGACCGCAGGACATGGGCGGTTTAGGATTCTGGTATAAGTGGAACCTCGGCTGGATGCACGACACGCTGGACTACATGAAACTGGATCCGGTTTATCGCCAGCATCACCACGACAAGCTGACCTTCGGCATGCTGTACAACTACACCGAAAACTTTGTTCTGCCGCTGTCGCACGATGAAGTGGTGCACGGTAAAAAATCCATTCTCGACCGCATGCCGGGAGACGCATGGCAGAAGTTTGCCAACCTGCGCGCCTACTACGGCTGGATGTGGGCCTTCCCGGGTAAGAAACTGCTGTTTATGGGCAACGAGTTCGCTCAGGGACGTGAATGGAATCACGACGTCAGTCTGGACTGGCACTTACTGGAAGGCGGCGATAACTGGCACCACGGGGTGCAACGTCTGGTGCGTGACCTGAACCATACCTATCGCCATCACAAGGCACTGCACGAGCTCGACTTTGACGGCTATGGTTTTGAATGGCTGGTGGTTGACGATAAAGAACGTTCGGTGCTGATTTTTGTTCGTCGTGACAAGGCCGGAAATGAAATTATCGTTATCAGCAATTTTACGCCAGTACCTCGCCATGGCTATCGCTTCGGTATCAATCAGCCGGGCAAATGGCGTGAAATCCTCAATACCGATTCGATGCATTATCACGGTAGCAATACCGGCAACGGCGGCGCGGTGCATAGCGATGAAATCGCCAGTCATGGCCGCCAGCACTCACTGAGCCTGACGTTGCCGCCGTTGGCGACCATCTGGCTGGTTCGGGAGGGGTAATGGCGCATCTGGCAACCGGCAACGCCACCCCGCATGGTGCAACGTATGACGGCCATGGCGTCAATTTCACGCTTTTCTCGGTCCATGCCGAACGCGTTGAATTATGCGTATTCGATGAGCAAGGCTGTGAGCTGCGCTATGACCTGCCGGGGCGTAGCGGCGATGTCTGGCACGGTTATCTGGCCAACGCCCGTCCGGGCCTGCGCTATGGCTACCGCGTACATGGTCCGTGGCAACCAGAGCAGGGCCACCGGTTTAATCCGGCGAAACTGCTGCTCGATCCTTATGCGCGTCGGGTGGATGGCGAGTTAAAAGATAACCCGCTGCTGCACGGCGGGCTAAATGAACCGGATCATCATGATAATGCCGCCATCGCGCTGAAGGGCGTGGTGGTGTCTGACCATTATGACTGGGAAGATGATGCCGCGCCGCGCACGCCGTGGGGCAATACCGTGATTTACGAAGCGCATGTCAAAGGACTGACGTATTTGCATCCTGACCTGCCGGAAGAACTTCGCGGGACCTACAAAGCGCTGGGGCATCCGGTGATGATCGACTATTTCAAGCGCCTTGGCATTACTGCGCTTGAGTTGCTACCGGTGGCGCATTTCGCCAGCGAACCGCGTCTGCAGCGGCTGGGCTTGACGAACTACTGGGGCTACAACCCGGTCGCTATGTTCGCGCTGCATCCGGCTTACGCCTGCTCGCCGGAGAGCGCGTTGGATGAGTTCCGTGATGCGGTAAAAGCGCTACACAAAGCGGGGATTGAGGTCATTCTCGACATCGTTTTGAACCACAGCGCCGAGCTGGATCTCGAAGGCCCCGTCTTCTCGCTGCGCGGAATTGATAACCGTAGCTATTATTGGATCAGGGATGATGGCGATTACTACAACTGGACCGGTTGTGGGAACACCCTCAATCTGAGCCATCCCGGCGTTGTGGAGTACGCGTGTGAATGCCTGCGTTACTGGGTTGAAACTTGCCACGTGGATGGTTTTCGTTTTGATTTAGCGTCCGTTATGGGGCGTACGCCTACGTTTCGTCAGGATGCGCCGTTGTTCACTGCAATCCAAAATTGTCCGCTGCTCTCACGCGTCAAACTGATTGCGGAACCGTGGGATATCGGTGAAGGCGGGTATCAGGTGGGGAACTTTCCTCCGCCGTTTGCCGAGTGGAATGACCATTTTCGCGATGCGACGCGACGTTTCTGGCTCCAGCGTAATCTCTCTTTGGGAGAATTCGCCGGGCGTTTTGCCGCCTCCAGCGACGTGTTTAAACGCAATGGCCGCAAACCCAGCGCTACGGTCAATCTGGTGACCGCGCACGATGGTTTTACCCTACGGGACTGTGTGTGCTTCACAAATAAGCACAATGAAGCGAATGGTGAGGAAAATCGCGACGGCACTAGCAATAACTACAGTGATAATCATGGTAAAGAAGGGTTAGGCGGCACGCTGGACCTGATTGAGCGGCGGCGCGACAGCATTCATGCGCTGTTGACCACGCTGTTGCTCTCACAGGGAACGCCGATGCTGCTGGCCGGTGACGAGCATGGTCATAGCCAGCATGGCAACAATAACGCTTACTGTCAGGATAACGCCCTGACCTGGCTGGACTGGCAGCAGGCAAACAGCGGGCTAACCACATTTACCGCCGCGTTGATTCATCTTCGTCAGCAAATTCCCGCATTAACAGGCGATTGCTGGTGGGAAGAGGGCGATGGCAATGTTCATTGGCTGAATAAGTACGCACAACCCTTAAGTGCGGATGAGTGGCAAAACGGCCCGAGGCAGATGCAAATCCTGCTTTCCGACCGTTTCCTGATTGCAATTAACGCCACGCTTGAGGTGACAGATATCGTTTTACCTGAAGGGGAGTGGCGAGCCATTCCCCCATTTGCCGGAGAGGACAATCCGGTGCTTACGGCTGTCTGGCAGGGACCTGCGCACGGACTGTGTGTGTTCCATAGAGGATAAAAAAGGAGTTAGTCATGGTGAGTTTAGAGAAGAACGATCGTGTTATGTTGGCGCGCCAGCTGCCATTAAAATCTGTTGCCCTGATCCTGGCCGGTGGCCGCGGTACCCGCCTGAAAGATTTGACCAACAAACGTGCCAAGCCGGCCGTGCACTTTGGCGGTAAATTCCGCATTATCGATTTTGCTTTATCCAACTGTATTAACTCCGGCATCCGCCGTATCGGCGTGATCACGCAATACCAGTCGCACACGCTGGTACAGCATATTCAGCGCGGCTGGTCGTTCTTTAGCGAAGAGATGAACGAGTTTGTCGACCTGCTGCCTGCCCAGCAGAGAATGCAGGGTGAAAACTGGTATCGCGGCACGGCGGATGCGGTAACCCAAAACCTGGACATCATTCGCCGCTATAAAGCGGAATATGTGGTGATCCTCGCAGGCGATCATATTTATAAGCAGGACTACTCGCGAATGCTGATCGACCACGTCGAGAAGGGCGCGCGTTGCACCGTGGCCTGTATGCCGGTGCCTATCGAAGAGGCCAGCGCGTTTGGCGTGATGGACGTGGACGACAGCGACAAAATTATCGAGTTTGTTGAAAAACCCGCTAACCCGCCAGCCATGCCGGGCGATCCGACCAAATCTCTTGCCAGTATGGGGATCTACGTTTTTAACGCCGACTACCTGTATGAATTGCTGGCGGAAGATGATCTTGATGAAAACTCCAGTCACGATTTTGGTAAAGACATCATCCCAAAAATCACTGAAGCTGGCATGGCGTATGCACATCCTTTCCCATTGTCCTGCGTACAGTCTGACCCGGAATCCGAGCCGTACTGGCGCGATGTGGGAACGCTGGAAGCTTACTGGAAGGCCAACCTCGATCTGGCCTCAGTGACGCCTGAACTGGATATGTACGACCAGGACTGGCCAATCCGTACGCATATGGAATCTCTGCCGCCGGCGAAATTTGTGCAGGACCGTTCCGGTAGCCATGGAATGACGCTGAACTCGCTGGTTTCCGGCGGCTGTATTATTTCTGGTTCGGTGGTGGTGCAGTCCGTTCTGTTCCCGCGAGTGCGGGTGAATTCATTCTGTAACATTGATTCGGCAGTGTTGTTGCCTGAAGTATGGGTAGGACGTTCATGCCGTTTACGTCGTTGTATCATTGACCGCGCCTGCGTTATCCCTGAAGGCATGGTGATTGGTGAAAATGCGGAAGAGGATGCACGTCGCTTCTACCGCTCCGAAGAAGGCATTGTGCTGGTCACGCGTGAAATGCTGCGCAAACTGCAGATCAAACAGGAGCGATAATGCAGGTTTTACACGTATGTTCAGAGATGTTCCCCCTGTTAAAAACCGGGGGGCTGGCGGATGTTCTTGGGGCGTTACCGGCCGCGCAAATTGCCGACGGTGTAGATGCCCGCGTGCTGCTCCCGGCGTTTCCGGATATCCGTCGCGGCATTCCTGATGCTCAGGTGGTGACGCGTCGCGATACCTTTGCAGGCAGAATTACGCTGCTGTTCGGGCATTACAACGGTGTCGGAATTTACCTCGTGGACGCGCCGCATCTCTATGACCGTCCGGGTAGTCCGTATCACGACACCAACCTGTTCGCTTATACCGATAACGTCCTGCGTTTTGCCTTGCTCGGCTGGGCCGGATGTGAAATGGCCTGCGGCCTTGACCCATTCTGGCGCCCGGATGTGGTGCATGCACACGACTGGCATGCCGGTCTGGCTCCGGCGTATCTGGCGGCGCGCGGCCATCCGGCGAAATCGGTGTTCACCGTCCACAACCTGGCGTATCAAGGCATGTTTTATGCAAAGCATATGGATGACATCCAATTGCCATGGTCGTTCTTTAATGTGCACGGGCTGGAGTTTAACGGGCAGATTTCGTTCCTGAAGGCCGGGTTGTACTACGCCGACCACATCACGGCGGTGAGTCCGACCTACGCGCGGGAGATTACCGAGCCGCAGTTTGCCTACGGCATGGAAGGTCTGTTGCAGCAGCGTCATCGGGAGGGGCGACTTTCCGGCGTGCTGAACGGCGTTGATGAAAAAATCTGGAGCCCGGAAACCGATCTGCTACTGGCCTCGCGCTATACGCGCGACACGCTGGAGGAGAAGGCGGAGAACAAACGCCAGTTACAAATTGCGATGGGACTTAAGGTTAACGATAAAGTGCCGCTGTTTGCTGTCGTGAGCCGTCTGACAAGTCAGAAAGGGCTGGATCTGGTGTTGGAGGCTCTGCCGGGTCTGTTAGAGCAGGGGGGGCAACTGGCGCTGCTTGGCGCGGGCGACCCAGTATTACAGGAAGGCTTCCTTGCCGCTGCGGCGGAACATCCAGGGCAGGTAGGGGTACAAATTGGTTACCACGAAGCCTTCTCGCACCGCATCATGGGCGGGGCAGACGTCATTCTGGTGCCTAGTCGCTTTGAACCGTGCGGCTTAACGCAGTTGTATGGACTGAAGTATGGCACGCTGCCGCTGGTGCGGCGTACCGGTGGGCTGGCGGATACGGTCTCTGACAGTTCGCTGGAAAACCTGGCGGACGGTATCGCCAGTGGGTTTGTCTTTGAAGACAGTAATGCCTGGTCGCTGCTACGCGCGATCCGGCGTGCTTTCGTATTGTGGTCCCGGCCTTCGCTTTGGCGGTTTGTACAACGCCAGGCCATGACCATGGATTTTAGCTGGCAAGTCGCGGCGAAGTCTTACCGCGAGCTTTACTACCGCTTGAAATAGATATCCAGGAATCACCTATATGAACGCTCCATTTACTTATGCATCGCCCACACTCAGCGTCGAGGCACTTAAGCATTCTATTGCCTACAAGCTGATGTTCACGATTGGTAAGGACCCGGTCATTGCCAATAAACATGAGTGGCTGAACGCCACATTATTCGCGGTGCGCGATCGTCTCGTGGAGCGCTGGCTGCGTTCTAACCGTGCGCAATTATCCCAGGAAACCCGCCAGGTTTATTATCTGTCAATGGAGTTTCTGATTGGGCGCACGCTTTCCAATGCGCTGTTATCGTTGGGGATTTACGACGATGTCAAAAATGCGCTGGAAGGTATGGGATTAGATCTGGAAGATCTGATCGACGAAGAGAATGACCCCGGTCTCGGTAACGGTGGCCTCGGACGCCTGGCGGCCTGCTTCCTCGACTCACTGGCAACGCTGGGTCTGCCGGGACGTGGCTACGGTATTCGTTATGACTATGGCATGTTTAAACAGAACATTGTCGATGGTCGACAAAAAGAGTCCCCGGACTATTGGCTGGAATACGGTAACCCGTGGGAATTCAAACGCCACAACACGCGCTACAAAGTGCGTTTTGGCGGCCGTGTGCAGATGGAAGGCAAGAAAACGCGTTGGATTGAGACCGAAGAGATCCTCGCGGTGGCCTACGACCAGATTATCCCCGGTTATGACACTGACGCCACCAACACGCTGCGCCTGTGGAATGCCCAGGCCAGTAGCGAAATCAACCTCGGTAAATTTAACCAGGGCGACTACTTTGCGGCGGTGGAGGATAAAAACCACTCCGAGAACGTCTCCCGCGTACTGTATCCAGATGACTCTACCTATTCGGGACGCGAGCTGCGGTTGCGTCAGGAGTATTTCCTCGTCTCCTCAACGGTGCAGGACATCCTGAACCGCCATTATCAACTGCATAAAACCTACGACAATCTGGCCGATAAAATCGCCATTCACCTTAACGACACCCACCCGGTGCTGTCGATCCCTGAGCTGATGCGCCTGCTGATCGATGAACACAAATTCAGTTGGGACGATGCGTTTGAGGTGTGCTGTCAGGTCTTCTCGTATACCAACCACACCTTGATGAGCGAAGCGCTGGAGACCTGGCCGGTGGATATGCTGGGCAAAATTCTGCCGCGCCATCTACAAATCATTTTTGAGATTAACGATTACTTCCTCAAGACGCTGCAGGAGCAGTATCCGAACGATACCGGTCTGCTGGGACGGACGTCGATTATCGATGAATCTAACGGTCGTCGTGTGCGTATGGCATGGCTGGCGGTCGTGGTGAGCCACAAGGTTAATGGTGTGTCTGAACTGCACTCCAACCTGATGGTGCAGTCGCTGTTTGCTGACTTTGCGAAGATTTTTCCGACGCGCTTTTGTAACGTGACCAACGGCGTGACGCCGCGTCGCTGGCTGGCGCTGGCAAACCCATCGCTTTCTGACGTACTGGATGAGAACATTGGCCGCACCTGGCGTACCGATCTCAGCCAGCTCAGCGAGCTTGAGCAGCACTGTGATTTCCCGTTAGTGAATCAGGCTGTGCGTCGTGCGAAGCTCGAGAACAAAAAGCGACTGGCAACGCTCATTGCCCAGCAGCTGAACGTGGTAGTGAACCCGAAATCGCTGTTTGATGTGCAGATTAAGCGTATTCACGAGTACAAACGTCAGCTAATGAATGTGCTGCATGTGATCACCCGCTACAACCGTATTAAGGCCGATCCGGACGCCGAGTGGGTGCCGCGCGTAAATATCTTCGCGGGGAAAGCGGCTTCAGCCTATTACATGGCGAAGCACATCATTCATTTGATCAACGATGTCGCGAAAGTGATCAACAACGATCCGCAGATTGGCGATAAATTGAAGGTGGTGTTTATCCCCAACTACAGCGTCAGTCTGGCGCAGGTGATTATTCCTGCCGCCGACCTGTCTGAGCAGATTTCGCTGGCCGGGACCGAAGCCTCCGGAACCAGTAATATGAAATTTGCGCTCAACGGCGCGCTGACTATCGGGACGCTGGATGGCGCCAACGTTGAGATGCTGGAGCATGTGGGAGCGGAGAATATCTTTATCTTTGGTAATACGGCGGAAGAGGTCGAGGCTTTACGTAGCCAGGGCTACAAGCCGCGTGAGTATTACGAGAAAGACGAAGAACTGCATCAGGTGCTGACGCAGATCGGCAGCGGCGTTTTCAGCCCTGAGGAGCCTGGACGCTATCGTGATCTGGTCGATTCACTGATCAACTTTGGCGATCATTATCAGGTGCTGGCGGATTATCGCAGCTATGTTGATTGCCAGGATAAGGTTGATGAACTGTATCGCCATCCGGAGGAGTGGACCACGAAGTCGATGATTAATATCGCCAACATGGGGTACTTCTCATCGGACAGAACGATCAAAGAGTATGCCGAAAACATCTGGCATATTGATTCGGTGCGGTTGTAACACACGAGGCCGGGGGCGCTTCGCTTGCCCGGCCTACGTTTATGCACTTTTGAAGGCCGGATAAGGCGTTAGCCGTCATCCGGCATTTTTATCAGGAGGCCAGCGACAACTGGTGCTTCTCGACATACTCCGTCAGCCACTGGGTCATGCGGGACTGCTGTTCTGCATTCAGCCACATGCCTTCTTTCGTACGACGCCACAGCGCATCTTCCGCGCGACGCACCCACTCGTGCTCAACCAGATACTTCAGCTCGGCCTCATAGAACTCATGGCCGAAGTCTTCGCCTAACTCGGCAATTGATGTGGCTTCGCCGATAATCCATTCAGTATTGCTGCCGTAGGTACGTGAATAATGGCGTGCCAGCGATTCGGTCAGGAACGGATAGCGACGGCGCAGTTTTGCTGCGTAATCTTCGCGATCGCCGCCAATATCACCGCCAGGCAGGATGCACTCTTTGGTCCATGCCGGGCCAATGCCCTGATAGTATGACGACAGTTTTTCCATCGCGTGCTCGGCCAGCTTACGGTAGGTCGTCAGCTTACCGCCAAACACCGACAACAGCGGCGCTTTGCCGTTTTCGTCGTGGATATCCAGTGTGTAATCACGGGTAATAGCCTGCGGCGAGTCGGACTCGTCATCACATAGCGGACGCACGCCCGAGTAGGTCCAGACGATATCGTCCCGGCCAAGCTGTTTCTTAAAGTGCGCGTTGTAGACCTTCAGCAGGTAATTGATTTCGCTCTCATCAATTTTCACCGCTTTCGGGTCGCCTTTGTATTCGACGTCAGTCGTCCCGATGATCGAGAATTCGTCCATCCATGGGATAACAAACACAATACGTTTATCTTCGTTTTGCAGAATATAAGCTTGTTTCTGGGTATGTACGCGCGGCACCACGATGTGGCTACCTTTAATCAGGCGAATACCGTACGGCGAAGGCAGATGCATGCCGTCGTCGAAGAACTCTTTCACCCACGGTCCGGTGGCGTTGACCAGACCACGCGCCTGCCAGGTGTGCTTTTTACCGGTATCGATATCTTCGGCTTCAACGATCCACAGACCGTTTTCACGACGAGCGGAGGTGGCGCGGGTGCGGGTTAATACTTCACCGCCTTTGCGTACGACCATTTGGGCGTTTGCCAAAACCAGACGCGCATCGTCTACCCAGCAGTCAGAATATTCGAAACCGCGCACAATCTCAGGTTTCATTACGGAATCCGCGCCAAAACGCAAACCGGTAGAGCTCGGCAAACTGGTGCGTTTGCCCAGATGATCGTACATAAACAAACCAATACGGATCATCCATGCCGGACGCAGGTGCGGGCGATGGGGCAGACGGAAGCGCATCGGGAAGGCGATATGCGGTGCCATTTTCAACAGCACTTCACGTTCTGCCAGCGCCTCGCTCACCAGGCGGAATTCGTAGTGTTCCAGGTAGCGCAGGCCACCGTGGATGAGTTTGGAGCTAGCGGAGGAGGTGGCGCAGGCTAAATCCTGCGCTTCCAGCATCAGCACGGATAAACCGCGTCCAGCGGCATCTGCCGCGATACCGGCACCGTTAATGCCTCCACCTATCACAATCAGATCTTTGGTTTCCATGCTGGCCTCTCGCACTTTCGTTATAGCTCATTAATGTTCGTTATCGAGCATAATAGCAAAGAATCGCGCCATTGGTAACATCGAATAAACAATTTACAGTGATACATATAACATTATGGCGTTTACCTGCTCAGGCAACGTACACTGAGAGGTAATATTGGTTACCTGCCAGAACATAAGTAGAACTTAACAAGAGAACGCCATGGATCAGTTTGAGTGTATTAATGTCGAAGAAGCCCATCAGAAACTACTGCATGGAATGGCGGTGCTGGTGGACATCCGCGATCCGCAAAGCTATGCGATGGGCCACGCGCCGCAGGCCTTTCATCTGACGAACGATACGTTGGGGGCGTTTATGCGTGACCATGATTTTGATACTGCCGTGATGGTGATGTGTTACCACGGCAACAGCAGCAAAGGCGCGGCGCAGTATCTTCTTCAGCAGGGCTATGACGCGGTTTACAGCGTTGACGGCGGCTTCGACGCCTGGCATCGACATTTTCCTGCAGAAGTGACATACGGTTCGTAAGCTAACAAAGATGCAGCCTGAAACGGACAGGATATATATACTGTCCTCTTTTGTGTGGAATAAGCGACAGCAATAATGTTGATGATTACCTCTTTTGCTAACCCCCGCGTGGCGCAGGCATTTGTTGATTATATGGCGACACAGGGCGTTATCCTGACGATTCAACAACATCAGCAAACGGATGTCTGGCTGGCGGATGAGTCCCAGGCCGAACGCGTGCGTGCTGAACTGGCGCGATTTCTGGATAACCCGGGCGATCCGCGTTACCTCGCGGCCAGCTGGCAGTCAGGTCATACCGACAGCGGTCTGCGCTATCAACGTTATCCGTTTCTGGCCACATTGCGCGAACGTGCCGGCCCGGTGACCTGGGCGGTAATGGCTGCGTGTGTGTTGGTGTTTATCGCGATGAATGTGCTGGGCGACCAGGCGGTAATGCTCTGGCTGGCCTGGCCGTTTGATCCTTCGCTGAAATTTGAGTTTTGGCGTTATTTCACCCACGCGTTTATGCATTTCTCGCTCATGCACATTTTGTTCAACCTGCTGTGGTGGTGGTATCTCGGCGGTGCGGTTGAAAAGCGCCTGGGCAGCGGAAAGCTGATTGTCATTACTGTGATCAGCGCCTTGCTGAGCGGTTATGTGCAGCAGAAATTTAGCGGCCCGTGGTTTGGCGGGTTGTCTGGCGTGGTATATGCGCTGATGGGCTACGTGTGGTTGCGCGGCGAGCGCGATCCGCAAAGCGGTATTTTCCTGCAGCGTGGTTTGATTATCTTTGCCTTGATCTGGATTGTTGCCGGCTGGTTTGATCTTTTCGGCATGTCGATGGCGAACGGCGCACATATCGCCGGGCTGGCCGTGGGTCTGGCAATGGCGTTTGCCGATACGCTTAATGTGCGAAAACGAACGTAATTTCAGGGAACAATAATGAAGCAAACACAACGACATGACGCGATCATTGAGCTGGTAAAAAAACAGGGGTACGTCAGTACCGAGGAGCTGGTGGAGCATTTCTCCGTCAGTCCGCAGACGATTCGCCGGGATCTGAATGACCTGGCCGATCAAAATATGATTTTGCGTCACCACGGCGGCGCGGCGTTGCCATCCAGCTCGGTCAATACCCCATGGCATGACCGTAAAGCGACGCAGACGGCAGAAAAAGAGCGCATTGCGCGCAAAGTTGCCACGCAGATCCCTAACGGTTCAACGCTGTTTATTGATATCGGCACCACGCCGGAAGCGGTGGCGCATGCGCTGCTTAATCACAGCAACTTACGCATTGTGACCAATAACCTCAATGTGGCGAACACGCTGATGGCGAAAGAGGATTTCCGCATTATTCTGGCCGGGGGCGAACTGCGTAGCCGTGACGGCGGCATTATGGGCGAAGCGACCCTCGACTTTATTTCCCAGTTCCGTCTGGACTTCGGCATCCTGGGGATCAGCGGCATCGACAGCGATGGCTCTCTGTTGGAATTTGATTATCACGAAGTGCGCACCAAACGCGCGATCATTGAGAACTCACGTCACGTTATGCTGGTGGTGGATCACTCGAAGTTCGGACGTAACGCGATGGTGAATATGGGCAGTATCAGCATGGTGGATGCGGTGTATACCGACACGCTACCGCCAGCCGGCGTGATGCAGGTTATTGCCGACCACCATATTCAGTTAGAGCTATGTTAAGTTAACTCCAGGCCTGATAAGCGTAGCGCATCAGGCATGAACTACACTCCATAGCCCATCATCTTCAGCAGTTTTTGCGCATGCTGCACCGCATCCTGGCGGTGGGCGACGCCGAGCTTTTGGTACAAATTGCGGATGTGCGTCTTAATGGTCGTGGCCGCCACGGCCAGCTCACCGGCGATCTGCTCGTTGCTGTAGCCTGAATAAATCAGTCCCAGAACCTGCCATTCGCGCTGGGTCAGCGGGCTGGTGCGGATAAGCTCCGGCACTTCCGGATGGGTAAGCAGACGTTCAACGAATCCTTCATCAAAGTGGGCGAATTTGTGGCGGTGGTGCTGGTTAATCTCACGCAAAATGCGCTGGGCGCGGTGCTGATCAAGTTCCGGCAGGGTATTGAGCTGAATCAGTTGGCGCAACTGCTGCGCCATCGCCTCACCTTCGATAACAAAGTGGCTGATAAATCCGGTGCGGTTGGCCAGTTGCAGCGCTTCAAGTAAGACGCGCTGCGCGTCATTTTTGCGTCCTGCCTGCCAGTACAGCTGATTAAGCAGCAGCAGGTTACGGTTCAGATCGCTCATCAGGCGCAGATTACGCGCATTTTCATTTAACTCTTCCAGCACTATTTCCGCCGGTTCAAACTCACCCAGCAGGATCTGCGCGCGAGCGATGTTGCGCCACTGACTTTGCAGGAAGTGGTTATTGGCGAACTCCGGCTTCGGCGTGTGGCGCAGCCAGTTAGCGGCTGATTTTTTATCGCCCACCATTTGCCAGTAAATCACCCGCACTTTATCGGCGTTTGAGATCCAGTCGCTGTGATAGCGACCGTTGCCCAATAAGTTTTCCAGACGGTTGAGCAGGCTACGTGCGTTGTCCAAATCGCCGCGTGCCAGCGAGCACTGAATCAGCAGCGCCAGGCACTGTAGCTGTTGCTGTGGCTGGAATGTGGAAAGCAACTCAATGCCCGCGCGGGCAGACGCTTCAGCTTCGTCCAGACGTGCCCATGCCCACAGTAACTGGGCGCGGATACGTACCAGGAACTCATGCATTGGCAGCTGTTCCAGGTGCTGCTCTTTGATCAACTGGAACGCCTTTTCCTGCGTCTCCCAGGCGGCCTGCAAAAAGCCCTGGGCAAATAAAATTTCGCTTTGCTGGATCAGACTCCACAGCGCGTAATGCCAGACGTCATGATGGCGCGCCATTTGCTCGGTTTGCTGCATCAACGCCAGTGAACGCGTGAGATCGCCCTTACAATGCAGGACTTCACCATGCACCGAGGTGGCGACGATACGGCTATAGAACCAGGCGATGGGTAATTCATCCAGCGCCAGTTTTGCCAGACGTTCTGCTTCGTCAGGGTTACCGTCGTTAATCGCTACCTGCGCACGCAGCGCGTTAAATTCAGCGTGCAGCGTCGGTTCCATGTCGCCTTTCATTTCTTGTTCCGCACGGGCCAGCAGGGTATTAACCTCGCTGTAGCGGTGCTGGCTTTGCATCAGCCAGGCTTGCAGCAGAACCAGACGCGGATTTTCCAGCAGGCTTTCCCACGGCAGGGCTTTCAGCGACTCTTCCAGTAGCGCCAGTTCGCTGTGGTTAAACAGGCCCCACGCATGGTTAAGCAGGATATCGCGCAGCATATGGGCGTCGCCTGCCGCCAGCGCGTGGTGGATAGCTTCGCTAGGGAAACCCTGCGCCATCCAGCTTTCTGCGGCGGCGCGGTGAATTTCAGGCAGCTCGCTCGCCAGTTCCCACTGGCAACGCTGGCGTAAAAAGCTGCCAAACAGCGGGTGATAGCTGAACCACTCGCCGACGTCATCCATCCGCTGCAGAAATAACCCCTGGCGCTCAATTTCCTCAAGTCGCATTTGCCCGTTTTCTTCGCCGGTGACCCGAACGATCAGCGCATCGTTCATCGAACGCAGGATGGCGCTTTTTAGCAGAAAGTGACGGGTGCTGAGGTCAACGCTATCCAGCACTTCATCTACCAGGTAGTCGGATAAATGGCTGGCGTTGATTCCGGCGAGGCGTCGTGCCGACTGGTGCGCAGAGTTATTGTTCTGGCGGGCGGAAAGTGCAATCAGTTGCAACGCTGTGGCCCAGCCAGCAACGTCATCGCACATCCGGCTGCTTTCAGCCGCTTCAATAGGGGAGGATAAACGACGATCGAAAAACTGTTTCGCTTCCTGATGGTTAAAGGCCAGCTGTTGGCTGCCTATTTCCAGCAACTGATCGCGCACCCGCAGGTTGGCAATGCCCAACTGCGGCAGATTACGCGACAGCACGACCAGTGTGAGATTTTCAGGCTGGTGACGCAGGAAAAAGCGCATGGCCTCGTGAATGGCCGGATTGGAGATCAGGTGATAATCATCCACCACCAGGTAGAGCGGGCGATGCCATTCGGCCAGTTCAATAAATAGCTGCGCAAACAGTGAAGTCAGGCTGGCATACTGACGTTTTTGCACCAGCGCTTCGCTGGTGGTGCAATGCCCACCGGTCGCCTGTTGGATCGCGGCAATCAGATAGCTGGCAAAGCGCTCCTGTTGGTTATCACCTTCATCCAGAGAGTACCAGCCTAACTCGTTCTTCCCCGCCGCCCATTGTGAAACAAGCGTTGTTTTTCCATAACCAGCAGGACTTGTGATCAGGGCGAGCCTGAAATTGTTCGCGCCGGAAAGTTTAGCCAACAGGCGCTCACGAACCACCGTATGGTCGAGACGAACCGGACGACTTAATTTAGACGGAATCAACATAAGTTAGTCACTTCACTGTGTGAAAATGGGGAAGAATGATTTTTTTTGCGCTTCGTAATTAATAGATATAAGGTCGGCCAGATTGGTATTTTATGCAAGCTAAGCGGGCTTTTTGTGTGTCTGATTTTGCACTATGTCACAAATCCATACATCTATTGCAATAATTTCTTTAAAGAGTCGCAACAGGCGTGGTGACTGGATCCAGCGTGACTTTCACCCAGCGGAAGGATTCCATTTTTTTATGTTGTTACTGTAACGTTTAATAAAAAGACGATGAGTTTTGTGCTCGACTTAAAACTTTCATGTGAAAGAACTCAAGCAGAATACGTATTTCAGGTGAGAAACTATTTCTCTGTTTACATATTTTTTCTAAATATCATCTTACTGTTTGATATTGTCTGGCTAATATTTTTAGGTTAATGCGAAAACCGTTATGCATTTCAGGGAGGTATGTGGGGAACCTGCGTATTGATCAGCAATGACTCTCTTCTTTAAGTGGCGGCGATCACACTTTGATGCTCATCCCCGCTCCTCCTCCCTCCCTAATCCGTGCCAGGATGAGGAAGGTCAACAACGAGCCTGGCAAACTAGCGATAACGTTGTTTTATTACCTAAGGACCTGGAATCCCTATGTCACAGCCAACCTTCAACAAAGATCAATTTCAGGCTGCCCTGACGCGTCAGTGGCAGCGTTTCGGTTTACTGTCGGCTCACGAAATGACGTCGCGCCAGTGGTGGCAGGCAGTGAGTGGGGCGTTGGCTGAGTTACTCAGCGCCCAGCCTGCGGTGAAACCGGCAAAAAATCAGCGCCATGTTAACTACATCTCGATGGAGTTTTTGATTGGTCGTCTGACCGGCAACAACTTACTCAATCTGGGCTGGTATCAGGCGGTAAGCGATGAGCTGAAAGCACACGACGTCAACCTGACTGACCTGCTGGAGGAAGAGATCGATCCGGCGTTAGGTAACGGTGGATTGGGGCGTCTGGCGGCCTGCTTCCTGGATTCGATGGCGACGGTCGGCCAGTCGGCGACGGGCTATGGTCTCAACTACCAGTACGGGCTGTTCCGCCAGTCTTTTGCCGACGGTCAGCAGATGGAAGCCCCGGACGACTGGCATCGCGGTAGCTATCCGTGGTTCCGTCACAACGCGGCGTTGGACGTGCAGGTAGGTATTGGCGGTAAAGTCACCAAAGAGGGGCACTGGGAGCCAGGGTTTACCATCACTGGCCAGGCCTGGGATCTGCCGGTTCTGGGCTACCGTAACGGTGTGGCGCAACCGCTGCGCCTGTGGCAGGCCAGCCACGCGCATCCGTTTAACCTGACCAAATTTAATGACGGCGATTTCCTGCGCGCTGAGCAGCAGGGTATCGACGCCGAAAAACTGACCAAAGTGCTGTACCCGAACGACAACCACACCGCGGGTAAAAAGCTGCGCCTGATGCAGCAGTACTTTCAGTGCGCCTGCTCCGTAGCCGACATTTTGCGCCGCCATCATCTGGCAGGGCGTAAACTGCATGAGCTGGCCGATTTCGAAGTGATTCAGCTTAACGATACTCACCCGACTATCGCCATCCCTGAGCTGCTGCGTGTGCTGATTGATGAGCACCAGATGAGCTGGGACGATGCGTGGGCCATTACCAGCAAAACCTTTGCGTACACCAACCACACCCTGATGCCAGAGGCGCTGGAGTGCTGGGATGAGAAGCTGGTGAAAGCGCTACTGCCGCGCCATATGCAAATCATCAAAGAGATTAACGACCGCTTTAAGAAACTGGTCGATAAAACCTGGCCGGGTGACGCTGAAGTATGGGCGAAACTGGCGGTGGTGCATAATAAGCAGGTGCGTATGGCCAATATGTGCGTGGTCAGCGGTTTTGCGGTTAACGGCGTGGCGGCGTTGCACTCCGATCTGGTGGTGAAAGATCTGTTCCCGGAATATCACCAACTCTGGCCCAACAAATTCCATAACGTCACCAACGGGATTACCCCGCGTCGCTGGATCAAACAGTGCAACCCGGCGCTTGCCGCACTGCTGGATAAATCGCTGAAAAAAGAGTGGGCCAACGACCTCGACCAGTTGATTAACCTGGAAAAATACGCCGACGACGCGAAGTTCCGTCAGACTTATCGTGACATTAAGCTGGCGAATAAAAAGCGCCTGGCAGAATTTGTGAAGGTGCGGACAGGTATTGAGATCAACCCGCAGGCAATCTTTGATATTCAGATCAAACGCCTGCATGAGTACAAGCGTCAGCATCTGAACTTGCTGCATATTCTGGCGCTGTACAAAGAAATTCGTGAGAACCCGCGGGCCGATCGCGTACCGCGCGTCTTCCTGTTTGGCGCGAAAGCGGCTCCGGGTTATTACCTGGCGAAAAACATTATCTTCGCTATCAACAAGGTGGCGAAAACCATCAATAACGACCCGAAAGTTGGCGACAAGCTGAAAGTCGTCTTCCTGCCGGATTATTGTGTCTCGGCGGCGGAAATGCTGATTCCGGCGGCGGATATCTCTGAGCAGATCTCAACCGCCGGGAAAGAAGCTTCCGGCACCGGTAACATGAAACTGGCGCTCAACGGCGCGTTAACCGTCGGTACGCTGGATGGTGCAAACGTCGAAATCGCCGAGAAGGTGGGCGACGAGAATATCTTTATCTTTGGTCATACCGTGGAAGAGGTGAAAGCGCTGAAAGCGAAAGGCTATGACCCGGTGAAATGGCGTAAGAAAGATAAGGTGCTGGATGCGGTTCTGAAAGAATTGGAAAGCGGCAAATTCAGCGACGGCGACAAACATGCCTTTGACCAGATGCTGCACAGTATTGGCAAGCAGGGCGGTGATCCGTATCTGGTTATGGCGGACTTCGCGGCCTACGTTGAAGCCCAGAAGCAGGTTGACGTGTTGTACCGTGACCAGGAAGCCTGGACCCGGGCGGCGATTCTGAATACCGCGCGTTGCGGCATGTTCAGTTCGGATCGCTCCATTCGCGATTATCAGGCTCGTATCTGGCAGGCGAAACGTTAAGGAATCGCGATGGAAAGCAAACGTCTGGATAATGCCGCGTTGGCGGCGGGGATCAGTCCTCATTACATTAATGCCCACGGTAAACCGCAGTCTATTGGCACCGAAACCAAGCGGCGTTTGCTGGAAGCCATGCATCGCACCACCGCCGCCACCAAGGTGGCGGTGACCCCGGTGCCGAACGTCATGGTTTATACCGCGGGTAAAAAAATGCCGTTGGCGGTTGAGGGAAGTGGAGAGTTTAACTGGTTGCTAACCACCGAAGAGGGCGTACAGCACAAAGGGCATGTCTTCGGCGGTAAATCTTTCAACCTTCCGGCGAAGCTGCCGGAGGGGTATCACACGCTTACCCTGACTCAGGGGGAGCTGCGCACGCATTGCCGCATCATTGTGGCGCCGAAACGCTGTTATGAACCACAGGCGTTGTTGGCCGGGCAGAAACTGTGGGGGACATGCGTTCAGCTTTACACCCTACGTTCAGAAAAAAACTGGGGGATTGGCGACTTTGGCGATCTCCGCGCCATGTTAGTGGATGTGGCGCAGCGCGGCGGCGCGTTTATCGGTTTGAATCCGATTCATGCGCTGTATCCGGCGAACCCGGAGAGCGCCAGCCCGTACAGCCCGTCGTCACGTCGCTGGCTGAATATTATTTATATTGATGTCAACGCAGTAGAGGATTTCCACCACAGTAAAGAGGCGCAGGCCTGGTGGCAGAAGCCGGCGACTCAGCAAGCTTTACAACGCGCGCGCGACGCCGTATGGGTGGATTACTCCGCCGTTACCGCGCTGAAAATGACCGCGCTACGAATGGCGTGGAAAAGCTTCTCTGCGCGCGATGATGAGCAAATGGCGGCATTTCGCCAGTTTGTGGCTCAGGAAGGCGATAGCCTGTACTGGCAGGCAGCATTTGACGCTCTGCATGCGCATCAGGTTAAAGAGGACGCCTTGCGCTGGGGCTGGCCGGTGTGGCCAGAGGCTTTCCAGTCGGTGGACTCGCCAGAGGTTAAACGGTTCTGCGAAGCGCATCGTGATGACGTGGACTTCTACCTGTGGCTTCAGTGGCTGGCATATACTCAGTTCGCTGACTGCTGGAAAACCAGCCAGGGTTTTGCGATGCCTATCGGGCTGTATCGCGACCTGGCGGTTGGCGTAGCAGAAGGGGGGGCGGAAACCTGGTGTGACCGTGAGCTGTACTGCCTGAAAGCCTCGGTTGGCGCGCCGCCGGATATTCTCGGTCCGCTGGGGCAAAACTGGGGGCTGCCGCCGATGGATCCGCACATCATCACGGCACGCGCTTACGAACCGTTTATCGAGCTGCTGCGCGCCAATATGCAGAACTGCGGCGCGTTGCGTATCGACCACGTTATGTCGATGCTGCGTCTGTGGTGGATCCCCTACGGTGAAACGGCCGATCAGGGTGCCTACGTGCATTATCCGGTCGACGATCTGCTTTCTATTCTGGCGCTGGAAAGTAAACGTCATCACTGCATGGTGATTGGTGAAGATTTGGGTACTGTGCCGGTGGAGATCGTCAGCAAGCTGCGCGATAGCGGCGTGTACTCCTACAAAGTGCTTTATTTTGAGAATGACCATGAGAAAAACTTCCGTGCGCCGAAAGCGTACCCGGAACAATCAATGGCAGTCGCGGCGACGCATGACCTTCCTACGCTTAAAGGTTATTGGGATAGCGGCGATCTGACGCTGGGTAAAGCGCTGGGGCTGTATCCGGATGAAGTCGTACTGCGTGGCTTGTATCAGGACAGAGAACTGGCCAAACAGGGGCTGCTGGACGCGCTGCACAAATATGGCTGTCTGCCAAAACGAGCCGGTCACAAGGCCTCACTGATGTCGATGACGCCGATTCTGAATCGTGGCATGCAACGCTACATCGCTGACAGCAACAGTGCGCTGCTGGGCCTGCAACCGGAGGACTGGTTAGGAATGGCGGATCCGGTCAACATCCCGGGGACCAGCGACCAGTACAAAAACTGGCGGCGTAAGCTCACCACCACGCTGGAGCAGATGTTTGCCGATGACGGGGTGAACAAGCTGATTAAGGATTTGGATAAGCGCCGAAAAGCCGCTGCGAAGAAGAAGTAATAAAGCCGGGGTTGTCCCCGGCTTTTTTATGGTGAGAGCACGTAGGCCTGATAAGCGCAGCGCCATCAGGCAATTCTGACGCACATTGCCTGATGGCGGCTTTGCCTTATCCGGCCTACAAGCTGTCCCGCTTAAACCACCATACCCAGTAGCAGACAACCCACCAGACCGCAGACGGAGATAATGGTCTCCAGCATTGACCATGACTTGATGGTCTCACCGATAGTCAGGTTGAAGTACTCCTTGAACAGCCAGAAGCCAGGATCGTTCACGTGGGAGAAAATGACGGAACCGGAACCGACTGCAATAACCATCAGCTCAGGGCTTACGCCGGTGGTTGCAATCAGCGGCGCTACAATCCCACCTGCGGTGATCGCTGCAACGGTCGCGGAACCCAGCGCGATACGCAGTACCGCAGCGATAGACCATGCCATCAGCAGCGGAGAAACGTTCGAACCGTGCATCATTGAAGCGATGTATTTGTCCACGCCGCTATCAACCAGTACCTGTTTGAAGGCACCGCCACCACCGATGATTAACAGCATCATCGCGATGATTTTGATTGAGGACACCAGCGTGTCGTTAATCTGATCCATCGAACGTCCACGGTTCAGACCAAAAGTGAACATCGCAATCAGCACCGCGATAAGCGTAGCCATGACCGGGTCGCCAAGGAATTCTGCCACCGTCAGGAAAGCATGACCTTTTGGCAGAATCATCTCCGCGACGGCGCGCATCGCCATCAGGATAACCGGAACCAGAGAGGTCCAGACGCTGACGCCAAAGCCTGGCATCTCTTCTTCAGTGAAGGTTTTCGCGCTGTACAAACCTTCCGGGATTGGCTTATCGATGCCTTTCAGGAAGCGTGCGTACACCGGACCGGCGAGAATCACAGTCGGGATGGCCAGAATCGTACCAAACAGCAGGGTTTTGCCCATATCTGCGTGGAAAATGGTGGCGATAGCAGTCGGACCCGGGTGAGGCGGCAGGAAGCCATGCGTGACGGACAGCGCGGCAGCCATCGGTACGCCGACGTACAGCAGCGGGATATTTGCGGCTGCGGCAATCGTGAACACCAGCGGCAGCATCAGTACGAAGCCGACTTCGTAGAACAGGGCGAAACCGACGGTGAAACCGGTTAATACCACCGCCCACTGAATGTGTTTTTTGCCGAATTTAGCAATCAGCGTGGTAGCGATGCGCTGTGCGCCACCGCAGTCCGCCAGCATTTTGCCCAGCATGGCGCCAAAACCCATAATCAGGGCGAGGCTGCCAAGGGTTCCGCCGACGCCGGCTTTAATCGAACCGATGACTTTATCCAGTGGCATCCCTTGCATCAATCCGACAGCAAGCGCCACCAGGACGAGAGCGATGAAGCCGTTCATTTTGAAACGGATCATCAGGAGGAGTAACAAGATTACACCGATAGCAACGATGACTAATGGCATGATTTACCTGGCCTTTACTTTGTTATGGGTAACGTCAGTGTTTAGATGACAAATTCCGATTGTCCCGACCGGGAACAGAGTATTTACAGCACCAATGCTGATTACCTTCAAAACTAATCAGTTTAGCTGGCTATTATGAGTGTGTTAGGTGCTGATAATAATGATACGGGTAACATACGGCGCTTGAAAATCACCTGGGCAGGCAAAATTTAAATTATGAGAGGCGGGTCAAATTATAGAGGGGATTGTTGCAGTGCTTAGGTGGAGAAATGAGGGCTGTAGGCCGGATAACGCGTTGACGCTGCCATCCGGCATCAATGCCCGATAGCGAGCGGATGCGTCTTATCGGGCCTACGGCAACTCTACAGCCTGGGGCTTAGTAGTAAGAGTGTTCGCCGCGTTGGTGTTCGGTTAAATCGCGAACCCCTTTCAGTTCAGGGAATTCAGCCAGCAGCTGTTTCTCGATACCTTCTTTCAGCGTTACATCTACCATTGAACAGCCGTTACAGCCGCCGCCAAATTGCAGAATGGCGTAGCCTTCATCGGTGATCTCCATCAGAGAGACGCGGCCACCATGGCCTGCCAGCTGTGGATTGATCTGCGATTGCAGCATGTACTCTACGCGTTCCATCAGCGGCGCATCATCGGCAACTTTACGCATTTTGGCGTTTGGCGCTTTCAGCGTCAGCTGGGAACCTAGCTGGTCGGTAACGAAATCGATTTCTGCATCTTCCAGATACGGTGCGCTCAGTTCATCAACATATGCGGTCAGCAGGTCAAATTTAATGGCGGTGTCGGTTGCTTCCACGGCGTCGGGCGGGCAATAAGAAACGCCGCATTCAGCGTTAGGCGTGCCGGGATTAATCACAAATACGCGAATTTGTGTCCCTTCTTCCTGATTTGCCAGCAGTTTGGCAAAGTGCGCTTGTGCAGCATCGGAAATATGGATCATAGTAATGGCCTAATAGTTGACTATTTTACTTGGTTATAATACGCCCATCATCGAGGCTCTACAAGGTTCGACACAGGCACCATACCTGGACAGTCGCCGCGCCGTTGCGTAAAAGCAGCTGCGCGATTTCCGCGACGGTACTTCCGGTAGTGACGACATCATCCACAATAACCATATGGAGTCCCTGCACCGGCAATTCAAGGCGAAAGGCATTTTTCAGGTTACGTTTGCGTAATCTGGCGCTGAGAGAGTGTTGTGTGGCGGTGGCCCGAACCCGTGTAATGGCCTGCCTGTCCCAGTCGCAGCCAAGCCAGCGCGCCAAAGGGCGACACAGTAAATCACTCTGATTAAATCCTCTGCGCCAGTGTCGGCGTTGCCAGAGCGGGACGCTAACGATCCTGTCCGGCAGAGGAAGACCGCTGACGCGTCGGGCCTGTAACACCTCCAGTAACAGCAGGCGTGCAAGTGCACTGGCCATTTCGCTGCGGCGTGAAAACTTAAACTGGTGGATAAGTCCGCTCAGCGGAGGAATATAGTCGCTGACAGCGATCAGACGCTGCCACGGCGGCGGTTTTTGCAGGCAACGACCGCAAGGAAGCGAAGAATGTGCGGCAGGTAGTCCGCATTGAGGACACCGGCTGAGATGTTGACGCGTTGCCCGCGAGCAAACCGAACAGATCCCCCAGTGCCCCAACGTCAACGGCATTCGGCATAGCCAGCATAAACCTGGTACTGTTAGCATAGAGACATCCTTGTTAGCTAAAAGAGAACAGTAACTGATGAATGACATCTGGTGGCAGACCCAGGGTTCGGGAAATTGCCATCTTGTGCTGCTGCACGGATGGGGACTGAATGCGGAAGTATGGCATTGCATAAGTGAGGAACTGAGCTCGCATTTCACGCTGCACCTTGTCGACTTGCCGGGATTTGGTCGCAGTCAGGGTTTCGGCGCAATGTCGCTGGAAGAGATGGCTGAGCGGGTATTAAGACAGGCGCCGAAGAAGGCTATCTGGCTCGGCTGGAGTCTGGGCGGTCTGGTGGCAAGTCAGGTCGCATTGACCCATCCTGAGCGCGTTCAGGCGCTGGTGACCGTCGCGTCTTCTCCTTGCTTTAGCGCGCGCGATGAATGGCCGGGCATTAAGCCGGAAGTGCTGGCAGGCTTCCAACAGCAGTTGAGCGAAGATTTCCAGCGTACGGTGGAACGTTTTCTGGCGCTACAAACGATGGGCACGGAAACCGCGCGTCAGGATGCGCGAGCGCTGAAGAAAACGGTGCTGGCTTTACCCATGCCGGACGTCGCGGTGCTTAATGGCGGGCTGGAGATCCTGAAAACGGTCGATCTGCGTGAGCCGTTATGCTCTGTGGATATGCCTTTCCTGCGGATGTACGGTTATCTTGATGGTTTGGTTCCGCGCAAAGTCGTCCCGATGCTTGATACGCAATGGCCACTGAGCGAATCTTTAGTGTTTGCCAAAGCCGCACATGCGCCGTTTATCTCACATCCTGGGGAGTTCTGCGCAGCGCTGGTGGCGTTAAAACAGAAACTGAATTGTTTCTAAAGTAACGCGTATCTGCATAAACGAATTATCCGGCCTGGACGTTTGCATCATTTGTAGGCCGGATTAGCGTAGCGCTATCCGGCATAGAACTAGCGCAAAGCCCACCACTCGCGCAGGCAGGCTTTACCTTCCGGGCAACTCTTGCAGCTTCCGGACAGACACCCATCGGCATCTTCCTGAATCCGTACCGCTTTGCCCATCTTTTCTAACTGATTCAGCATGGCGTCAATCATTGGCTGCGGGGTATGCAGCGTGTGGCTAATTTGCTTTGCCTCCATACGCCCCCGCAGCGCCAGTAAATCACGAACCTGAATAAGCGATGCCATTGTTGACAACCTTAGTGGCAATCGCCAGTGGTACTGGAACAGCAGGAGCTAGCCGTTCTGTTGGTTGACAGCAGTGAGAGATCCACCCGGCTGCGGGCACGGCGTAGCAGACCCAGCAATACGATGTTAAACAGAATGACGGCTAAGATGCACACCAGACTGTAAGTCGGATGCTCTTTGTAGCTGACGGTCTGATAAAACAGCGTTGACAGTGAATAAGCGATGTTCAGGCCCCACAGGATCGAGAAGCCCATCCAGCCACGGCTAGATTCACGTGCGATAGCCCCCATCACTGAAATGCACGGGACATACAGCAGAACGAAAATCAGGTAGCTGTACGCGGCGGCGGCGCTGCCAAATTTTTCGCCCATCACGCCCATTGCGCCTGTAGCCATCTCGCCGTCGCCTTTGCTGGCTTCGATAGGGTTGGCCAGAACGCTCAGGCTGAAGGTGTCTTTCAGGCTTTGCCAGGTTTCATCCACCGCACTGAACAGCTCGTCACCGAGGTGGAAATCTGCCGGATTGAACTCTTCTTCCTGAATATTTTCTGCGGTGTAAAGCGTGTTCAGCGTACCGACAACCACCTCTTTTGCCATCGCACCGGTGAACAGACCTACGGTTGCCTGCCAGTTATCTTCGTGAACGCCGATCGGCTTGAAGACGGGGGTGATGACGCGGCTGACGGAAGCCAGAGCAGAGTCGTTGATGTTATCGACGATTTTCCCGCTCAGCGAGAAGCTGTTAAACGCGCTGAGGAAAATACTGACGATGATAATGACTTTACCGGCACGCAGCACGAAGCCTTTCAGACGTTGCCAGGTCTGAATAATCAGGCTCTTGATGTGCGGCACATGGTACACTGGCAGCTCCATCACGAACGGCGTTGCTTCGCCACGCATGATGGTGTGTTTGAGCATCAGACCGGTCAGCACCGCCATGATGATACCCAGTACGTACAACGAGAAGACCGCTAGCGCACCGTTCTGACCAAAGAAAGCCGCGGCAAAGACGGCGAAAATCGCCAGGCGTGCGCCGCAGGACATAAACGGTGCCATCATGATGGTCATCAGACGTTCACGTGGGGCATCCAGCGTACGGGCGCCCATCACCGACGGTACGTTGCAGCCAAAGCCGACGATCAGCGGGACAAACGATTTACCCGGCAGTCCCAGCGCCTGCATCAGACGGTCCATTACAAACGCAGCGCGCGCCATGTAACCGGAGTCTTCAAGGAAGGAGAGGAACAGGTACATCATGCCGATTTGCGGCACCAACGGCAGCACGGTGTTGATCCCGCCGCCAAGTCCTTGCGCCAGGAAGATGGTCAGCCAATCCGGGAAGTGCAGCGTATAGCCAATCCATTGAATACCATGAATAAAGAGCGCCACGGAACCCACATCGAATAACGGCTGCAGCGCGCCGCCAATGTTAATGGCGAGCAGGAACATCAGGTACATCACGAACAGGAAAATCGGCAGCCCGAGGAAGCGGTTGAGGACAATTTTATCCACCGCGGTGGTGAAACGGCTTGGTTCTGCCGTCAGGGTATTACTGACGGTATCGCAGATTGCGGCGATGCATTGGTAACGCGCATCGGCGATATGCAGCGCCGGATCGTCCATTGTTTCGCTCAGGCGCGCAATAGCGGCATCGAGGTTTTGCGCGGCGTCACCGGCGTAGGCACGGCTGTAGATATCGCCTTCCAGCATTTGCAGGCCCAGCCAGCGGCGCTGTTTAAGCGGCATGTCTTTGGCCATCGCGTCAGCGAGGGAATCTGCTTCCTGCAGCAGCGGCTGGGCATAATGCACCAGTTCGACGGTGTCGTTTTCCTTGTAGCGATCGATCGCCAGCTTCAGCGCTTCAATGCCGCGGGCGCGGGTGGAGACCAGCGGAACCACCGGGCAGCCAAGACGGGCGGAGAGGGCGTCGATATCGATACGGATTTGCTGTTTCTCAGCAATATCCAGCATGTTCAGGGCAACGATGCAGGGAATACCCAGCTCAAGCAGTTGCAACGTCAGGTAGAGGTTGCGCTCAAGGTTTGAGGCATCGACCACGTTGATCAACAGATCCGCGTCGCCGCTTAAAATGTAATGACAGGCGATTTGCTCATCGAGAGAGGTCTGCGATGAGATTGTCGTCAGTGAATAGGTACCGGGTAAATCGACCAGCGTGACCTGATGGTCCGTTGTGGCGAAATGACCTTCTTTACGTTCAACGGTAACGCCAGCCCAGTTGCCTACACGCTGACGCGCGCCGGTGAGCTGGTTGAATAAGGTTGTCTTGCCGGAATTAGGATTACCAATTAAACCAATGGTTAGTTTTTTCATTTTTATAGACTCACTGTATTAACAGGAAACCGCTTCCACTTCTAATAACGCCAAATCCTTTTTACGCAATACCAGACTTACGCGACGCGTTTCAATATGGATGGGATCGCCGAGCGGGGCGACGCGAACCACGTTGAAGGATGAGCCGGGCAGCATGCCAAGTGACAACAGTTTCTGACGATAAGCCGGGCTGATTTCACGAGCAAAACCGGTAATTTTCCACGCACTGTCAGGAGTGAATTGCATAGGGACCTACTTATATCTCGCTAACTGGATGATTACCTCATGGGGCGGCAGGGCGGCATGAGACCAGATGATTAGCCAACGTAAGGAAAGAGTAAATAATCAACAAAACAATGATAATGAGAATGGTTTCTATCATCAATAGAATAAATGTGACGGAATGTACAATTAGATAATAATTTGAGCCAATTTTGATATTTCTCAACATTTATTCTGGTTGGTGACGAATGATTCGCGGTAGCAATTATTGAAATCTTTAATGTTTAATTAAGGTTTCATCTGTTAATGAAGTGATAAATATAATGTGGAAGAGAGAAAATAATATAGTAAATATGCCGGATACGGTATTTACACCGCTATCCGGCACATGATCCAAACTTAGCGCTTTTTACCCATTGCCGCTGCCAGCGCATCCATCATCGCGCTGTTGCCCGCAGGCTGAGCGTCACGGCCACGAGGTTTCGCGGCTTTTGGTGCCGGGCGATTGCCCTGAGTGCGATCGTTATTTCCGCCGCTGCGACGCGCGTTGGTTTCACCTGGCTGCTCATCCAGACGCATAGTCAACGCAATACGCTTACGCTGCAGGTCTACTTCCAGCACTTTCACCTTCACAATGTCGCCCGCTTTCACCACGGTGTGGGGATCTTCGACGAACTTATTCGACAGTGAAGAGATATGCACCAGACCATCCTGGTGTACGCCGATATCGACAAATGCGCCGAAGTTAGTGACGTTGGTGACAGCCCCTTCCAGAATCATCCCCGGCTGCAGATCGTTCATGGTTTCTACGCCATCAGCAAACTGTGCGGTTTTGAATTCAGGACGCGGGTCGCGACCCGGTTTTTCCAACTCTTTGATGATGTCGGTGACGGTCGGTACCCCGAAGCGCTCGTCGGTAAAATCAGCAGCTTTCAGATTGCGCAGTTCGCTGCTGTTGCCCATCAGATCGCGCAGTGATTGCTCGGTGGCGGCCAGAATGCGTTCCACAATTGGATAGGCTTCCGGGTGAACGGTAGAGGCATCCAGCGGATTATCGCCGTGGTTGATACGCAGGAAACCCGCGCACTGTTCAAAGGCTTTAGGGCCCAGACGGCTGACTTTGAGTAGTTGCTGACGGTTCTGGAACTGGCCGTTCTCGTCACGCCAGGCCACGATGTTCTGCGCCATCATGCGCGTCAGGCCAGCCACGCGGGTCAGCAGCGGTACGGAGGCGGTGTTTAGATCCACGCCGACGGCGTTTACGCAGTCTTCCACTACCGCATCCAGCTTACGTGCCAACTGCGTCTGGCTTACGTCGTGCTGATACTGGCCCACGCCGATAGATTTCGGATCGATTTTCACCAGCTCAGCCAGCGGATCCTGCAGACGACGGGCGATAGACACCGCCCCACGCAGCGAAACATCGAGGTCCGGGAACTCCAGCGCCGCCAGCTCGGAAGCGGAGTACACTGACGCGCCGGCTTCGCTGACGATCACTTTCTGCGCGGTAACTTTCGGGAACTGTTTCTGTACGTCGAGGAAGAAACGCTCGGTTTCGCGCGACGCCGTACCGTTACCAATCGCCACCAGCTCAACATTGTATTTTTCACACAATGCCGCAACGGCGACGGCGGCTTTGGCGGCCTGACCGGTATGTGGATAAATGGTATCGGTAGCGACCAGTTTGCCGGTACCGTCAACCACAGCTACTTTTACCCCGGTACGCAGACCCGGATCGAGACCCATTGTGGCGCGCAGTCCGGCTGGGGCGGCCATCAACAGGTCATGCAGGTTACGGGCAAAGACGTTAATCGCTTCATCTTCCGCACGTTCACGCACGGTACCCATCAGCTCGGTTTCAAGGTGCATCAGCACTTTGATGCGCCACGTCCAGCTCACCACGCCTTTACGCCAGCTGTCGGCTGGTGCGTTATTCAGGCGCAGTCCCAGATGATCCTGGATAATCTGCTCGCCGTGGCTCTCTTTTGGCGGCTCATCGAATTGCGGATCGGCATTCAGGGAAAGCTGCAACACGCCTTCGTTGCGACCACGGAACATGGCCAGCGCGCGGTGGGAAGGCACGGTAGAAATCGGTTCGTGGTGGTCGAAGTAGTCACGGAACTTAGCCCCTTCCTCTTCTTTACCGTTGACCACGGTAGAAACCAAATGCGCGTTTTTCCACAGGTAGTCACGAACTTTTGCCAGCAGCGCGGCGTCTTCGGCGAAACGCTCCATCAGAATGTAGCGCGCGCCATCGAGAGCGGCTTTGGTGTCCGCCACGCCGTTTTCAGCGTTGAGGTATTTTGCGGCTTCCGTTTCCGGGTCGTGGGACGGTTCGTTCCACAGCAGGTCAGCCAGTGGCTCCAGCCCAGCTTCAATGGCTATTTGCCCACGGGTGCGGCGCTTGGGTTTGTACGGCAGATAGAGATCTTCGAGTTCGGTCTTACTTAACGTACCGTTGATCGCATTCGCCAGATCGTCGGTCAGTTTGCCTTGCTCGCCGATAGATTTCAGGATCGCCTGACGGCGGTCTTCCAGTTCACGCAGATATCCCAGACGGGTCTCCAGATTACGCAATTGCGTATCGTCCAGACCGCCGGTGATTTCCTTACGATAACGTGCGATAAACGGCACGGTGTTCCCTTCATCAAGCAGGCGAACGGCAGCTTCTACCTGTTCAGCACGAGCCTGAATTTCACCTGCGATAATGCGGCAGAAAGAATCATTCATCATGGATAGCTTCGTCTATAGGATAAAAAATCAGGGGATAGTTATACGGATTGACTGGCAAAAATGCCAGTCATCTACGGGGGCTTCGGATTGTTCCGGTCTCACTTCACGTATTCGATCTCGTTTACGTACCAACTGGCTTCGCCGCCAGGGGTGTTTACTACCGCGAGATCGCCGACCTCTTTTTTCAGCAGCGCCCGCGCCATTGGCGAATCGATAGAGATGTAATCTTTACGACCGAAGATCTCATCGTAGCCGACAATGCGGAATTTGCGGATGTCGCCATCGTCATTTTCAATCTCGACCCATGCGCCGAAGAAGACTTTGCCTTCCTGTTGCGGGGAGTAATCGACGATTTTCAGATTTTCCATGCACTTGGTCAAATAACGAACGCGGCGGTCGATCTCGCGCAGGCGCTTTTTATTATACTGGTAGTCGGCATTTTCGCTGCGGTCGCCCAGACTTGCGGCCCAGGTGACCTTTTTGGTGACTTCCGGGCGCTCTTCACGCCAGAGATAATTCAGCTCTTGTTTGAGTTTTTCATACCCTTCACGGGTTATCAGGGGCGTTTTCATCTTATTGTTTTACCTTCGACTCTGTGATGATGCGCACAATTAGTATTACGTGAGCATATCAACAGAATAAATAATGTATTGCGAGAAACATTGTATACTTAAGCTGCTGTTTAATATGCTTTGTAACAATTTAGCCTGGAATTCATACCAGAATTCGCTGGTGACTCACGTGAGCTTTCTTAAGAATATACACTTAATTGTTGCGAACCTTTGGGAGTAATAACAATGCAAGAGAACTATAAGATTCTGGTGGTCGATGACGACATGCGCTTGCGTGCGCTTCTGGAACGTTATCTGACCGAGCAGGGCTTCCAGGTTCGAAGCGTCGCAAACGCTGAGCAGATGGATCGTCTGCTGACCCGTGAGTCCTTCCACCTGATGGTGCTGGATTTAATGCTGCCGGGTGAAGACGGCCTGTCTATTTGCCGTCGCCTGCGCAGCCAAAGCAACCCGATGCCGATCATTATGGTGACCGCGAAGGGTGAAGAAGTTGATCGTATCGTAGGGCTGGAAATTGGCGCTGACGATTACATTCCGAAACCGTTTAATCCGCGTGAACTGCTGGCGCGTATTCGTGCCGTACTGCGTCGTCAGGCGAACGAACTGCCGGGCGCACCTTCTCAGGAAGAAGCGGTTATTGCCTTTGGTAAGTTCAAACTGAACCTCGGTACGCGTGAAATGTTCCGCGAAGATGAGCCGATGCCGCTCACCAGTGGGGAGTTTGCGGTACTGAAAGCGCTGGTAAGCCATCCGCGTGAGCCGCTATCTCGCGACAAGCTGATGAACCTGGCCCGTGGTCGTGAATACTCGGCGATGGAACGTTCCATCGACGTACAGATTTCTCGTCTGCGTCGTATGGTGGAAGAAGATCCGGCGCATCCGCGTTATATTCAGACCGTCTGGGGCCTGGGCTACGTTTTTGTTCCGGACGGTTCTAAAGCATGAGGCGAATGCGCTTCTCGCCACGAAGTTCGTTTGCCCGCACATTATTGCTTATCGTCACCTTGCTGTTTGCCAGCCTGGTGACGACTTACCTGGTCGTGCTGAACTTCGCGATTTTGCCGAGCCTCCAGCAGTTTAATAAGGTCCTGGCCTACGAAGTTCGTATGCTGATGACTGATAAACTGCAGCTGGAGGACGGTACACAACTGGTGGTGCCGCCCGCGTTCCGCCGGGAAATTTATCGTGAGTTGGGTATTTCCCTCTATTCCAACGAGGCCGCTGAAGAAGCCGGACTGCGTTGGGCACAACACTATGAATTCTTAAGCCATCAGATGGCGCAGCAGCTGGGTGGCCCGACCGAAGTCCGCGTTGAGGTCAACAAAAGCTCGCCGGTCGTGTGGCTGAAAACCTGGCTGTCGCCCAATATCTGGGTACGTGTGCCGCTCACTGAAATCCATCAGGGTGATTTCTCGCCGCTGTTCCGCTATACGTTGGCGATCATGCTGCTGGCCATTGGCGGCGCATGGCTGTTTATTCGTATTCAGAACCGACCGCTGGTGGATCTTGAACATGCAGCGTTGCAGGTGGGGAAAGGTATTATACCGCCGCCGTTGCGTGAGTATGGCGCTTCTGAGGTGCGTTCCGTTACCCGTGCCTTTAACCATATGGCGGCAGGCGTGAAGCAACTGGCCGATGATCGTACGCTGCTGATGGCGGGGGTGAGCCATGATCTACGTACTCCCCTGACGCGTATCCGTCTGGCGACGGAAATGATGGGCGAGGAAGACGGTTATCTCGCAGAATCCATCAATAAGGACATCGAAGAGTGTAACGCTATTATCGAGCAGTTTATCGATTACCTGCGTACCGGTCAGGAGATGCCGATGGAAATGGCGGATCTGAACTCGGTGTTAGGCGAAGTGGTCGCGGCGGAAAGCGGCTATGAGCGTGAAATTGAGACTGCGCTGCTGCCGGGCAGCATTCAGGTGAAGATGCATCCGCTTTCGATCAAGCGTGCGGTTGCCAATATGGTGGTTAACGCCGCTCGCTATGGTAACGGCTGGATTAAGGTCAGTAGCGGTATGGAGCCGCATCGCGCCTGGTTCCAGGTGGAAGATGATGGTCCGGGTATCAAGCCGGAGCAGCGTAAACATCTGTTCCAGCCGTTTGTCCGCGGCGACAGCGCGCGTAGTACCAGCGGTACGGGCCTGGGGCTGGCGATTGTGCAGCGTATTATCGATAACCATAACGGTATGCTGGAAATTGGTACCAGCGAGCGAGGTGGGTTGTCGATTCGCGCCTGGCTTCCGGTTCCCTTCACTCGTGCGCAGGGTACCACGAAAGACGCATAAGAAAGGGAGGCGAAATGCCTCCCTTTGCTTACGGGATAAACGGTGGGAACTCTAGCTTAAATTGCCTTTAATTGATTAATTATAAAAGGATTTTTTTGAATTAATAAAAGCAGTTTTCTTGGTGCTCCGGTCGGCTGGCGTCGTTTTGTCTCCCAGCTTTTAACCAGGTCGTAACTCACGCCAACGGCGATGGCAAAATCCTGTTGACGTAGCCCTGTCGCTTCACGGATGGCTTTAACATCAATTTCGCTGAAGGTATGTACATGCTCAGGCTTCGGTGTTTCTTCACCTTTCTCTATACGTACCATTTCTTCTGCACTGGCCAGCAGATCGGCAAATAATTCGTCTTTCATTTTGGCCTCACCACACCGGCACGCGGTGTCCTGATTATTAAAATTCCCATGATTAAATCAGCATATCGGATAAGTGCATTAAAACCTTTTTTTGCTCTTCAGTTAAATCATCCTGTTCATTTTTAGGGTAGAGCAAGGCCAAATATATTCGACCTTTGCGCGTCACGTTGTAATAGATAATCCGAACACCGCTACGCTTGCCCATACCAGAGCGACTCCAGCGAATTTTTCTGAACCCCCCCCGTACCAGCAATAGTGTCCCCAGCCTCAGGGTTTTCAATAAGCGCCTCTTGAAAGGCGCGAAACTCATCGTCAGGCAAAAGTAACGGGCGGCGTTTACTAAATCCCTGTAGCTCAATAAATGTGAACATGACGCGTCCTGCGCATGAAATTAATAGTACTGATTATAGGTGTACCATGTACATTTTAAAAGAATAAATACAATAAAAAACCCCTTATCCTTTCGAATAAGGGGTCAGCGAATGAATCAAAAAATTACAGCTTCGGCCCGGCGCTAACCAGTGCTTCACCTGCTGGGGTGTCGGTGTACTTCTCGAAGTTCTCGATAAACAGTTTCGCCAGTGCGTTGGCTTTTTCCTGCCACTGCTCTGGTGACGCGTAGGTATTACGCGGATCGAGAATGCGAGTATCCACACCCGGCAACTCGGTTGGGATCGCCAGGTCAAACATCGGCAGACGGAATGTTTCTGCGTCGTCCAGTGAACCGTTCAGAATGGCGTCGATAATCGCGCGGGTATCTTTGATGGAGATACGCTTGCCGGTACCGTTCCAGCCAGTGTTAACCAGGTAAGCCTGCGCACCTGCCGCTTGCATACGTTTCACCAGCACTTCTGCATACTGTGTTGGGTGCAGCGACAAGAATGCTGCGCCGAAGCAGGCTGAGAAGGTTGGGGTCGGTTCAGTGACGCCACGTTCGGTGCCGGCCAGTTTGGCCGTGAAACCAGACAGGAAGTGGTACTGCGTTTGATCTGCCGTCAGGCGAGACACCGGTGGCAGTACGCCAAACGCATCAGCGGTCAGGAAAATAACTTTGGTGGCATGACCCGCTTTTGATACCGGCTTAACGATATTCTCGATGTGATAAATCGGGTAGGAAACGCGGGTGTTTTCGGTTTTGGAGCCGTCGTCGAAGTCGATAGAACCATCTTCGCGCACGGTGACGTTTTCCAGCAGCGCGTCACGACGGATCGCGTTGTAGATTTCCGGCTCGGCATCTTTAGACAGTTTGATGGTCTTGGCGTAGCAACCGCCTTCGAAGTTAAACACGCCATCGTCATCCCAACCGTGTTCGTCATCGCCGATCAGGCGGCGTTTGGGGTCGGTGGACAGCGTGGTTTTACCGGTGCCGGACAGGCCAAAGAAGACCGCCACATCACCTTTTTCCCCGACGTTTGCCGAGCAGTGCATGGAGGCGATACCTTTCAGCGGCAGCAGGTAGTTCATGACGGAGAACATCCCTTTTTTCATCTCGCCGCCGTACCAGGTACCACCAATCAACTGAATGCGTTCAGTCAGGTTGAATGCCACGAAGTTTTCTGAGTTCAGACCCTGCTCTTTCCATTGCGGGTTGGTGCATTTAGCGCCGTTCATCACGATAAAATCAGGTTTAAAATCAACCAGTTCTTCGTCGCTTGGGCGGATGAACATGTTTTTGACAAAATGCGCCTGCCAGGCCACTTCGGTAATGAAGCGCACGGAAAGACGGGTATCGGCGTTTGCGCCGCAGAACGCGTCAACGATAAACAGGCGTTTGCCAGAGAGTTGCTGGGTGACTAACCCTTTCAGATGTTGCCAGGTTTCCGGGGAGAGCGGTTTGTTGTCGTTCTTGCCTTTACCTTTGTCGGACCACCACAGCGTATCTCGCGTGGTGTCGTCGCGGACAATGTACTTATCCTTTGGCGAACGCCCGGTAAAGATACCGGTATCAACAGCAACGGCGCCCAGATCCGTTAACACGCCACGCTCATAACCTTCCAGATTTGGATCAAGTTCTTCCTGATACAACAGGTCGTAGCTGGGATTGTAAACGATATCCTGAACGTCATTGATACCATAAGCCTTGAGATCTTGCGGGGTTAAACTGTTGTTCACACGCATTTCACTGCTCCTTAGCCAATATGTATTACCTGGAATAGTAAGGTTTTTTTGGGATTGCTAACCGCGACAAGGCTCATAGATTTACGCATCCGGCAAAATCACAGGCGACCGAATGCGCTGCGACTCCTGTCACAAAGAGGCAGATATTATGGCAGGAAACCCTTTTTTGTTGTGGAAAATGTTCTTAAAACGTTAATAGAGAGTGTTTTTGGCGGGAATCTTGTGAGTGTAATCGCATTCACGTAAGAAAAATACGTAACTCATACATAAACAATATCGATTCACTTCCCGTCGTCAGTATCCGAAAAAGGTCAGCCAATACTCAAAATTGTGAAGTTGATGCGATTATGAGGCTTTCTCGTGATGCTGGATGCTGACATGGATAGTGTTGAACGTTCACGAATCACTTACTGGAGCATGAGATCTATTGGTCTGCGGCAGGTGGGGGCGAATGAGCAAGTGGATTTAGCCCGGCAGCGCACATTACCGGGCTAATAAACTTAATGGACCTGTGGGTCTGCCGGGGAAGCGTTGCTGCGGATCTCAGCAATATCCATGGCGTTAAACAGATAGTGGCTACCGCAGTAATCGCAGTGCATATCGATCTCGCCTTCTTCCGCCAGAATGCTGTCCACTTCTTCGTCCGGCAGCGTTTTCAGTGCGCCTGCACAGCGTTCGCGTGAACAGGTGCATTTGAACTCAACGTCCTGCGGATCGTAGAGGGTGACTTCCTCTTCGTGGTACAGACGCCACAGCACTTCGTTGGCTGGCAGCGTCAACAGCTCTTCCGTTTTGATGGTTTCGGTCAGCGCGGTCAGGTGATCGAAATCATCTGCCTGCGCGTTTTGCGCCGGCATCACCTGCAGCAGCATTCCGCCAGCTGCGGGTTTGCCATCGACGTCGCCAGTACGGATAAACAGACGTGTTGGCAGCTGTTCAGAACGCATGAAGTAATCTTCCAGACAGGCGGCCAGCGTGTCGCCTTCCAGACCGACCACACCCTGATAACGCTCGCCTTCTTCCGGCGTAATGGTGATTACCAGGTAGCCGTTGCCTACCAGGGTTTTCAGATCCGCGCCTTCAGGGATATCGCCCTGCATGCGGGCCACGCCGCGCATCTGCTGGTTGTTATTGCCGTTAATGACGGCCAGGCTCAGCGGACCATCGCCCTGCAACTGTACGGTGATATCACCAGCAAACTTCAGCGTAGCGGTGAGCAGGCTGGTGGCGACCAGCAGTTCAGCCAGCACGTTTTTGACCGGCTGCGGGTAAGTATGGTTTTCGAGGATCTGTTGCAGGGTTTCCGAAACGGTCACCAGCTCGCCGCGCACGGCAAAGTTTTCAAACAGATAACGATGTAATTGGTCATGTTGCGGCATAATCATCTCTCTTGCAGGTGACAGTCACTCGCTGTCGCCGTGTTTAAATCGTAACAGGTCGCGGCGTTCTTTCTTGTCCGGTCGTCTGTCCGGGTGCGGCATGGTTAACGCGTTAAGTTTACGCGCCAGCGCCATTTTTTCGCGTTTTTCCACGCTTTCCGCGGTTTCTTCATACAGCGTAACGGCTTCCGTGGCCGGGCGACGCTGCTCGGTAATGGCCTTGATAATGACCGTTCGCTCGTCATTTCCCTGGCGCAGGGTGAGGGTGGCGTTCAGCTCGACAATCTTGCTCGGCTTACTGCGCTGGCCGTTGTAGTGCACCTTACCGCCTTCAACCATTTCACGGGCCAGCGCACGCGTTTTATAAAAGCGAGCGGCCCATAGCCATTTATCCAGCCTGACATCAGCAGAGGGCTTTTCTTTCATGGCGTCTCCTTCACATCAGTGAGGGGATCAGTCGGCGGTAGTCATTCAATGACGGATGGCGTGCGTACTGTTTTTCCGCAATACCTGAGTCGGGATTGGTTACGCCGAGGCAGTAACGAATGCCGAACAGAGCAGCGGCGTCGAGAATGGGTTCGCTATCATCAATAAACAGCGTCTTCTCTGCACTCATTCCCGTTTCTTCAGCCACAGCGTGCCATAACCGCTGATCCTCTTTGGGATAACCAAATGTGTGGGTGGAAAGTAATAAATCAAGGTGCGAGGCCAGACCGGTATGCTCCAGCTTGACCGCGAGGTTATGCGGATGCGCGTTGGTGAGCAAAATACGGCGCTTGCCGCTGGCTTTCAAGGCATCAAGAAACGGTACAGTATCTTCACGCAAAACGGCGCGTGGTCCTTGTTCCGTTGTCATGGCGCAAATATCCAGATCCAGGCACTCGCTCCAGTAATCCAGGCAGTACCAGTTTAGCGTATGCTGCACGGCATGATACTGCTGACGGATATAGTCCTGGGCTTCCTGGGGAGAAATACCCTGCTTCGCGCCATAGGTTTCCGGCACCAGTTTTTGCCAGAAATAATTGTCGAATGCCAGATCGAGTAGCGTGCCGTCCATATCCAGCAACACGGTGTCGACATCCTGCCAGGCAATATTGATATGCATGGAAACTCCCCAGAAGAAAATATGATGCGCGACAGGGTAGCATATCCTGTCGCGCGAGCGTGTTATCGAATCAGGCTTTCCGGGTCGTCAATTAGCGTTGGGTTGAGGCAGCTTTCGTAGTAGCTCTGAATTTCCGCGATGCGCGAACGATGGCGCTGGTAGCGTCTGAATGCCTGAACGCTGTTATAGATAGCGCATCCGAGCATGGAGAGCATCAGCAGGGTCGTGCCAAGGTAGCGCCATAATCCTGAACGATCCGGGATTCGGTGCAGACCAATGTGCTGAGTACCGTTGGCATCGGTAGAGATATTGGTGACGATCCCCTCCGCGCGAAACGGTGTTTGCATTAGCATCTGGGCCAGACGCTGGAAGGCGTTCCACTGTTCGTGCGGCGGGTAGTCATACAGAGAGGTTGACGGCCACGGCTGATCGACCAGATCGCTGCCTTCGTCGCTGATAATCAAGAAACCGCCGGGGGCAGGGCTATTCAGCGCCTGGGCCGCGCGCGCCGTCTCGCGTGCAATAAACGGCGCCGTAGAGGTATTAACCAGATTATCCAGCGACTCTGCGCTTACCGGACGCAGCAACACGTTTACGCCATCCAGTTTTCCGGCGTTAGCGCGTTTCACCAGCGCGGCCCAGTCTTTACTGTTACCGAGGTTAACCAGCGCATTTTTTAAGCGTACGCATTCATCTTTGGCGGCGCACAGATCGGCTGTTTTCAGGACAATTTCACCAAAATCGTCCAGTAACACCATGCCGGACTTTTGGATTGCCGAACGTAACGACGCGCTGACGCGGGAATCATCATCCGGTTTGGGATGCAACTGGCGGTTTACGGCCTGCGTGAGCGCGGTGGCTTTATTCACCAGATCGGATTCTGGAAGCGGTAGCGTGCGCGCGTCATTCCAGATAATTTGCGTGCAATCAAAAGGCATGAACGGCGTGGTGGGCTGTGTATTCCAGCTCCCCTGGGTATGAATGTTACACATACCTGTGCCGCTCAGGTGTAATGTGTCCCCCACGCGAACGCCCGCGTTCTCAAGCTGTTTCACACTGGTGGCTTCGATAGTCTGTGCGCCTTTCATCCAGGAAAGCGTGAATTTTATCGGCATATCCAGCGGGATCCAGAACAGCAGCATCAGCAGTACCAGCAGCGAACCGCCAGCGATAACGGCATTGCGTAGCCAGTGTTGCAGTGGGAAATTTTTAACTTCGTCGTGCAGGGATAAAAAACGCCCCTGGCGAACAACGTGGCGATCGAGATAAATATCGATATCCGTTTGCTGCCCGAGATCCTGCGCAATGTAAGGCTGCCAGTGAGGGGGATAGATCAGATCAATAATACCCAGAGAAATATTGTTAATTTGCTCCTGGTCGTTCTCGCCAAACAATCCCCAGCGACGCGGCGTCCCGCGCAGACAATGAATTTCTCGCAGGGCGGTTTTAGATGGCGGAGCGAACAGCCCCCACAGACCTGCACCCAGCAACAGCACCGCGCCACCGACTGCCCACGGAACAAACGTATCCGGGATGATTAAACATAAAAAGAACAGCAGGAATGATGCGGCAATCAGTAACGCTTCGCGTAATCCAGAAGGGCGGCTAAGGGCATATTCTTCATGGGTTTCCTGGCGAATATTCAGCAGTTCAATTTGTTCGCTTTCTTCACCGCGAATGGACGCCTGGGTAGAGGCGGTATGCTGTAACGCATAGCCACGCGCCTCCTGCATATATTCTTGCAGCGTGTGGCCGTTTAGCGAAATAACCAACGGCAATGTATTGGTGTGGATCAGCTCAACGCTGTTTTCGTCATTGATGTATTGTTCCCAAAAAGGTGGCAAATGCACCTCAACGGAATCAAGATAATAGCGCCATTTGTTAGGATCGTCGGTGGTAATGCCGTAACGTGTAATCGCGTGCGTAAGTACAATGACGCTGTTACTTTGGGCATTCAGCGTTAACGATACTGGCGCAGAGCTGGCGCCTGTTGGACCCGGTACTTGCTGAATTTGGCTAAGGCTTTCGAGATAGTTTTCGACCGCGCTGCGTTCTTCAGGCGTAAGCTTACGCTTCGAGGCGTCTGAAAAGACGTTGCTCAAGGGTAAATTTTTCCGTCTGGATTTCGTTCTGAGTCGCCATCCTGCAAGCAATGAGCAGGCCAGCAAAGCAGCTAAAAAAATCAGAATGGTGCTCATGCTTTCCCCATCTTACTTAGTCTGTCAGGCGTGGTCAGTCGCACCCTGTTCAATATTCGTGATTCTTTAGTTGGCTATCGGCAAGTGTGGAGTTGAACTTGAGCATCTTAAAGCGCAGCCCAGTAAATGCGAATCATAGCAAAATCACTAAAAATGGAATATCAGCAAATTCCTGGAGTTATTTCAACCTATTGACTTTTAATTTGAAATAGGGATTAACTTTTAGTACGTTACATAAATGTAAATAAACGGCAATTCACGTTGCCGAAACCGTGCGGTATATCGCACAATGACCTCAGATTTCACAGCAAAGATCCTCACAATGAGCAAATCATTACAAAAACCCACGATTTTGAAAGTGGAAACCGTCGCCCAATCCCGGCTGTTTAAGGTCGAAAGCGTGGACCTTGAGTTCAGCAATGGCGTACGCCGCGTTTATGAACGTATGCGCCCCTCCACGCGTGAAGCGGTAATGATTGTGCCGATTGTGGACGACCACCTGATCCTTATCCGCGAATACGCAGTCGGGACCGAGTCCTACGAACTGGGTTTTTCCAAAGGATTAATCGATCCCGGCGAAAGTGTATTTGAGGCGGCGAATCGGGAACTGAAAGAAGAGGTAGGATTTGGCGCGAAAGACCTGACGTTTTTGAAGAAACTCAGCATGGCGCCGTCTTATTTCTCCAGCAAGATGAACATTGTGGTGGCGGAGGATCTTTATCCTGAATCGCTGGAGGGGGATGAACCTGAGCCATTACCGCAGGTACGCTGGCCGCTCGCGCATATCATGGATTTGCTGGAAGATCCTGATTTCCACGAAGCGCGCAATGTGAGCGCGTTGTTCCTTGTACGCGAATGGCTGAAAGGGCAGGGACGATTGTAGTTTATGTTGCCGGATGGCGGCTGGCGCCTTATCCGGCCTACAACATCCAGCAATATCAAATGATTACGCCGAAAATGTAGGCCGGATAAGCGAAGCGCCATCCGGCAATCGATCAGAACAGTTCGTGTGTCTCACCATTATCGATAATGGTTGTCCCCACCTCGTGTACCGCCTGCTGCGTTGGCTGAGTACCTTCAATGAAATACTCTGCACGGCTGTTACCGCCGCTCGCCAGTTGACCGGTACTGCGATCGATATTGACCGTCACGATACCCGGCGGCGGCGTCAGCGGCTGCTCAGGCACACCTTCCAACACGGATTTCATATAAGCATCCCACGCAGGCTGCGCGCTCTTCGCGCCACCTTCATAGCCGGAGATTTGATCTTTGATCGCCCCGGAAGCTGTCGTGTGACCCAGATTGCGGCGATGGTCGTCAAAGCCGATCCATACTGACGTCACCACGCCTGGCCCGTAACCGGAGAACCACGCATCTTTTGAACTGTTGGTGGTCCCGGTTTTCCCGCCGATATCATGACGCTGTAAGTCGCGACCTGCACGCCAACCGGTTCCCATCCAGCCAGGTTCACCAAAGATATTGGTGTTCAGCGCGCTTTTAATCAGGAAGGCCAGCGGCGTGTTGATCACGTGCGGAGCGTACTCCTGCGTCCCGCTTTGTGCGACCAGCGCCTGGTTGGCCTGCTCAAGCTGCGGCATAGGCACGGCGGCATTCTGCTGTTCCTGCGAAACGGCGACATCTTCTACATTGCTGTTTTCCAGCACGTTAGACTTCTGGGTATCACCATAAATCACCGGAATATCGCATTCCGGGCAGGCAATTTTCGGCTTCGCCTCGAAGATAACGCCGCCCATATCGCTTTCGATCTTACTGATGAAATACGGATCGACCAGGAAACCGCCGTTAGACATCACCGCGTAACCGCGCGCCACCTGCAACGGTGTGAACGAGGCTGAACCCAGCGCCAGCGACTCGGTGTGCACGATGTTCTGTGCCGGGAAGCCGAAACGTTGCAGGTACTCTGCCGCGTAATCCACGCCCATGGCGCGCATGGCGCGTACCATCACCACGTTTTTCGACTGACCTAACCCCTGACGTAAACGGATAGGACCAGCATACTGCGGCGGTGAGTTCTTCGGCTGCCAGTCGGAACCGGCACCGGCGTCCCAGCGGGAGATCGGCACGTCGTTGAGCATGCTCGCCAGCGTCAGACCTTTATCCATCGCGGCGGTATAGAGGAATGGTTTGATGTTGGAACCCACCTGGCGTAGCGCCTGGGTTGCACGGTTAAACTTGCTCTGGTTGAAGTCAAAACCACCGACCAGCGCCAGCACCGCGCCGTTTTGCGGATTAATAGAAACCAGGGCGGAGTTAACGTCCGGCACTTGAGCCAGCCACCAGGCATCGCCAACCTGACGTACCCAGATTTGCTGCCCGGCCTGTACCACATCTGTCACTTTACGCGGCGTCGGGCCTTGTTGCGTATCCGAGCGGTAAGGACGCGCCCAGCGCATGCCATCCATCCGTAATGACACTGATGTGCCATCCGCCAGCGCGGCAATGGCTTCCTGCGGATTGGCGCTGGTGACAACCGCCGGCAGCAGTGGTCCATATGTTGGCAGCGCTTTCAGCGTATCGGTGATTTTCTTGCTGTCCCAACTGCTTTCGCCCACTTTCCACAGCACGTTTGACGGGCCGCGGTAGCCGTGGCGCATATCGTAATCTATCACGTTGTTACGTACTGCCTGCTGGGCCGCCTGCTGCACTTTGCGCGTAATGGTGGTGGTGATGCGATACCCGTCTTCATAGGCTTTCTCGCCATAACGGTTATACATCTCCTGGCGTACCATTTCAGACAGATACGGCGCAGAGAAGGCGATTTCCGGCGCGTGATAGTTAGCGTCAATGGCCTCGCCGCGCGCCTGATCGTACTGGGCCTGCGTAATGTAGTTTTCACTCAGCATACGCGACAGCACGACATTACGTCGCGCAGTGGCCCGGTCCATCGAATAGAGGGGGTTGAAGGTTGACGGCGCTTTTGGCAGACCGGCAATCACCGCAATCTCACTTAAGCTGAGCTGATCGACCGTCTTGCCAAAATAGACCTGCGCGGCAGCACCCACGCCATAGGCGCGATACCCCAGGTAGATCTTGTTCAGATACAGCTCAAGGATCTCATCTTTACTCAGCAGTTGTTCAATGCGGATCGCCAGGAACACTTCTTTGATCTTACGCATCAGCGTACGTTCCGGGCTCAGGAAGAAGTTTCTTGCCAACTGTTGGGTAATGGTACTCGCCCCTTGTGAGGCGTGACCGGAGAACAATGCGACGCTGGCTGCACGGAAGATCCCCACCGGGTCGACCCCGTGGTGCTCATAAAAGCGGCTGTCTTCCGTGGCGATAAAAGCTTTGACCATCACTGGCGGCATCTGATCCAGCGTGACCGGGATTCGACGTTTCTCGCCATATTGCGCGATCAGCTCGCCGTCAGCGCTGTAAACCTGCATCGGGATCTGTAAACGCACATCTTTGAGCGTCGCGACGTCAGGTAATTGCGGCTCAATATAGCGATAGAGGCCATAAATCGAGCCTGCTCCCAGCAGGATGCAACATACTGCAAGGATTAATAAATACTTTACGAACTTCACTGGAGATTTCCCATTTAGTGGCATTTGGGCAGTTTATAAACAAACGCGCGGTAGTATAAAGGCAAGCCAGACGCATTGATATACCCGTTAAAGCAACGGGTGATACGGAGATCATCAGCAATGGCTTTCAATATCTGGAAAATTGGTCTGCATATTCAGCAACATGAAGCGCTGGCTGCCGCTGTCGTTCGCGACGCGACCGGTTGGTTTCTACAGCGCTGGTGGCGTATGCCGCTGGCACCTCAGGTTATCGTTGATGGCCACATTCGCGAGCCTGAACAGCTTGTCGCAACGCTACTGCCGTGGAGCCGTGAGCTTCCTCGCCGACATCATATTCACCTCTCCTTTCCCGCCAACAGGACGTTACAAAAAAAGTTCCCTCGTCCGGCAATGGCCTTGCGCGAACCAGAGCAAACCGCATGGTTGTCCGGTTCGATGGCGCGTGAACTGGATATGTCGCCGGATACGCTGCATTTTGATTATAGCGAAGACACGTTGAGCCCGGCGTTTAACGTTACTGCCGCGCAAAGCAAAGAGATTTCAACGCTGCTGACGCTAATACAAACGCTGAAAGTACAGGTTAAAGCGATTACGCCGGACGCCAGCGCCTTACAACGATTTATTCCTTATTTGCCAGAACAGCAACAGTGTCTGGTATGGCGTGATGATACCCAGTGGCTATGGGCGACCCGCTCGGCATGGGGCCGAAAATTAACGGGCGATATTGGCTGTCTCGACGAGCTTGCCACGACGTTAACTCTTTCCCCGGCAGCCATTGCGCTATGCGACCCCGGCGGCTTCGATCCTTTAAACGTCGTCTCCGTTCGTCAACCACCAATTCCACCGCACAGTCACCGCTTTGCCGTTGCATTGGGACTGGCCATGGGAGGAACGTATTGATGATAGCGACCATCAATCTTCTGCCCTGGCGTCAGACACGACGGTATGCCTGTTTGCGCTACTGGGGTGTTTTCTTTAGCGCTTCGCTGCTGCTGACCATTGGCGTGACGTTAATCTATTCCAGCGTTTTTAACGTTGAAAGCCGAATCGAACTCCTGCTGGTAGAAGCTGAAAATAAGCGGATAGCGGTGCTGACGGCGCTAAAGCCTCGTTTGCAGCAGCGCCTGCAACAATGGCAACAGGTACAAGCGCGAAACAAACAGCGTGACCAGACCCAAAGCTGGCAACAGATTCTGCAACAGCTGGCGGAATTACTCCCGGAACAGGCGTGGTTAACCAAAATGACCTGGCAGCAAGGGACGCTGGAACTGACGGGAAATGCGCTGAACTTTGCCGCCCTTAAGACGCTGGAAACGCAATTACGCCAGCAGCCGTGGTTTGCGTTAAATCGGCCCGGCGAAACGCAGCAGGATGCCCAAGGGCGCTGGCAATTCCACTATCGTCTGACGCGGAGTGACACACATGATAACGCTCTGTGATGCCTGGCTGGCGCAGTCGCCGCGCTTTCGATTTATGTGCGCATGCGGCTGGATTTTAGGGCTGCTTATGATAGTAGCGCTATGTCTTTACCCCGCCGCCAGGCAGCGGGCTATGCAACAACAGGCGCTGAACCAGCAACGTGCCGCCATTCAGACGCAATGGCGAAACGTATATCTGCTGGCATCATCGCCAGGAGAGTCTGAAGAGACGTTTACTCCTTTCTCCCCGTTGCTGTTTCAGACGCCCCTTGTACGTCTTGTTCACTGGCAACCCGCCATTAAGGGCGGGGAGATGACGCTGAGGCCTGCGTGGGAGGCTATCCCGCCGATGTTTGTCCAACTGGCGGAACAAGGGATGAACGTCAGCCGGTTTTCTCTCAGTGTAGAAGGCGCTGAACTGCTGTTAACGCTCCAACTGGAACATCTGAATGACGGTTGAACGCTGGCTGCTGGCGCTCGCCAGCATACTGATCCTGACCGGTATGCGTAATCCCTTCTTACCGCCGGAGGACCATTGCCAGATAGCCGAGCTGTCGACGTGGCGCTATCAGGGCATGGTGAGCCAGGGCGAACGACCGATCGGCATCGTGCAGGATGGGCAGCACAAATGGCGGCGAGTTGAGCGAAATGACGTCCTGAAAAACGGTTGGACGATTTCACAGATAACGGCCGAAAGCTTAACCCTCAACACAGAGAAAAGCTGCGAGCCTGCCCAATGGCAGTGGCAACGACAGGGAGCGGTAAATGAAGCGATGGATGAGATGGATAGCCATGATGCTGATGGTCGTGGCGCCCGGCGTGCTGGCCGGAAAACCGCAAAGCGTGACGCTGGTGGTGGATGATGTGCCTGTTGGGCAGGTTTTGCAGGCGCTGGCGGAACAGGAAAAGAAAAACCTGGTGGTTTCGCCGGATGTCGGCGGGGTGCTGTCACTGCATCTGACAGATGTGCCCTGGAAGCAGGCATTGCAAACGGTCGTGAAAAGCGCCGGATTGGTGCTACGTCAGGAGGGCAACATTCTGCATGTGCATTCTGTGCAATGGCAGAGTGAAAATGCGGCCCGCCAGGAAAATGAGCAGGCACGAATGCAGGCCAGCCTGCCCCTGGAACAACGCAGCATCATTTTGCAATACGCTGACGCCGGCGAGCTGGCAAAAGCCGGAGAGAAGCTGCTGAGCGCTAAAGGTCGCATGACGGTTGATAAACGAACCAACCGCTTACTGTTGCGTGATAATAGCGTTGTGCTTAACGCGCTGGAAAAGTGGGTGGCGCAAATGGATTTGCCCGTTGAACAGGTCGAACTGGCGGCGCATATCGTCACGATTAATGAAAAAAGTTTGCGCGAACTGGGGGTTAAATGGTCGCTGGCCGACGCGCAACAACCGGGGGCGGTGGGGAATGTCACCACGCTTGCCAGCGATCTTTCGGTGCCTGCGGCGACATCCCGTGTGGGATTTAATATTGGTCGTATTAACGGTCGGTTACTGGAACTGGAGCTGTCGGCACTGGAGCAAAAACAGCAGCTTGATATCATCGCCAGTCCGCGATTACTGGCTTCTCATCTGCAACCAGCCAGTATTAAGCAGGGCAGCGAGATCCCATATCCGGTCTCCAGCGGTGAAAGTGGGGCGACATCCGTCGAGTTTAAAGAAGCGGTCCTCGGGATGGAGGTTACGCCCACTGTTTTGCAGAAAGGGCGAATCAGGCTGAAACTGCATATCAGCCAGAACGTCCCCGGGCAGGTGCTACAACAAGCCGATGGTGAAGTTCTGGCGATCGATAAGCAGGAAATTGAAACACAGGTTGAGGTAAAAAGCGGAGAGACGATCGCGTTGGGCGGCATTTTTTCACATAAAAATAAATCTGCGGCTGACAGCGTGCCGTTGTTAGGCGACATCCCCTGGCTTGGCTCTCTTCTTCGTCACGATGGAAAAGAAGATGAACGTCGTGAGTTAGTGGTCTTTATTACGCCCAGACTGGTGTCAACGGAATAACTTATGCATGAAAAACCGTTGTTTTTGCACTGAACACGTTTCAGGGATTTGACGTGGGGGTGTATTTAGCATACAAGGAGTACCGATTTGAGCGTCGGTACTTTTCTTTACTTGTGCGGCAATGAATACGCTTTGCCTTTCTGGTGGTGTGTCATAGGCTTATTTAGCCGTCATTTGACTGCGCGATACGTCGCCAGGTCTGATGTTTGCAGGGCTGCATGCCTGCCACGACCAGAAATGCGTAGGGTTTGGTGATTTATTCAGTTGCCAAACCCGCTTGAGTATTGAGATAATTTTCAGTCTGACTCTCGCAATATCTTATGAGGTTTCAGTTCATGTCCTGCTGCGCTGGGTGTCTGCGAAGCGGGTTTACCATTAACGAATAGTCTTAGTAGTACCGAAAAAATGGCAGAGAAACGCAATATCTTTCTGGTTGGGCCTATGGGTGCCGGAAAAAGCACTATTGGGCGGCAGTTAGCTCAACAACTCAATATGGAATTTTACGATTCTGATCAAGAGATTGAGAAACGAACCGGAGCTGATGTGGGCTGGGTCTTCGATGTAGAAGGTGAAGACGGCTTCCGTGATCGCGAAGAAAAAGTCATCAACGAGTTGACGGAAAAACAGGGTATTGTGCTGGCAACTGGCGGTGGCTCTGTAAAATCACGTGAAACACGTAACCGTCTCTCCGCGCGTGGCGTCGTGGTCTATCTTGAAACGACAATTGAAAAACAACTTGCGCGTACTCAACGTGACAAGAAACGCCCGCTGCTGCAGGTAGAATCACCGCCTCGTGAAGTTCTGGAAGCGTTGGCTGACGAACGCAATCCTCTGTACGAAGAGATTGCAGACGTGACCATTCGCACCGACGATCAGAGCGCAAAAGTCGTAGCAAACCAGATTATTCATATGTTGGAAAGCAACTAATTCTGGCCGAATACACACTCGTCTGCGGGTACAAGTAACTAAGGTGGATGTCGCGTAATGGAGAGGATCACAGTCACTCTCGGGGAACGTAGTTACCCTATCACCATCGCGGCTGGTTTGTTCAATGAGCCAGCTTCATTCTTACCGCTGAAATCGGGCGATCAGGTTATGTTGGTGACCAACGAAACCCTGGCTCCCCTGTATCTCGATAAGGTTCGCGGCGTACTTGAACAGGCGGGTGTTAACGTTGATAGCGTTATCCTTCCCGATGGCGAGCAGTATAAAAGCCTGACGGTTCTGGACACGGTTTTCACCGCGTTACTGCAAAAACCGCACGGTCGTGATACCACGTTAGTCGCACTTGGCGGCGGCGTGATTGGCGATCTGACCGGTTTTGCGGCAGCCAGCTATCAGCGCGGTGTTCGTTTCATTCAAGTCCCGACAACCCTGTTGTCGCAGGTCGACTCCTCCGTTGGCGGCAAAACCGCCGTAAACCATCCCCTCGGTAAAAACATGATTGGTGCGTTTTACCAGCCTGCCTCCGTGGTGGTGGATCTCGATTGTCTGAAAACGCTTCCTGCGCGTGAGCTGGCATCGGGGCTGGCGGAAGTCATCAAATACGGCATCATTCTTGACGGTGAGTTTTTCAACTGGCTGGAAGACAATCTGGACGCGTTATTACGTCTGGACGGTCCGGCAATGGCGTACTGTATTCGCCGTTGTTGTGAGCTGAAAGCAGAAGTTGTCGCAGCAGACGAGCGCGAAATGGGCTTACGTGCTTTACTGAATCTGGGGCACACGTTCGGCCATGCGATCGAAGCTGAAATGGGTTATGGCAATTGGTTACATGGTGAAGCCGTCGCAGCAGGTATGGTAATGGCTGCCCGTACGTCGGAACGTCTGGGTCAGTTTACCTCCGCGGATACGCAGCGCATCATTACGCTGCTACAGCGAGCAGGCTTACCGGTTAATGGGCCGCGTGAAATGTCTACCGAGGCTTATTTGCCGCACATGCTGCGAGATAAAAAAGTGTTAGCGGGAGAGATTCGTTTAGTGCTTCCGCTGGCAATAGGGAAGAGTGAAGTGCGCGGCGGAGTGTCGCACGAGGTGGTTCTTAACGCTATTGCTGATTGCCAGCAGGCGTAACAACAAGAAAGGTCTGACGTACGTTGCAAAACGTAGGTCTTTTAGCTTCAGGTTACGTGCAAAGTTGTAAGCATTAACCTTTGAGTGGGGTGTTAAATGGATGAATTCAAACCAGAAGACGAGCTGAAACCCGATCCCAGCGATCGTCGTACTGGTCGTTCTCGTCAATCGTCTGAACGCGATAATGAGCCGCAAATCAATTTTGATGATGTTGATCTGGATGCTGACGATCGCCGTCCTGCGCGCGCACGTAAAGAGCGTGAAGAAGAGCGGGACATCGAAGAAGACTATGAATCTGATGACGATGCGATGGATGAAGAGCGTGTAGAACGTCGTCCGCGCAAGCGTAAGAAAGCGGTCAGTAAACCTGCCTCTCGTCAGTATATGATGATGGGTGTGGGCGTTCTGGTGCTGCTGCTGTTGATCATCGGTATTGGTTCTGCGCTGAAAGCCCCCTCATCTTCTTCCAGTGAACAGACTGCGTCTGGCGAGAAGAGCATCGATCTTTCTGGCAGCAATGCGACGGATCAGGCGAACACGAATACGCCTGCAACGGGCGCTGAGCAGACTGCGAGCAATACCCAGCAGGATGTTTCTCTGCCGCCGATTTCCTCTACCCCGACTCAAGGTCAGGCGCCTGCGGCAACTGAAGGCCAGCAGCGTGTTGAAGTGCAGGGCGATCTGAACAATGCGCTGACGCAACCGCAAGGTCAGGAGCAGGTTAACAACGTCGTGGTGAACTCTACGCTGCCGACCGAACCTGCGACCGTCGCGCCAGTTCGTAATGGTACTGCTGCGCGTCAGACTGCGAAAACGGAAACGGTTGAACGTCCTGCTGCTACGCACCAGGAACGTAAACAGGCCGTCATTGAGCCGAAGAGCAAACCGCAGACCACGGTAAAAGCGACGCCGACAGAGCCGAAACCTGTTGCTCAGGCAAAACCAACCACGACTGCGCCGACGACCACAACTAAAGCGCCTGTGGTAACCGCTGCGCCAAAAGCGACGGTAGAGCCAAAAGCAACCGCGGCGACGACGCCTGCACAGACCACAACACCTGCGCCAACCGCGACGGCAACGCCTGTTGCTGGCGGAGCGAAAAGCACAGGGAATGTTGGCGCGTTAAAATCTGCGCCGTCCAGCCATTACACGCTGCAGCTCAGCAGTTCTTCTAACTACGACAACCTGAACGGTTGGGCGAAGAAAGAAAACCTGAAGAACTACGTGGTGTATCAGACGACGCGTAACGGTCAACCGTGGTATGTTCTGGTGACGGGCGTGTATGCGTCTAAAGAAGATGCGAAACGTGCAGTGTCTACGTTACCCGCCGACATTCAGGCGAAAAATCCGTGGGCAAAACCGCTGCACCAGGTTCAGGCCGATTTGAAGTAAGATAGGATATGTTCTGCAATGGTTTGCTGTTTCGCCCAATTGCGGGACAAAGACTAAAGCGCAGGATGCTGTCGGAGCTTTCTCCACAGCCGGAGAAGGTGTAATTAGTTAGTCAGCATGAAAAAAAATCGCGCTTTTTTGAAATGGGCAGGGGGAAAATACCCCCTGCTTGATGATATCAAACGGCATTTACCCCAGGGTGAGTGTCTGATTGAACCCTTCGTAGGGGCCGGGTCGGTGTTTCTCAACACCGACTTTTCTCGTTATATTCTTGCCGATATCAACAGCGACCTCATCAGTCTCTATAACATCGTGAAGACCCGTACCGATGAGTACGTGCAGGCTTCGCGCGAGCTGTTTATGCCTGAAACAAATCAGGCTGAGGTGTACTACCAGTTCCGGGAAGAATTTAATGCCTGCCAGGATCCGTTCCGCCGCGCAGTGCTATTCCTGTATCTGAACCGCTTTGGTTACAACGGGTTGTGCCGTTATAACCTGCGTGGTGAGTTTAACGTACCGTTTGGTCGTTATAAAAAACCTTACTTCCCGGAAGCCGAGTTGTACCATTTTGCTGAAAAAGCGCAGAATGCGGAGTTCCATTGCCTTTCCTATGAAGAGTGCATGGACCGTGCGGACATCAACTCCGTAGTCTATTGTGACCCGCCTTATGCACCGCTCTCGGCGACGGCAAATTTCACCGCGTATCATACCAACAGCTTTAGCCCGAAAGAGCAGGCGCATCTGGCCGAGATGGCAGAAAAGCTGGTCAGTAAGCAGATCCCGGTGTTAATTTCGAACCATGACACGCCCGATACCCGTGAGTGGTACCGAGCAGCGAAACATTTTCAGGTCAAAGTGCGGCGCAGCATCAGCAGCAATGGCGGCACGCGTAAAAAGGTGAACGAACTGCTGGCGCTGTATAAACCAGGAGTCGCAACGCCTGCGAAAAAATAATTCTCAAGGAGAAGCGGATGAAACAGTATTTGATCGCCCCCTCAATTCTGTCGGCTGATTTTGCCCGCCTGGGTGAAGACACCGCGAGAGCGCTGACTGCCGGTGCCGATGTAGTACACTTCGACGTTATGGACAATCACTACGTACCGAACCTGACTATCGGACCGATGGTGCTGAAATCGCTGCGTAAATATGGCATCACTGCCCCGATTGATGTTCACCTGATGGTGAAACCGGTCGATCGTATTATCCCGGACTTCGCCGCCGCTGGCGCCAGCATCATTACTTTTCATCCGGAAGCCTCCGAGCACGTTGATCGTACCTTGCAACTGATCAAAGAGTATGGCTGTAAAGCGGGCCTGGTGTTTAACCCAGCAACATCTTTGAGCTACCTGGACTACGTCATGGATAAGCTGGATGTGATCCTGCTGATGTCCGTTAACCCAGGCTTTGGCGGACAGTCTTTCATCCCGCAAACGCTGGATAAGCTGCGTGAAGTGCGTCGTCGTATTGATGAATCTGGCTATGACATCCGCCTGGAAGTTGATGGTGGCGTCAAGGTGAACAATATTGGTGAAATTGCGGCGGCGGGTGCAGATATGTTTGTTGCCGGCTCCGCTATTTTCGACCAACCAGACTATAAAAAAGTCATTGATGAAATGCGCAATGAACTGGCGAAGGTAAGTCATGGATAAGTTTCAGGATATTCGGGGCGTTGCTTTTGACCTCGACGGCACGCTGGTCGACAGCGCGCCGGGATTAGCCGCCGCGGTGGATATGGCGCTGTATGCGCTGGAACTGCCGGTTGCTGGTGAAGAGCGAGTTATTACCTGGATTGGTAATGGTGCAGATGTACTGATGGAGCGCGCGCTGGCGTGGTCTCGTCAGGAGCGCGCGACATTACGTAAAACGATGGGTAAACCGCCCGTTGATGATGATATTCCCGCCGAGGAACAGGTACGTATTTTGCGTAAGCTGTTCGACAGGTACTACGGCGATGTTGCAGAAGAGGGGACATTCCTGTTCCCTGATGTTGCCGACACGCTGGGCGCGTTGCATGCGAAAGGTTTGCCGCTGGGTCTGGTGACCAACAAACCAACCCCGTTTGTCGCGCCATTGCTCGAGGCGTTAGATATCGCCAAATACTTCAGCGTGGTCATCGGTGGTGACGACGTGCAGAATAAAAAACCACACCCGGATCCACTACTGCTGGTAGCAAGCAAGCTTGGCATTAAGCCCGAGCAAATGCTCTTCGTAGGGGATTCTCGTAATGATATTCAGGCGGCTAAGGCTGCTGGTTGTCCGTCCGTTGGCCTGACGTATGGTTACAACTATGGTGAGTCTATCGCCTTGAGCGAGCCCGATGTCATGTCCGACCGCATTAATGAACTACTGCCCGCTCTCGGGCTTCCGCATAGCGAAAATCAGGAATCGAAAAATGACTAAGCCCATCGTTTTTAGTGGCGCACAGCCCTCAGGTGAATTGACCATTGGCAACTATATGGGTGCGCTGCGTCAGTGGGTGAACATGCAGGATGACTACCATTGCATCTACTGCATCGTTGACCAACATGCCATTACCGTTCGTCAGGATGCTCAACAGCTGCGTAAAGCAACGCTGGATACGCTGGCGCTGTACCTGGCATGCGGGATCGATCCTGAAAAAAGCACCATTTTCGTTCAGTCTCACGTACCGGAACATGCACAGTTAGGCTGGGCGCTGAACTGCTACACCTATTTCGGCGAGCTGAGCCGTATGACTCAGTTCAAAGATAAATCTGCGCGTTATGCAGAAAACATCAACGCCGGTCTGTTTGATTATCCGGTGCTGATGGCGGCAGACATTCTGCTGTATCAGACCAACCAGGTACCGGTTGGCGAAGATCAGAAACAGCATCTGGAACTGAGCCGCGATATCGCTCAGCGCTTCAACGCGCTGTATGGCGACATCTTCAAAGTACCGGAGCCGTTCATTCCTAAATCCGGCGCGCGCGTGATGTCGCTGCTGGAGCCGACGAAGAAAATGTCCAAGTCGGATGACAACCGCAACAACGTGATCGGTCTGCTGGAAGATCCGAAATCTGTGGTTAAGAAAATCAAACGAGCGATGACTGACTCGGAAGAGCCGCCTGTTGTTCGTTACGACGTGAAAGAAAAAGCGGGCGTTTCCAACCTGCTGGACATTCTCTCTGCCGTCACCGGCCAGAGCATTCCGGAGCTGGAACAGCACTTCGAAGGCAAAATGTATGGTCATCTGAAAGGTGAAGTCGCAGAGGCCGTTTCCGGCATGCTGACCGAGCTTCAGGAACGTTATCACCGTTTCCGTAACGATGAGGCTTTCCTGCAGAAAGTGATGAAAGAGGGTGCGGAAAAAGCCAGTGCGCGCGCGTCTGTTACGCTGAAAGCCGTTTACGAAGCGATTGGTTTTGTCGCCAGGCCGTAATGTTCTCTGCGTTGTTGAAGAAACCGGGTACGCCCGGTTTTTTTTCGCCTGCTCGTGGGTGAATCTCAAAAAATGTGAACCGCCTCGCCGTTTGCATATTTCCTCGTTGCCTTATATCTTCATTTTAATGAAGATATAAATATTCAATTTACTGAAAATATAAAATGCGTCGGACATTTATTAAGAAAGAGGGGGTTGTGCTGACAACCCTGGCCCGTTACCTGCTTGGTGAGAAGTGTGGTAACCGACTGAAAACGATAGATGAACTTGCTGCTGAGTGTCACTCATCGGTAGGGTTAACCCAGGCTGCGTTAAAAACGTTGGAATCCTCGGGGGCGATCCGTATTGAGCGTCGTGGGCGAAACGGTAGCTATCTGGTGGAGATGGATAATCGTGCGCTGCTCAAGCATGTGGATATTAATAACGTAGTCTGCGCAATGCCGCTGCCCTATACCCGTTTATATGAAGGGCTGGCGAGTGGGCTAAAGGCGCAGTTCGAGGGGATCCCGTTTTATTACGCGCACATGCGCGGGGCCGATATTCGTGTGGAATGCCTGTTGAACGGCGTGTACGACATGGCGGTGGTTTCCCGGCTGGCTGCAGAAAGTTATCTCGCTCAGGATGGATTGCGCATCACGTTGGCGCTGGGACCGCATACCTACGTTGGCGAGCATCAGCTCATTTGTCGCAAAGGCGAATCGGCAGCGGTAAAACGAGTCGGACTCGATAACCGCTCGGCGGATCAGAAAATCATGACCGAGGCCTGTTTTGGCGACCGTAACGTTGAATTGATCGATATGCCTTATCACGAGAGCTTGCAGCGCATTGCGAAAGGCGATGTCGATGCGGTTATCTGGAACGTGGTTGCGGAGGCTGAGCTGGCTGTACTGGGGTTAGAAGCCACGCCGCTCACCAACGATGCGCGGTTTCTTCGGGCCACAGAGGCCGTGATACTAACCCGGGCGGAGGATTATCCGATGCAGCAGCTTCTGCGAGCCGTTGTGAATAAAGAGGCACTGCTTGCCCACCAACAACGTGTGGCGAACGGTGAACAGGAACCCAGCTATTAAGTAAAGGCGAACGACATGGAAAACAGGCTTAACCTGCTGTGTGAAGCGGGCGTTATCGACAAGGATATTTGTAGCGGCATGCTGCAGGTGGTCAGACGGCTGGATGAGGAGTGGCGTTTGCCGGTTCATAGCGAGCAAGGGATTATGGCGATGACCCATATGGCGAGCGCGTTAATGCGCAGTCGCCAGGGCGAAGTGGTTGAAGCGCTGGACGGTGACATTTTGGCGGAGATGGCGCAATCGCCTCTCTGGCCAACTATTTTGCTGGTTCATCAGGCGCTGCTGAAAGAGTTTACGGTGACGCCGCACGTTAATGAGGAAGGCTACATGCTGGCGAACCTGTATGGATTGTGGATGGCGGCGAACGAAGGCGTCTGAAATCAATGAGGAATTAGCTTAGCGCACTCTAAATATTCAAAAAAATGAATATTTAGCTGAAGGATTAGATACGAGGCAGAGAAATGTTTATAGACGCATTGAAACGCCAGAACCCCGCGCTGATCTCGGCCGCTCTCGCGTTGTGGCAGCAGGGAAAAATCGCACCTGACAGTTGGGTCATTGATGTCGATCAGGTCATTGAGAATGGCAAACGTCTGTTGGATGTCGCCAGGCAGCATGGTATCTCGCTGTATCTGATGACGAAACAGGTTGGGCGTAATCCATGGCTGGCGGACAAGCTGTTGCAGCTTGGCTATGAAGGCATTGTGGTTGTGGATTACAAAGAGAGTCGCGTTATGCGCCGTGCCGGGTTACCGGTTGCGCATCAGGGACATCTGGTGCAGATCCCGTCGCGACTGGTCAATGAGGCTGTGGCGCAGGGGACCGAGGTTATCACGCTGTTCTCGTTAGAAAAAGCGCGCGAAGTCTCGGCTGCCGCGGTGAAAGCCGGCTGTGAACAGAACGTGATGTTGAAGGTGTATGACAAGGATGATTTTCTCTATCCGGGGCAGGAAAGTGGTTTTCCGTTGGCGTACCTGACGGATGTGGTCAATGAAATCCGCAGACTGCCGGGTCTGCGCCTGAGCGGGTTAACCCATTTTCCCTGCCTGCTATGGGATGAAAAATCAGCGCAGACGGTGCCGACACCTAACTTGCATACCCTGGTGAGTGCCCGACGTCAGTTAGCGGAAGCCGGAATTGCCATTGAGCAACTTAATGCGCCGTCTGCCAGTAGTTGCACATCGTTACCCCTGTTGGCGGAATATGGCGTCACCCACGCCGAGCCGGGCCATGCGTTGACCGGCACTATCCCTTCCAACCAAAAAGGCGACCAGCCTGAACGCATCGCGATGCTGTGGTTGAGCGAGGTTTCGCACAATTTTCGTGGAGACAGTTATTGCTACGGCGGGGGGTATTACCGTCGCGGCCATGCGCAAAACGCGCTGGTCTTTACGCCAGAAAGCGACGCGCCGATCGCCGCAACGCTGAAACCCGTGGATGACAGCAGCATTGACTACTACCTGCCTGTGGCCGGTGAGTTTCCGGTGAGCAGCGCGGTGATCTTCTGTTTTCGCACACAGATCTTCGTGACGCGTAGCGACGTAGTGCTGGTGTCCGGTATTCAGCGTAATGCGGCTGAAATCGTCGCCCGCTACGACAGTCTTGGCAATATTCTGGAGGACTAATGGCCCGATTCGTGGTGTTGGTTATTGATAGCTTTGGCGTCGGCGCAATGAAAGACGTCACGCTGGTCAGGCCGCAGGATGCCGGAGCGAATACCTGTGGTCATATCCTGAGCGAGTTCCCGCAGCTACAGCTGCCAACGCTGGAAAAGTTGGGATTGATTAACGCCCTGGGCTTTGCGCCGGGTGTAATGAAACCTTCAGCATCGGCAGTCTGGGGCGTTGCGGAGCTGCAGCATGAAGGCGGCGATACCTTTATGGGGCATCAGGAGATCCTGGGGACGCGTCCTCAGGCGCCGTTGCGGATGCCGTTTAACGACGTCATCGATGATGTTGAAAAAGCGCTGAAAGCCGCAGGCTGGCAGGTGGAAAGGCGTGGTAGCGACCTGGCGTTTCTGTGGATTAACGACGCGGTAGCGGTAGGGGATAACCTCGAAGCGGATTTAGGACAGGTCTACAACATTACCGCCAATCTTGCTGTTATGCCGTTTGATGAGGTGTTGAAAATTGGTCGCGTGGTACGCGAGCAGGTGCAGGTTGGGCGCGTGATCGCGTTTGGCGGCCAGCTTGCAGACAGCCAGCGCATTCTGGATGCCGCCGAGACCAAAGAGGGACGCTTTATCGGGATTAGCGCCCCACGCTCCGGCGCTTATGAAAACGGTTTTCAGGTCCGGCATCTGGGTTACGGCGTAGATGAGCAGGTGCAGGTTCCGCAAAAACTCCATGAAGCCGGAATCCCTACCGTACTGGTCGGTAAGGTGGCGGATATCGTTGGCAATCCGCACGGGCGCAGCTGGCAAAACCTGGTGGATAGCCAGCAGATCATGGATATCACGCTTAACGAATTTAACGCGGAGCCGACGGTATTTATCTGTACCAACATTCAGGAAACCGATCTTGCCGGACACGCTGAAGACGCGGCGCGTTATGCCGAGCGGTTGCAGGTTGTTGACCTTAATCTTTCGCGCCTTCTGGACGCTATGGATCCAGATGATTGTCTGGTGGTCATGGCCGATCACGGCAACGATCCGACCATTGGGCACAGTCATCATACCCGAGAGGTGGTACCGGTTCTGGTGTATCGGCAGGGGCTGGAGCCCGCACAATTAGGTATTAGGGCGACGTTATCCGATGTTGGCGCTACGGTGTGCGAATTTTTCGGCGCGTCGTTACCACAAAACGGCAGCTCTTTTCTTTCGGCATTACGGCTTAAAGAGGACATCTTATGAGTTTTGATCCGACGGGTTACACCTGGGTTCACGAACATCTGCATATCGATCTCTCCGGGTTCAAGAATAACCTCGATTGCCGGTTAGATCAGTACGACCTCATTTGTCAGGAGATGAAAGATCTCCGTGTGTTGGGCGTCAGCAACATTATTGAGATGACCAACCGCTATATGGGGCGTAACCCGCAATTCATGCTCGACCTGATGCGCGATACCGGCATCAACGTGATGGCCTGTACAGGTTATTACCAGGATGCGTTTTTCCCCGAGCATGTTGTGACCCGTAGCGTGCAACAGCTCGCGCAAGAGATGATCGATGAGATTGTCATCGGTATCGATGGCACCGAGTTGCAGGCCGGAATTATCGCGGAAATCGGCTCCAGCGAAGGGGTGATTACGCCGCTCGAAGAGAAGGTGTTTATCGCCGCGGCGTACGCGCATAACGAAACCGGACGCCCCATCTCGACCCACACCTCTTTTAGCACAATGGGGCTGGAACAATTGACCCTGCTGAGGGCGCACGGCGTCGACCTTTCTCGCGTAACCGTTGGTCACTGCGATTTGAAAGATAACCTCGACAATATTTTACGCATGATCGATCTCGGCGCGTATGTGCAGTTCGATACCATCGGTAAAAACAACTATTACCCGGATGAGAAACGCATTGGCATGCTGCACGCGCTACGCAATCGTGGGCTGCTAAATCGCGTGATGCTCTCTATGGACATTACCCGCCGCTCGCATCTAAAAGCCAATGGCGGCAATGGCTATGACTATCTGTTAACCACTTTTATTCCACAGTTGCGCCAGTCAGGATTCAGCCAGGCCGATGTGGACACGATGTTACGTGATAACCCCTCACAATTTTTCCAATAAGGACAGAAACATGAAAAAGATTGGCGTTGCTGGCTTACAACGTGAGCAGATTAAAAAGACCATCGAAACCGCAGCTCCTGGCTGCTTTGAGGTATCCATTCATAACGATATGGACGCGGCGATGAAGGTGAAATCCGGGCAACTGGATTACTACATCGGCGCTTGTAACACCGGCGCGGGCGCAGCGCTGTCGATTGCCATTGCGGTGATTGGCTACAACAAAAGCTGCACTATCGCCAAGCCGGGTATTAAGGCAAAAGACGAACATATCGCAAAAATGGTTGCGGAAGGGAAAGTCGCTTTTGGTCTCTCCGTCGAACATGTTGAACATGCGATACCGATGCTGATTAACCATCTGAAATAAAAGGCATGACTATGGATCTGTACATTCAGATTGTGCTGGTGGCCTGCCTGACCGGCATGACGTCACTTCTGGCGCATCGCTCGGCGGCTGTCTTTCATGACGGTATCCGTCCGATTCTGCCGCAACTGATCGAGGGATACATGAATCGCCGCGAGGCGGGAAGTATCGCGTTCGGTCTGAGTATCGGTTTTGTGGCGTCGGTGGGGATCTCTTTCACCCTAAAAACCGGCTTGCTCAATGCCTGGCTGCTGTTCCTGCCAACGGACATTCTCGGTGTGCTGGCGATGAATAGCCTGCTGGCGTTCGGTTTGGGCGCTATCTGGGGCGTATTGATTCTGACCTGCCTGCTGCCGGTGAACCATTTGCTCACGGCGTTACCGGTTGATGTGCTGGGTAGCCTCGGTGAGCTGAGTTCTCCAGTAGTTTCTGCCTTCGCACTCTTCCCGCTGGTGGCGATATTTTACCAGTTTGGCTGGAAGCACAGCATTATCGCCGCAGTGGTGGTGCTGATGACCCGGGTGGTGGTAGTGCGTTACTTCCCGCATCTGAACCCGGAATCCATTGAGATCTTCGTCGGGATGATGATGCTGTTGGCCATCGCCATTACGCATGATATTCGCCACCGTGGTGATGACGAGATAGATGCCAGCGGGTTATCGGTCTTTGAAGAGCGAACCTCGCGGATTATTAAAAACCTGCCGTACATCGCCATTGTCGGCGCGTTGATTGCCGCCGTCGCCAGTATGAAGATTTTCGCCGGCAGTGAAGTTTCGATTTTTACGCTGGAAAAAGCCTACTCGGCGGGAATTACGCCGGAGCAGTCGCAGACGCTGGTTAACCAGGCGGCATTGGCGGAATTTATGCGCGGGCTGGGTTTTGTGCCGATGATTGCGACAACCGCGCTGGCGACGGGTGTTTATGCGGTAGCAGGCTTCACGTTCGTCTATTCCGTTGGCTACCTGGCGCCGAACCCGTGGATTGCAGCCATTCTTGGCGCTATCGTGATTTCAGCGGAAGTGCTGCTGTTGCGCTCGATTGGCAAATGGCTGGGACGGTATCCATCCGTACGTAACGCCTCGGACAATATTCGTAATGCCATGAATATGCTGATGGAAATGGCGCTGCTGGTCGGCTCGATTTTTGCCGCTATCAAGATGGCGGGCTACACCGGCTTCTCAATTGCGGTGGCGATTTACTTCCTCAACGAATCGATAGGGCGTCCAGTTCAGAAGATGGCGGCCCCGGTCGTGGCAGTCATGATTACCGGTATTGTGCTGAATATTCTCTACTGGTTTGGTCTGTTTGTTCCGGCTTGAGGAGGTGTAAAAAATGAAAACATTCCCTCTGCAAAGCCTGACGCTCGCACAAGCGCAGCAGAAGCAGTTCGCGCTGGTGGATACGATCTGCAGCCACTTCCCCGGCGCGGATTTCCTGGCTGGCGGTGATTTAGGTCTGGCGTCGGGGCTGAATCAACCTCGGGTAACGCAACGTGTGGAAAAGGTGCTGGCCGAGGCGTTTCATGCTGAGGCCGCAGCGCTGATTCAGGGGGCTGGTACCGGTGCGATACGCGCCGGGCTGGCGGCGCTGCTCAAACCCGGCCAGAGACTGCTGGTTCATGATGCGCCCGTTTACCCCACAACACAGGTACTCATCGAGCAGATGGGCATTACTCTGGTCACGGCTGATTTCAACGATCTCGGGGCAATCACACGGGCTATTACACAGCATCGCCCGGATGCCGCGCTGGTGCAACATACGCGTCAGCAGCCGCAGGATCGTTACGTTTTAGCCGAGGTATTGGCGGAGATTGCGCGCTGCGGTGTACCGACGTTAACCGATGATAACTACGCCGTCATGAAGGTAGACGGTATCGGTTGTGAACATGGGGCGACGCTGTCGACTTTTTCCTGCTTCAAGCTCTTTGGCCCGGAGGGGGTTGGGGCGGTTATCGGCAAGGCGGAGGTTATAGCCAGAATCCGTGCGACGCTTTATTCCGGCGGCAGCCAGATTCAGGGGACGCAGGCGCTGGAGGTGCTGCGTGGTTTGGTTTTCGCTCCGGTGATGCATGCGGTACAGGCTGGCGTTTCTGAACGATTGCTGACGCTGCTCAATAGCGGCGTGATATCCGAGGTGAAAAAGGCGGTTATTGCCAATGCCCAGTCGAAGGTGCTAATCGTTGAGTTTCATCAGCCAATTGCCGCCCGCGTACTGGAAGCAGCGCAAGAAAAAGGCGCATTACCGTACCCGGTGGGGGCTGAGTCGAAATATGAGATCCCTCCGCTGTTTTATCGTCTTTCCGGGACGTTTCGCGAAGCAAATCCGTCGCTGGGCGATTATGCGATTCGTATTAATCCAAACCGGAGTGGAGAGCAGACCGTACTACGTATTTTGCGTGAGAGCGTGAATGCGATGGCATGTGAATGAGAATAGAATCTGAAAATACAAAAAACCGGGAAGTACCCGGTTTTTTTGTATCTGCGCAATAACGTCTATTACTGATCTGCAGCCGGGCCGCAGCCACCAATAATTTTTGAAATAGAAATGGCTGGGTGCAGGAGATAGTCGTATTCGCAGGTTTTATTTTTGTTCTGAATGCTGCCTGTACAAGCAGTCAGCGTGGAAAGAGCCAGGAATACTGCTACAGTTTTAAGCATGGTTTTCATTAAATCATCCCTATTAATAAATATAATATCGTTTATGCCAATTCCATATGCTTCGAAAAACACGTAGTGAATTAAGCGGGTTAGATATAACCTGATAAGGGATTTATTACCTGTTCTTTTCACTTAATAATGCTTTAATTTTTATTAAATATCAGGATTAATTATACGTGGATGTTATTTCTCAAATTAAAATATATATGGCGCTATGCCGGGATCATAGCGCCTGAGTATACTTGGGGATTAATGGTTCGAGAACCAGTTCAGCTTATCGCGTAGCCCAACCACACGACCGACGATAATCAGCGCCGGGCTTTCAACCTGCTGCGCTAATTCCCCGAGCTGCGTCAGTACGCCGTGGACGACGCGCTGCTTCACGGAAGTCCCGTTTTCTACCAGTGCAACCGGCATATCGGCCTGCATGCCAAATTCGATCAGTTTTTCCTGAATGGTGGCCGCCTGATTCAGTCCCATATAGAACACCAGCGTCTGTTTCTCTGCCGCCAGATTTTCCCAGTCCAGCTCGCCACCGGTTTTCAGGTGTCCGGTAACCAGACGAACACTTTGCGCGTAATCACGATGGGTCAGAGGAATGCCAGAATAAGCGGAGCAACCGGAAGCCGCGGTAATACCCGGCACAACGGAGAATGGAATACCGGCGTGGCAAAGCGTTTCCAGCTCTTCGCCACCGCGGCCAAAGATGAACGGGTCGCCACCTTTTAGTCGTACCACGCGCTTGCCTTGTTGCGCTTCACGCAGCAGGATCTGGTTAATCTCTTCTTGCGGTACGCAGTGGTAGCCCGCGCGTTTACCGACGAACACCCGGTCCGCATCGCGGCGCACGAGGTTCATAATATCGTCGGAAACCAGACGGTCATAAACCACTACGTCTGCCTGCTGGATCTGCTGCAACCCCTTCAGCGTCAGCAGCCCGGCATCGCCAGGACCGGCACCAACCAGCACCACTTCGCCACGGTGATCCAGCGGTTCGTTGAGCAACTGCTCGGTGGTTTCCTCGACGGCTTTTGTGTCACTGTTTGCCAGCGACTGCGCCAGGCGGTCATTCACGAACAATTTTTCCCAGAAGCGGCGACGTTCACCCATGCTGGCAAACTGTTGCTTCACCCGGGAACGCAGCTTGCCTGCATACTGTGCGACCTGGCCCAGATGCTGAGGCAACATAGATTCGAGTCTTTCACGCAGCAGACGGGCCAGCACCGGCGAAGTGCCGCCAGAGGAGACCGCCACCATCAGCGGCGAGCGGTCGATAATGGAGGGCATGATAAAACTGGCTGCTTTTGGCGCATCGACCACGTTGCAGAAAATACGCCGTGATTCGGCGGCGATGCTGACGCTTTGATTGACGGCGTCGTCATCGGTGGCGGCGATAACCAGCCAGCAAGGATCGAGCAGGGACTCATCGAACGGCCCCTCAACCAGCGTCAGCATGCCTTCATTTGCCCATACGGTGAACTGCGGAATAAACGCCAGCGCATTAACCGTTAAACGGGCGCCCGCTTCCAGCAGTAACCGCGCTTTGCGTTCTGCGACATCACCACCGCCGACGATCAAGCAGTCACGGTCACGTAGTTGACAAAATATAGGCAAATGATCCACGACATTACCCCTTAATTATTGGCAGCAGCCTCTGGCTGATTGATTTTTGCCGGAGCCGGACGCTCCGATTTTGGCGTAGCATACCAATAACCCAATCCCATGAATACGACACCGGACAAAGTATTACCGAGTGTCACCCACAGCAGGTTATGACCAATTCCGGCCAGGGTATAGGCTTCGCTGTGGTGGCCGAACCAGGAGAGGGCAAACAGCGTCATGTTGGCAACCGAGTGTTCGTAGCCGGAAGCAATAAATGCCAGCAGACACCACCAGATAGCGAGGAATTTTGCTGCGCCTTCGGTACGGATTGCCATCCAGATTGCCAGACAAACCAACCAGTTACACAGTGCGCCTTTGAAGAACAGCACCGTTGCAGGCGCGGTGGTTTTCGCCAGTGCGACCGAATGGACGATACTGGTATCGACCGGCAACAGGCTGCCGCCGCCCCAGCTGTAAAGCAGGGCGACAAACACGGAGCCGACCAGGTTACCCAGCCAGGTTTGCGGCAAAATTGCCCACATTTGACCGTGGCTGATGGTGCCCGCTTTAACGCCGAGCGTCAGGAACATGGTGTGACCGGTAAACAGTTCAGAACCCGCGATGATGACCAGCGTTAAGGCGATACCAAAGGTTGCACCCATCACCAGAGGACGTACGGATGGGTCGAGCAGATTGCCGAGGGTGAAAATAAGAATGATGCCGAGACCCACATAGGCCCCTGCCATTGCCGAACTGACCCAGAATCCGAACGGATTATTAGCCGACAGGCGTGCGATGCGCGCAGCATTAGCCGCACACTTATTGATAGTGTCAGTAAACATTTGATTATCCTTGAAGTACAAAAAATAAAAAGAAATCGTAACCGTAGGCCGGATAAGGCATTTATGCCGCCATCCGGCAATGTGCTTTTGCAATTGCCTGATGGCGCTACGCTTATCAGGCCTACCAATAAAAGACCTGCAAATACGTCAAAAAAGGGGAGGCGTTGCGCCTCCCAAAATTAATTAACCGCGCAACTGCACTACGCCGTCTTTCACTCGCGCTTCGTAATGTTTCACCGAGAACTGTTCGTCTTCCATGCACAGTCCGTCGCTTAAACGAAAGCGCTGTTTCTTCAGCGGGCTGGCGACCCACAGTTCGCCCTGATGCTCAGCGATCAAGCCACGAGAAAGCACGCTGGACTCAAAGAACGGATCGATGTTGCTGATCGCAAACACCTGGTCACTGTGATATGGGCGGAAAATCGCGACCTGTTCAGTACCTAGCAGGGCGCAGACGCCCGTTGCAGGCAGAATGTCATCGATTTTGCAGATGTTTTGCCACTGGCTCATGCGTTTTCCTCCACCAGAGTTACCGGGATACGCTCATAAGGCGTTGCCGGACGATGTTGTTCACGTTCAGGCACAATCTGGACGTTCGGATCGCGTTTGTCGCTGTTGATGAAGTGCTTGAAGCGAACCTGCGCGGATGGGGTGTTAACGGTTTCTGTCCACTCGCATACCACTGCTTCACGCAGACGGGTCATCTCTTCTTCCAGATGGTCGTTCAGGCCCAGCTTGTCGTCGATGATGACCGATTTCAGATACTCGATGCCGCCTTCCAGGTTGTCTAACCACGGTGCGGTACGGGTCAGTTTGTCGGCAGTACGGATGTAGAACATCATAAAGCGATCGAGATACTTGAGCAGCGTTTCACGATCGATATCCGCCGCCAGCAGATCGGCGTGACGTGGTTTCATCCCGCCGTTACCGCAAACGTACAGGTTCCAGCCTTTTTCCGTGGCGATGATACCCACGTCTTTGCCCTGGGCTTCCGCGCATTCACGGGTACAGCCGGAGACACCGAACTTCATCTTGTGCGGCGTACGGATGCCTTTGTAGCGGTTTTCCAGCTCGACGCCGAAACCAACGCTATCGCCCACGCCGTAGCGGCACCAGGTGCTGCCCACGCAGGTTTTCGCCATACGCAACGCTTTAGCATACGCATGACCGGTTTCGAAACCGGCCTCAATCAACTGACGCCAGATTTCCGGCAGGTCATCTTTCTGCGCGCCGAACAGGCCAATACGCTGAGAGCCGGTGATTTTGGTATACAGGTTAAATTCACGCGCGATACGTCCCACCGCCACCAGACCTTCCGGGGTGATTTCACCGCCAGCGGAGCGCGGGATCACGGAGTAGGTGCCGTCTTTCTGGATATTCGCCAGGAAGTTGTCGTTGGTGTCCTGCAGCGGCGTGTGCTGAGGTTTGAGAATGTACTCATTCCAGCAGGAGGCCAGCAGAGAACCGACGGTAGGTTTACACACTTCACAGCCGTAACCTTTACCGTGTTTTGCCAGCAACTCTTCGAAGGTTTTAATACCTTCTACGCGAATGAGATGGAACAGTTCCTGACGCGAGTACGGGAAGTGTTCACACAGGTTGTTGTTAACTTCAATACCCTGTTTCGCCAGTTCAGCGTTCAGTACCTGCGTTACCAGCGGGATGCACCCGCCGCAGCCGGTACCGGCTTTGGTTTCAGCTTTCAGCGCCGCAACGGTGTGGCAACCTTTATTGATAGCAGCAACCAACATGCCTTTCGTGACGTCAAAGCAGGAACAAATCTGCGCGCTGTCCGGCAGTTTATCGACGCCGATAGATGGTTTGCCGCTGCCCGCATGTGCTGGCAGGATCAATGAGTCCGGGTTTTCCGGCAATTCGATGGCATTCAGCACCAGTTGCAGCAGATTGCCGTAATCGCTGGTGTCGCCCACCAGAACCGCGCCGAGCAGCGTTTTGTTATCTTTGCTGACAATGAGGCGTTTGTAGACTTCTTTGCTCTCGTCGAGGTAAACGTAGCTGCGTGCGCCCGGAGTGCGGCCATGCGCGTCGCCAATCCCGCCAACGTCAACGCCGAGCAGCTTCAGCTTGGCGCTTAAATCTGCGCCTTCGAAGGCGTTTTCGGTTTCGAGGATATGGTCAACGGCGACCTGCGCCATTTTGTAGCCGGGAGCCACCAGACCATATACACGGTTGTTCCAGCTGGCGCATTCGCCGATGGCATAGATGTCCGGGTCAGAAGTCTGGCAGGTGTCGTTAATCACGATCCCACCGCGTGGAGCGACGTCCAGGCCGCACTGGGTGGCCAGTTTGTCGCGTGGACGAATACCGGTAGAGAAAACGATAAAATCGACCTCCAGTTCGCTACCGTCGGCAAAACGCATGGTTTTGCGCGCTTCGACGCCTTCCTGGACAATCTCTTTCGTGTTTTTGCTGGTGTGCACACGCACGCCCATGCTTTCAATTTTGCGACGTAACTGCTCACCACCCATATGATCCAGCTGTTCAGCCATCAGCATCGGGGCGAATTCAATCACGTGGGTTTCAACGCCGAGGCTTTTTAGCGCACCGGCGGCTTCCAGGCCCAGCAGGCCGCCGCCGACGACAGCACCGCGTTTGCTACGGCGTGCGCAAGATTCAATGGCGTTGAGGTCTTCAATGGTGCGGTAAACGAAGCAGTCCTGAGTTTCTGAACCTTTAATCGGCGGGATCCACGGATAAGAGCCAGTCGCCATGATCAGCTTATCGTAATAAACCGTACGACCTGCGCTGGAGTGGATCACCTTCTCCTGGCGGTTGATGGTAATTGCGCGCTCGCCCACTAATACCTTAACGCCGTGCTTCTCGTAGAATCCTTCACGCACCAGAGAAAGCTCTTCGGCGGTGTGGTGGGAGAAGTAGGAAGACAGGTGTACGCGGTCGTACGCTTTGCGGGGTTCTTCACAGAAGACGGTAATATCAAAATTGGCAGCGTCGGATTTATCAAGAAGATCCTCAATAAAGCGATGGCCGACCATACCATTACCGATAATAGCGAGTCTGACTTTGCTCATTTTTGCCTCGATTTCTTTTCTATTACCGCCTACCTTAACGATTCAGCAACCCCGCTTATTGATACAAATCAAATTCGCCCTCATATACTCCTTAAGAGGTATATAACTGATTTACCTACATTTTTATAAGTTACGGAATTGACTGGCTTTTCGTGTTTGTATAAATAGCGTACAAATTAAGGGTTTTTTGTATGAATTGGCCTACAGCACCAATGGAGCAAGAAACGCGAGGAATATGCCGGATGGCGCGGACACCATCCGACAGTGGGATTAATGCGTGGCTGGAGCGTTATGCTGGCGATGACGCGTGACAAACCCAAGAATAAAGCACATCACGAACACAACGGCATACAAGCCGTTAGCCGTTTGCAGTGCCGCCATCGGGCCGCTATGCGCGACGATCGGGCCGGTAACGACGAAAGTAAGCATGGTACCGATGGTGCCGCAGGTCAGAACGAAGTTAACCAGTTTAGGTGAGGCGACCTTAGTCTGCTGGGAACCGAGGGTAATAATGGTGGTATAAATTGCGCTGGAGAAGAAGCCCAGCGTCAGAATGAACCACGGCATATGCTCCGGCGTACCGGTGATAAACAGATACATCAGGATGGTGGCCAAACCCGCCAGTACCGTCAGGATGCGCTGCAGATCGAAGAAACGCAGAATAAAGCTAAACGCCCACATGCCAACCATGTAAGACATCCAGAAGTCGCTGACCAGTTTACCCGCATCACCCAGGCTCATGCCCAGGCTTTTGGCGTATTCCGGTACCCACGAGATAAAACCAAGCTGGCCGAGGATGTAGCACAAAGCCGCAATGGACAAGAACAGTACGCCAATGCCCCATTTTTCTTTTACTACCGGTGCGTCTGACTGCTGCGCGTGTTTGCCCAGCGCCGGGAATTCGCAGCCGAAGGTCAGCAGGAAAATGGCGACATATACCAGGCCGATGCAGGCATAAACCCAGTACCATTCGATGCTGCGCGCTAACAGGAACGCCGCCACCATCGGGAAAATCATGCCAGCCATGCTGAAGAAGGAGTCCGTAAACAGCAGGCGGGAACCGCGCTGGCGACCTTCATACATCTGCGTGACCAGGAACGTACCTATCGACATGGTGATACCGCTCACCAATCCCAGAACAAACATCGCCGCAGAGAACAAGGCCAGGCTGTGGCTGAGCATTAGTCCGGCGACCGCCAGAACCATCAGGATAAAGCCAAAACGCAATTGGGTTTTCAGGGGCACAATTTCCATTAGCCATGCATTCAGAAAGATAGAGATCAGGATGCCGGCATTCAGGAAGGTGAAAGTATTACTCATACTGGAAACGGGCAAATGGAAGTAATCTGCGATATTTCCCATCACCATCCCGGTGACAATTACCAACGCGCCTGTCAGGGCGTAGGAGAGAAAGCTAATCCATGTGAGCTTAATGCGGTTGCTGTTAGTCATGACTGGCCTGTATAGAAGTGTAAGGCGCATTGACTGCGCCGTGAGCGGGCAGATTTTAGGCGCTTTAGTGACACATTTAAATATTTAATGGCAATAACTTGCTCCGTTACATTTTTGTATGTGATCTCGATCACAATGGGGTTTGCGGCCATGAGGTTACATTTGTTTCAAGTACGTAAAATTAAGTAAAGGGATGGCCTTGTCCTTGAAGGCTCTTTAGAATCAATTCACTTGCTTCATTTCTGCTCTTGTTAAGGAATTCTCATGCTCAAATCGACTCTGGCGGCTGTTGCAGCTGTTCTCGCTCTTTCCGCTCTTTCCCCAGCAGCACTGGCAGCAAAAGGTGACCCACATGTCCTGCTGACCACCTCTGCGGGTAACATTGAGCTGGAGCTGAACAGCCAGAAAGCCCCGGTTTCAGTGCAAAACTTTGTCGATTATGTGAACAGTGGTTTCTATAACAACACCACGTTCCACCGTGTGATCCCGGGCTTTATGGTACAGGGCGGCGGCTTCACCGAGCAGATGCAGCAGAAGAAACCTAACCCGCCAATCAAGAATGAAGCCGATAACGGGCTGCGTAACACCCGCGGCACGATTGCGATGGCGCGTACAGCAGATAAAGACAGCGCGACCAGCCAGTTCTTTATCAACATCGCAGACAACGCGTTTCTCGACCACGGCCAACGCGACTTTGGCTATGCTGTGTTCGGTAAAGTTGTGAAAGGTATGGATGTCGCGGATAAGATCTCTCAGGTACAGACTCATGATGTTGGTCCTTACCAGAATGTCCCGTCAAAACCGATTGTTATCCTCTCAGCTAAAGTCCTGCCGTAATCGTATTTTGCGCGGGTAGTTCCTGCCCGCGTTCTCTCCCTTCTCTGCGTAACCCGAAATTGCTGCTTATACTTGTGGCAAGTGCCGCTTACATTCAGGGAGGTCACGTGAAAAAACTCACAGATAAACAAAAGTCCAGGCTCTGGGAGCAACGCCGTAATGTCAATTTCCAGGGAAGCCGACGACTGGAAGGCGTGGATATTCCACGGGTGACTCTGAGTGCGGAAGACGCCCTGGCGCGTCTGGAAGAGTTGAGGAGGCACTATGAGCGATAAATTCGGTGATGGACGTGACCCTTATCTGTACCCCGGTCTGAATGTGATGCGTAACCGCTTGGGGATCCACCAGGCCCAGCGCCTGACACAAGCGGCATACGAATTAACAGCACTGCGCGCCGCGACGGTTGAGCTGGGGCCTTTAAAACGCGGCCTGCCGCATCTGTGCGCCATTCACCGCCAGTTATACCAGGATATTTTCGACTGGGCGGGACAACTGCGCGAAGTCGATATCTACCAGGGCGATACTCGCTTTTGCCATTTCGCCTATATCGAGAAAGAAGGCAATGCGCTGATGCAGGATCTGGAAGAAGAGTCCTGGCTGGTGGGATTGCCGGAAGAAAAATTCGTCGACCGCCTCGCGCACTATTATTGCGAAATCAATGTGCTGCATCCGTTTCGTATTGGTAGCGGTTTGGCGCAGCGTATTTTCTTCGAACAGCTAGCGATCCATGCCGGGTATATGCTGAGCTGGGATGACATTCAGGTTGAGGAGTGGAACCAGGCGAACCAGAGTGGGGCGATGGGCGACCTGACCGCTCTGCGGGCGATATTTCGTAAAGTGGTAAGCGAAGCCCCGGAAACTGAGTAGAATAGCGCGGTTCTTATGTACCGGAGCCGCCATGATCCTGCTTATCGATAACTATGATTCTTTTACCTGGAACCTGTACCAATACTTCTGCGAACTGGGCGCTGATGTCCTCGTCAGGCGTAACGACGAGCTGACGCTGTCGCAAATCGACGCGCTGAATCCGCAAAAAATCGTGATTTCCCCGGGCCCCTGCACGCCGGATGATGCTGGTATCTCGCTGGATGTCATTCGCCATTTCGCGGGCCAGATCCCGCTGCTGGGCGTGTGTCTCGGTCACCAGGCGATGGCGCAGGCGTTTGGCGCAACCGTGGTTCGGGCGGCAAAAGTGATGCACGGTAAAACCTCGCCGATTACGCATAACGGGCAGGGCGTTTTTCAGGGACTCGCTAACCCATTAACCGTGACACGCTACCATTCTCTGGTGGTTGCCCCCGAAACGCTTCCTGACTGCTTTGAAGTGACGGCCTGGAGTGAAACACAAGAGATCATGGGTATTCGCCACCGCGAGTGGGATCTGGAAGGCGTGCAGTTTCACCCGGAGAGTATTCTCAGCGAACAGGGGCATCAGCTGCTGGATAATTTCCTCCAACGGTGATTTATGGTTGCTATTCAGTGATTTTTTATTCATATTTTGTGATTATAATTTCACTAGCATTTCTGCTTAACAGGGTGGTAATGACATGGCAACTGAACAAACTGCGATTACGCGCGCAACATTCGATGAAGTAATTCTGCCGATTTATGCACCGGCTGAGTTTATCCCGGTAAAAGGAAAAGGGAGTCGAGTCTGGGATCAACAGGGTAAAGAGTATGTTGATTTCGCGGGCGGCATTGCAGTTACCGCGTTAGGACATTGCCATCCGGCGCTGGTTGAGGCGTTAAAAACCCAGGGCGAAACTCTGTGGCACACCAGTAACGTTTTCACCAACGAACCGGCGTTGCGCTTAGGCCGTAAAATCATTGATGCGACCTTTGCTGAACGCGTGCTGTTCATGAACTCCGGTACCGAAGCCAACGAAACCGCCTTTAAGCTGGCGCGTCATTATGCCTGTGTACGCCACAGCCCGTTCAAAACCAAAATCATTGCCTTCCATAATGCGTTTCACGGACGTTCGCTGTTTACCGTATCTGTTGGTGGGCAACCGAAATATTCCGACGGCTTTGGACCAAAACCGGCGGATATCATCCATGTACCGTTTAACGATCTGCATGCGGTAAAAGCGGTGATGGACGATCACACCTGTGCGGTGGTGGTTGAGCCAATTCAGGGGGAAGGCGGCGTTACTGCGGCAACCCCGGAATTTCTGCAAGGTTTGCGTCAACTTTGCGACCAGCATCAGGCGCTGTTGGTATTTGATGAAGTGCAGTGTGGGATGGGGCGTACCGGCGATTTGTTTGCCTATATGCACTACGGCGTGACGCCGGATATCCTCACCAGTGCCAAGGCGCTCGGCGGCGGCTTCCCGGTGAGCGCCATGCTGACCACCCAGGAAATTGCCTCCGCGTTCCATGTAGGTTCACACGGCTCCACATACGGCGGTAATCCGCTGGCCTGTGCGGTTGCAGATGCCGCGTTTGATATCATCAACACCCCGGAAGTTCTGGAAGGTATTCAGGGCAAACGTCAGACGTTTGTGCAGCATTTGCAGCAGATTAATCAGCAGTTCGATATTTTCAGTGATATTCGCGGGATGGGGCTGCTGATTGGTGCCGAGCTGAAGCCGCAGTTTAAGGGTCGGGCACGTGATTTCCTCTACGCTGCCGCGCACGAAGGGGTGATGGTGCTGAATGCCGGACCGGACGTGATGCGCTTCGCGCCGTCGCTGGTGGTAGAACAGGCAGATATCGAGGAAGGGATGCAGCGTTTTGCGCAGGCGGTGGCGAAGGTGGTGGGCTGATTGCCTGATTGCCTGATTGCCGGATGGGTAAGGTGTGATTCGTAGGCCGGATAAGCGTAGCGCATCCGGCAGTCGATCTTAACCTTTCATATCCCGCAGTCGGCGGCTCAGCCAGATGCCGTGGTGTGGTCGTTGACGCCATGCGACCGACGAAATGGTGTGCATGGTGTTCAGATGACCCAATATCCTTTGCAGATGCTGCTCCAGGGTGCTTAACGGGCCGTGGGACAGCATCTCTGGCGCTTCGAGAATATTCACATCACCCGAGCTTCCCGGTCCGTCATACTCCAGCCGCTGCTGACAGCGCTGAAGCGCAATTTCGCAGGATTCCAGATACCGCTGTGCCAAATCCGGCGTCAGCATCGTATGTTCCCTTGCCAGCGTGGTCATCGCGTTGATGTGTTCAACGATGAACTGGCTGTGCGTGACCCACAGTTTCATATCCGCCAGATAGTGCGAGTTGAATCCTGGCTCCTGCATTGCCTGATTCAGTGAGTTAAACAGCGTGTTATGCGCCTGATTGACCCGCATGCGTTGATACGCCAGCGGCGTGGCCTGCGGATCGTTGCTGAGGATCAGGCGAATGGCCTCCTGATCGGCTTCTAACGCATCGTGGGCGTTCTTACGCAACAGGCCGCTCTGCCACTGCGGCCACAGCCAGAGCGTGCCGCCGAAGGCGATTAAGCAGCCAATCACCGTGTCGACAAACCGCGGCACGATAAATTGCTCTCCGTTCAGCGTCAGCAACTGCAGGGTGTATACCGCCGTAACCGTAAAGCCAACGGTGGCCCAGCCGTAGTTTTTGCGAATGATCAGATAGCTGCCTAACGTTATCAGCAACATGCCCGCCAGCGTGAAACCTTCCTGAATATGAAAGTGCAATGTGACGCCCGCAATCACCAGTCCGACGAGTGTACCCACCGAGCGATGCAAAATACGCACCCGGGTCGCCCCATAGCCATTTTGCGTGACGAACAGGATGGTCATCAAAATCCAGTAAGGTTTAGGCAGATGTAAGGCGCTGCCCATCAGGCTGGCGATACTCAGCATGACGCTAATGCGTCCAGCGTTACGCAGCGCCGGGGATTTCAACGACAGATAGTTTTTCAGCGCCGGGATCAACGGCAACCGCCGCTGTTTGTCCGCCATTAAATCACGGGCATACAGCGGGCGCTGGGTCCGTAGCACACGGGCAATACGGCTGAAGTGCCAGTAGCAAAACTGTCCTACCGGATTGTCCGGATGCTGGTTGGCGATTTTCTCCAGAGAGCCAATCTGCTTTTCCATGGAGAAACGGGTCGGCAAGCGGTGATACAAGATATCATCGGCCAGTACGCGCAGGCGGGCGGCAACGGTGCGCGCGTTCCAGCGAATCACCTGTTCCGCGTGGCTTCGCTCAACCAGTTTTTGCACCTCTTCCGGCTGATGCAGGCTCACCGAAATATGCTCCTGCAAATCGAGCGCTTCCTGAAAGGCACGCAACAGCCGTTTGTATTCATTATTGTGATGCGCCGACAGCATATGCATTTGCTGGTAGCACTGGGTAATCAGATCCACCGCTTTTTGTTGACGAACCAGCAACGGAGGCAGCGCTTTTTCTGGATCGGCATGCTGGGTCAGCAGACTGTACTTGGCCTCACAGTAATCGGCTAATTCGCGGTACAACAGGCTGAGCGATTCGCGCAGCGGCTGCTCACGCCACATCCAGAACCAGAACCAGTTGAACAGACCGTACCACAACGTACCCAGTGCATAGATCAGCAATGGCTCCCAGACGGGCATGTTCCCGGCAAGGCTTAGCGTGAAAATTGCCGCGATGAGTGAGGCTGGCAGCAGTCGCGCATGCAGCGGGCTTAGCTCGGCGGTTACGCCAAGAATCAGCGTCAGGCCGGTGAGGATGAGCGGCAGCGGTATAGCTTGCGCCAGCAGTAACTGCATGATCAGGCTGCAACCGGCAAACAGCGACGCGCCAATAACTAAACGTTTGAAAAAACGTTTATGCGGGGTATCAAGACCGGCAATATTGCAACAAGCAGGTACGAGGGAAAACAGAAGCCCCAGATGAAGCTGACCAATGATAAGACCGACAGCCACAGGTAAACACAGCACCAGGGTCTGTCGTAGTGCGTAGTTGATCTCGGGGTGATAAATCAGTCTTCGCCACATCGGAGCAAACAAAAATGGCGCGCTACCGGGTAGCGCGCCATTTCGACGGGATTAACGCGTGCCGTAAACGACAATGGTCTTACCGTGAGCGGAGATCAGGTTCTGATCTTCCAGCATCTTCAGAATACGACCAACGGTCTCACGGGAGCAGCCAACGATCTGGCCGATTTCCTGACGGGTGATTTTAATCTGCATACCGTCCGGGTGAGTCATCGCGTCAGGCTGTTTTGCCAGATTCAGCAGAGTCTGGGCAATACGACCGGTGACGTCGAGGAAGGCAAGGTTGCCTACTTTTTCAGACGTGACCTGCAGGCGACGAGCCATCTGAGAAGACAGGCGCATCAGAATATCCGGGTTGACCTGGATTAATTGGCGAAATTTTTTGTAGGAAATTTCAGCGACTTCACATGCGGTTTTGGCCCGTACCCAAGCGCTACGTTCCTGGCCTTCTTCAAAGAGGCCTAATTCACCAATAAAATCGCCCTGATTCAGATAAGAAAGGATCATTTCTTTCCCTTCTTCATCTTTGATCAGCACTGCCACTGAGCCTTTAACGATGTAATACAACGTTTCCGCTTTTTCACCCTGGTGAATCAGCGTGCTCTTCGATGGGTACTTATGAATATGGCAATGAGACAAGAACCATTCGAGAGTCGGGTCTGTTTGCGGTTTGCCAAGCACCATGCGCGGTTATCCTCTGTTATAAGCTGTCTCCAGAGCCAGAAAACGACGCTGCCTCTGGGTTTGCAAAAATGTGCTTCCCGCTACCTGGGAAGGGGGCTACTAAAAATAGACTGCAGCCTGTAATGTGATGTCCTCTGCATACATGCAGTACGTCAATGTATTACTGTAGCATCCTGACTGTTTTAGCATAGCTTTCGCCGTGTGTCTCCTGGTGTCTCGCTTCAGCATGACGCAGGTCGCCTTCCGTTGCGAGAATTGTTATGTACGCGTAATCTGTCAGGAAAATTGAAACATTGGAGTTACGAAATATGCAAGCGCGTGTAAAGTGGGTTGAGGGGTTAACCTTCCTCGGAGAGTCCGCCTCTGGCCACCAAATTTTGATGGACGGTAACTCCGGTGATAAAGCGCCGAGCCCGATGGAAATGGTATTAATGGCCGCGGGTGGTTGTAGCGCGATCGATGTGGTGTCGATCCTGCAAAAGGGACGTCAGGATGTGACCAACTGCGAAGTGAAACTCACCTCTGAGCGCCGTGAAGAAGCGCCGCGTTTGTTTACCCACATCAATCTGCATTTCATCGTCACCGGCCACGATCTGAAAGATGCGTCGGTCTCCCGTGCCGTCGATCTCTCGGCGGAAAAATATTGTTCTGTGGCATTGATGCTGGAAAAAGCGGTGAATATTACCCACTCCTATGAAGTGGTTGCTGCGTAACACATGACGCCGGATGGCGGCGTGGCCTTATCCGGCCTACAGAACGATACTGATTTGTAGGCCCGATAAGCGTAGCGCCATCGGGCACATCCCATACATCACTCTATCTTTTTGCCTTCCATCAGACGCTGGACCAGCGGCAGCATAATCAATTCCATCGCCAGACCCATTTTGCCGCCAGGCACGACTAATGTATTGATGTGGGAAATGAATGAGCCTTGCAGCATGGCCAGAAGCCACGGAAAGTCGATCCCTTCCAGATTGCGAAAATGAATCACCACAAAGCTTTCGTCCAGCGACGGAATACTCTTGGCTGCAAAAGGGTTTGAGGTATCGACGGTGGGCACGCGCTGAAAGTTAATGTGCGTACGGGAAAACTGCGGCGTGATGTAATTGATGTAATCGTCCATTGAGCGCACAACCGAGTCCATCACCGCTTCACGCGAGTGTCCACGCTCGCTGGTATCGCGGGTCAGCTTCTGGATCCATTCCAGGTTAACGATCGGCACCACGCCGACCAGAAGATCGACATGCCGGGCCACATTTTGCTGTGGAGTGACGACGCCGCCGTGTAGCCCTTCATAGAACAGGACATCCGTCGGTTCAGGCAATGGCTGCCAGGGGGTAAACGTCCCCGGAACCTGGTTCCACGGTACGGCTTCATCGTAGGTATGCAGATATTTGCGCGACTGACCTGTTCCCGTCTGGCCGTATTCAATGAAGGTTTGTTCCAGCAGACCAAAGTCATTGGCTTCAGGACCGAAATAGCTGATATGCCGCCCGGCATCGCGCGCTTTGCGAATCGCCATGTCCATTTCCGGACGGGTATAGCGATGAAAACTGTCACCTTCCACCTCGGCGGCGCGCAGATTTAACTGCGCGAAAATTTTACGAAACGCGAGGCTGGTGGTGGTGGTCCCCGCGCCGCTGGATCCTGTTACCGCAATCACCGGATGTTTGGCAGACATAACAACTCCATGAATTGGTTGATTTTTTATTATAGTCGGCCGTCGGCTACGGATTACTCGTGAATCTGCTTCCTCGGCATGATGTTGACCGTTTCATGCAGTTCGGACCACACCAGCACGGCTTCACCTGATTGTAGTTGGCGTTTGACGTCGGCGACTTTTTGTTCGAGCGAGCGTTCATGTTCACCATAATCGGTGCCTTCGCGCAAGACAAAGCTTTCAATCAGATTGTCCAGCGCGTCCGGGGAGATGTCTTGCCAGGGGATAATCATGATGACGCCTCCAGATACGTTGTCAGCCAGTCGGGAATTCTGGATTCCAGCCACATCTCAGGGCGGCGCAGCGTGCCGCCAATAAAGCCGACGTGTCCGCCGTGTTCAGTCAACTGATACTCCACCTGTGAGGGCAGGTTTTCCGGTTCAGGGATCACGTGATGATCCATAAACGGATCGTCCTTGGCATGGATAATCAGCGTCGGTTTGGCGATCTGATTAAGCAATGGCATGGCGCTACACTGGCGATAATAGTCTATAGCATCGGCAAAACCGTGGATTTTGGCGGTGATCAGATCGTCAAAATCACGAATGCGACGCAGGGATTTCAACTGGGTCAGACTCACCGGCAGCGAACCCGGGTAGGCCTGTAGCTTACGCGAGGCGTTAGCTTTCAACAGATTGAGCAGATAGCGCTGGTAGACGCGTGAGAACCCCTTCTCCATATGGTAACTACAGGCTTCCAGCACGAAAGGCGCAGAGACAATAACCGCTGCATCAATGGGAATGTCGTTGCCTTCTTTGGCCAGCAGGCAGGCCAGCATGTTCCCGCCGAGTGAATAGCCTACCGCCGCGGTCGGCACACGACCAAACTCACGCTCCAGCCAATGTAAAAACCAGGTGCCATCTTCTGTTTCACCAGAATGATAAATACGGTTGAGACGATTTGGCTCGCCGCTGCAGCCGCGAAAATGCATCACCACGCCCAGCCAGCCGCGCTTTTGCGCTGCTTCAATCAGGCCATGTGCGTACGGGCTGTTCAGACTGCCTTCCAGACCGTGAAAAACCACCAGGCGCGGTTTGTGCTTCGCCTGTTGCGGATCTTCACTCCACGCCAGATCGACAAAGTCACCGTCGGGTAATTCCAGACGCTGCCAGTGGGCGTCGAACTTCACCTTACGGCGAATTAAACGCGGCAGCATTGTCTGCAAATGGCGGTTACTGATACCGCGCATCGGGCGGAATTCTCGCGAATCATCAGTAGGTGGGATCATTTCTGTGGACGTGATTTCAACCATAACACCAGAGCAATTAATAATCGGAAAGAATAACTATACCGCGCGCAGCGTCTGCGGGTTAGCCAATATGTGATTTTGTCGCTAGTCAGTCAGCAGATTACGCGAGAAAAGATGAAAATCGACGTCGGGCTTTCGTCGCCACAGGCGAGCTTTACGCGTCCCTGTCGCCACGCTTTCTCCGGTATCTTCAAACATTCCTGACGCTTCAAAGCGGCGAATCAGACTTTTACGCTGGATCGACTGACCGAGGATCACCTCAGTGGCTTCGAGCAGTTGCCCATGGGTAAATGTCTCCGGCAAGCAGTATACAGGCAGTAATGAGTACATCGTTTTTTGCCGTAAGCGATGCAGTGCCGCCGCAATGATGTCTCCGTGGTCGAACGCGAGGGAATAACTTTTCAGCTCATCAACCGGCACCCAACGGGCATTGCTGACGCTGGCGATGTGCGGCGCACAGTCTACCCAGGCGATTAGCGCAAACCAGGAGATCGTCAGACTCCAGCCGCGCGGGTCGCGATCCGGGCCGGAAAAGGTATCCAGTTGTTCCAGCCACGAAGGCAAAACACCTGTTTTTTCAGTGAGCTTGCGTAGCGCTGTGGCACGAGTGGAATCATCGTGCTCGATATCAATGAAGCCACCTGGTAATCCCCAACGCCCTTTTTGCGGCTGGTTTGCACGTTCAACCAGTAATACGCACAGCGCCTGTTGATGCAGGGTAAACAACACGCTATCGACCGTCACCAGAGGTGAGGGAAAGCGGCGGGCATCGTATTGATTCAGGTAGTCGGCTTCGGTGGTCATAAAATACTCACGATGATTTGCAACGCCCACAAGTGTACCAGCCCAATACTGGGGGGCAAGGTTCGTTTTTTCTTATTATTTATCAGATGATTATGTCGCGCCCTAAAAATAATGCATTTTGTGCTTGCTTAATATGTGTCTTAGGGACACTATTAATTGTGTCGAAGGGACACAATTAAGGGGTAAGCGTGATGAGCATAAAACTGACACTAACGTTGGACGACCAGAGCTACGGAGTGACACACGGTGTTTTTCCTGATGGCGCCGTCTGGTTGAAGGTTACTGAAGCATTACCAACCTTTGCTCGCCTGATGCGCATTCGCGCGACGGCGATGCGCGACATGAACGACTTTATGCTGCTGGCGCAACTGGTGGAGGCGGTTCGCCATCAAACGGATGTGCTGGTCAGCCATCTCGAGCTTCCCTGGTTGCCGTGGGCGCGACAGGATCGCCATATGGCAGCGGGTGACAGCTTTGCGCTGAAAGTCTTTGCCAGCCAGCTTAATACACTGCAATTCGATAAGGTGAAGGTGCTCGATCCACACAGCGACGCGGCTGCGGCAGCTATCGATAATTTTGTGGCGATTTCACAAGAGACTTGCCTGTTGCACAGCGCGACCTTGCAGCGCAAGTTCCAGCAAAAAGCGCTAATGCTGGTCGCCCCCGATGCCGGTGCGCTGAAGAAAATTGATGCCGTTGCCAGAGCGGTCGGTGCAGCGGAGTACGCCGTCCTGAGTAAAAAACGCGATGTAGCAAGCGGTAAGCTGACGGGATTTGCTTTAGTGGCCGGAGACGTCAGAGGCCGGGATATGCTGATTGTTGACGACCTGTGTGATGCCGGCGGTACGTTCATCGGCTCTGCGCAGGTACTCCGTGATGCTGGCGCCCGTAGCGTCAGCCTGTATGTCACCCACGGTCTTTTCACTAAGGGCGTCGAACATCTGTTTGCGAACGGTATTGATGCTATCTACACCACCACCTCTTTCGCTGCTCCGGCGCTGGAACATCCGCAGCTTGATCTTATCGACATTGACGCGATTTACCGCGCCTGAGGGAGATACTGATTATGAAAATGAACCCGATTCTGGCTATCGACGGCTACAAAGTTTCTCACCGCGTACAGTATCCGCAAGGAACCCGCCGCGTGTATTCGAACTTTACCCCGCGCAGCGATCGCTTTTTCTCCTCGCCGTTGGCGGATGGCAAACTGGTGTTTTTTGGTCTGCAAGGTTTTCTGCAGTGGTTTCTGGTTGATCTGTTTAACGAGGCGTTCTTTGCCCGTCCGGAAGACGAGGTGGTCAACGAATACAAACAGGTCATGGACAGCTATCTCGGCAAAGATGCGGTAGCGGTTGATCATATCCGCGCCCTGCATCAGTTGGGCTATCTGCCGCTGCACATCAAAGCGCTGGATGAAGGCAGCAAAGTGCCGATGGCGGTGCCCGTTTTAACTATCATCAACACCCAACCTGAGTTTTTCTGGTTGGTGAATTACCTGGAGACCGTGCTGTCGGCAGAACTGTGGAAGGCGTCAACAAACGCCACAATTGCCCATCACTATCGTAAAATCTGCGCACGCTGGGCACAGAAAACCTGTAGCGACCTGACGCACCTCGACTTCCAGTGCCATGACTTTTCGTTTCGCGGTATGGCCGGATTGCAGGACACCATGCAGGCGGGCAGCGGCCACTTGTTGAGTTTTAAAGGCACTGACAGCATTCCGTCGCTTCTCTACGCCCGGGATTATTATACCGACGGCGAGCCCTATTTTATTGGCGCCAGCATTCCGGCGACCGAGCACAGCGTGATGTGTATGGGGGAACGTGAACATGAGATCGAAACCTTCCGCCGCCTGATTGCCGATCTCTACCCGCAGGGATTTGTGTCGATTGTCTCTGATACGTGGGATTACTGGCAGGTGCTGACGGAATATACCCGCGAACTGAAAAACATCATTCTGGCGCGAGAGGGACGGGTGGTTTTTCGCCCGGATAGCGGTAATCCGGTTGAGATCCTGTGCGGTACTGGCGCGGATGAGGATACACGAGCCGATCGTACGGCACAGGAGAAAGGCTCTGTGGAGGTGCTGTGGGAGATATTTGGCGGCAAGGTTAACGCCAAAGGCTACAAGGTGCTCGACCCACATGTGGGGCTGATTTATGGCGATTCCATCACCCTTGAGCGGGCGAATGAGATCCTGCGCCGCCTGGAAGCGAAAGGATTTGCCAGTTCAAATGTGGTGTTTGGCGTCGGTTCTTTTACCTATCAGTACAACACGCGTGACACCTTCGGTTTTGCGATGAAGGCAACATGGGGAGAAGTCGACGGCAAAGGCCGGACGATTTTTAAAGAGCCGAAAACGGATAACGGTCTGAAGCGTTCCGCTCGTGGTCTGCTGCGCGTGACGAGGGATGAAGCGGGTGATTTATGCCTGCATGACGAACAGACCTGGGAGCAAGAGCAGGGAGGGGAGCTGAAAACCCGTTTTCTCAACGGCAAGCTGTTTAACCGTGAACACTTCGAACAGATCCTCCAGCGTCTGGCGACGCAACGGTAATTTCCCGCCAGCGGGTAGCGTTACCCGCTTTCTCCTCCCTCCCGGCGTAAATTGATCATCGTCACAAATGGTTACTTCAATTATTACTCTCAAGCTAATGATTCTTTCCTACGCTTAATTGATGACTTTCTCACCAGGGCGCACACTCTTAGCTGTGTTAAGCAATCAAAATGATTAGCTGAATCAGGAGGTTAATAATGTTATCTGGGCAAACGCCAGCACGAGTCTGGAACACCCGCCGCACGGAAAAACAGCGCCGTCTGGCTTCCGTTCCGGTGCAGGGTAAGGTGCTGCCGACCGCAGACCTGACCGCGATGCTGGAAAAACTGATCGCGCCGGGTGACCGCGTGGTATTAGAAGGGAATAACCAAAAGCAGGCAGATTTCTTGTCCCGTATGCTGGCTGAGGTGAACCCGCAGATTGTGCACGACCTGCACATGATTATGCCAAGCGTCGGACGCAGCGAGCATCTGGATATCTTCGAAAAGGGTATCGCCCGCAAGCTGGACTTCTCCTTCTCCGGCACCCAGAGCCTGCGCATTTCGCAGCTGCTGGAAGATGGTCAGCTGGAAATTGGCGCCATCCATACTTATATCGAACTCTATTCCCGTCTGTACGTTGACCTGTCGCCGAACGTGGCGCTGATTGCCGGCTTCAAAGCCGACCGCAAAGGTAACCTCTATACCGGGGCGAGCACCGAAGATACTCCGGCGTTAGTGGAAGCCGCCGCGTTCCACGACGGTATCGTCATCGCACAGGTCAACGAGCTGGTGGACGACGAATGCGACCTGCCGCGCGTGGACATCCCTGGCTCCTGGGTTGACTTCGTGGTGGTGGCCGATAAGCCATTCTTTATTGAACCGCTGTTTACCCGCGACCCGCGCCTGATTAAACAGGAACACATCCTGATGGCGATGATGGCGATTAAAGGCATCTACGCGGAACACCAGGTGCAGTCGCTGAACCACGGTATCGGCTTCAATACTGCCGCTATCGAACTGCTGCTGCCGACCTACGGCGAACAGCTGGGGCTGAAGGGCAAAATCTGTAAACACTGGACTTTGAACCCACATCCGACGCTGATCCCGGCGATTGAAAGCGGCTGGGTAGAAAGCGTGCACTGCTTCGGCGGCGAGCTGGGGATGGAAGAGTACATTCGCGCCCGTCCGGACATCTTCTTCACCGGTTCTGACGGCTCCATGCGCTCCAACCGCGCCTTCTGCCAACTGGCAGGTCAGTACGCGGTGGATATGTTTATCGGTTCTACCTTGCAGGTTGACGGCTACGCCAACTCTTCAACGGTCACCCGCGGCCGTCTCTCCGGCTTCGGTGGTGCGCCAAATATGGGCCACGATCCGCACGGTCGCCGCCATGCGACCCCAGCCTGGCTGAACATGATCACCGAACCGGATCCGATGCAGCGCGGTAAAAAACTGGTCGTGCAGATGGTGGAAACCTTCCAGGCCGGCGTGAAACCCACCTTCGTTGAGAAACTGGATGCGGTGGACGTCGCGAAAGCCTCCGGCATGCCGCTGGCACCGGTAATGATCTACGGCGACGACGTGACCCACGTGCTGACCGAAGAAGGTATTGCCTACCTCTACCGCGCTAAGGATCTGGAAGAGCGCCGCGCGATGGTAGCCGCCGTTGCCGGTATCACCGATATCGGTCTCGGCGTTGACGCTAAGCGCGTTGCCGAGCTGCGCCAGAGCGGCAAAGTGGTCTACCCGGAAGATATGGGCATTCGTCGTACCGATGCCACCCGTTCCCTGCTGGCGGCCGGTAGCGTCGCTGACCTGGTGGAATGGTCCGGCGGTCTTTACAACCCACCTGCGAAATTCCGGAGCTGGTAATGAAACTTCTGCCCCAGATTCAGGTTGAAGGCGGTGCCGAATGGCTGGCGCGAACCGCCACGCAGTGTCTGATCGACGAAGCACGATTAAGCCCGAAACCCGGTCTGGTGGACAGTCGGGGGAACGGCGCGCACCACGATTTATCGTTGGCGCTGATGGAGCGCTCCGCGCACAGCCTGACCCCCACGTTTCAGGCGCTGGCGCTGCAAAGCTGGCAGCGTCCGGCGGATATCGCGCTCAGACAAACCGTAGGGCGACTTGGCCGAGAAGGCGAGAAACAGATGATGGCCGCCACCGACGGCGTGAATACCCACCGTGGCGCGATTTGGGCGCTCGGGCTGCTGGTCAGCGCGGTGGCGATGCACGGCGGCGTGGGCAGCGCGCAGCAGGTGGCGAATACCGCCGCTGAACTGGCAAAACTGCCGGATGCCGCCGCGCCGAAGGTCTTCAGCAAGGGGCTACGCGCCACCCACCGTTATCAGGTGCCGGGTGCCAGAGAAGAGGCGCAGCAGGCGTTTCCGCACATCATGCAGCGCGCGCTGCCGCAGCTTCGTTTAAGCCGCTTTAACGGCAGCAGCGAAACGCACGCCAGGCTCGATGCGCTGATGGCGATCATGACCTCGCTCACCGACACCTGCGTGCTGTCGCGCGCCGGGATGGCGGGGCTGAACGCTATGCAGGACGGCGCCCGCGCCGTGCTGAGCGCAGGGGGGAACGCCCATCCGGCAGGCCAGGCGGCCTTAGCGGCGCTCGATAGCCAGATGCTGGCGCTCAACGCTTCGCCGGGCGGCGCGGCCGATTTACTGGCCGCCACGCTGTTTCTCGATCGCATCGAATCGCCCTATTTCAAGCATTAAGAGGATGTTATGGAACACATTACGTTAACCGTACCGGCCAGCCGCACCTTAAGCGGCAAAGCGCTGGCAGGCGTTGTGGGCTCCGGGGATATGGAGGTGTTATTCACCGCCGACCAGGGCCAGACGTTAACCATTGATATCACCACTTCTGTCGATAACAGCACTCGCCGTTGGGAAGCGCTGTTCAACCGTCTGCAAACGGTCAGCAGCCTGCCGGCGGGCAAACTGACGATCCACGATTTCGGCGCGACGCCGGGTGTGGCGCGCATTCGTATCGAACAGGTATTTGAAGAGGTGAGCTATGCGTGATGATCGCAGTTTTATCGAATTAAAAGCACGTCAGCGTGCACATGCACTGCTGGATGAAGGCAGCTACCGTGAACTGCTCGACCCATTTGAAGGCGTGATGTCCCCGTGGCTCGGCGCGCAGGGCATCGTCCCGCAGGCCGATGACGGCATGGTGGTGGCGAAAGGCACCATTAACGGCAAACCGGCTGTGGTGGTGGCGATTGAAGGCGCGTTCCAGGGCGGCAGCATGGGCGAAGTGTCCGGTGCCAAAATGGCGGCGGCGCTGGAGCTGGCGGCGGAAGATAACCGTAACGGCATCCCGACTCAGGCTGTCCTGAGCCTGGAAACCGGCGGCGTGCGCTTGCAGGAAGCCAACCTTGGCCTCGCGGCGATTGCCGATATTCACGCGGCGATTGTTGACCTGCGCCGTTATACCCCAGTGGTCGGCATTGTCGCCGGTACCGTGGGCTGCTTCGGTGGGATGTCCATCGCGGCGGCGCTGTGCAGCTATCTGATCGTCACCCGCGAAGCGCGTCTGGGCCTCAACGGCCCGCAGGTTATCGAACAGGAAGCCGGGATTGAAGAGTACGACTCCCGCGACCGTCCGTTTATCTGGAGCATGACCGGTGGCGAAATTCGCTACCAAAGCGGGCTGGTGGAAGCGCTGGTCAATGACGGTGTGAACGCGGTGAAAGCCGCCATGAACGAGGCGCTGGCCAAAGGCGTACCGGCAAAACATCGCACTGATAACTACGACTGGTATCTCGATCGCCTGACCCACTTCGACACGCGTAAACAGGCCGATACCGAACAGATTCATGCGCTCTTTGCCCGGGAGGTGAAATGATGAGTAACGCAATGAGCCGTGGCCAATTATGGCTGGAAACCCTGGTGCCAAACGCTAAACGTATCGAGGGGCTGTGCCCGTCCGTACAGGCGGCAGACGGTGAATTGAACGGTGAAACCGCGCGTTTTATCGCGGTCGTTCCCGATGCCAATAACCATTATCCACGCGCTGCCAAAGGCGAAGTAGGTCTGCTGGAGGGCTGGACGCTGGCGAAAGTGGTGAGTGAAACCATCGCCGCCGATGCCGATAAAACCGTCAAGCGCCCGATTGTGGCGGTGATCGACGTGCCGAGCCAGGCCTACGGTCGCCGTGAAGAAGGTTTCGGCATTCACCAGGCGCTGGCCGGTGCCGCGGCGGCGTATGCTAACGCGCGTCTGGCGGGCCACCCGGTGATTGGTCTTATCGTCGGTAAAGCAATGTCCGGCGCGTTTCTGGCGCACGGCTACCAGGCAAACCGCCTGATCGCCTTTAACGATAAAGGCGTGCTGATCCATGCGATGGGTAAAGAGTCGGCGGCGCGCATCACCCTGCGTACCGTTGACGCGCTGGAAAAACTGGCGGCGACTATTCCGCCGATGGCGTATGACATCAGCAACTACGCCACCCTGGGGCTGCTGGAGAATCTGCTGGATATCAGCAATCCGGACGCGCCTTCTGCTTCCGATCTGGCGCTGGTGAAAACCACGCTGCAACAGGCCATCAATGACGCTCGTCAGGACCCGACGCTGAAAAGCCGTCTGGGCGCTGACAACCGCCGCAGCTCTGCCCTCGTACGCGAACGCATGCGGGCTAGCTGGTAAGTAAAAAAGAGACCTGCCGGATGTACGGCTCCGTGGGCGCATACGCTGCGCCCGCGTGGGTCACTGCATCTGAAAAAATAATAATCATCGCGCCAGTGCTAACTTTTTTTCATTACAGGTGAAATATGACTTACGTAATTGTTCATGCTCTTGCTCCGATTTTCGTCATCATGCTGCTAGGATTCTGGGCCGGGAAGGCCAAAATGGTGGACAACAAAAATGTCTCCCTGCTCAATATCTTCGTCATGGACTTTGCATTGCCTGCAGCGCTGTTTAGCGCAACCGTACAGACGCCGTGGGCGGGTATCGTCGCGCAGTCACCGCTGATTGTGGTACTGACGCTGGCGATGTGGATTACCTATGCCGCCATCTATTTTATGGCGACCAAAGTGTTCAAGAAATCGCCGCAGGATGCCGCCGTGCTGACGCTGACCGTCGCGCTGCCGAACTACGCCGCGCTGGGTCTGCCGATTCTGGGTAGCGTACTGGGTGAAACTTCTTCCACCTCGCTTTCCGTTGCCGTTTCCATCGCCTGCGGTTCCGTGTTGATGACGCCGTTCTGCCTGCTGATCCTCGAACGTGAGAAAGCGCGCGCGGAAGGCGGTAACTCCGGTTCTACGCTGTCTATGCTGCCGGTACTAATGTGGCGTTCCATTAAAAAACCGATCGTTATGGGTCCGCTGCTGGGGGTTATCCTCTCCGCCATTGGTATTAAAATGCCGGAACTGGTGCTGGCGGCGATCAAACCGCTGGGTCTGTCTGCAACCGCGGCGGCGCTGTTCCTGACCGGTGTGATCCTCTCTGCGCGTAAACTGCAGATCAACACCGTGGTGATCACCTCCACTATCGCTAAGCTGCTGATTCAACCGGCCATTGCCTGGGGTATCGTGCTGATTTTCGGCCTGCATGGTTCCGTGGCGATTACCGCGATCCTGATGATTGCGCTGTCCGCGGGTTTCTTCGGCGTGGTGTTCGGTAACCGCTTTGGCGTGCAGTCGCCGGATGCAGAAGCCGTGCTGCTGTTGAGCTCGGTCCTGTGTATCCTGTCTCTGCCGCTGTTTATCTCGCTGACTTCAGGAATCTAAATCATGAGCACAACATTACGCCCACACGACCTTATCTGGCTGAACGCGCGCGACGCGCTCGAAGATGTCACGGAATCCTGGGTGGATACCGTCTGGCATAGCGGTCTGCCGGTGGTCGTGCGGCGTGATGTTGATGCGCAGGGGCGCGTGCCCGTGGGTGTCCGCGGGATGAAGCGCGACCAGCGCGCCGCCGGTTGGGTAAAAGCGGGGGCGGTCGTCCGCGTCTGCTCGCCGGAATCGCTGGTGGACCCGCTGGCGCTGCTGCGCTCGCCCTTTATTTCTCAGCCACCCGTTCAGGTGGCTTTGTTATTGGCGCAGCAGGCGTGGCCGTGGACATGGGGCATTACCGGCAGTACCGGCTATGCGCTGGCGACCGGGATCCCGGTTATCCACGCGGCAAGCGATCTGGATCTGCTGATCCGCGCGCCGCAGCCGCTGGCACGCGAGCCGCTGGCGATGTGGCAGCAGCAGCTGACGGGCGGGCTGTGCCGGGCGGATACCCAGGTGGAAACGCCCTGTGGCGCGTTTGCCCTCAACGAATGGCTGCGTGACGGTAAAGCACTGTTAAAAACCTCACAGGGGCCGCGTCTGGTGAGCGACCCGTGGAGCAGGGAGGAATAATGAAAATTCTGTTTACCTTTCCGGGGCAGGGAACGCAGCACGCAGGTATGTTGCAAAACCTTCCGGGAACAGAGTTAGCGCAGGCGCGTGAGGTGCTGGGGAGTGAGGCGGAGACGCTGGATTCCCCGCAATCACTGCAACATACCCGGGCGGTGCAGCTGGCGCTGCTGATTGCCGGTGTCGCCTGGGCGCGCGAGCTGGAGCGTCGCGGCGTGTCGCCGGATATCGTCAGTGGTTTGTCTATCGGTGCTTACCCAGCGGCGGTGGTCGCCGGGGCGCTGGATTTTGCTGATGCGTTGAAGCTCGTGGCGCTGCGTGGTGATTTAATGGAGCAGGCGTATCCGCACGGCTATGGCCTGACAGCGATTATGGGACTAACCCTGAGCCAAGTGGAAAATCTGGTGGCAGGCAGCGGAACCTATATTGCCAACCTGAATGCCGAAACGCAGATTGTGATTGCGGGTAGCGATGAAGCGATGGCCTGCGTGGCGAAGCGGGCGCTGGAAAAAGGCGCCAGCAAAGTGCATCGGCTGGCGGTGAGCGTGCCGTCGCACTGTGAACTCCTGGCGGAACCGGCGCAAAAGCTGGTTGAGGCTTTCAGTAAGGTGACGCTTTCTCGCCCACGCTACGCCTACCTCAGCGGCAGCACCGGGCGCGTACTGTGGCAGCCGGAACGTATTGCCGACGATCTGGCGATGAATATGGCGCGTACCGTGCGCTGGCAGGAGGCGGTTATCTCCGCTAACGAACGTGAAGCACGGCTGGCGATTGAAATGCCGCCCGGTGGCGTGTTGACCTGCTTAACGCGTCAGGCGGCGTGGGAAGGGGAGTCTGTTTCTCTGGAGCGCAGCGGCGTGGATGTTGCCGTGCATCTGGCAAAACGGCTTCGTGCGTGATGTGATTGCCCGATGGCGCTGCGCTTATCGGGCCTACAAAATCGGCTCGATACGCGTAGGCTGGATAAGGCGCGTAGCGTCGCCATCCGGCAATCAGGCGTTCTGGTTCAGCGTCCTGGCGTACATGCGCCCTTCGGCGGCCAGCGCCAACAGGCTTGGATCGCGCTCGCGGTTGCGGGCAAAGACAATGGCGATAAGCTGCTGCATCTGGTACGGCTGTGCCAGTTTCTGCAACTGTACGGTATTCTCATACATCTTCTTCATGCGCCCCGGCATCAAACAGAATCCTACCCCTGCCTGTACCAGACTGAGCATGGAGAAAATATCGTTCACGCGGGTGACAATTTCCGGCTCAAATCCGGCGATATGAAACGCTTCCTGAAAACCGGCATAGGTGGCGAAGCCTTCCGCCAGTGAGACAAACTTTTCATGGCGATAGTGGCGTAGGTCGGCCTTCGCGGTGGTATCCAGCCCGGCTGACATCGGCGCGGCAAGGTAGATATCGTCGTGGAACAGCGGCAGCACTTCCAGGCTGTTGCGGTCGATTTCGCTTTCTGAAATGGAGATGAGGATGGCGTCCAGCACACCATCTTCCAGCATCTTCAGCAGCGCTTCGTTGGAGCCCATGGTGAGATCCAGCTCCAGGTCAGGTCGGCGCAGCTTCATGCCCATAATCAGGTGCGGCACCGTCTCCAGCGTCAGTGAGTATAGCGTGCCAACCCGCAGGCGGCCCTGGCCGACGCCCGCCGTTTTGCGGGCCTCTTCCAGCCCGCGTTCCATCAGTTGGGTGACTTCCTGGCAGTACTCCAGTAGCGTCCACGCCGCCGGTTGGGCAATCAGATTGCGGCCTTTGTGGACGAACAGCGGGCAGCGGACGTTCTCTTCCAGGGTGTGCAGCGCCCGATGCACGCTAACGCCGCTGATGTTCAGCGCCTCGGCGGTACGGGCGATGTTGCCCTTCTCCATAAAGGTCATGAAGATGCTCAGCTTGCGGAAGGTTATGTCGTTGGTCGTCAGCTGATTCATCATCGTCTTCCCAAAGTTAGTCGGCCAGCATCTGTTCGAGTTGTTCCTGCGCATCCAGCCAGGCCATTTCACACTCTTCCAGCCCGGATTTGGCGTTCGCTTGCTGTTGCAAACAGGCCGTGAGTTCGGCTTTGCGACTTTGATCGTACAGTTCGCTATCACCGAGTTTCTCTTCCGCCTGCGCCAACTGCGCCTGTAGTTTCTCCATCTCTTTTTCCAGACGGATGATCTCTTTGCGTAGCGGCTGCGTCAGGGTGCGGAGTTCAGCTTCGCGACGCTTCTGATCCTTACGCGCCTGGGCGCTGTTCACGCTCTCCTTCGCCGGTTCGTCGCTCTGGTTTTCCTGTTTCTGCACATCGCTCAGCCACTGCTGATAATCTTCCAGATCGCCGTCAAACGGCTCGACTTTCTTATCGTGTACCAGATAGAGGTCGTCGGTGGTGGAGCGAATCAGATGACGGTCGTGCGAAACCACAACCAGCGCGCCTTCGAAGTCGATCAGCGCTTCGGTCAGCGCCTGACGCATATCCAAATCCAGGTGGTTGGTCGGTTCATCGAGCAGCAGCAGGTTCGGGCGCTGCCAGACGATCAATGCCAGCACCAGACGCGCCTTTTCACCGCCGGAGAAGCGGCGAGTCTCTTCGCTGACTTTATCGCCCTGGAAGCCGAATCCGCCGAGGTAGTCGCGCAGTTTCTGCTCCAGCTCCTGCGGCGCCATGCGCGCCAGATGCTGGATGGGCGATTCATCGGCACGTAAAAACTCCAGCTGATGCTGCGCGAAGTAACCCAGTTTAATGCCTTTCGCGAGACCGATTTCACCGCTAATGGGGGCCAGTTCGCCCGCCAGCAGCTTAATCAGCGTCGATTTACCCGCGCCGTTACGACCGAGCAGGCCGATGCGTGAACCCGGCACCAGATTCAGTTTGATCGAATCGAGAATGACGCGATCGCCATAGCCCGCGCTGACCTTTTCCATCTTCAGCAGCGGGTTTGGCAGGCTTTCCGGTTGACGGAAGCTGAAGTGGAACGGGTTGTCCACGTGCGCCGGGGCAATGAGCTCCATGCGTTCCAGCATTTTGATACGGCTCTGCGCCTGCTTCGCTTTGGTTGCTTTAGCGCGGAAACGATCGATATAGCTTTGCAGGTGCGCCACACGCTCCTGCTGACTTTCGTACATCGCTTGTTGCTGCGCGAGGCGGGTCGCTCGTTGGATTTCAAACGCGCTGTAGTTGCCGGTGTATTCGAACATCGTTTGCTGTTCGATATGAATAATTTTATCTACCACCGGATCGAGGAAGTCGCGGTCGTGGGAAATCAGAATCAGCGTACCCTGATAGCTTTTCAGCCATCTTTCCAGCCAGATCACCGCGTCAAGATCGAGGTGGTTGGTCGGTTCATCAAGCAGCAGCAGGTCGGAACGGCAAATCAGCGCCTGGGCCAGGTTAAGACGCATACGCCAGCCGCCGGAAAAATCGCTGACCGGACGTTCAAGCTGTTCGTTGGAGAAGCCGAGGCCATGCAGCAGGCTTGCCGCGCGTGAGCGTACGGTCCAGGCGTCAATGGCATCCAACTTGCCGTGGACGGTGGCAATAGCGTGTCCATCGTTACGTTCGTTGGCATCGTTCAACTGCGCTTCCAACTGACGATACTCGCGGTCGCCGTCAATCACGTACTCCAGTGCGGGCTGTGGCAACGCTGGCGTTTCCTGATTAACCCAGGCGAGCTGCCAGTTTCCTGGATAGGTAAATCCTCCGGCGTCGGCGCTGAGTTCATTTTTCAGCAATGCCAGCAGAGTAGATTTACCGCAGCCATTTTTGCCCACCAGACCAACTTTCTGCCCTGGATTAATGGTGGCCGTGGCATTGTCCAGCAAGACGCGCACGCCGCGACGAATTTGTAACGATGAGAAAACAATCATAAGGCGCCGTATGTTCAGACTATGTTAATTTATCATTATGATAATGTAATGTGTGGGCCGTTTGCCGCACCGAGGCGCCATGGTAGCCCAAAACGTCGAAAATAGACAAAAGACAAAACCGGGAGGGGGATGATGTTCCAGCCAGCGAAAGTCTTGCTGCTGTATGCCCATCCGGAATCTCAGGACTCGGTCGCGAACCGGGTTCTGCTTAAACCGGCCATGCAGCTCAGTAATGTTACCGTGCACGATCTTTACGCGCACTATCCTGATTTTTTTATCGACATTCCGCATGAGCAGGCGCTGCTGCGTGAGCATGATGTGATTGTTTTTCAACATCCTCTCTACACCTATAGCTGCCCGGCGCTGTTAAAGGAGTGGCTTGACCGTGTATTGAGCCGCGGATTTGCCAGCGGTCCCGGAGGGAATCAACTGGCGGGAAAGTACTGGCGAAGCGTCATCACCACCGGTGAGCCGGAAAGCGCGTACCGTTATGACGCGCTGAACCGTTATCCAATGAGTGATGTACTGCGCCCTTTTGAGCTAACGGCCGGTATGTGTCGCATGCACTGGATGAGCCCAATCATCGTTTACTGGGCAAGGCGGCAAACGAAGCAGGAGCTGGACAGCCATGCTAAAGCGTACGGTGACTGGCTGGCGAATCCGATTCCTGTGGGAGGCCGCTGATGGAAGGTTCTGATTTATTGACAGCGGGAGTGTTGTTCCTCTTCGCGGCGGTCGCTGCGGTGCCGCTGGCATCGCGGCTGGGTATTGGTCCGGTATTAGGATACTTGCTGGCGGGGATCGCTATCGGCCCGTGGGGATTAGGATTCATTAGCGATGTGGATGAAATCCTGCACTTTTCCGAACTGGGCGTCGTCTTTTTGATGTTCATCATTGGGCTGGAACTTAACCCGGCCAAGTTATGGCAATTGCGGCGTTCAATTTTTGGCGTCGGCGCCGCGCAGGTGATGTTGAGCGCAGTGGCGCTGGCTGGCTTGCTGATGCTCACCGCGTTCTCCTGGCAAGCGGCAGTGGTCGGCGGCATTGGTCTGGCGATGTCATCGACCGCCATGGCGCTACAGTTGATGCGCGAAAAAGGCATGAACCGCAGCGAATCCGGGCAACTGGGTTTTTCGGTGCTGCTGTTCCAGGATTTGGCAGTGATCCCCGCTCTGGCGCTGGTTCCACTGCTGGCGGGATCTGCCGATGAGCATTTTGACTGGATTAAAGTCGGGATGAAGGTGCTGGCTTTCGCCGGCATGTTAATTGGCGGACGCTATTTGCTGCGCCCTGTTTTCCGCTTCATTGCGGGTTCTGGCGTGCGGGAAGTGTTTACCGCCGCCACGCTGCTGCTGGTACTGGGTTCCGCGCTATTTATGGATGCGCTGGGATTGTCGATGGCGCTGGGAACGTTTATCGCGGGCGTACTGCTGGCGGAAAGCGAATACCGACATGAGCTGGAAACGGCAATCGATCCCTTTAAGGGCCTGTTGCTCGGACTGTTTTTTATCTCCGTAGGGATGTCGCTCAATCTCGGCGTACTCTATACCCATATTCTGTGGGTAGCGGCGAGCGTAATCGTGCTGGTGGTCGTAAAAATGCTGGTGTTGTATGTGCTGGCGCGACTGAATGGCATGAGAAGCTCTGAACGAATGCAGTTTGCCGGCGTGTTAAGCCAGGGCGGTGAATTCGCTTTCGTGCTGTTTTCAACGGCATCCTCGCAACGGCTGTTTCAGGGCGACCAAATGGCGCTACTGCTGGTGACCGTCACATTGTCGATGATGACCACGCCGTTGGTGATGAAGCTGATTGATAAATGGCTTTCCCGCCAGTTTAACGGCCCGGATGAAGAAGATGAAAAACCCTGGGTGGAGGATGATAAACCGCAGGTCATTGTCGTGGGATTTGGGCGTTTTGGTCAGGTTATCGGCCGCTTACTGATGGCCAATAAAATGCGTATTACCGTCCTGGAGCGAGATATCAGCGCGGTGAATCTGATGCGCAAATATGGCTATAAGGTCTATTACGGTGATGCCACCCAGGTGGATCTGCTGCGTTCCGCGGGGGCAGAGGCGGCACAATCCATCGTCATTACCTGTAATGAACCCGAAGACACCATGAAACTGGTGGAACTTTGCCAACAGTACTTTCCGCATTTGCATATTCTTGCGCGAGCGCGCGGACGTGTAGAGGCGCATGAGTTATTACAGGCTGGTGTGACGCAGTTTTCCCGCGAAACCTTCTCCAGTGCGCTGGAGCTGGGGCGTAAAACGCTGGTTACGTTGGGCATGCATCCGCACCAGGCTCAGCGTGCTCAGTTGCATTTTCGGCGGCTCGATATGCGCATGTTGCGTGAACTGATCCCCATGCATACCGACACGGTACAAATTTCGCGAGCCAGGGAAGCCCGGCGTGAACTGGAGGAGATCTTCCAGCGTGAGATGCAGCAAGAGCGACGTCAGTTGGATGGCTGGGATGAATTTGAGTAGAGGATAACTATGGCAATTCGTAAACGTTTTATTGCAGGCGCAAAATGTCCGTCCTGCCAGGCACAGGATTCGCTGGCGATGTGGCGCGAAAATAATATCGATATTGTTGAGTGTGTTAAGTGCGGTCATCAGATGCGTGAAGCCGATAAAGAGGCACGCGAACACGTTCGCAAAGAAGAGCAAGTGATCGGGATTTTTCATCCGGACTAGCGATATGGCGCAGCTTTTTTTAAGCTAGAGGGTACACGGGTGCAGAATTCCGCTACAATCTGCGCCACTATTCTTTCCATGCTCAGGAGATATCATGAAAGTAGCAAAGGACCTGGTGGTCAGCCTGGCCTATCAGGTACGTACAGAAGACGGTGTGTTGGTTGATGAGTCTCCGGTGAGTGCACCGCTGGACTACCTGCATGGTCACGGTTCCCTGATTTCTGGCCTGGAAACAGCGCTGGACGGTCATGAAGTTGGCGACAAATTCGACGTTGCTGTTGGCGCAAACGACGCGTACGGTCAGTACGACGAAAACCTGGTGCAGCGCGTTCCTAAAGACGTCTTCATGGGCGTTGACGAACTGCAGGTTGGCATGCGTTTCCTGGCTGAAACTGACCAGGGTCCAGTACCGGTAGAAATTACCGAAGTGGAAGACGACCACGTTGTGGTTGACGGTAACCACATGCTGGCTGGCCAGAACCTGAAATTCAACGTAGAAGTTGTTGCGATTCGTGAAGCTACCGAAGAAGAGCTGGCTCATGGCCACGTTCACGGTGCGCACGGTCACGACCACGATCATGACCACGGTCACGATGGTTGCTGCGGTGGTCACGGCCACGACCATGGTCACGAGCACGGTGGCGAAGGCTGCTGCGGCGGTGGCGGTAAAGGTAACGGCGGCGGCTGCGGTTGCCACTAATCGGTATGATTGCCTGATGGCGCTACGCTTATCAGGTTTACCGTAGGCCGGATAAGACGTTCACGTCGTCATCGGGCACAAAAAAGCGGGAATATCCCGCTTTTTTTACGTCTTAATAATGTGGCGGCGGGGTCTCTTCGGATTGCGACGCGATGTGGGACGGCTGTGTGGCTTTCAGCTTCTCAGTCAGCAGACGCAGATGATCGCGTAGTTTAGCCATTTCCAGTTCATGCGCTGTTACCGTCACGTTGAGCTCTTCAATGGTGATTTCCTGAAATGCCAGGCGGCTTTCCAGCTCGGCCAGGCGAGTTTCCAATGTTGTATCCTGCATGATTCACCTCTTTCTTTTTTCTCCGGCAGATCGCGGACTGCGGCGAATTCTACTTAACTTTGCCTGTTTGCACAGCACTCAATCTTCAGCAACGAAACTAATTTAAACAAAAAGAGTCTGAAAAGTGGTGATAATAGGGCGTGCCTGTATGTTGATTTGTTCTGCAACGCTTTATAGTACATTTTTATGTTAGATAACCCTGGGGTGAGATGCCCCGGCCCTGGAGATATGGATGAAATCACTGTTTAAAGTAACGCTGCTGGCGACCACAATGGCTGTTGCTCTGCATGCCCCGATCACCTTCGCTGCTGATGCTGCGAAACCAGCCGCTACTGCTGACAGCAAAGCAGCATTCAAGAATGACGACCAAAAAGCCGCTTACGCGCTGGGCGCGTCCCTGGGTCGTTATATGGAAAACTCCCTGAAAGAGCAGGAAAAGCTGGGTATCAAACTGGATAAAGATCAGCTGATCGCTGGCGTTCAGGATGCGTTTGCTGACAAGAGCAAACTGTCCGACCAGGAAATCGAACAAACTCTGCAGGCGTTTGAAGCGCGTGTGAAGAGCTCCGCTCAGGCGAAAATGGAAAAAGACGCGGCTGACAATGAAGCCAAAGGTAAAGTTTACCGCGAGAAATTTGCTAAAGAGAAGGGCGTTAAAACCTCTTCTACTGGCCTGATCTACAAAGTAGAGAAAGAAGGTACTGGCGCTGCGCCGAAAGACAGCGATACCGTAGTTGTAAACTACAAAGGTACGCTGATTGATGGTAAAGAGTTTGACAACTCCTACACCCGTGGCGAGCCGCTCTCTTTCCGTCTTGATGGTGTTATCCCAGGCTGGACTGAAGGCCTGAAAAACATCAAGAAAGGCGGTAAAATTCAGCTGGTTATCCCACCGGATCTGGCTTACGGCAAAACCGGCGTTCCGGGTATTCCGGCCAACTCCACGCTGGTCTTTGATGTAGAACTGTTAGACATCAAACCGGCACCGAAAGCCGAGGCGCAGCCAGATGCTGCACCGGCCGATAAAGCTGCAGACAGCAGCAAAAAGTAAGCGAACAGTAACCGCCGCCCACAGGGCGGCGGTTTTTTATTATCGACAGGATATAATTAATACTGGAAAGCGCCTTGTGCGCTGTATTACTTTAGATGCCCCTATAATAGTGATGAGCCTGCCCTGACAACATAACGACAGGCTCCTGAAAAGGAGTGCTTTTTTTCATGTCCAGGTCGCTTTTAACCAACGAAACCAGTGAGCTAGATTTACTGGATCAACGTCCTTTCGATCAAACTGACTTCGATATCCTTAAATCCTATGAAGCGGTTGTGGACGGGTTGGCGATGCTCATTGGTTCCCATTGTGAAATCGTATTGCACTCTTTGCAGGATTTGAAATGCTCGGCTATCCGCATTGCGAACGGTGAACACACGGGCCGTAAAATTGGCTCACCGATAACCGACCTTGCTTTGCGTATGCTGCATGATATGACGGGTGCGGATAGCAGCGTGTCGAAGTGTTACTTCACACGTGCGAAAAGCGGTGTCTTGATGAAGTCGGTGACGATTGCCATTCGTAACCGAGAGCATCGCGTGATTGGTCTGCTGTGCATCAACATGAACCTTGATGTGCCATTCTCGCAGATAATGAATACCTTTATCCCACCGGAAACCCCGGAAGTGGGTTCTGCCGTGAACTTTGCTTCTTCAGTAGAAGATCTGGTCACCCAGACGCTGGAATTCACGATCGAAGAAGTGAATGCCGATCGCAATGTATCCAACAATGCGAAAAACCGCCAGATTGTCCTGAATCTGTATGAGAAAGGTATCTTCGACATTAAAGATGCGATTAACCAGGTCGCCGATCGGTTGAATATCTCCAAGCACACGGTCTACCTCTATATTCGCCAGTTCAAAAGCGGCGATTTCCAGGGGCAAGACAAGTAATGCGCTTTACCATCATGGTAACGGGACCTGCTTATGGTACACAGCAGGCGAGTAGCGCGTTGCAATTTGCCCACGCGCTACTTAAAGAAGGGCATGAGTTATGCAGCGTCTTTTTCTATCGTGAAGGTGTGTATAACGCTAACTTCCTGACTTCGCCCGCCAGCGATGAGTATGATCTGGTACGGGCCTGGCAACAGTTGAACCAACAACATGGCGTGACGCTAAATATCTGCGTTGCAGCGGCGTTGCGTCGTGGTGTTGTTGATGAGGCTGAAGCAAAGCGGCTTGGACTGGCAGGTGCTAATCTACAATCAGGTTTCAATCTCAGCGGGCTGGGCTCGCTGGCTGAGGCGTCCTTGACCTGCGATCGCGTGGTGCAGTTTTAATGAAACGTGTTGCTTTTGTCTTTTCTACCGTGCCGCACGGCAGCGCATCCGGCCGTGAAGGGTTAGATGCATTACTGGCGACATCTGCGCTCACGGAAGATCTCGGCGTGTTTTTTATCGGCGATGGCGTCTTCCAAATCCTCCAGGGTCAACAACCGGACGTCGTTCTGGCACGAGACTATATCGCAACGTTTAAGCTGTTGGGGTTGTACGATATCGATCAATGTTGGCTTTGCGCCGCCTCATTACGTGAGCGGGGTCTTCAGCAGGGTGTTAATTTTGTGGTTGATGCCACGGCGCTGGAACCTGAAGATTTACGCCGTGAGCTAGGCAATTATGACGTCATTTTAAGGTTTTGAGACTCTCATGCTGCACACACTACACCGCTCCGCATGGCTTACCGATTTCTCCTCTCTTCTTCGCCTGATTGAAAAAGACGATGAACTTTTATTGCTCCAGGATGGCGTGACTGCCGCAATAGAAGGAAGCCGTTTCCTTGAAAGTCTGCAAAATGCCTCCATTAAGGTCTCTGTACTGGAAGAAGACATTAAAGCTCGCGGGTTAGATGGTCAAATTTCAGACAGTGTCGTCAGGGTTAGCTATACTGACTTCGTCAGACTTACGGTGAAGCATCCCAACCAGATGTCCTGGTAATTGTGGGATCGTTGTATATTTCTTGACACCTTTTCGACACCGACCTAAAATTCTGCGTCCTCATATTGTATGAGGTCGTTTTATTACGTGTTTACGAAGCAAAAGCTAAAACCAGGAGCTATTTAATGGCAACAGTTAACCAGCTGGTACGCAAACCACGTGCACGCAAAGTTGCAAAAAGCAACGTGCCTGCGCTGGAAGCATGCCCGCAGAAACGTGGCGTATGTACTCGTGTATATACTACCACCCCTAAAAAACCGAACTCCGCACTGCGTAAAGTTTGCCGTGTTCGTTTGACTAACGGTTTTGAAGTGACTTCCTACATCGGTGGTGAAGGTCACAACCTGCAGGAGCACTCCGTGATCCTGATCCGTGGCGGTCGTGTAAAAGACCTCCCGGGTGTTCGTTACCACACCGTTCGTGGTGCGCTTGACTGCTCCGGCGTTAAAGACCGTAAGCAATCACGCTCCAAGTATGGCGTGAAACGTCCTAAGGCTTAATGGTTCTCCGTTAAGTAAGGCCAAACGTTTTATATTAATGTCAAACTAAACTCTTAGAGTTTTGGACAATCCTGAATTAACAACGGAGTATTTCCATGCCACGTCGTCGCGTCATTGGTCAGCGTAAAATTCTGCCGGATCCGAAGTTCGGATCAGAACTGCTGGCTAAATTTGTAAATATCCTGATGGTAGATGGTAAAAAATCTACTGCCGAAACTATCGTATACAGCGCGCTGGAGACCCTGGCTCAGCGTTCTGGTAAAAACGAACTGGAAGCTTTCGAAGTAGCTCTCGAAAACGTGCGCCCGACTGTCGAAGTTAAGTCTCGCCGCGTTGGTGGTTCTACTTATCAGGTACCAGTTGAAGTCCGTCCGGTCCGTCGTAATGCCCTGGCAATGCGTTGGATCGTTGAAGCTGCTCGTAAACGCGGTGATAAATCCATGGCTCTGCGCCTGGCGAACGAACTTTCTGATGCTGCAGAAAACAAAGGTACTGCAGTTAAGAAACGTGAAGACGTTCACCGTATGGCAGAAGCCAACAAGGCGTTCGCACACTACCGTTGGTAATCCCTTCGGAGTTTTAGTCACCAGGCGGGCGCTTCTAGTAAGCAGCCCGCTTTGGGCTACTTAAATTGAACGCCTAAAAGATAAACGAGGAATCAAATGGCTCGTACAACACCCATCGCGCGCTACCGTAACATCGGTATCAGTGCGCACATCGACGCCGGTAAAACCACTACTACCGAACGTATTCTGTTCTACACCGGTGTAAACCATAAAATCGGTGAAGTTCATGACGGCGCAGCCACCATGGACTGGATGGAGCAGGAGCAGGAGCGTGGTATTACTATCACCTCCGCAGCGACTACTGCATTCTGGTCTGGTATGGCTAAGCAGTATGAACCGCATCGCGTAAACATCATCGACACCCCGGGGCACGTTGACTTCACTATCGAAGTAGAACGTTCCATGCGTGTGCTTGATGGTGCAGTAATGGTTTACTGCGCAGTTGGTGGTGTTCAGCCTCAGTCTGAAACCGTATGGCGTCAGGCAAACAAATATAAAGTTCCGCGCATTGCGTTCGTTAACAAAATGGACCGTATGGGTGCGAACTTCCTGAAAGTTGTTGGTCAGATCAAAACCCGTCTGGGCGCGAACCCTGTTCCGCTGCAGCTGGCGATTGGCGCTGAAGAAGCGTTCACCGGTGTTGTTGACCTGGTGAAAATGAAAGCCATCAACTGGAACGAAGAAGATGCAGGCGTAACCTTCACTTATGAAGATATCCCGGCTGACATGCAGGAACTGGCTGAAGAATGGCACCAGAACCTGATCGAGTCCGCTGCAGAAGCTTCAGAAGAGCTGATGGAGAAATACCTGGGTGGTGAAGAACTGACTGAAGAAGAGATCAAAAAAGCTCTGCGTCAGCGCGTTCTGAACAACGAAATCATCCTGGTAACCTGTGGTTCTGCGTTTAAGAACAAAGGTGTTCAGGCGATGCTGGATGCGGTAATTGATTACCTGCCATCCCCAGTCGACGTACCTGCGATCAACGGTATTCTGGACGACGGTAAAGATACTCCGGCTGAGCGTCACGCTAGCGATGATGAGCCGTTTGCGGCTCTGGCATTCAAAATCGCTACCGACCCGTTCGTGGGTAACCTGACCTTCTTCCGCGTGTACTCTGGTGTGGTTAACTCCGGTGACACCATCCTGAACTCCGTGAAAACTGCACGTGAGCGTTTTGGCCGTATCGTTCAGATGCACGCCAACAAACGTGAAGAGATCAAAGAAGTTCGCGCGGGCGATATCGCTGCTGCAATCGGTCTGAAAGACGTGACCACTGGTGACACTCTGTGTGACCCGGATCACCCGATCATTCTGGAACGTATGGAATTCCCTGAGCCGGTAATCTCCATCGCGGTAGAACCGAAAACCAAAGCTGACCAGGAAAAAATGGGTCTGGCTCTGGGCCGTCTGGCTAAAGAAGACCCGTCTTTCCGCGTATGGACTGACGAAGAATCTAACCAGACTATTATCGCTGGTATGGGTGAACTGCACCTCGACATCATCGTTGACCGTATGAAGCGTGAATTCAACGTTGAAGCGAACGTCGGTAAACCTCAGGTTGCTTACCGCGAAGCGATTCGCGCGAAAGTTACCGATATCGAAGGTAAACACGCTAAGCAGTCTGGTGGTCGCGGTCAGTACGGTCATGTTGTTATCGACATGTACCCGCTGGAGCCGGGTTCAAACCCGAAAGGCTACGAGTTCATCAACGACATCAAAGGTGGTGTAATTCCTGGCGAATACATCCCGGCCGTTGATAAAGGCATCCAGGAACAGCTGAAATCTGGCCCGCTGGCAGGTTACCCGGTTGTTGATCTGGGCGTGCGTCTGCACTTCGGTTCTTACCATGACGTTGACTCCTCTGAGCTGGCGTTTAAACTGGCCGCTTCTATCGCCTTCAAAGATGGCTTTAAGAAAGCGAAACCAGTTCTGCTTGAGCCTATCATGAAGGTTGAAGTAGAGACTCCGGAAGAGAACACCGGTGACGTTATCGGTGACTTGAGCCGCCGTCGTGGTATGCTTCGTGGACAGGAATCCAACGTCACTGGCGTTGTTATCCATGCTGAAGTTCCGCTGTCTGAAATGTTCGGATATGCAACCCAGCTGCGTTCTCTGACCAAAGGCCGTGCTTCTTACTCCATGGAGTTCCTGAAGTACGACGATGCGCCGAACAACGTTGCTCAGGCCGTTATTGAAGCCCGTGGTAAATAAGCCACAGGATTAAAACCTAAGTCCCGTGCTCTCTCCATAGGGGAGAGCACTATAGTAAGGAATATAGCCGTGTCTAAAGAAAAATTTGAACGTACAAAACCGCACGTTAACGTCGGCACCATCGGCCACGTTGACCACGGTAAAACTACCCTGACCGCTGCAATCACCACCGTACTGGCTAAAACCTACGGCGGTGCTGCTCGTGCATTCGACCAGATCGATAACGCGCCGGAAGAAAAAGCTCGTGGTATCACCATCAACACTTCTCACGTTGAATATGACACCCCGACTCGCCACTACGCACACGTAGACTGCCCGGGCCACGCCGACTATGTTAAAAACATGATCACCGGTGCTGCGCAGATGGACGGCGCGATCCTGGTTGTTGCTGCGACTGACGGCCCGATGCCGCAGACTCGTGAGCACATCCTGCTGGGTCGTCAGGTAGGCGTTCCGTACATCATCGTGTTCCTGAACAAATGCGACATGGTTGATGACGAAGAGCTGCTGGAACTGGTAGAAATGGAAGTTCGTGAACTTCTGTCTCAGTACGATTTCCCGGGCGACGACACTCCGATCGTTCGTGGTTCTGCTCTGAAAGCGCTGGAAGGCGAAGCAGAGTGGGAAGCGAAAATCATCGAACTGGCTGGCTTCCTGGATTCTTACATCCCGGAACCAGAGCGTGCGATTGACAAGCCGTTCCTGCTGCCTATCGAAGACGTATTCTCCATCTCCGGTCGTGGTACCGTTGTTACCGGTCGTGTAGAGCGCGGTATCATCAAAGTTGGTGAAGAAGTTGAAATCGTTGGTATCAAAGAGACTGCTAAGTCTACCTGTACTGGCGTTGAAATGTTCCGCAAACTGCTGGACGAAGGCCGTGCTGGTGAGAACGTTGGTGTTCTGCTGCGTGGTATCAAACGTGAAGAAATCGAACGTGGTCAGGTACTGGCTAAGCCGGGTTCTATCAAGCCGCACACCAAGTTCGAATCTGAAGTGTACATCCTGTCCAAAGATGAAGGCGGCCGTCATACTCCGTTCTTCAAAGGCTACCGTCCGCAGTTCTACTTCCGTACTACTGACGTGACTGGTACCATCGAACTGCCGGAAGGCGTAGAGATGGTAATGCCGGGCGACAACATCAAAATGGTTGTTACCCTGATCCACCCGATCGCGATGGACGACGGTCTGCGTTTCGCAATCCGTGAAGGCGGCCGTACTGTAGGTGCGGGCGTTGTTGCTAAAGTAATGAGCTAATTATTGATTAATTAGCTTTGAGCTTAAAAGGGCGCTTCGGCGCCCTTTTTGCTGCCTGCTGTTTTGTTGCTGTCATATTTATTCGCATTTTTTATTCATTCTCCCGCCGCGTAAATAGCGTTGTGCTATTGTAATCATAACTATTCTCATTTACACTTTGCGCAGAAATTGAACGGGAGCGATCATGTACGTTTGTTTGTGTAATGCGATAAGTGATAAAAAAATTCGTCAGGCTGTTCGCCAGTTTCAACCTCAGTCCTTTCAGCAATTACGTAAATTTATTCCTGTGGGAAATCAATGTGGTAAGTGCATTCGCGCTGCCCGTGAAGTCATGCAGGATGAATTAACTCAAATGCCAGAATTTAAAGAGATCGCCTAAGTCACACTCTTTTTTTTGACATCCCGGTAGCCCCATCTACGCTCTAAGAGTGGAAGCGGAGGGACTATAAAATGAAAGGTGATGTTAAAATCATAAATTATCTCAATAAACTATTGGGAAATGAGCTTGTCGCAATCAACCAATACTTTCTCCACGCGAGAATGTTCAAAAACTGGGGGCTGATGCGCCTCAATGATGTCGAGTACCATGAATCTATAGACGAGATGAAACACGCCGATAAATACATCGAGCGTATTTTATTCTTAGAAGGGATCCCAAACCTACAGGATCTTGGCAAGTTAGGCATAGGCGAAGACGTTGAAGAGATGCTGCAATCCGATCTTCGACTCGAACTGGATGGCGCGAAAGACTTACGGGAAGCCATTGCCTATGCTGATAGCGTTCATGACTACGTCAGCCGGGACATGATGATTGAGATCCTGACTGAAGAAGAAGGGCATATTGACTGGCTCGAAACGGAGCTGGACCTGATTACTAAACTCGGGATCCAGAACTATCTTCAGACGCAAATCCGCGAAAAAAATTAAAGCTCTTAAGGAAGGACGTCGGTCCTTCCTGTATCTACGATCCGGACATCCAGCAGAAGTATCCCCATCCACTCAAGGCCAGTGCGGGCCCAAAGGGGATGATGGAGACCCTGCGTCGGGCACGAAGCATCGCCAGCAAGCCGTAAATGATGCCTGCAATGGCTGCGATGTACAAAATATAGGGCAGACTTTGCCAGCCGCTCCAGGCTCCGGTCGCCGCGAAAAGTTTGAAATCGCCATAACCAATCCCCTCTTTTCTATACGCTAACCTGACTATTTGGTTAACCAACCAGAGTGTGGCATATCCTGCGACTGCGCCGAGTATGGCATCGTGACAGTCGATGAATCCGGTGCAAGCATTGAAGACCAGACCGCACCATATCAGCGGCAGGGTGAGTTTATCGGGTAATAGCAAATGGCGTAAATCGATAATACACAAGGCCAGCGCAAACCAGAAATAGAGGAACAGTGCCAGAGCCAATCCGATATCATTAGGGTGGAGCAGGTAACAAAGTGGAGCGATAATGGCGCAAATTAGCTCCGACAGCAGATAACGAAGTGAAACCGTTTTTCCGCAATAGCGGCACCTCCCACGTAGCCAGAGCCAGCTCAACAATGGGATATTGTCGAACCAGCGCAAAGGTTGTCGGCAGTGACAGCAGTGTGACCCGGGAAACCATAAGTTCAGCGTAGTGCCAGCTTTAGCTGGATTTTCTTCATGCGTAATCATCAACGGTAGACGATAAGTGAGCATTCCCATCGTACTTCCTGCAATCAGGCCGATCGCCACAAAGAACATACCTGTTTCAGCGCTTATCATTAGCGGTCGCCTTTAACGTCATTTTGTTCAGTGTAATATTGCCGGCACTGGCTGGACTGGCGTGAAATTCGAGAATCTCAACGCCCAGGCTATGCTCTCTTTGCAGGCGATTGAGCCACTCAGCAAAGGCTCCAGCGTTAATACTGTCAGCGGTAACGTCCAGTCCGCCACTCTGGTTTTGCGTGAGCGTGATGGTGAGCCCCGATTGTTCAGCCTCCTTTTTAATCACATTGGCGACTGGCGCTGAGGGTGAACGTTGCGGTAGCACCCCCCGGATTCGGGCCTGTTTATCCAGCCAGATCAGGTCCTGTTGCAGCTTATCGCAGCGGGCCTGGAGGACATCCACGGTGCGGCTGAGGGGAAGATATAACCCGCACCCGTAAAATGTGGCGACACAGAGGAAGAACAGCATAATAGCGACTCGCCGTTCGGTTGGGTTTTTCTGTTGTAGCCACTCCCTGATACGTTTATTCATAGCGTAATGTCCACAGTCCCTGATCTTGCTTCTCAATCTGTAAGGGCAGCCCCGTTGCGTTGGCGGTGATAAACTGCTCAATCTGATTTTTATCGCTGGCATACATAAAAATCTGCAGAGATTTGCGTTGTTGATCGTAATTTATGCCTTTCAGCGCCAGTTGCGGAAAACTGTCCATCCCTTTTTGCAGGCGCTGCAGGAGAATGGCAGGGGCGGGAAAGCGCTGTTGCAACTGTTTTGGCAGATACGTTCGCAGATTTGCGCTGTGCCTGTTTTCGGGAATATAGCTGTGCCAATTCTGGGTAAGAGCGGTCGTCAATTGTTGCTCAAGCCAGTGTAATTGGGTGTAGAGGAGTATTTGCGAGATCAGCGGCATTATAGTCAGCGCCAGCACACATCCCAACGCCAGACGTTTAAGGCGCATGGTTCCTGGTTGGGAAACCATGGGCAAACGTAGATGACCGTGTAGCAGGTTGATTGTTGTCGCCGGGGTGTATACCGACAGAATGGACTGCTCCGGGTAGGTATTACCTCGGGTATTCGAGTCTGGCAGGCTACCGTAACAGGTCAGGTGCTTCGGCGCGTAGTGAGCAAGCAGATGAGTGAGCCAGTGTTCATTAAGTCGCGAACCGCGGCCTGCATGAGGGCGTACTAACCAACCCTCTTCATCTTTTAGCACCGTCCATCCCTCGTCTGTTATTGGCAGGCACAGGGCATCCAGTGTGGCGTGGGTGATTTTTATCCCTGCGGTAGTGAACGGTAGAAGTTGAGCTTCAAGCTGACATGGCTCAATGCCAGCGACCCATACATCGCTGTCCTGCTGCTGGATAATTGTCCAGTGCAGGGCAGTTGATGATTCATCCAGCGTTTCATCGGCCAGCCATTGTAACTTTTGTGGTGTTAACACATATCCTGATGAGGGGATCTCCAGCTTTCTGAAGATGGCCATCTCCACGGGCAAAAGAAGATGGGTCTGCTGAATAGCCGGTTGGCGCGGCAGTGCGGACAGCGACTCTCCTGCGGGGATTCGCTGTATTTCGCCGCAGCCGCGCTCATCATGAATTGACCATTCCAGCGAGCCTGAGATGGGATGTATTACCAACGTCGAGAATGCCATTAAAATTCCTTTTTATTCCTCTTCGCCAGCGGTTAACTGGCGCAGGTAAGTCCTGAGTGTTTTGTTTTTCTCGTTATAAAAGAGCCAGCTATTCATGCCGATGCTGAGATCGCCCTGATGGACCGTGGCGCTGATACGGTAATACTGGCTGCTAACGGCAAGCATCTTTTTGAGTGAATCCACTAATTCTTTCGTCGCGGAATAGTCTTGCTGCGCCTGATATATAAACGCGTCGACGGTCGCCCAGCCGTCCGTTGGTCGTTTACGTAATAACGTTTTTGCGTCGTTATCACTAATTTCATTCAGGAAAAGCGCTGACAGCAGTGGAGCATCCTGCTCCGTTAGGGTATTGATATTGATGGATATCACGTTGCTAAATTGCGCACAGATAAATGGCGACAGATTCTGAAAAATTGTCTCCGTCATGCCGTGTACCTGACGTACCTCGCTGGCGCTCAGCAATAGCTGGTTGGCGGCAAGTCCTTTGTCTTCACTTCGCTGATAATACTCATCCTCTGCGCCGTGCACACGTTTGGTACTATCGTCGTCGATGTAATCTGCCAACGACTGGATAATCTCTTCCGCCTGTGCACCTTCGACGTTGTTTTTTTCCAGTAATGCGGAGAATACCTGAATTACATAGGGCGCTGTGGCGAGCGGTTCCGTTGGCGCGTTGAGCAGCGCGTTAAGATTAAAGCAATGTTGCTGGTCTTCTGCTCGCCAGAAAACCGTTGTATCTTCACTAAGCTCAGTGCTTCCATCCGACCCCTTTCCTGGGGTGAGCAACTCGGATTGCAGGCCAGCAGCGGCCTGCGCTTCTGCATAAAGCAGGGCGAATTTTGCCTGCAGACTGGCGTTGACCCGACGGCTTCTTTGCAACTGCGTCTGAAAGCTGAGGGTTAATTCGGCCGCCAGTGCGGCCATTAGCGCCAGGATTAATAATGTGATCAGTAATGCCGAACCGCGTTCATTTTTCATTTTGCCGCTCCGGCGGTTTCGCTGGCCTGCTGACGCGTAGGGAACCAGTCCGGCAAAACGTAATCACGACGTACTTGTTCGCTGGACTTGAACTCAAGTATTACTCTTGCTTGCGCAGGGATGCTGCCATCCTCTGAATTCTGTATTCTGGCCGTGAAGTGGGTAACACCTTCCAGCATTGGCCTCGGCGCTCGTTCTTCTTTGCTGTCCGGTGCGGTGCGGACTGCACGGAATAAAACGCCGTCCTGCAGATACCAGTGGACGGTAATCAGCCTGGATTGCGGCCGTGTCGCCGCGTCGATGCCCAACGACTGCGTGCTGAAGATCATACCGTCAGTTTCAGACTGGAAGACCTGGTTGGTCTGGCGGTTTTTTCTGGGTACCAGTTGCATTAAATCATTGCCAAGTAGCAGATCCGTTCGTTGTAGCGCATTGAATTTTTGCGTCAGGTTTTGTGCCCGTTGATACTGTTCCATTGCCTGGGAAAAAACGCTGGCGGCCAGAAAACTCAGGGTTGAAAGAATCACGATGGCGAGCATTACCTCCAGCAGAGTAAACCCGCACTGAGCACGCTTCACTTACTACCCTCCTGATCTTGCTCTACAGGAGACCATCCTGAAAGGGATGAGATCCGGCCATCCGGTTGGGTCACGACAACCTGTTGCTGCCGAATTTGCGAGACGTCGGACGTCGTGGCGGTCATTTGCCAGCTAAGGCTGAGCGCATTTTGTCGATCGGTCCCTTTGTCCGTGCTCAACTGACTTTCACGAGCATTAATGAGCGTATTATCCGCGCTCCATAACGCCAGCGTTTCCTGTTGCATGGTCTGAATGGCCGTAAGCTGCCACTGCATGCTTGTTATCAGCGCCAAAATCGCGGTGGCGAATATCGTCATGGCTAATAAAACTTCCAGCAGCAGCATGCCGCTTTGCTTAGCGTTCATTTTTTCTTTCCACTAAGCGTGATGATTAAAGGTAGGCTGCCCGTGCTTTGTATGTCGATAAGTCTGACATTGTCTTCATCCCTGAAGCTCAGCGTAAAAGGCGTTATCTCGCCATCGGGCGTGATAAAGACTTGCGGCAGATTGGCATCAGGTGCCGGGATGATGATTGGCTTACGCGAGCTTTGCCAGTCTCCCGCCAGTCGTAACGCCTCATGGTGCGCTACCTCTTGCCATGTCTTGCCGCCAGTGGCCGTTTTTTTTAACTGCCAGAGGGACCAGCCCTCACGTGTTATTCTCAGGCCTATAGCGGATTTTTCCAGTAGCGCCCAGTCGGCGGCATACTCAACTTGCTGACGGAACGCTTCAGCCTGTTGAGAGAGCCTTCCCGTGGCGCTCAGGCGCGAGTTTTGCGAAGCGATAACGCCTGCCGCCATCATGGCGATGATGACGATCACCAGCAAAACTTCCAGCAATGTGAATCCCTGTTGCTGTTTCATGTTCAGCGTGATTTTTTATCGTTATCCCAGTTATTGATATCATCCGCCGTGCCAGCTTCGCCGTCGGGGCCGGCAGAGGTGATATCGACTGCGCCATGCTCGCCAGGGCTAATAAGTATGTAGTCATTACCCCAAGGGTCGTTCGGGAGTCGGCGAATATAGCCATCCGTACTGTAGTTTTCAGCCAGTGGCGCCAGCGTTGGAGCGGTGACTAAGGCTTCCATTCCCTGTTCAGTCGTGGGATATCGGTGGTTGTCCAGTTTGTACATATCCAGCGCATTCTCAAGCGCGACGATATCGGTGACGGCTTTCTGGCGATCGGCGCGATCTTTATTGCCCATCAGGTTCGGTACCACCAGGCTTGCCAGAACACCGAGAATGACAATCACCACCATCAGTTCCATCAGCGTAAAGCCACGCTGTTTATTGTTTATTGGCTTTTCCATAGACCTTCCTTAGTTCATTAATGTATTGAGTTGCAGAATAGGTTGCATGACTGACACCACGATAAAGAGGACAATCATGGCCATGATGACAATCAGAGAGGGTTCAAAAATCGCCAGCGCCAGGGCAATCCGGTTTTGCAAATGGTTTTCCTGATTGTCCGTTGCTCGCTGCATCAACTCGCCCAGTTCGCCGCTTTTTTCACCTGATGCGATCATGTACAGCATCATGGTCGGAAAAATGGCAGTTTGCGCTAACGAGCGGTGAATACTGTTACCCTGGCGTACGCTCTCCGCTGCTTCACTGAGCCTTTGGCGGATAGCGAGGTTACCGACGCCCTCCGCAGAGAGCGTCATCCCCTGTAAAAGCGGTACGCCGCTGTTGTTCAGTATGCTCAGGGCGCGCAAATAGCGGGCGCTGTTAATCGCACAGACCAGAGAGGTGGTAAACGTAAACGTCATCAGGAAGCGATGAAAACGCAGGCGGTTTCCCTTACGCCGTAGCCAGTATGAAAATATGATGAATAACGCCACGATGAGGAGAAAAATTCCCGGACCAAAGGTGGACAGGAAATGACTGATGGCCAACAGAATGCGCGTTGTCAGCGGTAATTCATGCTTGAGATGGATGAATTGCGCCGTCACTTTGGGCACTACGGTGGTCAGCAGAATGGTGACAACGAGGATCGCGACGGTGGTCAGTAGTGTTGGATAAATCAGCGCTTGCGTCAGTTTGCTGCGCATTCGCTGGCGGGTGTCATTAAAATCAGCTAATCGCTCCAGAACGGCACCCAGCTGTCCGACGGTTTCTCCGGCCTTAACCAGGGTGCAGAATACGGAATCAAACAGATGAGGATGGCTCTGCATTGCGCTGGATAACGATTGCCCCTCGAGGACTGCCAGACGCAGTTCATTAATGATAGCAGACAGGTTTTTATTTTCTTTTTGTTGCTGAATGATCGCCAGGGCCTCGTCCAGCGGTAAAGCTGCCGAAATCAGCGTCGCCAGTTGGCGGGTGAAGAGGGTTAAGTCGCTGTGGCTGAGTCGGGGGCCAAAAAGAGGGATCGAGAACGACTTTTGCTGTGGTTTGATGACGAGCGGCAGCAGCCCTTGGGTACGTAAGAACGTCACCACTTCACGTTCGCTATTGGCTTCAACGATGCCTTTAGCGGGCTTTCCTTGCAGATCGGTTGCTTGCCAGGAAAATTTCATTGTTCAGTCTCCAGCGGCTGCTCCCTCTCTGCGGTGACCCGCAGAATTTCCTCCAGTGACGTAAGCCCCTCTACGGCAACGCGCAGGCCATTAGCCAGCAGGTTTCTGTGCCGTTGACCCTGTAGCAGCTCCAGACGTTGCTCATTGAACTCACCATGAATGGCGGCGCGAATTTCCGGGCCGACAGTCAGTATTTCGTGTATCGCCAGACGTCCCTGATAACCACTCTGTCGGCAGGCTGGACAACCGTTGGCTTGCCACATCTGAGGCGCGGATATATCGTGCGTATCCAGCAGCTGCTGTTCCTGCGGGGTTATGAGGCGGGTAGATTTACATTCATTGCACAGACATCTGACCAGACGCTGGGCGATGACGCCGACCAGCGAGGAAGACAGCAGGAAAGATTCAATGCCCATATCGCGCAGACGTGTGATTGCGCCGCTGGCGCTGTTGGTGTGTAGCGTGGAGAGGACGAGATGGCCGGTTAATGACGCCTGTACTGCAATTTGGGCGGTTTCAGCGTCGCGGATCTCGCCGACCATCACAACGTCCGGATCCTGGCGTAAGATAGCACGCAGTCCACGGGCAAACGACATATCCACGCGGCTGTTGACCTGGGTCTGGCCGACGCCTTCCAGCTCGTATTCAATAGGGTCTTCAACGGTCAGGATATTGCGCTCAGGATGATTCAGCGCTGACAGAATGGCATAGAGTGTGGTGCTTTTACCGGAGCCCGTTGGCCCGGTGACCAGAATAATGCCGTGCGGCAGGGTGATGAGTTGCTTAAGCGCCTGCGCGTCATCGCGTGACATATCAAGTTTATCGATCGACAGGCGCAAACTGCTCTTATCCAGCAGACGCAGCACTACCCGCTCACCGTGCTGTGAAGGCAGGGTCGAGACGCGAACATCAACGTTGCGATTACCAATTTTTAAGGTGATACGACCATCCTGCGGGAGGCGTTTTTCAGCGATATCCAGCCTGGCCATTACCTTAATGCGAGAGATTAGCAACGTGGCCAGCTTCTTGTTTGGCTGCACGACGGGACGCAATACACCATCCACGCGAAAACGAATGCTCATCGTTTTTTCGAAGATCTCAATATGGATATCTGAGGCGTGTTCTTTGATAGCCTCGTTTAATACCGCGTTAATCAAGCGAATAACCGGCGCATCGGACTGCTCGTTGAGCAGATCTTCGTTGGTCGGTATCTCTTCTGAAAGCGCGTTGAGATCGTCGACATTATTCATCCCTTCGGCAATCAGTTGTGCTGTGCCGCTGTCCTGCTGGAAGATTAGCTCCAGCTGTTCATCAAACTGTTGTGGGGAAAGACGACGAAAGGTACAGTCCGCTGTCGTTAATATCGCTGCATCAAGCAAATGATCAAGCGGCGTGTTGTCAGCGTAGATGACTTCGCCGTTGTGGATCGCTACGCCGCGTTGTTGTGCTTTTAGCCAGATTCGCTGTTTCATTTTGATGAGTTATCCAGCGAATCAATGTTATCAACGCCGATCAGCAGCTTACTGCTCTTCTCTGCGCGTTCTTTTTGCATCGTCTTGAAACGTGTATATTTTTCCTGCGATAAGGAATGGTATACATCGTCATCCCGAATGATCGTTGGGCGAATAAAGACCATCAGATTACGTTTGCTTTTTTCATTATCGGTGTAGCGAAACAGTTGCCCGACCAATGGAATATCGCCGAGGAACGGAACTTTTTCGATTGTTTCTTTACTGGAGTCGTCCATTAATCCCCCCAGTACGACCGTTTCGCCACTTTTTACCAGCACCGCGTTCTGGATGGTGCGGGTATTGAAGGTTGGCCCGAGATCAGACGAGTTTGCTGAGGAATCAACGCTCGACACCTCCTGTTCAATCTCCATCAATACCGAGTCACCCTCGTTGATTTGCGGCGTAACCTTCAGCTTGGTTCCCACTGTTTTACGTTCAACGGTACTGTAAATATTATCACCGGAGGTGGTTTGGGAACCGGATAGCACTGGCACATCCTGGCCGACGTTAAACGACGCTTCTTTATTATCAAGTGTGACAATACTAGGGGTGGATAATATGTCATTTTTACTGTCTGAACTGATTGCCGTCAGCAGCACACCCCAGTCGCCGCTGAAGAAACCTGCTGCAAGACCATTAAACTCGCTGAACAGGTCGTAGGCTGGGTTATCACTGGTGATGCCTCCCTGCTTTTTAAACTCCCTGACGCCTTGTGCGGCGTTGAAGATTGGCAGGCCGGTATTGGTAAACTGGGTTGCGCCGACGTTTTTATTGGCCCACTGCACGCCAAGATTCAAACCTTTGCCATCCTGGACTTCGACAATAATGGCTTCGACCAGTACTTGAGCGCGACGAATATCCAGTTTTTCAATTACTGGAGCCAGTTGCTGGAGTTGGCTTTGGTTGGCGGTGATGACCAGCGAATTGGTCTGTTCGTCTGCGCTGATAGATATATCGTTATTACTGCTGCTGGAGGTGTTGCCACCCGATTTTGTTGCGGACCCGCTCTCATCTTTTAGTTTCTGCGAAACTCCCGTCAGGACTTCAACTAGCTTGTCTGCTTTGGCATATTTCAGATACCAGACGCGCGTATTACCCTGTCCTTGCTCCTGCGTATCGAGATGCGAAGCGAGCTGCATGATTTTTGCACGGGCTCGATCCGAACCACTCACAATCAAGGTATTGCTGCGCTTGTCGGCGACAATTCGTGTTTGCAACGTAGCTGGTTTAGCATCTTTGCCGTTCTCGCGCGACAGTTCGGTGAGCACTTCGGCGAGATCGACGGCAGAAGCATATTTTAGCGAAATGATCTGGTTTTTTTCTGCACCCATACTGTCCACTCGCTTTGCCACCTCAAGCAGGCGATTAACGGTGGCGGCTTTCCCGGTTAGGATTAGCACGTTAGATGCTTCGTAGTGGACAACGTTTCCAGTATTGCTAGCGTCTAGCATCTGACGCAACAGCGGGGCCAGCGCGCGAGCCGGTACGTTATTTAGCGATACCACGCGGGTGATCAGTTCATCGCCCTTGCCGGGCTGTGCGTCACTGGAGAGCCGGCCCGGCACCATTTTAATTTTGTCAGAACGCACGACTTTGAGAATGCCGTTGTCAAGTGTGACGAGGGAAAAACCATATAAATCAAGCACGCTAAGGAAAAACTGGTAGTATTCCTCTTCGGTGAAAGAGTCAGTGCTTCTGACCGAGATGGTCGCGCTGACATCAGGGGCAAGGAGAATGGTTTTACCGATATTCTGCCCAACAATATCAACAAATGTCTTAATATCCGCGCCGTTAAAGTTGGCGGTATAATCAGCCGGCATCGCCGGCGCGCTGGCGGTTGCCAGTAGCAGCATTAATGAAACCCCGGCCAGACGGCAACGGGGGAAGAGTCCATTCATTTAGTTTTCCTTAACATCCTTGAACTGATTTACTGAAACATTAACTAAACGGGGAAGCGAGTTGCGCACCACGGTGAACTGCGCCATTTGCAGACGACTCAGCGCTTCCTGCGCCTGATTAAGATCGGCTTGCTGCGTTAATGAGAGGTTATTAATACGCACGGCAATGTCACCGGGCAGCAGCTCGGTTCCAGTGAATGAATGTGTTTTATCTCGGGGTAAAAGACGTAACCCGCGTAGTGTGTTTTTTTCCTGAACGGTGCTGGTTGCGATAAAGTCCGCCAACGCAAACTGCTGGTGGGTACTGGCGTCCTCTTTTTTGTCCTGCGGCCTCGAAGAGGGTAATTCCTCGAGGAGCGTCAGCCGGACTTCCTGTCCCTGATGGTCAAACGTCACCTGATTTTTATCGATAGCGGTAATACGCGAGTCAGGAGAGGAGTTGAGGGGCTGGTTAAGCGTATAACTGGCTTGCTGTCCTCCCTCTTTGACAATCGCGCGGGAGGCAGATTTATTGGTGCTAACAATAATTCCGCTTAACTTGATTCCTGACAACGCGTCGACAGTATGCTGACGACGGGCTGGCTGCGTTGTGGCACCCAATGGTTGAGCAGATAACTTCAGGGGCGGCAATTCCTGACGTTGTGGATTATCTGCTTTTATTTTATATACATAGTTTTTATTTTTACTCCAATTAATATAGGTGGAGTAAATAAAATAAAAAGAGATAATAGCGCTAATAAATATAACGATAATAAATAGAATACGGCCTGCTAGCACGTTTTTCAGAAAATATTTAGGTGTTAACATAAGTATCGGATTAAATATGGTTAGAATATTCGAATGTAATTGTTTTATTTGCTAATGGAATGAATAATATGATCGTCGCAACACGATGACAAGTTGTTTGTATTTGGTGTGGTTAACTTAGGAATAATGACATTATTCATTTAGACGAGCATGATAAATCATGGATGATTTCGCTTATATTCATACAGAAAGAGAATGTATTCTTATTCGTTATATGATTGCCGAATTGCAGCGTGAACGATGGGCTGTGCTACATGGGGAGAAATCATCTGGGAAAACCGTGTTGGCTTACGGTATTGCTGAACGATTCCCAGGGCGGACAATTATTCTAAACCCTATCAACACGAATGGCTACCGGTGGGATTGGACGCTTGTTTATGATAATCAGCCAAACAATAATTTGGTTGGATGTATTTTCCCTGTGACATCACTCTGGTCCGAGCTATGTTCGACGGTAATAACGAATACCGCTGAATCCTTGCTGATTATTCTTGAAAATGCGCACGGGATAAAACACGGGCTTGCAGAGTTCATCCAGCAAGGTAAAGCACAAATACCAGGGGTGCATATTCTCACTGTAGGGATGTTTACCTCTCGACAACGACGAAAATTACACTATAGACACCCATCATGGGTGACCATTCCCGCTCCCGGCATTGACGAAGCCCGGCAGGTGATTGCCCACCATGCTGGTATTGATCTCACTGCGATTAATCAGCTTCCATCCCATTTTATACGCAGAATTATGCGGAGCACTCGCGGAGAACGGCGATTATTGGCACGGGCAGGATGGTGTATTCGTCAGGCGCTACAAGCAGAAGATATCGACGTTGGCCGATTCAGCCGAAAACAGCGCAAATGGGTGCTGCGTTGCTTACCGACGCCTCGCCGGCGAGTTCTCACCGCATCTGCACTTATTCTTATTGCCGGAACATGTTGGTTTGCAGGATGGAAAAACGGGGCGCTCTTATCCCCTTTATTGCCGGAATTGCCGCGTAATATTTTTGCTGACAGGACCGGGATCCTCCCAAAGTCTGTGGATCTTGGCGATAAAATAATGACAGTCAATGACGCCACTCAATTGCTGTTCGAGGTTTGGGGTTATGAAACCGATAAAAAAGAAGCATGGTGCGATCAGGCATGGCGAGGCGATTTAATGTGCGAATCTGGTGTGACTACGTTAGATCAATTGAAAAATCAGGGACTACCCTGGATTGCTCAACTGCAGGTGGCAGATAAAAAGATCCCCGTGGTCGTCATCGGTTTCAGAGATGAAAATGTGATCGCCCTGGCAGGGAAAAGGACCTGGCATCTCAGGCTGGCGTGGTTCTCTACGGTTTGGAATGGCAATTATACAATCATGAGGAAAACGACGCCGGAAGGGAAAACCTCGATTACGAAAAAAAGTAGCGTCGAAGATATTATCTGGCTTGATGCCATGCTTAGCCGAGTACTTAACGTTGAAGCCGATGAATCGGGAGAATGGTCGGCATTGTTGGTGGAGAAAATTCGTCAGTTTCAGGTACAAAATGGACTGACTGCTGATGGTATCGCCGGACAACTTTCGCTTATTAAACTATGGCAGGCGTTGGATGAAAGCCCCAAACTTATTGTGGAAGGAGAAGGGCATTAATGTTTCAGTTATATTGCCGGGGTCAACAACTATCCGCAGTATGTGAACCTCGCTGCTGGTGGCACTTTGCCCGCGTCATTGGAGGGTATGGGCTGTGTAGTTGCAGCTGGTTTCTCTTCGCTGCGTTCTGGGTGGTTATGGGGAGTTATTTCCAATCCCAACGGGCACCAGTTCAGATGGCGGAATTAGCTAACCCTAATTATGTGCTTTCGCAGGAGCATTATCTTTATAAGAAAATCCCTCTTCCGGCGGTAGTAGAAACGGAAGAAGAGACTGATGAGCAGAATGAGGCCCATGAGGAGAGCGTAGTTGACAGGCAGAATCCAGCACCTGAAGACGCCACGGATCATGCCGATTTAAAGGCTCGGGTAAAGCAGGCAATGGCTGAAATAGAACAATAAGCATGCGCAGAAGCGATCTGGTTATTATCAACACAGTTCGCTTGCAATGCTCCACTGAATGCGTATAATGCGCGGGCTTGTCTAATATTGACAGCGGTTCGATATGAGCCACCGGTACTGCGAAAGCAATACCAGACAATGTTCCCAATCGGGGAACTCTGTAAGAACGGTTACACTCTCCCATCAATCGTAATGGGTTTGAGGAGTAACTATTTCGTCTATAAAATAATTGGAGCTCTGGTCTCATGCAGAACCAAAGAATCCGTATCCGTTTGAAAGCGTTTGATCATCGTCTGATCGATCAATCAACCGCGGAAATCGTCGAGACTGCCAAGCGCACTGGTGCGCAGGTTCGTGGTCCGATCCCGCTGCCGACCCGCAAAGAGCGTTTCACCGTTCTGATCTCCCCGCACGTTAACAAAGACGCGCGTGATCAGTACGAGATCCGTACTCACAAGCGTCTGGTTGACATCGTTGAGCCAACTGAAAAAACCGTTGATGCTCTGATGCGTCTGGACCTGGCTGCCGGTGTAGACGTGCAGATCAGCCTGGGTTAATCAGGTCATCGAGCGATTGAGAGGTTGATACAATGATTGGTTTAGTCGGTAAAAAAGTGGGTATGACCCGCATCTTCACTGAAGATGGCGTCTCTATCCCAGTAACCGTTATCGAAGTTGAAGCAAACCGCGTTACTCAGGTTAAAGATCTGGCTAACGACGGCTACCGCGCTGTTCAGGTTACCACCGGTGCTAAAAAAGCTAACCGTGTAACTAAGCCGGAAGCTGGCCACTTTGCTAAAGCTGGCGTAGAAGCTGGCCGCGGCCTGTGGGAGTTCCGTCTGGCAGATGGTGAAGAATACACCGTTGGTCAGAACATTAGCGTTGAACTGTTTGCTGACGTTAAAAAAGTTGACGTAACCGGTACCTCTAAAGGTAAAGGTTTCGCTGGTACCGTTAAGCGCTGGAACTTCCGTACCCAGGACGCTACTCACGGTAACTCCTTGTCTCACCGCGTTCCGGGTTCTATCGGTCAGAACCAGACTCCGGGCAAAGTGTTCAAAGGCAAGAAAATGGCAGGTCAACTGGGCAACGAACGTGTAACCGTTCAGAGCCTGGACGTAGTACGTGTTGACGCTGAGCGCAACCTGCTGCTGGTTAAAGGTGGTGTTCCGGGTGCGACCGGTTGCGACCTGATCGTTAAACCAGCTGTGAAGGCGTAAGGGGATAGCAATGGAATTAGTATTGAAAGACGCGCAGAGCGCGCTGACTGTTTCCGAAACTACCTTCGGTCGTGATTTCAACGAAGCGCTGGTTCACCAGGTTGTTGTTGCTTATGCAGCTGGTGCTCGTCAGGGTACTCGTGCTCAGAAGACTCGTGCTGAAGTAACTGGTTCAGGCAAAAAGCCGTGGCGCCAGAAAGGTACCGGCCGTGCGCGTTCAGGTTCTATCAAGAGCCCGATCTGGCGTTCAGGTGGCGTGACCTTCGCTGCTCGTCCACAGGACCACAGTCAAAAAGTTAACAAAAAGATGTACCGCGGCGCGCTGAAAAGCATTCTGTCCGAACTGGTACGTCAGGATCGTCTGATCGTTGTCGAATCATTCTCTGTAGAAGCGCCTAAAACTAAGCTGCTGGCACAGAAACTGAAAGACATGGCTCTGGAAGATGTGCTGATCATCACCGGTGAGCTGGACGAAAACCTGTTCCTGGCTGCGCGCAACCTGCACAAGGTTGACGTACGCGATGCAACTGGTATCGACCCGGTTAGCCTGATCGCCTTCGACAAAGTCGTAATGACTGCTGATGCTGTTAAGCAAGTTGAGGAGATGCTGGCATGATTCGTGAAGAACGTCTGCTGAAGGTGCTTCGCGCACCGCACGTTTCTGAAAAAGCGTCTACTGCGATGGAAAAAACTAACACCATCGTTCTCAAAGTTGCTAAAGACGCGACCAAAGCAGAAATCAAAGCTGCTGTGCAGAAACTGTTTGAAGTCGAAGTCGAAGTCGTTAACACCCTGGTAGTTAAAGGGAAAGTTAAACGTCACGGACAGCGTATCGGTCGTCGTAGCGACTGGAAAAAAGCTTACGTCACCCTGAAGGAAGGCCAGAATCTGGACTTCGTCGGCGGCGCTGAGTAAGTCGGAGGAGTAATACAATGGCAGTTGTTAAATGTAAACCGACATCTCCGGGTCGTCGCCACGTTGTTAAAGTGGTCAACCCAGAGCTGCACAAGGGCAAACCTTTTGCTCCGCTGGTTGAAAAAAACAGCAAATCCGGTGGTCGTAACAACAATGGCCGTATCACCACTCGTCACATCGGTGGTGGTCACAAGCAGGCTTATCGTATTGTTGACTTCAAACGCAACAAAGACGGTATCCCAGCAGTTGTTGAACGTCTTGAGTACGATCCGAACCGCTCCGCGAACATCGCGCTGGTTCTGTACAAAGACGGTGAACGCCGTTACATCCTGGCCCCTAAAGGCCTGAAAGCTGGCGACCAGATTCAATCTGGCGTTGATGCTGCAATCAAAGCAGGTAACACCCTGCCGATGCGCAATATCCCGGTTGGTTCTACCGTTCATAACGTAGAAATGAAACCAGGTAAAGGCGGTCAGCTGGCACGTTCCGCTGGTACTTACGTTCAGATCGTTGCTCGTGATGGTGCTTATGTCACCCTGCGTCTGCGTTCTGGTGAAATGCGTAAAGTCGAAGCAGACTGCCGTGCAACTCTGGGCGAAGTTGGCAATGCTGAGCATATGCTGCGCGTTCTGGGTAAAGCAGGTGCTGCACGCTGGCGTGGTGTTCGTCCTACCGTTCGTGGTACTGCGATGAACCCAGTCGATCACCCACATGGTGGTGGTGAAGGTCGTAACTTTGGTAAGCACCCGGTAACCCCGTGGGGCGTTCAGACCAAAGGTAAGAAGACCCGCAGCAACAAGCGTACTGATAAATTCATCGTACGTCGCCGTAGCAAATAATTTTAGAGGATAAGCCATGCCACGTTCTCTCAAGAAAGGTCCTTTTATTGACCTGCACTTGCTGAAGAAGGTAGAGAAAGCGGTGGAAAGCGGAGACAAGAAGCCCCTGCGCACTTGGTCCCGTCGTTCAACGATCTTTCCTAACATGATCGGTTTGACCATCGCTGTCCATAATGGTCGTCAGCACGTTCCGGTATTTGTTTCCGACGAAATGGTCGGTCACAAACTGGGTGAATTCGCACCGACTCGTACTTATCGCGGCCACGCTGCTGATAAAAAAGCGAAGAAGAAATAAGGTAGGAGGAAGAGATGGAAACTTTAGCTCAACATCGCCATGCTCGTTCTTCTGCTCAGAAGGTTCGCCTTGTTGCAGACCTGATTCGCGGTAAGAAAGTGTCGCAGGCTCTGGATATTCTGACCTACACCAATAAGAAAGCGGCTGTATTGGTTAAGAAAGTCCTGGAATCTGCCATTGCTAACGCTGAACACAACGATGGCGCTGACATTGACGATCTGAAAGTTACGAAAATTTTCGTAGACGAAGGCCCGAGCATGAAGCGCATTATGCCGCGTGCAAAAGGTCGTGCAGATCGCATCCTGAAGCGCACCAGCCACATTACTGTGGTTGTGTCCGATCGCTGAGACTCTGGAGACTAGCAATGGGTCAGAAAGTACATCCTAATGGTATTCGCCTGGGTATTGTAAAACCATGGAACTCAACCTGGTTTGCGAACACCAAAGAATTCGCTGACAACCTGGACAGCGATTTTAAAGTACGTCAGTACCTGACTAAGGAACTGGCTAAAGCGTCTGTATCTCGTATCGTTATCGAGCGTCCGGCTAAGAGCATCCGTGTGACCATTCACACTGCTCGCCCGGGTATCGTTATCGGTAAGAAAGGCGAAGACGTAGAAAAACTGCGCAAAGTCGTAGCTGATATTGCTGGCGTTCCTGCCCAGATCAATATCGCCGAAGTGCGTAAGCCTGAACTGGACGCAAAATTGGTTGCTGACAGCATCACTTCTCAGCTGGAACGTCGCGTTATGTTCCGTCGTGCTATGAAGCGTGCTGTACAGAACGCAATGCGTCTGGGCGCTAAAGGTATTAAAGTTGAAGTTAGCGGCCGTCTGGGCGGCGCGGAAATCGCACGTACCGAATGGTACCGCGAAGGTCGCGTACCGCTGCACACTCTGCGTGCTGACATCGACTACAACACCTCTGAAGCGCACACCACTTACGGTGTAATCGGCGTTAAAGTGTGGATCTTCAAAGGCGAGATCCTGGGTGGTATGGCTGCTGTTGAACAACCGGAAAAACCGGCTGCGCAACCTAAAAAGCAGCAGCGTAAAGGCCGTAAATAAGGAGCGTCGCTGATGTTACAACCAAAGCGTACAAAATTCCGTAAAATGCACAAAGGCCGTAACCGCGGTCTGGCTGCTGGCGCGGATGTTAGCTTCGGCAGCTTCGGTCTGAAAGCTGTTGGCCGTGGTCGTCTGACTGCCCGTCAGATCGAAGCAGCACGTCGTGCTATGACCCGTGCAGTTAAGCGTCAAGGTAAGATCTGGATCCGTGTATTCCCGGACAAACCGATCACTGAAAAGCCGCTGGCAGTGCGTATGGGTAAAGGTAAAGGTAACGTGGAGTATTGGGTTGCCTTGATTCAGCCGGGTAAAGTCCTGTATGAAATGGACGGCGTACCGGAAGAGCTGGCCCGTGAAGCATTCAAGCTGGCAGCAGCGAAACTGCCGATTAAAACCACCTTTGTAACTAAGACGGTGATGTAATGAAAGCAAAAGAGCTGCGTGAGAAGAGTGTTGAAGAGCTGAACACCGAGCTGCTGAATCTGCTGCGTGAGCAGTTCAACCTGCGTATGCAGGCTGCAAGTGGCCAGCTGCAACAGTCTCACCTGTTGAAGCAAGTGCGTCGTGATGTCGCACGCGTTAAGACTTTACTGACTGAGAAGGCGGGTGCGTAATGACCGATAAAATCCGTACTCTGCAAGGTCGCGTTGTTAGCGATAAAATGGAGAAATCCATCGTTGTTGCTATCGAACGTTTTGTGAAACACCCGATCTACGGTAAATTCATTAAGCGTACGACCAAACTGCACGTACATGACGAGAACAACGAATGCGGTACTGGTGACGTGGTTGAAATCCGCGAATGCCGTCCGCTGTCCAAGACTAAGTCCTGGACGCTGGTTCGCGTTGTAGAGAAAGCCGTTCTGTAATACAGTAGGCATTCTCAACGAATAAACGGCTCAGCGATGAGCCGTTTATTTTTTCTACCCATATCGTTTGAGCGGTGTTATAATGCCGCGCCCCCGATATGGGGCTTTTTTAACGACCTGATTTTCGGGTCTCAGTAGTAGTTGACATTAGCGGAGCACTAAAATGATCCAAGAACAGACTATGCTGAACGTCGCCGACAACTCCGGTGCACGTCGCGTAATGTGTATCAAGGTTCTGGGTGGCTCGCACCGTCGCTACGCAGGCGTCGGCGATATCATCAAGATCACCATCAAGGAAGCAATTCCGCGTGGTAAGGTCAAAAAAGGTGATGTGCTGAAGGCGGTAGTGGTGCGCACCAAGAAGGGTGTTCGTCGCCCGGACGGTTCTGTCATTCGCTTCGATGGTAATGCATGCGTTATTTTAAACAATAACAGCGAGCAACCTATCGGTACGCGTATTTTTGGGCCGGTAACTCGTGAACTTCGTAACGAGAAGTTCATGAAAATTATCTCTCTGGCACCAGAAGTACTCTAAGGAGCGAATCATGGCAGCGAAGATCCGTCGTGATGACGAAGTTATCGTGTTAACCGGTAAAGATAAAGGTAAACGCGGTAAAGTTAAGAATGTCCTGTCTTCCGGCAAGGTCATTGTTGAAGGTATCAACCTGGTTAAGAAACATCAGAAGCCGGTTCCGGCCCTGAACCAACCAGGCGGCATTGTAGAGAAAGAAGCAGCTATTCAGATCTCTAACCTTGCTATCTTCAACGCGGCAACCGGCAAGGCTGACCGTGTAGGCTTTAGATTCGAAGACGGCAAAAAAGTCCGTTTCTTCAAATCTAACAGCGAAACTATCAAGTAATTTGGAGTAGTACGATGGCGAAACTGCATGATTACTACAAAGACGAAGTAGTCGCTAAACTCATGACTGAGTTTAACTACAATTCTGTCATGCAAGTCCCTCGGGTCGAGAAGATCACCCTGAACATGGGTGTTGGTGAAGCGATCGCTGACAAGAAACTGCTGGATAACGCAGCAGCTGACCTGACAGCAATCTCCGGTCAAAAACCGCTGATCACCAAAGCACGCAAATCAGTTGCAGGCTTCAAAATCCGTCAGGGCTATCCGATCGGCTGTAAAGTAACTCTGCGTGGCGAACGCATGTGGGAGTTCTTTGAGCGTCTGATCACTATTGCTGTTCCACGTATCCGTGACTTCCGTGGCCTGTCCGCTAAGTCATTCGATGGTCGTGGTAACTACAGCATGGGTGTCCGTGAGCAGATCATCTTCCCAGAAATCGACTACGATAAAGTCGACCGCGTGCGTGGTTTGGATATTACCATTACCACTACTGCGAAATCTGACGAAGAAGGCCGTGCTCTGCTGGCTGCCTTTGACTTCCCGTTCCGCAAGTAAGGTAGGGTTACTGAATGGCTAAGCAATCAATGAAAGCACGCGAAGTAAAGCGCGTAGCTTTAGCTGATAAGTACTTCGCAAAACGCGCTGAACTGAAAGCTATTATCTCTGATGTGAACGCGACCGACGAAGATCGTTGGAACGCAGTTCTGAAGCTGCAGTCTCTGCCGCGTGATTCCAGCCCGTCCCGTCAGCGTAACCGCTGCCGTCAAACAGGTCGTCCGCATGGCTATGTGGGCAAGTTCGGGTTGAGCCGTATCAAACTGCGTGAAGCCGCTATGCGCGGTGAAGTACCAGGCTTGAAAAAGGCTAGCTGGTAATTACCAATTGAATCACGGGAGTAAAGACAGATGAGCATGCAAGATCCGATCGCGGATATGCTGACCCGTATCCGTAACGGTCAGGCCGCGAATAAAGCTGCGGTCACCATGCCTTCCTCCAAGCTGAAAGTGGCAATTGCCAACGTGCTGAAGGAAGAAGGTTTTATTGAAGATTTTAAAGTTGAAGGCGACACCAAGCCGGAACTGGAACTTACTCTTAAGTATTTCCAGGGTAAAGCTGTTGTAGAAAGCATTCAGCGTGTCAGTCGCCCAGGTCTGCGCATTTATAAGCGTAAAGACGAGCTGCCGAAGGTTATGGCTGGCATGGGTATCGCAGTTGTTTCTACCTCTAAAGGTGTTATGACTGATCGTGCAGCGCGCCAGGCTGGTCTTGGTGGCGAAATTATCTGCTACGTAGCCTAATCGGAGGAAAAAATGTCTCGTGTTGCTAAAGCACCGGTCGTTATTCCTGCCGGCGTTGATGTAAAAATCAACGGTCAGGTTATTACGATCAAAGGTAAAAACGGCGAGCTGACTCGTACTCTCAACGATGCTGTTGCAGTAAATCATGCAGATAATGCACTGACCTTCGGTCCGCGTGATGGTTACGCAGATGGATGGGCTCAGGCTGGTACCGCGCGTGCCCTGCTGAATGCAATGGTTGTCGGTGTTACCGAAGGCTTCACTAAGAAGCTGCAGCTGGTTGGTGTAGGTTATCGTGCAGCGGTCAAAGGGAATGTAGTAAACCTGGCTTTAGGTTTCTCTCATCCAGTTGATCATCAGCTGCCGGCAGGTATCACTGCAGAATGTCCGACTCAGACTGAAATCGTGCTGAAAGGCGCTGATAAACAGCTGATCGGTCAGGTTGCGGCAGATCTGCGCGCCTACCGTCGTCCTGAGCCTTACAAAGGCAAGGGTGTTCGTTACGCCGACGAAGTCGTGCGTACCAAAGAGGCTAAGAAGAAGTAAGGTAACACTATGGATAAGAAATCTGCTCGTATCCGTCGTGCGACCCGCGCACGCCGCAAGCTCAAAGAGCTGGGCGCAACTCGCCTGGTGGTACATCGTACCCCGCGTCATATTTACGCACAGGTAATTGCACCGAACGGTTCTGAAGTTCTGGTAGCTGCTTCTACTGTAGAAAAAGCTATCGCTGAACAACTGAAGTACACCGGTAACAAAGACGCTGCAGCAGCTGTGGGTAAAGCTGTCGCCGAACGCGCTCTGGAAAAAGGCATCAAAGATGTGTCCTTTGACCGTTCCGGGTTCCAATATCATGGTCGTGTCCAGGCACTGGCAGATGCTGCCCGTGAAGCTGGCCTTCAGTTCTAAGGTAGAGGTGTAAGATGGCTCACATCGAAAAACAAGCTGGCGAACTGCAGGAAAAGCTGATCGCGGTAAACCGCGTATCTAAAACCGTTAAAGGTGGTCGTATTTTCTCCTTCACAGCTCTGACTGTAGTTGGCGATGGTAACGGTCGCGTTGGTTTTGGTTACGGTAAAGCGCGTGAAGTTCCAGCAGCGATCCAGAAAGCGATGGAAAAAGCCCGTCGCAATATGATTAACGTCGCGCTGAACCACGGCACCCTGCAGCACCCGGTTAAGGGTACTCACACGGGTTCTCGTGTATTCATGCAGCCGGCTTCCGAAGGTACCGGTATCATCGCCGGTGGTGCAATGCGCGCCGTTCTGGAAGTCGCTGGAGTTCGTAACGTTCTGGCTAAAGCGTATGGTTCCACCAACCCGATTAACGTGGTTCGTGCAACTATCGACGGTCTGGAAAATATGAAATCTCCGGAAATGGTCGCTGCCAAGCGTGGTAAATCCGTTGAAGAAATTCTGGGGAAATAAACCATGGCAAAGACTATTAAAATTACTCAAACCCGCAGTGCAATCGGTCGTCTGCCGAAACACAAGGCAACGCTGCTTGGCCTGGGTCTGCGTCGTATTGGTCACACCGTAGAGCGCGAGGATACTCCTGCTGTTCGTGGTATGGTCAACGCGGTTTCCTTCATGGTTAAAGTTGAGGAGTAAGAGATGCGTTTAAATACTCTGTCTCCGGCCGAAGGCTCTAAAAAAGCGGCTCGCCGCCTGGGTCGTGGTATCGGTTCTGGCCTCGGTAAAACCGGTGGTCGTGGTCACAAAGGTCAGAAGTCTCGTTCTGGCGGTGGCGTACGTCGCGGTTTCGAGGGTGGCCAGATGCCTCTGTACCGTCGTCTGCCGAAATTCGGCTTCACTTCACGTAAAGCAGCGATTACAGCCGAAGTTCGTCTGTCTGACCTGGCTAAAGTTGAAGGCGGTGTTGTAGACCTGAACACGCTGAAAGCAGCTAACATTATCGGTATCCAGATCGAGTTCGCGAAAGTGATCCTGGCTGGTGAAGTCACTACTCCGGTAACTGTTCGTGGCCTGCGTGTTACTAAAGGCGCTCGTGCTGCTATCGAAGCTGCTGGCGGTAAAATCGAGGAATAAGTAGCAGATGGCTAAACAACCGGGATTAGATTTTCAAAGTGCCAAAGGTGGCTTAGGCGAGCTGAAACGCAGACTGCTGTTTGTAATCGGTGCGCTTATTGTGTTCCGTATTGGCTCTTTCATTCCGATCCCTGGTATTGATGCCGCTGTACTTGCCAAACTGCTTGAGCAACAGCGAGGCACCATCATTGAAATGTTTAACATGTTCTCTGGTGGTGCTCTCAGCCGTGCTTCTATCTTTGCTCTGGGGATCATGCCGTATATCTCGGCGTCGATCATTATCCAGCTGCTGACGGTGGTTCACCCAACGCTGGCAGAAATTAAGAAAGAAGGGGAGTCTGGTCGTCGTAAGATCAGCCAGTACACCCGCTACGGTACTCTGGTGCTGGCAATATTCCAGTCGATCGGTATTGCTACCGGTCTGCCGAATATGCCTGGTATGCAGGGCCTGGTAATGAATCCAGGCTTTGCATTCTATTTCACCGCTGTTGTAAGTCTGGTTACAGGGACTATGTTCCTGATGTGGTTGGGCGAACAGATTACTGAACGTGGTATCGGCAACGGTATCTCAATCATTATCTTCGCCGGTATTGTTGCGGGACTCCCGCCAGCCATTGCCCATACTATCGAGCAAGCGCGTCAAGGCGACCTGCACTTCCTCGTGTTGCTGTTGGTTGCAGTATTAGTATTTGCAGTGACGTTCTTTGTTGTATTTGTTGAGCGTGGTCAACGCCGTATTGTGGTAAACTACGCGAAACGTCAGCAAGGTCGTCGTGTCTATGCTGCACAGAGCACACATTTACCGCTGAAAGTGAATATGGCGGGGGTAATCCCGGCAATCTTCGCTTCCAGTATTATTCTGTTCCCGGCGACCATCGCGTCATGGTTCGGGGGCGGGACTGGTTGGAACTGGCTGACAACAATTTCGCTGTATTTGCAGCCTGGGCAACCGCTTTATGTGTTACTCTATGCGTCTGCAATCATATTCTTCTGTTTCTTCTACACGGCGTTGGTTTTCAACCCGCGTGAAACAGCAGATAACCTGAAGAAGTCCGGTGCATTTGTACCAGGAATTCGTCCGGGAGAGCAAACGGCGAAGTATATCGATAAAGTAATGACCCGCCTGACTTTAGTTGGCGCGCTCTACATTACCTTTATCTGCCTGATCCCGGAGTTCATGCGTGATGCAATGAAAGTACCGTTCTACTTCGGTGGGACCTCACTGCTTATCGTTGTTGTCGTGATTATGGACTTTATGGCTCAAGTGCAAACTCTGATGATGTCAAGTCAGTACGAGTCTGCATTGAAGAAGGCGAATCTGAAAGGCTACGGCCGTTAACAGTCGCCCGAGAAGTTACGGAGAGTAAAAATGAAAGTTCGTGCTTCCGTCAAGAAATTATGCCGTAACTGCAAAATCGTTAAGCGTGATGGTGTCATCCGTGTGATTTGCAGTGCCGAGCCGAAGCATAAACAGCGCCAAGGCTGATTTATTCGCATATTTTTCTTGCAAAGTTGGGTTGAGCTGGCTAGATTAGCCAGCCAATCTTTTGTATGTCTGTGCGTTTCCATTTGAGTATCCTGAAAACGGGCTTTTCAGCATGGTGCGTACATATTAAATAGTAGGAGTGCATAGTGGCCCGTATAGCAGGCATTAACATTCCTGATCAGAAACATGCTGTGATCGCATTAACTTCGATCTACGGCGTCGGCAAGACCCGTTCTAAAGCCATTCTGGCTGCAGCGGGTATCGCTGAAGATGTTAAGATCAGTGAGCTGTCTGAAGAACAAATCGACACGCTGCGTGACGAAGTTGCCAAATTTGTCGTTGAAGGTGATCTGCGCCGTGAAGTTAGCATGAGCATCAAGCGCCTTATGGACCTTGGTTGCTATCGCGGTTTGCGTCATCGTCGTGGTCTCCCGGTTCGCGGTCAGCGTACCAAGACCAACGCACGTACCCGTAAGGGTCCGCGCAAACCGATCAAGAAATAATCGGGGTGATTGAATAATGGCAAAGGCACCAATTCGTGCACGTAAACGTGTAAGAAAACAAGTCTCTGACGGCGTGGCTCATATCCATGCTTCTTTTAACAACACCATCGTTACCATTACTGATCGTCAGGGTAACGCACTGGGTTGGGCAACAGCCGGTGGTTCCGGTTTCCGTGGTTCTCGCAAATCCACTCCGTTTGCAGCTCAGGTTGCAGCAGAGCGTTGCGCTGAAGCCGTAAAAGAATACGGTATCAAGAATCTGGAAGTTATGGTCAAAGGACCGGGTCCAGGTCGCGAATCTACTGTTCGTGCTCTGAACGCCGCTGGTTTCCGCATCACTAATATTACTGATGTGACTCCGATCCCTCATAACGGTTGTCGTCCGCCGAAAAAACGTCGCGTATAACGCTGTCGTTTCTAGGATTGTTGGAGAAAGAAAATGGCAAGATATTTGGGTCCTAAGCTCAAGCTGAGCCGTCGTGAGGGCACTGACTTATTCCTTAAGTCTGGCGTTCGCGCGATCGATACCAAGTGTAAAATTGAACAAGCTCCTGGCCAGCACGGTGCGCGTAAACCGCGTCTGTCTGACTATGGTGTGCAGTTGCGTGAAAAGCAAAAAGTTCGCCGTATCTATGGTGTGCTGGAGCGTCAGTTCCGTAACTACTACAAAGAAGCAGCACGTCTGAAAGGCAACACCGGTGAAAACCTGTTGGGTCTGCTGGAAGGTCGTCTGGACAACGTTGTATACCGTATGGGCTTCGGTGCCACTCGTGCAGAAGCACGTCAGCTGGTCAGCCATAAAGCAATTATGGTAAACGGTCGTGTTGTTAACATCGCTTCTTATCAGGTTAGTCCGAATGACGTTGTTAGCATTCGTGAGAAAGCGAAGAAGCAGTCTCGCGTGAAAGCCGCTCTGGAGCTGGCTGAGCAGCGTGAAAAGCCAACCTGGCTGGAAGTTGATGCTGGCAAGATGGAAGGTACGTTCAAGCGTAAGCCGGAGCGTTCTGATCTGTCTGCGGACATTAACGAACACCTGATCGTCGAGCTTTACTCCAAGTAAAGCTTAGTACCAAAGAGAGGACACAATGCAGGGTTCTGTGACAGAGTTTCTAAAACCGCGCCTGGTAGATATCGAGCAAGTGAGTTCGACGCACGCCAAGGTGACCCTTGAGCCTTTAGAGCGTGGCTTTGGCCATACTTTGGGTAACGCACTGCGCCGTATTCTGCTCTCATCGATGCCGGGTTGCGCGGTGACCGAGGTTGAGATTGATGGTGTACTACATGAGTACAGCACCAAAGAAGGCGTTCAGGAAGATATCCTGGAAATCCTGCTCAACCTGAAAGGGCTGGCGGTGAGAGTTCAGGGTAAAGATGACGTTATTCTTACCTTGAATAAATCTGGCATTGGCCCTGTGACTGCAGCCGACATTACCCATGATGGTGATGTCGAAATCGTCAAGCCACAGCACGTGATCTGCCACCTGACCGATGAGAACGCATCTATTAGTATGCGCATCAAAGTTCAGCGCGGTCGTGGTTATGTGCCGGCTTCTACCCGAATTCATTCGGAAGAAGATGAGCGCCCAATCGGCCGTCTGCTGGTCGACGCATGCTACAGCCCTGTAGAGCGTATTGCCTACAATGTTGAAGCAGCGCGTGTAGAACAGCGTACCGACCTGGACAAGCTGGTCATCGAAATGGAAACCAACGGCACAATCGATCCTGAAGAGGCGATTCGTCGTGCGGCAACCATTCTGGCTGAACAACTGGAAGCTTTTGTTGACTTACGTGATGTACGTCAGCCGGAAGTTAAAGAAGAGAAACCAGAATTCGATCCGATCCTGCTGCGCCCTGTTGACGATCTGGAATTGACTGTCCGCTCTGCTAACTGCCTCAAAGCAGAAGCTATCCACTATATCGGTGATCTGGTACAGCGTACTGAGGTTGAGCTTCTTAAGACGCCTAACCTTGGTAAAAAATCTCTTACTGAGATTAAAGACGTGCTGGCTTCCCGTGGACTGTCTCTGGGCATGCGCCTGGAAAACTGGCCACCGGCAAGCATCGCTGACGAGTAACCGGATCACAGGTTAAGGTTTTACTGAGAAGGATAAGGTCATGCGCCATCGTAAGAGTGGTCGTCAACTGAACCGCAACAGCAGCCATCGCCAGGCTATGTTCCGCAATATGGCAGGTTCACTGGTTCGTCATGAAATCATCAAGACGACTCTGCCGAAAGCGAAAGAGCTGCGTCGCGTAGTTGAGCCGCTGATTACTCTTGCCAAGACTGATAGCGTAGCTAATCGTCGTCTGGCATTCGCCCGTACTCGTGATAACGAGATCGTGGCAAAACTGTTTAACGAACTGGGCCCGCGTTTCGCGAGCCGCGCCGGTGGTTACACTCGCATTCTGAAGTGTGGTTTCCGTGCAGGCGACAACGCGCCGATGGCATACATCGAGCTGGTTGATCGTTCAGAGAAAACAGAAGCTGCTGCAGAGTAATCTGTAGTAACGTAAAAAAACCCGCCTCGGCGGGTTTTTTTATATCCGCCCTATCCCCACTTATCTACAATATCTGTACTCTTTTTGTTCATCCCCTGGAGCGTTATATGTGGTTACTGGACCAGTGGGCGGAGCGCCATATTATTGCTGCACAGTCTAAAGGCGAGTTTGATGATTTACCTGGTACAGGCGAACCGCTTACCCTTGACGATGATTCCCATATTCCGCCTGAACTTCGGGCCGGATATCGTTTATTAAAAAATGCAGGTTGCCTTCCACCTGAGCTTGAGCAGCGCAGAGAGGCAATCCAGCTGCTTGAAATACTCGCGGGGATCCGCAAAGATGATCCCAGTTATCAGGAAGTCAGTCGTCGGTTGTCGCTACTGGAGCTAAAACTTCGACAAGCTGGACTTAGCACCGAGTTTTTACACGGCGAATACGCAGATAAGCTGCTACAGAAGATCAACGACAAATAGCGGAGAGAGCATGTACCGAATTGGTGAATTAGCGAAGCTGGCTGACGTGACGCCGGATACTATCCGTTACTATGAAAAGCAGCAGATGATGGAGCATGAAGTACGTACAGAAGGCGGGTTTCGTCTCTACACGGAAAGCGATCTTCAGCGTCTTAAATTTATTCGTTATGCCCGTCAGCTTGGTTTTACACTGGAGTCGATTCGCGAGCTGCTTTCGATCCGCATAGATCCAGAGCACCATACTTGCCAGGAATCAAAAGGGATTGTTCAGGAAAGATTACAAGAGGTCGAAGCGCGCATAGCGGAGCTTCAGGCGATGCAACGATCGTTACAGCGATTAAATGATGCATGCTGTGGTAAAGCACATAGCAGTGTGTACTGTTCTATTCTTGAAGCACTTGAACAAGGCGCCAGTGGGACAATATCAGACCGTTGATTTTTTGCACGGTCAGGTCTACACTCCCGGCGTAAATTACCCCCACAAACTGGAGAGAGTATGAGCCGTTATCAGCATACCAAAGGACAGATAAAGGACAACGCCATTGAGGCGCTTCTGCATGATCCACTGTTCAGACAGCGCGTTGAGAAAAATAAGAAAGGGAAGGGAAGTTATCTACGTAAAGGTAAACATGGCAATCGGGGAAACTGGGAGGCCAGTGGCAAGAAAGTGAAGCACTTTTTTACCACTGGCCTTTTTGTTTCAATGAACGCTTAAGAGCGGTTGTTCTGTTCTTTCAGCAGGTCACGAATTTCACTTAGTAATACTTCTTCTTTAGATGGTGCAGGGGGCGCCGCTGGCTCTTCAGCTTTTTTACGATTCAATTTATTGATCAGTTTGATTGCCATAAAGATAGCAAACGCAACAATAATGAAATCGAAGACATTCTGAATGAATACGCCGTAATGCATGACTACCGCCGGGATGTCTCCCTGCGCATCACGTAACGTTAAAGCAAACTGTTTAAAATCAATCCCACCAATTAACAACCCCAGTGGCGGCATGATGATATCGGCAACCAGTGATGAAACGATCTTACCAAATGCCGCACCAATAATGACACCCACCGCCAAATCGACAACATTCCCGCGCATCGCGAATTCGCGAAACTCTTTAATAATGCTCATTTTATTCTCCCTATGCAGCTGACGTTTATAAGTTTAACAAATGTTTAGGCAATTTCCATTTATGTATTGCGGAAAGGAAAAATTATTAGGCCCTGATAAATAAAGGGAAATAAAAAGGGCGCCATATTAGCGCCCAAATTATTACAGGAAGAAGGGGCTTGGCTGGAATAAGCGCTCGACGTCGGTAATAAACTTTTTATCTGTCAGGAACATAATAACGTGATCGCCCTGTTCAATACGCAGGTTGTCATTGGCAATCATCACATCATTACCCCGTACAACAGCGCCAATAATGGTGCCAGGCGGAAGTTTAATTTCATCAATCGAGCGACCTACCACCCGAGATGTTGTCTCATCACCGTGTGCAACGGCTTCAATGGCTTCCGCTACGCCGCGGCGTAGTGATGAAACACCAACAATATCAGCTTTACGCACATGGCTCAGGAGTGCGGAGATGGTCGCCTGCTGCGGTGAAATCGCAATATCGATCACGCTGCCCTGTACCAGATCGACGTACGCTCTGCGTTGGATCAGCACCATCACTTTTTTGGCGCCCATTCGTTTAGCCAGCATCGCCGACATGATGTTAGCTTCATCGTCGTTGGTCACCGCGATGAACAGATCAACCTGATCGATATGTTCTTCCGCCAGCAGCTCTTGATCCGAAGCATCGCCAAAAAAGACGATTGTATTTTGCAGTTTCTCTGCAAGCTCCGATGCGCGCTGCTGATTACGCTCGATCAGTTTGACGCTGTAATCTTTTTCCAGACGCCGCGCCAGCCCCGCGCCGATATTACCGCCACCGACTAACATAATGCGTTTGTAGGGCTTTTCCAGACGCTGTAGCTCGCTCATGACGGCGCGAATGTGCTGTGATGCCGCGATAAAGAAAACTTCATCACCCGCTTCAACGATGGTAGAGCCCTGCGGGCGAATTGGCCTGTCATGACGGAATATCGCCGCAACGCGGGTATCGATATGCGGCATGTGATCGCGCATTGTGGACAACGCATTACCGATTAGCGGTCCGCCGTAATACGCTTTCACGACAGCCAGACTGACTTTTCCCTCGGCAAAATTCACAACCTGCAATGCGCCCGGATATTCAATCAGGCGATAAATGCTATCGATGACCAGTTGCTCAGGCGCAATCAGATGATCGATAGGGACAGCCTCGGATTGGAATAGCTTGTCCGCATCGCGAACGTAATCCGGTGAACGAATACGGGCGATACGGTTAGGCGTATTAAACAGGGAATAAGCTACCTGGCAGGCAACCATATTTGTTTCATCTGAGCTGGTTACGGCAACCAGCATATCGGCATCGTCGGCACCAGCCTCACGCAATACACGGGGATGTGAACCATGTCCTTGCACGACGCGGAGATCGAACTTGTCCTGCAAGCTGCGCAGACGCTCACCATTGGTATCGACTACCGTGATATCGTTGTTCTCTCCGACCAGGTTTTCCGCCAGCGTACCGCCAACTTGTCCTGCGCCAAGAATGATAATTTTCATCAGTCGCGACCCGTTATCTCATCACTTTTTGATTAGCTTAGCGTAAAAGAAGCCATCGCCATCTTCTGCACCCGGTAAATTCTGACGTCCCGGCTGCTCTGGCGTACCGGTTTCGCTTAACACCGCATCCGGTGTGCGTGCAAGGAACGCGGCGATCTGCTGTTGGTTTTCTTCTGGCAGAATAGAACAGGTTGCATAGACTAGCGTGCCGCCAGGCTTAAGGTGTGTCCAGGTCGCGTTGAGGATCTCGGCCTGCAACTGAGCGAGTTCGGCAATGTCACGATCGCGACGCAGCCATTTGATATCCGGATGGCGACGAATCACACCAGTAGCAGAACATGGAGCGTCCAGCAAAATTCGGTCAAATTGTTGATCACCGCACCACTGCTGTGGATAGCGACCATCACCCTGCTTCACGGTTGCTTTCATACCCAGGCGTTTCAGGTTGTCATACACGCGAGACAGGCGTTTATCATCGACATCAACAGCCATCACGTTCGCTTCTGGCGCGACCTCCAGAATGTGGGTAGTCTTGCCGCCGGGAGCGCAGCATAAATCAAGGATCTGCTCTCCGTTTTGTGGCTGTAGATAGCTGACACAGCCCTGGGCAGAGGCATCCTGCACGGTCACCCACCCTTCGTCAAAACCAGGCAGGGCGTGTACAGGAGCCGGCGTTTCCAGACGGACCGCATCCGGGTAATCCGGATGTGGGAAACCGGTTAATCCTGCTTCGGCGAGGAGGTCCAGCCAGGCGTTGCGCGTATGGTGGTTGCGATTAACACGGAGCCACATAGGCGGACGTTGGTTATTAGCCTCAAGGATGGCTTCCCACTGCTGCGGGTAAGCGGCTTTAATGCGTTTTACCAGCCAGGAGGGGTGTAAGAAACGTAGATCGCTTTGTGCGAACTCGGCCAGCAGTTCATCCTGGCGGCGCTGAAACTGGCGCAACACGCCGTTGATAAGTCCTTTCAACTGTGGACGCTTGATCACCACCGCGCCTTCTACGGTTTCTGCCAGCGCAGCATGGGGTGGGATACGGGTGTGCAGCAGTTGGTAGAAGCCCACCATGATCAGGTAGTGAACGGTGCGCTGTTTGCCCGTCATCGGACGTTCCATCAGTTGCTGGATCATCCACTCCAGTTGCGAGAGTGTGCGCAATACGCCGAAGCAAAGCTCTTGCAACAGCGCTTTATCTTTATCGGCAACTTTTTGCTGCATGGCGGGCAGCACATTGCTTAATGATTGCCCCTTTTCGACAACCTGCTCGACGGCCTGGGCCGCCATACTGCGTAAATTAAGATGTTTTTTCATAAGTGCAAAAATAAAAATGCCCGGTCACACCGGGCTTAAAGAGATGAACCGTCAGGCCAGACGGTTTCCGGGCACAAACCACTCCCGGCGCGAATTAAGCAGATCCTGCGCACTCATGGCTTTTTTGCCGGCGGGCTGCAAAGAGACGAGATTCAGGATGCCGTCGCCTGTTGCAACCTGGATACCCTGACGGGTCGCTTCCAGAATTGTGCCTGGTTCAGCGTTAGCGGGCGTATCGATAACCGTCGCCTGCCAAATTTTTACTGGTTGTTCGTCGATGACGATGTAACTCATTGGCCACGGGTTAAAGGCGCGGATGCAGCGCTCCAACTGAGCGGCCGAAAGTGACCAGTCGATACGGGCCTCTTCTTTACTGAGTTTCTCTGCATGCGTAACCAGTGATTCATCTTGTACAACGGGTTTTATCGTGCCAGCAGCCAGCTGTTTTAGCGTTTCAATCAGCCCCTGGGGCCCCAGGTCTGCCAGCTTGTCGTATAACGAACCGCTTGTATCTTCTGCCGTAATTGGGCAGGAGAGCTTAAGCAGCATATCACCGGTGTCGAGACCAACATCCATTTGCATGATGGTAACACCCGTTTCGCTATCGCCAGCCCACAGTGAACGTTGAATCGGTGCTGCGCCACGCCAGCGTGGGAGCAGGGAACCGTGAACGTTGATACAACCCAGGCGCGGCATTTCCAACACGGCTTTTGGCAGAATCAGTCCATATGCCACTACCACCATCACGTCTGCGTGTAAATCAGCAACCAACTGTTGGTTTTCCTGAGGGCGAAGAGAGACGGGCTGGAAAACCGGTATCCCTTTTTCTTCTGCCAACACTTTTACCGGGCTGGGCATCAGCTTTTTACCGCGTCCCGCGGGGCGGTCCGGTTGGGTAAACACGCCAACGACGTTATGTCCAGAAGACAACAGCGCGTCAAGGTGACGCGCTGCAAAGTCAGGTGTACCCGCAAAAATAATACGTAGTGAGTCTGACACGTTGATTCTTGTCCTTAAGCTCGGGCGTTCAGGCGGTCGAGTTTTTCAACTTTCTGACGAATACGTTGTTGCTTCAACGGAGACAGATAATCGATAAACAGTTTACCGACCAGGTGATCCATTTCATGTTGAATGCAGATAGCGAGCAGGCCATCGGCTTCCAGTTCAAAAGATTTACCGTCGCGATTGAGCGCACGAATTTTTACTTTCTCAGCGCGTGGTACTAACGCACGCTGTTCGGGGATAGACAGGCAACCTTCTTCAATGCCGGTTTCGCCATCTTTCTCCAGCAGCTCCGGGTTGATTAAAACCAACTGCTCATCGCGATTTTCAGAGACATCAATGACAATGATGCGCTGATGGATGTCGACCTGTGTTGCGGCCAGACCGATACCCTCTTCCGCGTACATCGTTTCGAACATATCATCAACGATACGCTGAATTTCTGCATTCACTTCTTCAACCGGTTTTGCGACTTTGCGAAGGCGCTCGTCCGGAATATGTAACACTTGCAAAACTGACATAGTTATCCAGAGTTGTGTTCAGGAGTTGAAAAGATTATTACCTCTATTCTAGACAAAACCCCCTCTGATTGACAGCATCAGTGACCAATCGCAAAGATTGCCAGGACTGCTTGTGGCAGGGGAACAGGGATGACCCAACTTGAAATTTGGCTACGTTTAGCGCAAGTGAATGAACTGTATGGTGATGAGATGGTGCGCCTTGCCCACTGGCTCAATGCCCAACCATATATTAACAACACGATACTCCAGCATGCAGGATTATCTTCCCGCCAGGCCATGCGCTTTTTAACCTTTTCAGAACAGTTGCTGGAAAAAACGCTGTGCTGGTTGAAGCAGCCGAATCACCATTTAGTGGTTGCCGACAGCGAGCATTATCCGCCCCAGTTGCGCGCGATTGAAGATTATCCTGGGCTACTTTTCGTTGCCGGTATTCCCGCATGCCTGCATTCATTTCAGGTGGCCGTCGTCGGCAGTCGTCAGCATTCATGGTATGGCGAACGTTGGGGGCGATTATTTTGCGAAAAGCTTGCCGCGTTTGGGGTGACGATAACCAGTGGGCTGGCCCGGGGAATTGATGGCGTAGCGCATAATGCGGCGATAAACCGACAAGGTACGAGTATTGCGGTGCTGGGAAATGGGCTTGAAACCATTCATCCACGGCAGCATGTCCGTCTTGCTGAACGTCTGATTGAGTCCGGAGGCGCATTGGTGTCTGAGTTCCCATTAGATACGCTCCCGTTGCCGCGCAATTTTCCCCGACGAAATCGTATTATCAGTGGTCTAAGTAAAGGTGTCCTGGTCGTTGAAGCCGCGCAGCGTAGCGGTTCATTGGTCACGGCACGCTGTGCGCTGGAACAAGGGCGGGAGGTTTTTGCTTTACCTGGACCGATTGGGAGTCCGGGAAGTGAAGGTCCACATTGGCTTATTCAGCAGGGAGCCACCCTTGTGACCGCACCAGAGGAAATTCTGGAAAATTTGCAATATGGGCTGCAATGGTTGCCAGATGAACCTGAAAAATCAATTTATTCGCCAGATCACGAAGAGGTGGCATTGCCATTTCCTGAGCTCCTGGCTAACGTAGGAGATGAGGTAACACCTGTTGACGTCGTCGCTGAACGTGCCGGCCAACCTGTGCCAGAGGTAGTGGCTCAACTACTCGAACTGGAGTTAGCAGGATGGATCGCAGCTGTACCCGGCGGCTATGTCCGATTGAGGAGGGCATGCCATGTTCGACGTACTAATGTATTTGTTTGAGACATATATCCATAACGAAGCTGAGCTGCGTGTGGATCAGGACAAACTGGAACGGGATCTTACCGACGCTGGTTTTGATCGTGAAGACATCTACAACGCGTTACTGTGGCTGGAAAAGCTTGCTGATTATCAGGATGGCCTTGCCGAACCTATGCAGCTAGCGTCTGACCCTCTTTCTCTGCGTATTTATACTGCAGAAGAATGTGAACGGCTGGATGCGAGCTGTCGCGGATTCTTGCTATTCCTGGAACAGATTCAGGTGCTAAACCTCGAAACGCGAGAAATGGTCATTGAGCGCGTACTCGCGTTGGATACGGCAGAGTTTGATCTGGAAGACCTGAAGTGGGTGATCCTGATGGTGCTATTCAACATTCCGGGTTGTGAAAATGCCTATCAACAAATGGAAGAATTACTCTTTGAAGTGAATGAAGGTATGCTGCATTAATCAATCTTCATTCAGTATGAGTTGTTATGGCTAAATCAGCACTGTTTACGGTGCGTAAAAACGAGCCCTGCCCACAATGCGGGGCCGAACTGGTTATTCGCTCCGGGAAACACGGTCCGTTTCTCGGTTGTTCACACTATCCAGAATGCGATTATATCCGTCCGCTGAAATCATCGGCGGACGGGCATATTGTCAAAGTTCTGGAGGGTAAGTTTTGCCCTGCATGTGGCGCAGAGTTGGTGTTGCGACAGGGGCGATTCGGGATGTTTATCGGATGCAGTGACTATCCAGCATGCGATCACACCGAGCTTATCGACAAGCCTGATGAAACAGCAATCGTCTGTCCTCAATGCCAGACCGGTCACCTGGTCCAGCGGCGTTCCCGTTATGGCAAAACTTTTTACTCCTGCGATCGCTATCCGGAGTGCCAGTTTGTCATTAACTTCAAACCGTTAGCCGGAGAGTGTCCAGAGTGCCATTATCCGCTACTCATCGAAAAGAAAACCGCGCAGGGTGTGAAGCATTTCTGTGCCAGTAAACAATGTGGAAAGCCGATTTCGGCGGAATAAAAAAGTGAATAATAACCTGCCCACAGGCCCTATCGCTGCTGCAATAGAGGTACTGAACCAAGAGAAAGTCATCGCCTATCCAACAGAAGCTGTATTTGGTGTCGGCTGCGATCCCGACAGCGAAACGGCAGTTAGCCGTTTGTTGGAACTAAAACAACGTCCGGTCGAGAAAGGCTTAATTTTGATTGCGGCCAACTTTGAGCAACTTAAGTCCTATATTGACGATAGCTCGCTTACTGATGCTCAACGTGAGGCTATCTTCGCTCGCTGGCCGGGGCCCGTCACCTTCGTTTTCCCGGCGCTTGCGACTACACCTCGTTGGTTGACTGGTCGTTTTGATTCGCTGGCCGTGCGTGTCACCGATCATCCGCTGGTGGTTGCACTGTGCCAGGCTTATGGCAAACCTATCGTCTCCACCAGTGCTAATTTGAGTGGCTTACCGCCTTGCCGAACGGTAGAGGAAGTCCGCGCACAGTTCGGTACAGACTTTCCCGTTGTTGAAGGAGAGACCGGAGGGCGTTTGAATCCTTCGGAGATCCGTGATGCACTGACGGGTGAACAGTTTCGACAGGGGTAATATGAAAGAAGCCTATGCTGTTTTTGGTAATCCGATAGCGCACAGTAAATCACCTTTTATTCATCAGCAATTTGCAGAGCAGTTGAAGATTGATTACGCCTATGGACGTGTACTGGCGCCGATCAATGACTTTGTGAATTCGCTGAACGCCTTTTTTGCTGAGGGGGGTAAGGGGGCAAATGTCACCGTTCCTTTTAAAGAAGAGGCGTTTGCGCGTGCCGATGAATTAACAGATCGGGCATCGCTAGCTGGTGCAGTCAACACCCTTAAACGGCTGGAGGATGGTCGTTTGCTGGGAGATAACACGGATGGTATCGGTTTATTAAGCGATCTTGAGCGTTTATCTTTCATTCGTCCCGGCTCGCGAATTCTGCTGATTGGTGCGGGCGGTGCATCCCGTGGGGTATTGCTACCTCTTCTTTCTATGGATTGTGCGGTGACCATTGTTAATCGTACGGCCTCCCGCGCTGAAGAACTGGCACAGCTCTTCTCTCATACCGGTAGCGTGCAGGCGGTGGGAATGGACGAACTTGATAATCACAGCTTTGATCTGATTATTAACGCGACGTCCAGCGGTATTAACGGTGAGGTCCCGTCTATTCCGGCATCTCTTATCCATCCCTCCGTCTACTGCTACGACATGTTTTATCAGAAAGGGAATACGCCGTTCCTTTCCTGGTGTGAAAAGCATGGAGCGAAACAGTATGCCGATGGTCTGGGGATGCTGGTGGGACAAGCTGCACATGCCGTTTTACTCTGGCATGGCGTTTTACCCCAGATTGAGCCGGTCATTAAAAGCATGCAACAGGAATTGTCGGCATGAATCAGGCGATCCAGTTTCCCGATCGAGAAGAATGGCGGACGGATGTGAATGCCATTGTTTTCCCTGCAATGGTTCATGGCATGCAGTTAACATGCGCCATATCGGGAAAGATGTTGGCGTCCCGCTTTGGCGGCGAGACGCCTGAACAGTGGCTGGAAATCTTTCGAGTACATCGCTGGGACCTGGAGGAAGAGGCCGAAGCATTGATCCAGGACCAGCAGGAAGACGCTCAGGGTTGGGTGTGGCTACTCTGACTTAAATACTCATCTTTCCACTTAACATAGTTGTTAGCTGAGTATTGCAAGCCTGCTTTCTCTTCATCGCTCAATGGACGGATCTGCTTAACCGGGCTTCCCAGGTACAGATATCCACTCTCCAGGCGTTTGTTTTGCGGAACCAGGCTTCCCGCCCCAATCATAACGTCGTCTTCAACAACGACACCGTCCAACAGAATTGATCCCATGCCGACTAATACGCGGTTGCCAATGATACAACCGTGCAGCATGACTTTATGACCAACTGTCACATCTTCACCTACGATTAGCGGATTGCCCTGCGGATTAGATGTAGATTTATGTGTGACATGTAGAACGCTGCCGTCCTGAATGTTTGTACGCGCACCGATTTGCACGTAGTTCACGTCGCCACGGATCGCGACCAGTGGCCAAATTCCGACATCATCAGCTAAACGGGCATCACCAATGACGACGCTACTGGTGTCGATCATCACGCGTTCTCCGATCTGTGGGAAAAGATCCTTATAAGGGCGCAGTACATCAGACATGTTTACCTCAGCGAAAATAGAGCGGTAATGAAGACTTTGGTTGGATTATCGAGACTGTGCAAGTGATTTATCTATCAAAAATCAGCCAAATTGCGCAGGAATGTAGCGAAAGGGGTGAAAAACAAGCATTCAGCAAAAAAGATCCAAAAAACACTTGTGCTAAAAAATGGGATCCCTATAATGCGCCTCCATCGACACGGCGGATGTGAATCACTTCACGCAAACAGCCCGGTCGGTTGAAGAGAAAAACCTGAAAATGAGGGTTGACTCTGAAAGAGGAAAGCGTAATATACGCCA